>CAYYSG010000001.1:0-148468 GCA_964474375.1 uncultured Candidatus Saccharibacteria bacterium
GTAAGCTAATGCACAAATCTATGTTAGCTGTATTAAAAAGAGGAATAGACTTTGGTGGGGATTCTATGAGCGACTACCGCAACATTTACGGCGAACGTGGTGAGTTCCAAAACAAACACAATGCATATAGAAAAACCGGTGAGAAATGTAACAAAAAAGGCTGCACTGGTACAATAGAGCGCCAAGTTATTGGTGGACGTAGTTCGCATTACTGCCCTACCCACCAAAAACTATACAAATAGAGTTTGCTTTAAAATACAGAAGGAGTACAATTTAAACAAATAGTATTTTTCATTTTTTATTTTGTTTGGAGGCATTAGCGTGGGGCGCGATACCCCATGCTAATGTTTTCAAAATTAAAACGATTTCGAGCTGTACTTTTTAAAGTACTTTGTTAATATAACTCTCTCTTTTGGTGCAAAAACCAAAAGAGAGTTTTTTATTTTATTAAACCAGCTAAAGCTATACCTGTGGCAACAGATACATTCAAAGATTCCTTTATTCCATGCATTGGTATTTCGATTATTTTGTCACATTTAGAAAGAGTAGATTTACTAACACCAGTAACTTCATTCCCTACTATTAGAGCTATTGGTTTATCTATTTTTAAATCTCTATAGTCTATAGAATTACTAGCTTGCTCCAAAGCAACCACAAACACCCCATTAGTTTTTAGCTTTTTTATCAAAGGAGCGATTGTTTTGCAAGATTCATAAGGCACACTAAGTTCAGCGCCTAGTGCTGTTTTTGCTATTTTGCTATCTGGGCGACCAAATTTGTCTATTGGACTCGGAGTATAGCCAACCAAGTATATTTTTTCTACACCCAAGGCGTCCGCCGTCCGAAAGAAAGAACCGACGTTTTCGCTACTGCGTACGTTCTCGACGATTAGACTTACAGGGTTGATTTTTACCTTATTCCGTGGTATCTTCATAAACATAGCCTAACATAATTTTTTATTTTAGCTATGTCCCCCTTGTAGCTCAGTCGGTAGAGCAGCTCCCTTTTAAGGAGATGGTCGTAGGTTCGATTCCTACCGAGGGGACGCGTAGAAAAAAGAGTCCGCTTAACAGCGGCCTTTTTTCTTGCGTCCCCTCGAGCATCCAAACTGCTTTGGATGCGTGTAGGATATCGAAAGCGTAGGCATGCTCCGAATTTAAATAAATGAGGAGACGCCGAGCACGCGCCGTCAGCGCGATTCCTAAGAAACAGATTTATGTGTGACCAAATAAAAAAAGAACGATTCCGAATACACCGAAAAGGCATACTGTTCGTGTAACGAAAAATTCCTCTTTTTCATGCTATAATACCCCTATGAAAAAAGTACAAATATTTATATTGACAGTTGTAGCTATTATTGTATTAATAGTCGTTTTAGCTGTAGCTAGTAGTAAAGAAGAAGCAAAAAAGCAAAACCCTACTAGACTATCCGCGCTCGACAAAGTAGCTCAATGTCTTAGTGACCAAGAAGCCAAGTTCTATGGCGCATCATGGTGCCCACACTGTGCTAACCAAAAAGCTCTTTTTATGAAATCAGTTAAAAAGGTTCCTTATATAGAATGTTCTACTGGTGGCGCTGGTTCACCCCAAACACAAGTTTGTATTGATGCCGAAATCCAAAGCTACCCTACTTGGGTATTTGCTGACGGCGAAAGACTAACAGCAGAAGTCGCTCCTATCGACCTAGCTAGTAAAGTCAGCTGCAGCCTAACCGAAGAAGAAACAGCGGAACTAAATCTACAAAAAACAGAATATTTAGAAGAAGTAAGTAGTAGATAATATGGTTTTAAAATACATTGTTGACCATACGTATAGTCTTGGCATACTAGCTGTACTATTCATCTCCATCATTACACTACTAGCTTTGGCATTTTTCCATAACGAAAAGAATGCTTGGCTAAATTATGTAAAAAACAACGCCCTGTCTTTATACATTACACTGTTAATAACAGCTTCGTTTGGTAGTTTGTTCTATTCCGAAATCGCAGACTATACTCCGTGCAAACTGTGCTGGTGGCAACGTATATTTATATTCCCACAAATCCTGATTGCTTTTGTAGCCAAAAGTAAAAAAGAAAGTCCTTGGCACTATTTGTCATGGATGACCGGGTTTGCAATGTTCTTCTCATTGGTACACAACTGGGTATACTACTTCGGCAAAGAGAATTCCGTTACTTGTGATGCAGCCGCTAGTTGTAAAGCATTCTACATATACCTGTACGACATAGTAACTATTCCATTTATGGCATTAGGGTTACTGGTATCGCTAACCACTATTATGCTGGTGCGCAAATTCTACAAAGGTAACTAACACAAAACCCCTTATATATAAGGGGTTTTGTTATGCTATACTATATAAAAATCTTACTCTTATGAAAATATTATATACATTCCTGGCTATGGTATTTATTAATACCTTATTTTCCCAAAACAAAAAGTCTTCCGAAATCCGGGTCAACCAGAACGGTTCTGCTGTAAACGAAATCTTTGTTTTTGCCCAAGCCGAAAAAAAGATTTACAAGAATTTTGGAATTTGGGGTTTCGGATATTACGAAGACAATACCAATATCAAAATCCAAGAACTAGTCTTAGGGCCATGTTTTATGAATAAGTTCCTGACACTCGGCGCTGGCTACGGCTACGAATTTATAGAAAAGATTCCCGTGTATTCACTATACACACGAATATCTTTTACTAAATACAATTTTACCGGATACTACGAAACCAGCGAATCCTGGTACTGGTATTATGCCGAGGCTAATCATAAAATTAAAAAATTTTTAGACATGGGTATTTATACCCAAGCCGGAATTGGTACCGGAATCCAAACTAAAATTTACCCTAGTAAAAAAAGCCTGTCTTCTTTTACTGTTGGACTAGGCTACCGCACCAGTACTCTGATAAACGGAAACAGTAACATCCTACCTAAATTCTCTTTGAATTTAATTCTTTGAGTATATAAACTTATTCAAAAGGCCGAATAATGTTCGGCCTTTTATTTTTACATATTCAATATTAATTTTTCTAAATGGTATTCCATTTCGTCCCCTGGCTTGATTCCAAAGAGCATATCGGAATAAAATTTTTCTGGCTCGCCCGGCTTCCAGTTATTACTGACAGACTTTGTTTTGCTATATACAAAAGGCGCAATTCCGAGACTCCCAGCTGACTCTTTCGGGTATTTTACTACCAGTACCAATGTCTTGATAGCCCAAATGAATCGCCCTAGCAAGGCTTCGGCGCTTTCCCCGGCATCTATTTCCTTGCGGTACAAGACCCAAACATTTTTCTTGTCTTTCTTAAGAAGAGCATCCGTAATAAGAAAAGGATTTGATTTTTCTTTAGGGTCTGCCTTTAATACAGTTACGGTTCCTTTGTTTGATTCAAATTCTTTTTCGGTTTCCCTGTTTACATCATCCTCGCAAAATATAAACACATTTTGTGATTGGGCTAGTTTGGATAAAACTGGCAAAACTTCATCACGATATTGGTTAACCAATGACTCGATAACATACACAGTAGTACCGCCAAAAAGTGAGCTACCTTCGGCCCTATAAGTTAAATCCTTCGCAGTTATTGTTTCGGCGGTGTGGTATTCAATACTCGGTTTTTCCTTTTTAGAAAAAAGAGACACTATGGAACTAGTCTCTTTTTTGACCATATTGTAATCCTTACCTACTACCAAGTACAGCATGTTATATGACGCGTCTTACTTTTTTCATATAGTCTAGGTATATTTGACCATATTTTTTTACATGACGACGTTCTTCTTTTTCCATAAAAGTAAAAACAGATAGAACAAAAGCTGTAATAGATGTTATCAGAATAGACGCCGAATCAGTTACAAGCCCTGCACCAACCATAAGTATAAAAATTCCGAAATAAGTAGGATGGCGTGAATATTTATAAGGTCCTACTGTAAAATCCCTAGTGCCATCTTGTTTAAGTACAGGCTTTTTGTTTACACTTTGCGCCCAATGTATCCACAAACTAGCTATGAATATCATGAACAAACCTACTGGATATAGTTCAGATACACCAATTCTGACTTTGATTACCAAGTCCAAAACTAGCCCAATAATAAAAGCAAAGAAAAACAAAGAGTAAGACTTGGAAAGTATTACCTGAATGTCCCCGCTGGGTCTATATACATTTGTTTCTTCGATTGGTGTAGACATAATATAAAGATATCCTGTGTATTAACTACACACTAATAACACTATTATACCATTTCGCCCCAGTTTTTTCCAGTATGCATATCGGTCAATATTGGCACTGGTAGCTTACCGTCCAGGAATTTTGGGTCAATATCCTGCTCCATTATGGTGCGGATTTTAGATGAAGCACTGTCCACCATATCATCCCGAATTTCAAACACGAGTTCATCGTGGATTTGTAGTATTGGGAATAAAAAGTCTTCCATTTTTTCTTTGTTTATCATATCCCAAATATTCTTCATGGCTATCCGTATCAGGTCAGCCGTAGCAGTGCCCTGTATTGGTGCATTACCTGCCATTCTCTCAGCCATAGCCCGCAGGAACGGAATATTAGACTTGATACCCTGCACATACCTACGGCGTCCGAACAATGTTTCGGTGTAGCCATTTTTCCTAGCAAAGACTAATACATTTTCTAAATACTGCGCGACTTTAGGGAAACGCGTAAAATATGTATCAATAACTTCTTTGGCTTCATTACGCGATATCCCCATTTCCTTGCCCAAAGCAGTAGCCCCCATTCCGTACAAAATACCAAAGTTTATAACCTTGGCATGACGACGCATGTCTTTGCTGACTTCGTTTGGCTTTACGTTGTATATCCGTGACGCGACTTCACTATGAATATCCTGACCTTTGTTGAATACTTCGAGCAGTACTGGATCCTGAGCCAGTAGCGCCACTACTCTTAGTTCAATTTGTGAATAATCAAAAGCCGCCAGTGTGAACCCCGGTCTAGCCACAAAAGCTTTACGCAATTCCCTGCCAGTTTCGCCTTTGATTGGGATATTTTGCACACTAGGGTTCGTTGAGGCAAATCTACCAGTTACTGCACCTGATGAAATAAATGTCGGATGGAGTTCGTCATTCTCGTCCAGCAGCATCAGCCACGCATCAATGTATGTGCTGCGTAATTTTTCAGCTTCACGATATTCGAGCATTTTGTTAACAATAGGATGAATGTCTTTGAATTTATTCAAAGTATCAACATCGGTTGAATATAGTCCGTCTTTTCTTTTTTTCAAACCTTTGGTTGGTAGTTCCAAATTTTCAAACAAAACCTGAGATAGTTGTTTCGGTGAATTCAAATTAAATTCAACACCGGCGATTTCTAATATTTCCTTTTCAAGATCAGTTAATTTTATTTTTATTCTTTCTGAAAAATCTTCCAGATACTTCCTATCCATTCGCATACCGCGCTTGGACATGGCGTTTAGTAGCGGGATTAATGGCTTTTCTACGTTTTCATACAGCCATAGTAATTTGGGTTCTTTTTTGATTCTTTCGGTTAGCAGCTTATGAGCATCGTCAAAATTCTCACCGCCGGATTCGATCATTATAGTTTCAACGCTTGCGTTAGTATGTTCCGAATTCAGTAGCCATAGCATTATTCGAGCTTCTTCTAATTTTTGTGCATCTATATCACCCACAAAAAGTCCTATTGTTTTAGGTTCTGCTTCTTTTTTGTCTTTTGAATTTTTTGTGTCTTTGGTTTTGGTTGATTTAGATTTAGTTACTTCCATTTTTACATAGTTCGGATCGAACCGGTTCATCATTGTGCGGAATTCATATTTTTTAAAACACTTCTCAGCCGTGTCTTTACTGAAAGATTCCTGCCAAGTCTTGTCCGGAATAACTACATCAACTGGGGCATCATTACGAATAGATGCCAGCATTTTGGAAAATATTGCATTGTCTTCGTTGTCTTTTAGCAGGTTTATTATGCGGTCAGTTACACCAGCTTTTTTAACTTCGTCCTGATTTTTATGTAAAACTTTATACAAATTTTCAATTGTTTTAAATTTTTGTATTAGAATAGTTGCGGTTTTTTCACCTATACCTGGAACACCGATTATATTGTCCGATGGGTCACCGCGAAGAGCTTTGTAGTCCTGGATGTAAACTGGTTCGAAGCCAAACCTTTCAACAACTGCATCTTCATTTAGAAGAACAGTATCGGTAATGCCTTTTTTCAGAGTAAAAACCCTAATATGGTCATCCTCGATTAATTGCAAAGTATCCATGTCCCCTGACGCAATTATGATGTCATAAGTTTTTTTACCACCAAACTTTTTTGCGATTGTTCCTATTACGTCATCGGCTTCGAACCCTGGCGCATCATATATCGGAATAGAGAGAGATTCTATAACACCGCGCGATGATATCAGTTGGGTTATCAAATCATCGTCGCCTTTTTTACGAGTACCTTTGTATTCCTCGTAGGCCTCGTGCCGAAAAGTCTTACCGGGCAAATCGTAACAAGCAAATATATAGTCGGGTTTTAATTCGCGAATAATACTGGCCACCATATTACACAACCCATATAGCGCCCCAGTAGGAGTTCCGTCTGAACTACGAAAATCCGGTAATGCATGGTATGCCCGGTGGATTATAGCGTGTGTGTCCAGTAGTACGATTCGCTTCTGCATATAAAGCCATTCTAACACAAAAGCCCCCTATGGGGGCTTTTGTAAAAATGTGATTAGTTATTTTGATTTATAGGCATTCATTATACGTGTCATACCTATTCCACCACCAAATCTTGGAAAGAAATCAAATTTTAAAAATTCATTTAGCTCATTTTGGACCCGTTCTTTACCAAAAAGATCATGTAGCTTTTGAGCATAGCCCCCATTGGAAATAGTCTCGAATCTTTGTTTCATTATCTCGACATCTGTTTCTCTTTCGGCGCTACCAATCGTTTCCATTCCATACATTATTACATCTATTTTATTTGCATTATCTGTATTTTTTCTCTTCATATTCCAAAACGGACTGGTTGATTCTGGAAAATACTCCACAAATGTACATTTGGTAAATTCTTCACACATTTTTGATTCGTGCTCATGATCAAGCTCTTCTACTCCGTAATGATCTGAGAAGTTCTTATATGTATCATGTTTGAACTCATTTCCGAAACCCATATAATCTAGTAATTCTATTTCTAATTTTCTTAAATCATCAATCGTTCCATGTGACTCAAACTCGAACATGGGGAAGATTACATTATGTCTTCCAGGTACAGGACGTGGTTCTTGGCGATAGCTAGTTGAGACACAAAAAACACCAGGTAATTCTGGCTTTGTTAATAGTTCATATTCGAGCCACATTTGGCCTGTTTGTGGTAATGGCCATATTTCACCATTATAATTATAAGTTGCTACAGTTTCCGGATCTTCACACGCTGCTAGAATAGAAAGGCGGTCTTGTGTGTGAACTTCTATAAAACCTTTACTGAGAAAAAATTCTCTTAATTTTTGAACAACTTCATTAAAAAGTTTAATATCTTTTGTTGCTATATAATTATTAATCATTTTTTTAATTATTAAATAATAAAAAATCCCCCATAAAAATGGGGGACGTAAAACATAAAATAAATTTAACTAAAAATCTTTTTATGTGTTTACTTAGTATCGACATACTGGAGATAATAATACCAATAATATTTTTATTTAAAAAGTACTTTATCCACATTACAAAAGCCCCCTATGGGGGCTTTTGTAAAAATGTGATTAGTTATGGAACAAATCGTCTCTATTTTGGTTTTTCTTTACAGGCACTAGGAACAATTTTACCAAATAAGCCAGTCCTAGTATTACTAGTATCATTACTAGCCATCCTAGCAGTGAATTAGGTAGGAAGCTTGTTCCGAAAATAGCAGCACCAGTTAGCGATGTTCTATTGTTAGCAGTATCTGCACCACCTAGGAATCTATCTAGGTCGTAGGCTACGGCTTCTTCTTGAGCTGTAGTTGACGGGTTTGTATAAACCATACTAGCGTTAGCTACAAGCATGTTCGAATCAACTTGTGCACAGTCAACATCGGCTTGGATGAATTTTGCATCTTCTTGGTTTGGAACTACAGTACCAATAGCAAATGTAACTGTTTTTGTCATTTCACTATATGTACCACCAGCACTTGATTTTACATAATTCACTCCAGCTGGCAGTTGGACTTCCAGCACTGCATTTTGCAAAACTACGTTTGATACATTTTTATATACAACTTGATAATCCACTACATCAGAACATGTTAGGTCTTCACGGCGGTCATCGATTCTTAGGAAAAGTAATGACGGCGCAGAATTCGCTACTATACGTTCAGTTGTTACAGGACGAACTACTGTTGGCTGAGTAGTACGAGTAGTTACGACTACGTTGTTACTACGTGTTGTACATTGTCTTAATTCACCTTCTTTAGTACCGAATGAGTTAGACACTACAGTTCGATAATAATAAGTCGTACTTGGCGCAAGTGAACTAATAGAATCAGCAAATTGGTAGTTACCAGTATTGGTTCCTACTGTTTTTTGCATTGTAGTATAAGCTAAATTACTAGCAGAAGTTCCGTATTTAAAATACGCATTTGTACTAGCAGCACCATTGATACGGATTATTCCGTTTAGATTACAAGATGATGAAGTAATACCAGTAGCTGCAATAGTTGCAGCATTTGGAGCTTGGTTTACCGGAGCATCCACATTGTATTCACTCATTTTAGAACTATTGTAGATGTTACCGTCGTAACAGCCTGGGTCAGCTGAGTCTACCTTGCCGTCGCCGTCGTTATCAATATTGTCTGAACAAACAGGCTTTGCTACTTGACCAACAGTTACGATAGTATTGCCAGTAGCAGTGTTAGTACCGTAACCCGTAATTGTATAGTTTGTACTATTTGCTGGGTAGTCTATTCGAGAACCAGCAGAATTAGGAGTAACTGATCCGATATTCGGATATATAGTTACACTATTACAATTATTCGATGTCCAAGAAAGAGTAGTTGGACTACCAGAATTTATATAGTTTGGTGATGCATTGATAGAAACATAACATTGCTGAACTGGCGGATTGTAAAAAGTACAAATTCCTGGTTGACCGTAGTTAGTAGCTGCTGGATTGTTACAAACAGGTTGTACATAGTTGTATTCATCATTGTCTTGAGGATTACTACAGCCTGGGTCAGACATGTCTACCATGCCGTCACCGTCATTATCACGCCCGTCAGAACAAGCGTGTGTTTGCTGCGGAGCATCTTGACGCACAGTAAATGTAGCTACAAATATACCTTGGTAACAAAATGAATTAGTTTGTGGACATTTGTTATAAGCTGGAACAGTAGGTATAGAAAAGCTAGCTAATTCTTGGAGTGTTGTGACTTGTTTTATAACAGAGCCAACAGAGTTTGGATCACCACTACCTTGGCGTTGATAGACTTTGGCACCGTTGAATTCCAAATAAGTGTTACTTGGCATAGTTAGGTTAGCATTGCCAGACACACCACCAGCGGATGAGTTTAAGAATGCACTAAAGTTACCAGTACTAGAACTAGCTGTCATACCCAAAGTTACACCAGTAGCATCAGTTGTACCAGTGTTACGGTAATAAAGTCTTACGTCGAATGACTGCCCTGGAGTTGATGCATAGCCCTGTGAACTATATGCAGCACAACCAGGTTGAAGCCCTTGCCCAGACTGAGCAATACCAACTGCGGGATTACAGTCCTGACCGGCAACGTTCGTATTAAAAGCAGCGTTTACGCTGGAAGCAATTCCAAATATAGCAAAAGCGATAAATGAAAAAGCTATTAGTTTTATACTATTTTTCATAACGGGATTATATCATTTTATATAGCAGTATGTCAAGATTAGACAACAAAATACTGTTTCTGGCAATAAAAAAGTCCCGACATATGCCGGGACAATTTTTAAAATAGAAAAACGAAAGATCTTAAGGAACTCTCTGGAAGATTCCGGGGATAGTTCCACCGCCACCAAAAGGACTTCCTCCCCATTGCTGGGTGCCTTGATTGCCGGAGCCTGCATCAAATGGTGAACCATAAGTATACTGGTTGCCTCCGCCAAATGGTTGACCTACCGAATAAACAGGATTACCACCATCAAATGGTTGGCCATAATATACGGGACTGTTCCCATACATTTGAGGCATTCTTTGCCATTGATAATTTGGAATCAAATTTAGAGCTAAACTAAAGAACACAGTCCTTTGTCTTACATTGTAATTCGGCATAGGCGGGGTTTCCCACCACCCGGGCGAATTATAGACTCTACCCATTGGTGCCATTTGGGGCATCTGTTGGTATGTTGTAACCGGTTCTGGCTGAACGTAAACAACTTTTTCAACCACTTGGGTTTGATAGACTGTTTTTGTTTCAACTTTCGGAGTACAATCGAGCTTTTTAAATTCTCGGCCGTACATCGAACGAACTCCAGTAAAATACTCCCATGATCCGTCATCTAATAAATAGAAGTTGGAATCTTTAGAATATCTACCATCTGGCGCCATTTCGATCATTTTGTTGTAACAAGGTAAAAATAACATTTTACCTTTAGTAACAACGGGTTCGGGTTTTGGAATAATTTTATTATTCTTAATAATTACGTTTCCGCAATTAGCCTTTACCAATGGTTCCCCATCTAGGCAATAATACAAGACTGCTCCTGGTATCATTTCTTTGTCTAGCTTTACTGCGTAACCTAAAGATGGCACCCAGCCGGTGTTTTTAAAACCAACCACATTGGTTCTGGTTTCAAGAGTGACTCTGCCACTTAAAAAAAGTTCTTCAAATTTGGCATCGTCGACAGTAATTCCAAGTCTTCCTCCGATTTCTTCGTAAAGAAAATTTCTGTAGTACGACCTGTCAGTCATAACGGTCATATTGTCTCTTTGGTTATGAACCACGAAGTCAACAAATTCTCTTTTTGTCATAGCGTTTCCGCTAGGCTTGTATACGAATTTGGTAATTCGTGGATTATCAGCCTTGATTTCATTCATGTTCAGGATCAGCACTACCAGTGCCAACAACCTGTAGATATATTTTTTCATTTTTCTTAATGTACTTATTTGTGTATATTATATCACCTTTTGGGTTAAAAGTCAAGCCATATCAACCACCCTATTTATAGCCTTTTAGCTCTAAAAATATAGCCCTTTTGGACCATTTGCGGTACAATATTCTTATGTCAGTCCAGCAAGATAAAGACGAACAAAACAAAACTATAGAAGATTTTCGTCGTCGCGAAGAAGAAGCGTTAATGCAACTTCTTTCTGAAGAAAAATACCATATACCTTATATTAATTTAGCTACAATGTCAGTCGACAACGAAGCACTACGTTTCGTTAGCGAAGCCGAAGCTCGTAATGCCGAAGTTGCTCCTTTTAAAATGGTCGGCAAGAAATTACTAATTGCAGCCCATGCACCATCACGCGGCGAAGTATCCGTCATACTCGACAGTATCAAAAGAAAAGGCATGGAACCGGTCCTGCATATTGCATCACGCGCATCACTGGAACGTGTTTGGGAAAGATATTTGGAACTATCCAGTGCCGAAGTCAGCGAAACCGGTAGTATCGAAATATCCGGTGACGTTATAGTTGAACTAGGTGAATCCATAAAAACCATCAAAGACGTAGAATCCCGTATCAACGAAGCCGGCAAAGACAGTATTCATTTTACTTCACATGTACTACAAACCACCCTGGCTGGTGCAATGAAGCTAGACGCGTCGGACATACACATTGAACCTAGCGAAGACACTGTGTCTGTACGTTACCGTCTAGATGGAGTCTTGCAAGAAGTAGTCGTACTACCTATCAAATTCTTCCGCCTCATATCATCCCGTATTAAACTTATTTCTGGAGTAAAAATAACCAACAGCTCTATCGCCCAAGATGGTAGGTTCAGTATTTTTATAGCTGGCGAGGAAATTTCAGTTCGTGTGTCACTAATCCCCGGAGCTTATGGCGAATCCATTGTAATGCGTTTACTTAACCCAAAATCCATCCGTGTAGGTATGGAAGAATTAGGTATACCGGACAATTTGTTCAAACTAATCGATGCGGAAATTCGTAAACCTAACGGTATGATACTGCTAACTGGTCCGACTGGTTCCGGTAAAACTACATCACTGTATTCATTCCTGCAACGCATCTATTCCAAAGAAGTAAAAATCATCACAATCGAAGACCCTATCGAATATCATTTGCCTGGCATAACCCAAACCCAAGCCGACACTGAAGCTGGTTATACTTTCGCCAACGGACTACGCAGTGCTCTTCGCCAAGACCCCGAAGTAATCATGGTCGGTGAAATCCGCGACCACGAAACAGCCGAAATCGCGATAGAAGCCGCACTAACAGGACACATTGTGTTTTCAACATTACACACTAACAATGCTGCTGGTGTTATACCCCGATTCATTGACCTAGGTGTAAACCCAAAGATTCTTGTATCAGCATTGTCACTGTCCATTGCGCAACGTCTTGTTCGTAAGGTCTGCACCAAATGTGCGAAATCCCGCCCAGCAAATGAATACGAAATAAAGGAAATAAACCATGTACTAGAAATGGCACACAAAAATGGTAAAAACATCGAACTATATAATGTAAAAATACAAGACTCATACGACCTAGCTGAAGCTGTGGGATGCGAGGCATGTAACTTTACTGGATACAAAGGACGGTTTGGAATATTTGAAGCAATTTATAACGATGATTCTATCCAGGCTATCATTCCAAACAATCCATCTGAACACGAAATAAAAATGGTTGCCGACAAGCAAGGCATACTAGACATGAAAGAAGACGGCATAGTCAAAGTTATAAACAAAGTAACAACCCTGGAAGAAGTCCGTAGTGTAGTCTCTCTTACGGAATAATAAAAAATCCCGCTATGTGCGGGATTTTTTATTTATTGGTTATTACATGATACTGAACCGTCAGTAAACGATACAGGCAGTGAACTTTCGATTTCATATTTACCGCCTGTATGGTCAGTACAGAATAAATACCCTGATTTATATATCATAGGTACTGCTACTATATATTCGTCATAGTCCGAGATACAATCCGATGCCCCTCGAGTAATAGCTACGGATTTAAAAGCATTGTCTATTATAGTATTAGCTTCACCTGATGCACATAGTCCAACATACGAACTACCATTTTCAGTAGCATACCTTGCAGCAAAGGTAACGAATTCACTCATGCTCCGTTTGGCTTTGGCATCACGTGCTTTAGCACGAGCAGAGGTTGTGGACTGAGTAACCACGCTAGTCAAAATAGCTATGATTGAAACAACGATTAGTAGTTCTACCAGAGTAAACCCCGCCTCTTTTTTCTTCATACACATATTATACCTAAAAACAAAACTCTCTGCTATACAGCAGAGAGTTTTGTTATAAAGACAAGAGTAATCTATAAACAATCCTTGCAAGGCACAAGTCCAAGCAAGTAGTAAAACCTTGTAGGATAACCCCAGTCGAAACCAGAATGTCCTGCGCGTGAGTCACCGGGCTAAATGAGCTGATTGCTTATAGATTACCACCGTCTTTGTACTGAAAATAAAAACCAGCCGAAGCTGTGTTATAATCCTATTATATCAAGCACTGTGAATTACACAAGCAAACTTGATATTTATCTAGTTACATTATAGCAAATTGCTCTTGAATTGTCAAGTGGTAGCCATCCGCCAGCCGGCGGACCCAAAAACCCTTATATATGAAGAACGAATCCAAATTCCTCGATCAACATTTGCGTCCTGAGACGTGGGCTGAATACGTTGGACAAGAAAGTATTAAACAAAATATACACATCTTATTAACAGCCGCAAAAGGGCGCGAGGAACCTGCCGAACATATGCTCTTCTACGGACCGCCAGGTTTAGGCAAAACTACCTTGGCTCATCTTATAGCTAAAGAAACTGGACGAAATATCACGGTCACATCTGGCCCTGCAATAGAGAAAATCGGCGACTTGGCCAGCATCCTGACCAACTTAGCCCCAAACGACATACTATTTATAGACGAAATCCATAGACTATCCAAACTAGTCGAAGAAGTTCTCTACCCTGCTATGGAATCCGGTGTTATGGATATCATGATCGGCAAAGGCCCGTCAGCTCGTAGCGTGCAACTGGAATTGCCACCTTTTACGCTAGTTGGCGCGACTACTAGAATAGGATTACTTTCATCCCCACTCCGATCAAGATTCGGTGGTGGAGTATTCAGACTAGAATATTATACTGACCAAGAACTAGCCAGCATCCTAAAAAGATCTGCAGATTTATTATCCATCCCAGCAGAGGAAGACGCTATCAAAGAAATAGTTAAAAGATCTCGTAAAACACCCCGTACTGCGAATTATTTTCTGAAACGTGTTCGCGACTATGGGCAGGTCCGCGGTGTTGCCCTGGACTCTCGTGGGGCTCATGAAGCTCTTTCATTACTTGGTGTGGACTCGGCAGGACTTAACGATATTGACCGCGCTTATTTAAAAACTCTATATGAAAAATTCAAAGGCGGCCCAACCGGTATCCAAACAATGTCCGCGGCTCTTCATGAAGACGAAGGCACACTCGAAGACGTAATCGAGCCATACTTGCTATCACTAGGGTTCATAGAACGCACTCCCCGAGGCCGGTCTATAACCGATGCTGGAATAAACCATATAGAGAACTACTAGCATATGGATAAAAACAAAATTACGATCATGGGTATTGACCCCGGTATCGAAAGAATCGGCATCGCTATAATACATAAAAATAATCTAGAAAGACCAAAAGAAAAAATTATTTTTTCAGAGTGCTTCAAAACACCCAAAGATTTACCCGGCGCACAAAGACTAAACCAAATCCATGAACATGTTTTAAGAATAATATCCGAACACAACCCCGACATCGCTGTTGTTGAAAAAATATTTTTCACCATCAACCAAAAAACCGCTATCATTGTAGCCGAAGCCCGTGGCGTCATACTCGCGGCTTTGGGTAAAACAAAAATTGAAATAATGGAACTCTCTCCAACTGAAATCAAGAGCTCTATCACCGGATCAGGTTCCGCCAAAAAGGAAGACATTGCCAGAATGTTACCCAAAATCATAAATATCGACCCCAAAATAGTCCAAGATGACGAAATCGATGCTATTGCCGGAGCACTGGCTTGTAGTAGTAAACTACGTTATTCACAGATTTTGTAAATTAGCCCTTGTCAAAGTTTTATAGATGTGTAAAATTACAAAACGTAAGCATATTAGTTAATTTTTTTAGTTCATGCACATAGAAGAAGACGGCCCTAAACATAACGAGGACGAAGCATTAATTGGATCAGTAATTGGAGACGATATTATAGACGAATTTAGTGACGACGCTCTGGTAGACGAAGAAGAAGCATTGCCCCCACTTCATGAAGATGAAGAAGAAATATACGATTTTCTAAGCGAAGAAGACGATCGCGACAGTATGTACTAAAACAAAATAAATAAAACCGCTATCTATCTAGCGGTTTTATTTATATATTATTTTTATTGTGCGCGATTCGTCATCATTCACAGTAAAATAAATTGTAGCAAATGAATTCTGGTTATCTATACCTATCTGTTCTGGCCATTCGATGAATATAATCGAGTTATCCTCACTCATTAGCTCATGAATTTTCAAATGCCCAGCTTCTTCGGTTAGTAGTCTATATGCATCTATGTGGTGCATTTTTTTTATATCAGGCAATATTCTGGACTGAACACCATAGGACTTCATTAGTACATATGTTGGACTTTTTATAACAGAATCAACTCCAATATATTTTGCAAACTCCTGAGTAAAAGTAGTTTTGCCAGCACCCAGTTCCCCAGACAAAAGAACCAGCACTGCGGAGCTAGTTCCAGAATCATTAATTTCTGAAACTAAATTTTGTACAACACTCTTAATCTCATCTTTATTTTTTATATCAAAAACAAATTCTCTGCTCATGTCTAAATTAATTGTTAGGTTTTATCCGCAAAAATCTTTTTTTACCAATGCGGTATGTCCCTGGTGTAGCAATGGCTTTAACTTCTGTTATCTTCTGTTCGTCTTCCATATGTACAATTGCACCTGAGTCTAGTAGTCTAACGAATTCGCTTTTTGAAGCAACTAGCTCGGACTCTATAGCTAGTTCAACTATTGTTTTTGTAGGGTCATAGCTAAAAGTATCAGGCACAGTTTCCGGAATACCCCCCATGGAAAAAGTCTCTTCCCAATTTTTCTCCGCTAGCTCAGCCAATGCTTCGCTATGTAATTCTTTTACTATAGCAAACGCAAGTTTGATTTTTATATCTTTTGGGTTAGCTCCGTCATTTATTTCTTTTTCTAGTTTTGAAATTTCTTCATCTGGTATTCTGGTACACAAATTAAAATATTTTATTATCAATTCGTCCTTCAAAGACATTATCTTGCCGAACATATCATTAGGCTCATCAGTTAAATTAACCCCGTTACCCCAACTAGAACTCATTTTCCTGCCGTCGAGTCCTTCTATTAATGGCAACATAATTATATCCTGAGGAACTAGTCCGAATTTTCTCTGTAAGACTCTACCAGCCAACATATTGAATTTTTGGTCAGTACCACCAATCTCAACGTCGGACTTTATTGCCACACTGTCATAGCCTTGCATTATTGGGTACAAAACTTCACGCAGTGATACGCGTTTACCACCGTCAAGCCTTTTAGAAACAAGCTCTCTTGAAATAAAGTCATTCACCGAAAACTCATCAGCCAAACTCGAAACGTCAGCGAATGTTAATTTTGAAAGCCACTCACTGTTTCTGTGAATTTCGCATTTATCTATGTCTATTATTTTAGAAGCTTGGTCGATGTAGGTTTGTAAATTCTCTTCTACTTTTGATTGCTCTAGTACTGGTCTTTCGGCATCTTTGTCCGATGTATCACCTACTACTCCAGTAAAATCCCCAATTATGAAAACTATTGTGTGCCCAGCATCTTGAAAATCACGAAGCTTGCGCAGTGCGGTTGCTCTGCCTAAATGAATATGCGGACTAGTTGGGTCTATGCCTAATTTGATTCTCAATTTTTGCCCGGAATCCAATTTACTTTCAAGAGATTTAACGTCAATTATCTCAGAAACACCTCTATTTAGAATAACTTCTTTCATATAGTGAATATATCACAAAAAAGGGTTTTTTAAAATTTGTATTGTAATATATTGGTTATTTATACGTATTAATATATATACTCCCTAGTACCCGAAATCTAGGGGTTTTATTTATAAAAAGTGCTAAAATATCATTATGCGCAAAATAATCAAAGACATCAGTAAAAAAATAAACTACAAAAAAAGACTGGTGCAAATAAAGAACATAAAAAATAGCCCTACTGTAAAAAAGAATGTAAAAATTTATGCCAAATATGCTCTTTATGCATTTTTGGGATTTTTGGCTTTGGTTTTTGCTTTGGCATTATTCTATATTGCAACCGTACCACTACCTGATATTTCCAACTTTGACAAACGCATCATTTCACAATCTACAAAAATATATGACCGTACTGGCAAAATCTTGCTTTATGACAACCATAACACTATCCGCCGTACAGTTGTTGATCTTGAAAACATAAACCCAAATGTAAGAAATGCAGCTATTGCTATAGAAGATGATCGATTCTATGAACACCATGGTTTTCGAATCAAATCACTCGTTCGTGCAACACTGTCTAACATATTCAAAACAGATGGACCAACACAAGGTGGTTCTACTTTGACTCAACAAATTGTTAAAAATACATTACTCACAAGAGAAAAGACTTTTTCTCGAAAGATAAAAGAATTAATCATTGCTGTTAGACTTGAACAAAAACTAACCAAAGATGAAATATTGGAAATATATCTTAACGAAGCGCCATACAGTGGTAACGTCTATGGAGTAGAAGAAGCTTCTCAAGTTTATTTTAAAAAGAAAGCTAGCGAAGTAACACTAGCCGAAGCATCCTATCTTGCTTCAATCCCCCAAAGTCCTTATAACTACGACCCAAATGGGAAAAATCGTGAGTTACTCGATGGTCGCGCAGACTATGTGTTAAAACGCATGAAAGACTTGGGGTACATAACAGAGGAAGAATATAATTCAGCTGTTAACGAACAAGTTTCTTTCGTACCCAAAGCACAAAGCGCAGTCAAAGCTCCTCATTTTGTATTCTGGGTTAGAGAATATCTAATTAAAAAATATGGTGAAGAAAAAGTTAACCAAGAAGGACTCCGTGTTATATCAACACTCGACTTTGATTTGCAAAGCTTTGCCGAAGAAGAAGCACTAAAAGAAGCAAAGAAAAATGAAGAAAACTACAACGGTAACAACGTAGCATTAGTTGCTATCGATCCTAATAACGGACAAGTCATTTCTATGGTTGGGTCCCGTGATTTCTTTGACAAAGACATCGATGGTCAATTCAACGTAGCCACAGCATCACGCCAACCTGGGTCTTCGTTCAAACCTTTTGTTTATGCTACGGCTTTCAAAAAAGACTTCCGCCCAGAGACTGTTCTATTTGATGTGTTTACAGAATTCAATTCTAGCTGTACTCCTGATGGTAAAGGCAAGGAATGTTATTCACCAGATAACTTTGACGCCAAATTCAAAGGTCCAATGAAATTGCAGAATGCTCTTGCTGAATCACGTAACATACCTGCAGTGAAACTTCTTTATTTAGCAGGTATTACTGATTCTATTTCTACTGCTCGTTCAATGGGGGTAACGACTCTGACTAACCCCAAAGATTATGGTTTATCTTTAGTTCTTGGAGCTGGAGAAGTTAAATTACTAGACATGGTCTCAGCTTATGGAGTATTTGCAACAAACGGTATTAAACACGACCCTACTGGAATATTGCGAGTAGAAGACAAATCTGGAAAGGTACTCGAGGAATTCAAAGATTCCGAGGGTGACCAGATTTTGCCTGACTATGTAGCTAGCGCTATATCATCCATATTATCAAGCGAAGACCTAAGAGCTCCGACTTTTGGTCGTGGTTCATCACTAAATGTACCTGGTTACAGTGTTGCAGTTAAAACTGGTACCACTAACTCTAACCGTGACGCCTGGATAGTCGGATATTCCCCAAAGCTTGCCGTTGGTGCCTGGGCTGGGAATAATGACAACACTCCTATGAAAAAAGGTGGGGCTCAACTAGCTGGTCCTTTGTTCAACAAAGTCATGGCTAAATATATGCAAAAAGTTGGCGACGAGTCATTTGCGACTATACCTTTCCCTGATTTCGGAGGTGCGCCTATACTGCGTGGACACTGGCAAGGTGGTGAGAGCTTTTTTGTAGACAGTATTTCTGGGGGCCTCGCAACAGACTTTACCCCAAAAGAAGCTCTTGTGGAAAAAGTGTTAACAAATGTGCATAACATACTATATTGGGTAGACAAAAATAATCCTACTGGTAACCCACCGCAAAACCCCGAAAACGATCCCCAATTCAAGAACTGGGAATACGGTATCAGAAACTGGCTATCTAGAAATGGAGCCCAAGTAGTAAATGAGTCCAACATCCCTACATATTATGACAATGTTCATACTTCTATAATAAAAATACCAGTCGTAATAGATGGTTTTATAGACGGAACCGAGATTAAAAATAATGATAAAATAAAAATTACAGTCCTACCTGAATCAAGTACTCTAAAAAATATAGACATTTATGTTGATTCTCGAAAAGTTACAACTCTATATAATGCGCCTTATGAATACGAAATAGACATAGAATCATTAAAATTGCGCTCTGGTGCTCATATAATACGAGCGGTGGCTTATGACACCCTGCTGTATTCAGGTGAAGACACTATATCGTTCACCATTAAAAAAGAAGAAGTTGTTATTCCACTCGAAGAATAGTAATTCCTTGTTTAGATAAATCTTCAATTATTTGGTCTTGGAAAGATACAACTTTGTGTCTTTTGGGGCCAAATAATTTTAGTTTAACTAGATTGTTTTTAATAACAAAATCTTTGTCTAACAGATCTACAGAAGTTATTTTTTTAACAACATTAATAATTACTTCTTTTTCTAATTTTTTCTCAATTAGTTTTTTGTTTACATTTAGAAAGTAACTGTTAACATGGTCCATAAGCTTCTATATTGAGATAGGCATCATCAAATACCTAAAACTGTCTCCTTGTGCGCTCTTTGCTATAAAAGGCTTGTTATCGCCAAAATATGAAATAGTTGCACTGTCTCCCGGCATAGAATTAACCAACGTTTTCAAATGACTACCTAGTAGTATGCCTGAAAAATTATCCCCTTCTATTTTTGAGTTTATTATATATTCACTATCACCTCCAGTAGATGTTTTTACAGAAAAAATAGTATTTTCTTTTTGGACACTGAAATTAATATGGTTATTATCACTACGAAGTTGCATTAGGAATTTAAGTGCAGCGTCTAGATCTGCTTTTAGGAAAAATATTTTACTTTTTTCTTCTTTAGGAATAATAGCGGTGTAGTCTGGAAATAGCCCCATTGTTAGTTTAGCTACTATGGTTGTTGTTTTTGTTTTTATTTCAAACAAAGTTTCACTATATGAGCCAATAAGAGCTCCGTCACTTTGTTCTATTATTTTTAGAATATCCGATGCTTCACGTGCTGGTAGTAGAAAAGATACTTCTTTTGTAGTTGTAACTTGTTCTTTATATTCGATTAGTTGAAATGCATCTGTTGAAACAGAAGTTAGGCTATTGTTTTTAAAAGTTATAAAAAGAGAAGCTAATTCTGGCTTGATATCAGTAGTACTAGCTCCTGGTATTGTAATTTGAAAAGCTCTTTTTAAATTACTTGCTGGCAATGTTATGTTTTCCCCTGCCACAGTTGGTATACTCGGCATGTCTTCACCATTCTGGTATGGTAATTTAGCTTTTGCTATTTTTGTTTTGATTTCTACAAAATTTTCTTTAAAAATAAAGTTTACTTCATTTGCATTACTCACACCTGAGAGTATTCTCTCTAGTGTTTGAGTTTCTACAAAAAATTCACCTTGTTCTTTGTTTTGTATTGGAAAATTAACAATTACAGCTAAAGATAAATTAGTTGTACTAATTGTAAAACTACCATCTTTGATAGTTATTCTTGATAACTTTAAAGCTGGATGAATTATTCCTTTTAGAGAAATTCTTCCTATTGCTCTTATGATGTCATCTATGTATTTTTTCTCTATGCACAGTTCCATATATTATTTATGTTTAAAATCTTATTAGTTCTATTAAGCCTGTGGATTATGGATAACTCTTTATTATTGATGTATATAAAGGTTTTAAAAATATTCTTTTACACAATCAATCTTGTTAGTAAGGGTATATTAATTTTCATTTGTATTATTTATTGACTTATCCACATTTTTTCCTATTTGAATAACGACCTTATCCTCTCCATTTCAGACATTAATCCAGTGTTTGTTTCTAATTCTTGTTTAATTTTTTCATAACTGTGTATAACTGTCGTATGATCTTTACCTCCCATTTTTTGACCAATCAAAGGAAAAGATAGATTAAAATCCTCACGCAAGACATACATTATGATTTGTCTTACATGCACTACTTCTTTACGACGAGTTTTTTCATAAATAGAAGCACTGTCTAAATGATAAAATGACGATATTACTTTAACAACTTCTTCAACAGATATTTGTTTTTGGGATTTAACACTGTTTTTAATGATATCTTTGATTTCTTGCAGGGTCAGGTTTCTCTTCTTTATATCGGCCTGCAACGCGATTGTTTTTACGTTGCCCTCTATCTCTCGGATATTACCTTCAACTGATGCTGCAATGTATTCTACACTCTCTGTAGGCAAACCTACTCCTAGCTTAGACAAATTAGACCGTATTATAGCTACACGTGACTCATAATCAGGTTCATGAACATCAACGATCATTCCTTGGGAAAATCGTGAGCGTAGTCTGTCTTCTAACCCTGGAATATAGTTCGGGTGCTTATCAGATGAAAATATTATTTGTTTATTAGCTTCGTATAGCATGTTAAAAAGATGAAAAAGCTCATCTTGAACCTTCTCCCCTTTTCCTATCATTTGGATATCATCCATAACAAGTACATCATAAACACGATATTTGTCTTTAAATGTACCCATAGCTTTATTTTGAATAGCACTGACGCATTCTATTACAAACTTCTCAGCGCTAGTGTAAAAAACCTTCTTTTCAGGAAAATGTTTTTTAATAGCATTACCTACTGCTTCGATCATATGAGTTTTACCAAGACCCGTGTTCCCGTATATAAAATATGGGTTATATAGCATACCTGGGCTACGAACTACAGCTTGTGCTCCAGCGTTGGCTAGCTCGTTAAACGAACCGACTATCATATTGTCGAATGTATAACGAGGATTCAGTCCGTCCTCTTTGTTTACATACATGTCCTGTATAGGTAAAGAAGGATTAGTAACCTGTTTCGGGTTTATTATTCTAGGTAGCGCTTCTGCATCGTATTTTGCTACAGTAAATTCTACATTTTTAATAAATGAAGCTTGGTCAACTAATGACTTTAATATAACTTTATGAAATTTATTATAAAGCCAATCCTTTGCGAATTCATTTGGTACCCCAATGAACACAACACCATCTTCAATTTTTACTATATGAGTTTGTTTGAACCAAGTTGTAAAATTAGGTCTTGATACTATCTTTTCAAGGTTACTTAGGCACTCTTCCCAGAGACTCTTTGGGTCAACATCAGTTTGCATAGAACCATTATACTTAATATAAGGAATACCAGTATATTGAAAAATCTTATTATCTGTGGGTAAGTTGTGTATAACTAGTTAAAACTGTGGAATGTTGCTATTTTATAACTTTTCTGGTATTATCACCCTGTATGTCAGTCACTTATAACCCAAACAAGAGAAAGCGCGCAAAAACTCACGGTTTTTTGGTGCGTACTGCTTCCAAAAACGGACAGAAAATCATCCAAGCTCGTCGCCGAAAGGGTCGTGCTAAGCTTGCAGTATAATAATTATGCTTAAAAAAGAGTCAAAGCTAAACGCCGAAGACCTTTTAAAGCTTAAAAAGCAAGGTAAAAGAGTGTTTTCCACTCTTTTTTCTGTTACATATTTACCCGAAAAAACTTCTAAATATGCAGTTACTTGCCCTAAAAAGGTCTATAAAAACGCTGTGGACAGAAACCGTGCAAAAAGACGGGTTTTTTCGGTTATTTCTAAAATAACCCCACAAAATAAAGGTTTTTATGAATTTTTTGTTAAAAATGACATAAATTCTCTAAAAATTGACGAAATTAGGTCAGAAATAGTTAGAATCCTATGTCCAAAATCGTAATTTGGCTTATAAATCAATATCAAAAGTATCTTTCCAGGGATACTGGAGTTTTTCCGTCCAAAACCCCAGTTTGTGTCTTCTACCCTACTTGTTCAGAATATTCAAAACAGGCTTTTATGAAGTTTGGATTTTTCAAAGCACTCTTTCTTTCAGTAAAAAGAATCTCAAGATGTCACCCTTGGCAAAAGAATCACTTTGACCCTTTGCCTTAGCTCTGGTAGAATGCAAGCTATGTGGAATACATTTATATATACACCAATATTAAACATATTGGTATTGCTTCTCTCTTACGTAACATTCGGCGACTTAGGTTTTGCTATAGTTATAATAACTATTTTAATCAAAGCATTACTCTTCCCTCTTTCTAAAAAGGCTACAGTTTCTCAGATTGAATTATCTCGAATACAAAGCGATATCAATGCAATCAAAGCTAAAAAGCTTTCCAAAGAAGAAGAAGCTCGCGAAACATTTGCTTTGTATAAAGAAAAGAAGGTTAATCCTTTTTCTGGATGTCTTATTATGATAGTGCAGTTGCCAATAATCTTTGGACTATATTATGTATTTGCTCGAGGTTTGGATTTTTCAGTTGCTCCACTTTATTCTTTTGTGGAAGCTCCCGCTTATATAAACTCAATGTTTTTAGGGTTTATTGATTTACTAGCTGTTAAGTCTTTACCAATAGCAATCTTTACTGGTTTGACTCAGCTCGTACAAGCACATCTTTCCCCTACTCAGAAAATCCAAGCCAAGTCTAATTCTGGACAAACAGGATTTTCTGCTGACTTACAAAAAAGCATGCAAACTCAAATGAAATACGTATTTCCTGTAATTGTTGGGTTTATTTCATACAAAATTCAGGCGGCTGTGGGTTTGTACTGGATAGTAAACAACCTGATTACAATAGTACAAGAAAGAGCTATTGCTAGGTCTGTTCATAAAAAGGATAATCTTGTAATAAAGTCAGAAATAGTTAAATAAGCTTGATTTATAAGCCTTATAAAAGTTAAAAACTTGAATAAGGCTTTTTCTTATGCTACAGTCTTAATATGGTCAAAACTAATGCTGAAGCACAAGAATTTGTTAAAAACCTGCTAAACACCATAGATGCTAGCTACGATAGCATCGAAACAGTGTTTGATGAGGATAGCGGTCTTACTACTATTAGTGTTAAATCAAAAGATGGACGGCTGCTTATCGGTAAAGACGGAGAAACCCTAAATGCACTATCGACTTTACTCCATAGATATTTAGAATCTGGACTAAAGGAAAATGAATCCCCTATTTCTATATCACTCGACGTTAACGATTTTCAAAAAAAGCATATTGAAGATATAAAAACCAAAGCTCATATGATGGCTGAACGTGCTAAATTCTTCAAATCTAGTATCGAGCTTGATCCAATGAATGGGTACGAGCGCAGAATCATTCATACATTTCTTGAGAAAGATAAAAATATTTTAACTGACTCGACAGGAGAAGGTAAAAACAGAAGAATTGTTATAACTTACACAGAAGACAAAACCGCTATATAATAGCGGTTTTACTTTTTAGCGCACCCTGTCCATCCATATATGGAAAAATGTCTACCGGTAACCCAGCTGTATGTTCCGGCGCCTAGTCCTAGGTCTTTTGCTTTTTTGACCATTGCATCACCTGTTTGTCCTTCAAAGACAGTACACAGTTTAGATTTATTCGCTGATTGGTCTATATAAGTCAGGACATCGATATCGTTATACAAGTTACTATCAGTAAAAGCAAAGTCAACACATCTTCCAGTTTTGTGGCATGAGTTTTTGTGTTTTACGCTTTGAGGCATTGCCTCGGTTATTCTATAGTTTCCTTTTATTTTAGAATTTTGGTCTAGTAGTTTTTTAAAAGCAGCCAGTCTTTCAGCTAGTTCTTTCGAAGCGTATTTGCCATTTTTTGTTTCCCATCCAGATATTGTTAAGTCGCTACAGTCCCCTGTAACTTTTTCATTAGGTTCTCCTTGGCAGGTATCCTTTACGCTTGTGGCTTTGTCGTAATTAAAGTCTTTTATGATATTTCCATCTTCACCATATGTAAAACTAACAACTGGCCAGGTTCTGGTATTTATTAAATTCCCCCCTATTCTTATCTTCACTAAATCAGGATTAATAGTATAAAGTATCAAATAAGCACAAAACATGAGTATAAGTCCTGCTATTGCTGTAGTTATTTTACTTCTACTATCACTTTTCTTCCATACGGTATCTGACCCCATATACTGCACTCCATAAACCATGATCATGACTACAGTAATAGCACCTGCCATAGCTATAGCTAGCCTTATTATAAAGTTTACAAAGTCAGAGAAGCCGCCTGTCTCACCTTCTTCTTTTTCTTTGTCTGTTAGTTCTCTACAGCCACGGATACTACCATCAGCGTTGTATTCTGGTTTACCCGTATCACAAATCTTATCTATATTGCCTATTTTGTTTATTAGTTTGTATGAATCAGGTTTAAAATTTACATTATTTGTGTTTGTGGTGGCTTTGAGAGTTGTACTAGTATCAACATAGCTATTAGTTAGTACAGGAGTTTGAGCTACGGCTGCACTGCTTAGAATAAATCCCCAAAATAAAATAAAAATAAATACTTTATTCTTCATAAGACCACAAGCTCATATTTTTTTTATTTATAAAGCTAATCAAATTACCGGAATTATTTATAGATGTTTTCCATACATCAATAGGATTTTGGGCATCAGATGATATTTGGGACATTTCGCGAGCATTTAAATTCATAGTGGTATAACGAACGATTCCGTCATTTGTTTCTATTTCCCCGCTGTACCATGCATCAGGATACAACACATTGTCGAAAGACTTTGGCACTGCACAAGTAAAAATAGTTTCATCAGAACTCCATGAACATTTTTCAACTAGACCCATTTTGCCTAACTGGCGCATTGTGCCATCTTTTAAATTATATGTAGACATAACCGGACCAGATTGCTCGGTCACTGCCCGCAGGATATAGTTTCCATCAGGTGAGACTTTTGTGGTTAGGCCATTTAAATTCCCCCAGATTTTAGTTAGTTTTTTATTTTTTAGATCCAGGGTATAGGCAAACCCAGGTGCTAATTCTGTAGCTTTTGTTGTTAACAGTAGTTTTTCTTTGTTTATAAATTTAACGTGCCATTCACTAATAGGTGAAGAATAAACCAGCTCATCTTTAGCTGATTTTTCCATAAATATACTAGAGCCATTTTGGTTTTTGCTAATGTATATAAATTCTCCGTCTTTAGCAAAGTCAAAAGAGATTATGTTGTCCGGCAATATTTTTACAGAATCCCTCCCTAGTGTTCCTAAGACTGATTTTTCTGTTATCATATCGGCATCTAAATATCTAAACAAAACCCTATTTCCATCTGGTGAAAAGTCAGCAAACAAAACCCTAGGCAATGCCGTGTCGGATATTAAATAACTATTACTGTATTTAGGAATATAGTCATAAATATAACCATTTTCTCGGGATACATATCTAATAGCATCTATTTGGTCATATATTTTATTACCTTTTGCGTCGACGCCAGTTTCGCCGGCTATTTCGTCGTCTCTTCTTACTATAATAGAACCAGCTACGTTTTCAGCAATGAGTTCTGGGTATCCAGTTGTATTTACTGCACTATCCCCCTCATCACCTCCACCAGGCAGTATGTCTCTTATAATGTCACCAATAGTACTGCCATCATTATTACCAAAAGGTAAAAAATCTTTAGCTGTTATTTCAGTTATTTGGCCACTGTCTAGTTGTTTTTTTAGTGAGTTATTACGAATAACCATAAAACCAGCCATTCCTATTATTAGAATAACTAAAATTATTCGTATTAGTCTGCCTTTGTGCATAAAATTATTATAACATAGAGATGTCGTAATAATTAGTGTTAATTATTTGTCTTGCAAGACACAGGCATCGTATAGATTCTTACGGTTTCTTGATTCGGTTTTTGCAAAGTCACTAGCTGGTTTACAGCTACCTCCGCCATATGCTCGAAATGTATTTTCTATATCACCCTTACATTTTTCAAAATTATATTGCAGTAGCTCTGCTCCAGCTTTTATGGCTTTGGTTGCATCGTACATATCTTTTGGACAGACCGTGGTTTTTGTTTTTGCTGTTAGTCTGCATCTAGGTTTGCCATCTTCTGGAAAAAATGTAAATTGCATAATCCCTACCCCATGAGAAAATCTCCAGTCTAGTCCTAAATCATCACGACTTGGATTACTGGCGGTGAATATACCGCCCGTTCCATGGTCATCATTTAAAAAACTAGAGTTAGTTCCTAATAGGTTATTGTTTGGGTTAAATGTAACGCCTTTGTATGTTTTACCTGATGCAATGAATTGCCTTCTGGCTGGTACGCTTTTAGGAATAGGTGCATTTTCATCGTGCCCTATTACGCTAGGGTTACCTCGGGATTCACGGAGAGCCACCACCTGCAACATGCAGTGATGTATACCATAAGATGGAGCAATGGATTTAATTTGGTTATAATAAGCAGTCCTAGCGAATGTCGTTGTTACCTCTCTTTCTAGTCTGTATTGGCTGGCTGGGTTCCATTCGGACCATGTATTTTCTTCTATTTTGTTTCCTCCTATTCTTATCTTCACTAAATCAGGATTAATAGTATAAAGTATCAAATAAGCACAAAACATGAGTATAAGTCCTGCTATTGCTGTAGTTATTTTACTTCTACTATCACTTTTCTTCCATACGGTATCTGACCCCATATACTGCACTCCATAAACCATGATCATGACTACAGTAATAGCACCTGCCATAGCTATAGCTAGCCTTATTATAAAGTTTACAAAGTCAGAGAAGCCATTAGGGCTGACATCTTGCACTTCTTTTATATTACCTATTTCGTTTATTAGTTTGTATGACCCAGGCTTAAAATTTGCATTGTTTGTGTTTGTGGTGGCTTTGGGTAGGTTATCCGATTTTACTATTGTTGGGTAAACAAATCCTGTGGCAAAAATCAGAACCAGTATAAAAAGTGTTTTCTTTAACATAAGTTAAAAATTAAGCTCCAATGCAGATTTGAATTCTTGGTATAGTGATCGAGGATTATCGTAATTTAGATTCAGGCGAACAACTCCACTGTCATCGGGCCGAATAAACGAAATCAGTTCTGGAATTTTTTGGTTATTTACATCTTCCCCACTAAGGTTCCAGACAATATTTGGATTCAGTGTTTTATTTATACCCAAAGGAACACCAAAAACTGAAATAGTATTGTCATACCCAGCAACTTCATTTTTTATAGTGGTCCCTAGATTAAGTCCAACCAAAGGACTGTATTCGTAGAATAATATTTTGTTTCTAGTAAAAGGTATACTAATAGAAGAAGTTTTGGTTTCAGAATTGGGTTTTATTACAGATACTGTTATGTTTTCGGATCTTTCTATTTCTGTGTTTTTAAAATCAACAAAATTATTAGCACTGCTAGATTTCGTTTGGAGTGATTTGCCATTTCTTGCCCAAGAATATGAAACTTGTCCCCCACTAGGGTTCAGGACAGCTACGCGCAAATCATTTTCTCTTATTGGTATACGCTTACCCATGTAAAAAGGAATACTTTTACTATTCATTGCTTCCCAGATTAAGTCATAAGACATAGATGAAAAAGTTATATTTTTAGTAACCTTAGACCCACCAACTAGTGTTATTTCAGCATCAATGTTATTTTGTGCTCCTGGAGTATTACTTGATTCTATTGTAAATTCTTTTTCACCATAGCCAGATTTAGTCACACTGCCGTATGACCATTTAATATAAGCTAAATCTAAGTTTGTTTCGTAGCTTGTTAGTGTTGCTGTTACCTCCTCGCCTTCTCTTGGATCTACTGGATTAATACTGATGGATATATTAGGTTCAGATTCAAAAGTACCCTGCGCCAGAGCACTGCCAGTTATAATAAATATAAATAATGCTATACCTAACAGGTATTTTTTCATATACATATTATAGCATACTAGTTTTGCTGTGCTTTATTTTTTTCAGCTTGAATAGCCAGAACTTGAGCTGGGTCAGATGTGATTATTTGTTCCTCTGTATAAGACGAAACTATTTTGATGGCTACGTGTTTTAGTCCTGCGAAAAATATCCCTTCCCCTACGTTGGCTTCTAGTAGTGTGTATTTTTCCGCATCGGTTAGATTAAATGCATCTTTTAGGACATCAATAGTCGTTGGGGACTGTTTTAGAAGCAGTTGCATTGAAGAGTTAGTTAAAATAGGTCTACCATATGGTGATTTTAGGAAGTCCTCCACGTCTTGTGTAATTGTAGCTAATCCAAGGTAATATTTACGTCCACGTTTTGCAATACTGTATAGGAAACTAGCTGTGTCTTCGTTTTTCATCATCCACCAAGCTTCATCCACTACCATTAGTCTCTTTTTTAGATTCTTACGGATTTCATTCCATATGAAATGAGTAATTATATACATTGCTACAGGTTTTAATTCATCTTCCATATCACGTATTGAAAACACAACGAACTTCCGGTTTATGTCGACGTTACTTGGTTTGTTTAAGAATCCTGACCATGAGCCGGTTGTGAACTTTTCTAGCTTTGTAAGTACTGAAGAAGTTCCGTCCATACCAGCTAACACAACTGCAAAGTCGGACAATAGTGGTGGTTCAATAGTACTAAAGTCTGAATCAACGGTAATGTCCTTTAGGGCATAAGTCTCGGTGATTGCACGGTCGATAATAGCGTCTTCTTCGGGAGTTAGCCCACCCAGCATTACGCGAAATAGCCCCACTAGATTGATTGTATTTTGGCGGAGTACGTCTGCATTTGTTTCGTCTTTACTTGGGATCGGTAAATCAAAAGGATTTATATGGTGGTCAGATGATAGTGATACATTAAAATATCGCCCCCCTACTGCGTCGGACAGGTATTCGTATTCTTTTTCCGGGTCGATAACTATAACATCAGTATCGAACATGAGTGAACGCAGAATTTCTAGTTTGGTTGCGAAAGATTTACCAGAACCTGATTTTGCAAATGTTACAGAGTTATAGTTTTCCAATGAAAATCGGTCAAAAATAATAAGTGAATTATTATGCTGATTGATTCCATATAAAATTCCTTTGTTGCCTGTTAGGTCAAACGAAACAAAAGGAAAAGTACTGGACAATGGTTCTGTGTTCATTTTTTGCATTACACGCAAATTGTCTTTTGCCATCGGGATGCTGGACAGGAATGCCGTGTCTTGCTGAAAAGTCGCTGGTTTGATGAATATCATTTGTGAATCCAGCTGACCTTTTATTTCGTTCTCGGCCTTGAATAGATCGGATTCATTTTCGGCATATATGTTGATATATAGTCCTACTTCGAACATTTTTTCTTGTGCTTGCTGCAAAGAATCGCGCAGTTGCTCTAAATCTCTATATGCTGATTCTAACATTGGGTCACGAACCATACCCTTGCTCTCTCTTTCGGATATTTGACTTTGGACTTCAGCTACCTTTTTCTGGAATTGGGACATTATTTTACCAGTATCTACTGGGGTTATGTTTATGGAAATATCGAAAACCCTGTCCAAGTTTATTATAGGTGTTAGCCAGTTGTCAGTTAGTATACTAGGATATCCTACAATATAGAATGAACGTACTATCATGTCCCCTAGATTAAGAGCAGTAGGCATTATCTGCAGTGCTGATGGGGCTATAATGTCTTGTAGTTCGAGCTGAGCTGAACTAAAGATTTCTTCTGGTCTAACAGACAAAGAACCAAGAACACTAGATGATTCTTTTTTGTTTCCGCCACCAAATATTTTTGAAAATATAGACATATTATTGGTTACTTTGCTTAGGGATATGACCAGCACTGTCCCCTGGGTTAAATGTTTTGTAATAAAGCTCGATCAAGCCTTCGGTGTTTAAGGGTACTGACCGTACTCCACAGCGGCCCAGAGTTTGCATTACGATACCTAGTCTTTGTTCTAGCTGGTTTCTTTTTTCATTCCAGTCTACTTCTTCTTCGGATTCTATTTTTTTTAAGCCCCCAACAGACCCAAAAAATTTTGAGAAAAATCCCCCAGTACGTATTAATGACTGACTATATGGTACAACTATATAAAAATGTTTTGACATTATGTTTACCCTGCTAGTTAGTTCACGAATAAATTCGATATATTCTCTGGTTTGGAATTTGAGCAAAGGCTCGTCTATTTTGTCGAGTCTTTCTTCTAGTGTTAGTAGGTATGGTCTAATATCGAATTTTCTGGACTGGACGACTATTTGAGTATCAAAATCGAGCGAATTTAATAGTGATTGGAATTGTAATATTATAGACTTTTGTTCGTCTTGTGAGCGCAAAGTAAAGTTAATAGCGGTACACAGTAGTACAGCTCTTAGTCCACCATCATTAAGTTCCACCACCCCGTCACGGATGTGTTTTATCGGTACAAATGACTGACTGCTTGGTGCTTTGATTGACATATTATTTTACTGATTGACCGCTAGATTGGTCTCGGTCCATTACGTCTAGACTCCATGCCAATGCTTCTATCTTACCACGGTCTAGGTTTTTCGGTGTAGTTAGGACAGGCTTTTTTGTGGCTATTCCTTTGTTATCCATGTCTTTTTTGTGTTCAGGTCTTTGCCAGACATACATACGGTTTTTTGTGTAGTGTGTTAAAAATGCTTGGAACATTAGAATAGCTGGACGAGAATTCGGCTTCCAGAATGAAAGACTAATAGCTAAGAATAAAAATAAAGCTATAAGTATAAAACCAAAAGTAAAACCCAGATATGTATATGTTACATAAGCCAGGCCAACTCCCCCACCTAGATAAATAAATTGCTTAAAAGTCAAAGGCCCAATGACTTTGTCTTCTATGTCTAAAAATCTTGGCATTTGGAATTGCATACTAATATAAGTATATCATAAGAAAATCCCAGAATATATTATTATTCTGGGATTTCGCGGTATAGATCATTTTTCCTGTCACCTGTGGTTACTTTGGGTAAACTAGTTTCTATTTTGGTGCGGTCTAGTACTTGGTTTTCGTTCTTACTTTTTAGTATATCTTCCCAGGAATCTGATTTTAGGGCAGGTATGGAATTGCTATTCATCTCTGCTACTTTTTCATGGCTTAACATGCCACTAGGTCTAATGTCGCTGGTTACTCTTGAAACTGGTGCTGGGGCTACCCCTTCAGGTCTTGGAACATCTTGCATTTCGATGTAGTCGGATAGCTCTTTCTCAATCATGTCGTCGTTTTTCCAGTTGTTCTCTAGTACTGCGACTCTTTCTTTGGTTAGAATATTGGCAAAGATATAGTCATGTATACCACCACGGACAGAACTGTTTACATTTGGCAATGCCTGGGTTATTTCATCTTTAACTTCACTTGGTCTAATGAAACCCAGTAATGTCATTGTAGTTATGTATTCTATCTCACTAACATATTCAGGTGCTAAACTGTAATTTTTAACCATATTTAGAAAGTCATTTGCATAACTTTGACCTAGAACATAGTTCCGTAATTCCGGCTGAATATTTTTAAGCCTATCCATTATTTGAGAAACTTCTTCTTGGGATTCATTAGGTATTAAGTTGATTTTATTATTTTCATCCATAAATTATGCTTTAGGTGGTTGGTATTTGTCAGTTGTGTCGACCTTTGTGTCTTTGTCTTGCCAGCTTCTACCATAGTTTTCATAGAATTTTCTGTCATACTCTGCCATTCTTACTAGCCCTGTAGCTATTGCTGTTGGTGCTGCTACCCAGCCGAATGGAGCACCTAGTACTGATCCTTTTGCTACGTCGGTATGTAAGAATGAATCATTGAGTACTGCACCTAATTTGCTTCTTGTTCCTGACGGGCTACTTTTTAGTTGATATGTCATGTTTTCTATATCACGAGCTGCTTCGGCTACATCTTTCAGAGCCTTGTCTTTTGCTTCACCTTCCATGGAATCTATATCGATTGAATTATAGACTGCCTCGTAAATTCTATTTTTAGCATGTTTATTGAGAATCTCGGTGTCTTTTTTATACTTTTTAATGATCTCTTTCTTTTTGTCTTCGTCGGCTCCTGCCCATTCTTTGTCAGTTTTTGCTTTGTTTTCAACTTCATTCATTATTTCCATAATGTCAGACCTTTTTGCCATTTTCTCGTCGGTCTCTGCTTCTTCTAGGTCTTTTCCAATTTTTTCTTTATATACGTCAAGACCAGTTTTACGTTGGAATATTTTACCAGATTTTTCTCTTTGGAATTGCTTATATCTATCTGCTCTGTCAGTTTTAACTTTTTCCATTGCTTCTTCTGCACCTTTTATTCCGATTACATGCATAGCTTTACCTGTTTTTTCATCTACGTATGTATAGCCATCACCTTTTAAGGCATTTAGCTTGTCTTTCTCTATTTTAATTTCTTTTCTAATTTCTTTTTCTGCGTTTCCTAGTTTTGTGGCTTCTTTGTTTGCGTCTGTTTGGCCGTCTTCGTGTTTCCTTATTTCTTCTTTTAAGGCGTTCTTATCTTCTTCCAGTTTAGCTTTTTGACCTTCAAGTAAGACTTTTTTAGCAGTATCTGTCTCAGCGTCTATTTCTTTTTGTTTTTCTTTAATAAGATTTTCTTGTTCGTTGACTTTTCTTGTTTTTGTTGATATTTCAGCTGCGTGGTCTCTGGCTACTTGTTGGTAAGAACGCATTTCAGAGAATTTTTCATCAGCACGTTCTTTTAGGTCATTAACTATGTCTTCTTGGTTATTTGCTGCACGTTCTGTTTTTTTCTTAACATCTTCCATTTTGTTGTACATTTCTTGGTCGAACCCTAGAGAGTCTTCAAACTTTTTAATTCTCTCTGTTTTTCTTTGCATCTGTGCCATGTATCCCCCAGCAGTTGTAGCTGTTTGGAATTGTTTACCAAAGAAAGGTATATAGTTTGTACCAGCTTGCATATTAACCCCTGTGAATCCTGATACTGCGCTGGCAGCTTTGTTTTGACGTAAATCAAAGCTACCTTTACGTGTCATATCGAGTGCTCCTACTTTTAGTCTTGCCCATGTGTTGCCTTCGGCTGCTTTTGTCATTAGTTTTTCTCCTGCGGTACTTTGCATATAACGACTAGCTCTTTTACCTAGTGCATTTCTACCAGCCCAGGCTGCGCCACCTGTAGCTATTGCTGCACCAAATCCAGCTACGCCAGACGCTACTGCTACTAATTTATCCCCTGCTAGTTTAGCAATGCTCGAAGTCAGGCCTTCTGTCATAGATTTTATTAAATATAAGAATCCAATTATCAGCATAAAAGGTATGATCAAACTCATCCACCATTCTATACCCACAACTCCGTCGCCAAATACCGCTTTAAAAGGATTGTTCTTTACAAATAGTACTAGTATCATCATTAAAACTAGGAATATTGGAGCCTTGAATGCATCTTTTAATAGTCCTTGCATCCATTCTTCAAAACCAACCATTTTTAGACCACTTCTTTGTCCTGATGATAACGACAATGAAAACACTGCTAAGGGTGAAAGTATAATTGCAAATATAAGCCCTATAATACGGTATATGAACTGCAAAGCTATTTTTAGGAATATCAGCATTGCTATGACGTTAAATATCACACCCATTAGGAGTATCATGAAGACCGTTCCTTTGTTTTCGTCTACTTTGAATGTAGCAGCGTTGTCATCAAGTCCATCTAAGATGATTTTTTGGGGGTCGTAACCTTCGGCGGCAGTAGATGAAAGACTAATAGCTTTACCATCTGCCCCGTCGGTACGACTAAACACGTTGTAGTATAGTTGGCGCGCAGTAATGTTCGATATATCTATAACTATTGTTGTTAGCGGGAATGAAAAGTTAATAACCGTAGCCACTATCAGAGTGTTAACTATTAGTTGCTTAGTACCCTGCCCTATGTTTAAAACTAGTTTGAATGCTAAATATAGCAACATAAATATAAAGAACAAGTTACATACATCACGAATGAATCTCCAGCCGTCTTTTATATACTGTGCATTGTATGAATCTGGCTGGATACTATAAGCCAAAACAAAGTCCATGATGCTACCCGCTACACCCAGTAAGAATGCTGTTGGTACAAAAACCATATAGTAAAACCCAACAACAAGACATCCAGTAAACCAAGTGCCAATGTCTTTCGCATCACATTTAGGCATCCAAGCCGGACCACTACCAGCACTATTGCCTGAGCTTATAAGGACTGCCCCACCTCTGGATGTTTGTGTTATTTGATCTGGTATTGATACCGAAACAACAGGAGTATATCCATTGTCGTCAAACCAAGGGTCGTGTTCGTTAGCAAAAAGTCTAAAATAATAAGTTTTGTTTTTTTCAACTTGTAGTGGTTCTAGTCCAAAAACCATACCAGTTTTTGCATCGCTTATGATAGGTGAATCTACTTTTTCACCGAATATATACGGGTTTAAGTTTATCTCTTTTACGTCATTACCTCCTACTTTTGGATCAGTGTTACTAGTTGAATATAAAAGATAAAATCCATATCCACCCTCATTTGCTGTTCGGGTATCTATTTCTGGGTTATTAAAGCCTTTTGTAAAATTATCCCAGTCACCTCCTGGAATGTCTCCAGGAGATGCTTTGCGATTATTATCTACATCATTCCATGCAATAAAATCTGTACTATCTGGCTTGTCTATAAGCATAGCAATATCAATGTCTAAAACAGGCTGACTACCCGACATTGCTGGTTCGAGTTTTTTAATTGAATAGTCTTCCATTACGTAATTTGCATTTGCAAATTTGTATTGAATATTTTGTTTAGTGCTTGTGTTTAACAAGGTCCATGTTACTTGAGTTCCAGAATTTGCATTTGGGTCAAAAGCCATTTGAGCTTTTGCGCTAGACCATTCTGTTGATAGCTGGTAGGATCCATCTGTTTTAGGTTCTGGGTCTGTTGTTTGTATCAATTCAGATCTAGACAATGTATACAGAGTTCGGTCGCTATTATCTTGAAAGTAATTTACTTTAAAACTCCCCTTTTTTTGTTTAGGTATGTCTGCACTCAAATGAAGGATGTTTTTATTTGTCTTACCTTCTACTTTTAATGTTCCAACCATATTCTGGGTTACATCAAAACTAGAATAGTCTTTTTCTCTAAATTGGCCCCATTCAACATCAAAACTATTACCAGTTCCTTTTTGTGCTTTTATAAAAACAACATGATCTTTTATGTTTTTATAAATAGTTGTACCGATAACTGTATCAGCTAATTCTTCAACCGCATTTTTATCAGAAGTCTTTTCTGTCCGGATAGTCTTTACTCCTTGCCTGTCTTCTGTTGTATATGTAAATTTATAATGCCCCCACTCATCAAAACCACCATTATCCTCAATACATTTTTTAAAAAAAGTAGAAGGTATTGAAAATGTAAAATCTTGTTTTAAATACCCCCTTGCTTCGGTGTTCGCTAGATTTAGGCTGGCAATAGATGTTTTGTCGGGGCTTGTAAGACTAGGGTTAGATACGAGCGTTACATTACTAGCAGAACAACCTGTTTCTATATCTCCTGGAACAAATCCATCTCTTATTTCGTATTCAATTTTATCAATAGAATTTATTCTATGGTTAGGGTCAGTAAAAGCTGAAACTTTTATATTAGTTCCATCAGTAATACCTGTGACAATAAGAAAAGCGTCTGCATTTTTAGCATCAACATATTCTCTTTTTTCTACTTTTGGTGTTTGTGCTGATACTGTATTAGCCCTGACACTGATTTTGTTGTCAGAAAAGTTTATTATGAAAGGTGAAAAAAGCTGGAAGATAACCAGAAAAATAGCTATAAATCCAAAAGCTTTTTGCTTCATACTGTATGTATAAATTGTAACATATTTTTTAAACATATGAGAAGCATTTTTTGTTTAAAAGTATTTATTTACAAATAGTTTCTTTGGCTTTGTGTATTATACATTCTATCGTGCCGTTTTGTATCGTGGTTATGGTTTTTATGTTGTACTTGTTTAGCACATTTAGTACTTCGATGTGTGGGTGACCATAGCGGTTATTCTCCCCTGCGGAAATCAGTGCGTATTTGGGCGTGGTTAGCATGATTAGTCTTTCGCCGGTCGATGTGTTGGATCCATGGTGTCCAACTTTTAATATGTCTATGTTGTTTAAGTATTTGCCATACTTTTTCAAGACCTCATCTTCTACTTCTTTTGGGGCGTCACCTGTTAGCAGTATCTTTTTGCCTTCGTATTCTATCAGTCCTACCATTGAACCCGAATTCCTTTCCCAGTCAGCTACATTGCCTTCGGGCCAAAGAACTGTATAAGTCACGCCATGATTTTTGTCCAGAACCACTACATCCCCGCTTTTAGGCTTATAAATGTTGATTTTTTGCTCTTGGGCTAGTTTTTCTATTTCAGTATAGGCGCTGATGGTGTGATTGGTGCCGGGGCTTAGTATTTGCCCTATTTTGTATTTTTCCATTACAAAAGGAAATCCTCCTATATGGTCCAAATCTGGGTTGGAAACCTCGATGATGTCTATTGTCTCACCGGTATTTATATATTTGCCTAGCTCACTTAGCACGCTCCTGTCGCGGCCTGAATCTATCAGCATTTTCCTGCCGCCGGGGGTTTCTATTAGTGTTGCGTCGCCCTGGCCTATGTTTAGCATATATAGGCTCAAGCTATTTTCTTCAGGTTTTTGCCTAGTTAGTAGAAAAATAAGTATAAAAAAGACTAAAATTGTAATTATCCAGTAAATATTCCGTCTTTTCATGTATAAATTATAACATTTTGCTATAATACTCCTATGATAGAAAAATACACTGCAAAACAATATGATTTGCCAGAACTAACTGGTATTTCCAAAAAAAGTATAGAAGAACATATGAAACTATACGAAGGCTATGTTAAACACGCCAACCTAATAAAAGAAAAGCTAGAATCAATCCCCGCGGACGATGCCTATACTCGCACCGAACTCATGCGACGGTTTTCTTTCGAGTTCTGTGGTATGCGTAATCACGAGCTTTATTTTTGGTCTCTTGTTGGTGGGGCTAGTACTATTCCAAATGGTTCAAAGTTAGAATCAGACATCATTCGTGATTTTGGTAGCATAGATGATTTTTTTATAAAATTAAAAGAAATAGCTTTGACTCGGTCCGTTGGTTGGGCAATGTTGTCCTACGATGTAACATTCGACCACTTGACTTTGTCTTGGGTGGATGAACAGCATATAGGGCAACTCATGAACGTGTTCCCTGTTTATGCTATCGATATGTGGGAACATGCTTATGTTTACGACTATCAGCCTAGTGGTAAAAAGAATTATCTTGAAGACTATATCAAAAATACAAATTTCGAATCTTTATCTAACCGCTACGAAGTTTTTTGCAGTAGCTTAAAACCTTTGTAAAATAAAAATACATAAATAGTCAGTACAATAACCAAAGGAAAATTTTCCACATAGTAGGCAGACCAAGTTGTCTCGCCTATTTTGTTTATTATATATATCATCAGGTTTGAAATATTTTCCGTAACAAAAGCCGGAATGAATCTGAGGAATTCAGGTGTGATACCTAGCACAAATCCAAACAGCATTAACACTGGTATCATTGGAACTATTATAATGTTAGCTATAATTCCAAGTGACGAAATTATGCCTATAGAATAAGCAATATATGGCAAAGTCATAATGCTAGCTGAAATAGTGCTACTCAATGTTTCGGACAAAAATTTGCCAAATCTTTTTTTAACAAAATATCCAGCGACTGTGCCCTGGTATGCTATTAGTCCAAAAGTTGCCAGTACTGAAAGATGAAAACCCACATCATAGCGTAAAGACAAAGGTGAAATCAGTATCAGCAAGGAGGTTGCTAAAAATAAAGCATACAGGTTATTGTATTCTAGCCCTCTGGCTCGTGCATAAATCAAGACGAGCGACATTATGCTGGCTCTGACTGCGCTACTGGCTCCGCCAGCTAATACCAAAAAAGCCAATATACCAAGCGACCCAAACAAACTACGAACCAGTATACTAAACGAAGACAGTATCTTCATAATAGTTTCACTAACTATGGTCATGTTGTATCCAGAAAGCGCAATTATATGGCTAGTGCTCGATCGTGACAAATTCAGCCTAAATTCATTTGTCATGTCAGACTTCTCCCCTAATAATATCCCGCGTGTTAACGAAGCGCTATTATAACTAAGTGACGCATTTATTTTATTTGCAAAACCAGTGCGTATTTTAAAAAGAAAACTTTTTATTTTGTTGGCTTGGTTTATACCCAGTACTTCTATTGTGGGTTCGCGGACTATGCCATATATTTTAGATAGTTTTAAATAATTATCATAATCAAATGTTTTACCTGAGTCGGTAATAAAGTCTTTTGGTTTTTCTATTGTGCTAGTTATTTTTAGCTCATCGCCATAATGGTATTCAGTATAAGGTTCAGTTACTATTAGTAACCTGCTGTTATCATTCACATTTATTTCGTTTATGGATTTTATTTTTATTCTGTATCTATTTGAACTAATTCTTTTTTCTGGGTAATCATCCACTACTCCTATTATTGTAAATTCTTCGTCACCAAAATTAATTTCAATTTCTTCTTTTACAAAACAAAAATACATTCCGTATATTATAGGTATTATGACTATAATAATTCGGAATGTATTTTTCATTATGTAATTTTCAAACCTCGTAATTCTTCAAAACCAGCTCTGTCCCCAGAATACAAATTCATGGATTCTTCTTTAGCTAAGGTCCGGGCTATATAATCCACTGCTTCGTTACCACCTATACCCATATGGCCAGGTACGTATTTTAAATCTATTTCATGCTTTTTTAATACTTCTTCATAAAGAATATCTATTTCCTGCCAGATTTCCTTGTTCAGTACTGGTTTTTTGGCTGCGGTTTTCCAGCCATTCTTTTTCCAGTTTTTAATCCAGCTGGTAATACCATTTTTTACATATTCGGAATCCAGGTGTATTACGACTGTTTCTTTTTCTCTATTTTTTATTAGCCAGTCTAGTGATTTCAGGAATGCCATTAATTCCATTTGGTTATTTGTAGCATGTTCTTTGTGCTCACCATGCTCTTCTATCCAGTCTTTCTTTTTGTCCCAAACTAGGAAACCATATCCGGCTTTGCCAGGGTTACCTAGTGCACTACCGTCAGTATATATAACTATATTGTGAGTCATTTTATTTTAAAGTTATAACGTCTTTTAATCGTACTCGCACGGTGCCCTGCCATAGCTTTGAATCCAGTGTGCCGATGATATGCACTGTCTGCCCTATTTGGGGGCTACCTAGGTCATCGATACTTTTATAAAATGCATAAGTACTAGCCGAAGCCCCCGCTGTGTCACGAAATGTTATTTCTATATGGGCTCCACCTGTTCCGAAATTTCGAATGTCCAGAATGGTTGCATTCTTAAAAGCAAAAATGGGCTCTTCAAAGCCTTGTCCAAAAGGCGCTAGTTTGGTCAGTGCTCGATGTAAATTCACATGTAGTAGTGATATCGGTAGGACGGCATCTATGTTTTTTTCTATTACAAAATTAGTATCAGTGTTTTCATCCTTTTGTTTTTGGCTGGCTTTTACCAGAGCATCTTCTATGTCGTAAATCCTGTCCGGGTTTACGGAAAATCCACCAGCTTCGAAATGTCCACCGAATTCTAATAGTACATCATTCTCAACATTACTCATTAGTTCATGCATGTTGGTTTTACCGTTACCGCGGCATGATCCTTTGTAGCAAATACTGTCTTCTTTTTCGCTACGTCCCCAAACAAATGCTGGTTTGTCGTAGAATTCTACAATCTTAGAAGCAACTAGTCCCAACAGCCCTACTTTCCATGATGGGTCGCCTACTATGATGATGTCTTTTTCATCTTTGTTCCATTTGGCAATATCGCGACGCGCTTCTTTAACCATAGCGGCTACTAATTTCCTTCTTTCGTTTGACAGGCTTACTAGTTTGTCTGATGCAATTTTGGCAACATCAGGATCAGTTTCTATTAGTAGTTTGTATGCATCATAAGGACTACCCATGCGTGATGCTACATTTAGTTTCGGTGCCAACATAAAAGTTATGTCGTCTTGGGTTAGGTCTCGCATGTATACGCGGGACGCTTTGGCTAGTGCCATTAGTCCAGGGCGGGTTCTGTTCCGCATTTCATTCATACCTTCTTTTACCAAAGCTTTGTTTTCCGGAGTTAGTTCGACCATGTCAGAGAGTGTTGCAAATGCTGCCATGTCGACAACGCTTCTTATAAAATTATTATTTAAATCATATTCATTTCCGTATTTTGTAACAAATGCTCTAGCTAGTGTATACACTACACCTGCGCCACATAGTTCTTTGTTCGGGTATAGCCCTGCGCCTATTTTAGGGTGAACAATAGCCAACGCATCTGGCGTATTTTCCCCTATTGTGTGGTGGTCGGTTATTATTACATCCATTCCATAACTGTTAGCTAGCTGGGTTGACGCAATAGCTGTAATTCCCATATCAATAGTTATTACCAAAGAAGTATTTTGTTTTTTAAAATTTTCTATATGGTTTTCGGCTAGTCCGTAGCCTTCTACATTTCTGTCGGGTATGGATACAATATAGTTTTTGAATCCAATTTTGTTAAATAATGATGACAGTATCACTGCCCCAGGAATGCCGTCACAGTCGTAGTCGGCATGAACTGCTATTTTTTCATCTTTGTCTATGGATTCTTTGATACGAGTAATGGCTTTGTCCATGTCATTTATTAAAAATGGGTCACCATGTTCTTCGTCTAGTGTGCCGGACAGGTGCCGACGAGCTGTTTCTATGTCTTTAATACCTCGATATCCTAGAATATCGGCTATCAAAGTACCGTATTTAAGGTCTAGTTCTTGGATTCTTTCACCATCTCTCTTTCTTAGTGTGTACTTCCCGTTTGGCATATTTATGGATTATATCATATGCTTCGCTAAACTAATCTTTTTAGAAAGTCCTCGGGTCTCCTCGCCAGCAAAAAAGAAGGCTCGGCCAGACATTTATAAAAAGATTGTTTAGCTACGCTAGTCTTTCATATTTTGTTATAATGTATATATGAACTGTATTTTTTGCAAAATCATAGACGGCCAGATTCCGGCTTATAAAACATACGAGGACGACAAATGTATTGCTTTTTTAGATATAAAACCAGTAGCATTGGGTCACATGTTGTTAATTCCAAAAGACCATTATGAATGGGTCCAGGATACTCCGGATGAGCTAGTCTCGCATTGTTTCCTGTCAGCTAAAAAGTTAGTATCAAAAATCAAGGAAAAACTTGGTGCGGACTATGTTCAGCTGTCAGTTGTAGGTAAAGACGTTCCTCATTTTCATATTCATTTAATTCCCCGCCAATTATCCGACGGTCTCGAAGGCTGGGCTGGCAAAGATGTCGACAAAAAAGACTTTGAAGAAATAATCCAAAAACTAAATAATTAAAAAAAGCGGATGATTTTATATCATCCGCTTTTTTATAAAGTTGTCTTACTGAGCATCTTGCTCGGTTTTTTTCTTGAAATATTTTTTGAATTCATCAAAAGGTATTTCATAGTTTTCACCGGGAGCAAAAAGTTTTTGAGTTGGTCCCCATGTTTCTTTGTCATAAGTAACCGGACTTTTAAGATAGTCATTAAATAAAACCAAGGACACTCTACCATTTTCAATTATTTCGGGTGTTGAAACAACTCTGTGGTTAACAGCTGGGATATGTTTTGTGCTCTGGCCATTATTATAGCTAAAATATTGAGCAAGTAATCCAAGAAAGAAAACCATTTCGTCATGATTAAATCTCAGTGGCCTCCATTTCCCTTCCCAGAAATATTCAAATCCTGGAGTAGAATCATAAAGATGCTGAGTATTACCACCTTTGTCACAATGTTCATGTGCTGGAATGGAATCCATGTTGCCCGGGTGGTAATGAAGTAGTCTTAATACCCAAGAGTCACTATGCTTGGTTGCTAAGGTTACAAAATCAACTCCTGTTTCTTCGGATATGATTGATGTAATCTCAGTCAAACAACCACGCATCATTTTAAGTAATTTCTTGCCGGTAGATATCAAATCCAGATCTTCTTTTGTTGGTTTAAAACCATCTGGGAATTCATAAATTAAGGTGATATGAAAATCCTCTTTATGGTCACGATTGCTCGGGTCTATTCGACGGTCTTTGTTTTCGTAACCTCCAGTTTTACCAAAATTAATAAGTTCTTTGTGTTCTCTTGGTTGTTTACAAAAATCTTCCCAAGCTTTCACCATTTTTTCTACCTGGAGTCTCACCGGTTCAGGGTATTGCACCTTGGCATAACCCAATGTTCTTAGCATTACTGCTTGTTGTTCACTTTTGCTCATAATATTTTGATTATTTATTTTGACCTTATTTAACCTTTATTGGACACAAAAGTCAACACCCGAGTTTTTGGCTCGGGTGTGCTATTTATTTCAAAGCTTTTATTCCGGGTAGTGTTCCTGTGGCTAGGAATTCCAGTGTAGCTCCCCCGCCGGTCGATACAAAAGTAAAATCTTTTTCCATTTTACTCCTGTGAATTATTTCCGCAGTGTCACCTCCGCCTATTATTGTTTCAGCTTTGGACTTTGCTAATAGTTTTAATAATTCTTTTGTTCCAGCATCATCATTTAGTCCTGATTTTGACAACGGTCCATTCCATACAACTAGCTTGGCTTTGTCGATCAGTGGTTTTATTCTGGTTAGTGTTTCGGTACCAGTGTCTACTATATTGTCGCCTTCTTCTACTTCTTCAATAGCAACTTCGACTAGTTTGTTTTTACGCAGCACTGTTACGTCCATTGGTAATAACATCTTTGAATTTTTTAATACAGCACTTGGTATTTTTGTTTCGTCATGTAGTGATACTCCAATTTCGAAACCTTTATTTTTTAGTAGTGTATTAGCTAATGCTCCTCCTACAAATACTGCATCCGCTGATGTTAGGTATTTTTTTAACAATGGTAGCTTGGTGTCGAATTTAGCACCACCCAGAATGAACAAAAATGGATGTTTGGGTTTCATTGCTTTGCTTAGCATTTTTATTTCTTCTTCCATTTGTATTCCGGCAAAGCTTGGTAATAATTTTGGTACACCTACGATAGAAGCATGTTTTCTATGTGACACAGAAAACGCATCATTTACATACACGTCCGCCAGTCCAGCTAGGAATTTGGTGAATTTTAATTCATTCTTTTTTTCACCTGGCCATCTGCGCAAATTCTCTATCAGGAGTACTTCCCCCATGGATAAATCCATCACACTGTCTTTTACGCATTCAAAGTCTTCCCCGTTTTCAAAATAACCTTTGTATTTTTTCTTTGCCAAGTATTTTGCCACAGGTAGTAGCGACTCGTCTCCTGATTCGCCTATGTGTGCAACTACAACTATTTTGGCATTTTTACTGACAAGGTAATCTATAGTTTTCAAAGTCTTGTCTATTCGAAAAGTATCAGTAACTATTCCTTTTTCTATCGGGACATTAAAATCAGCTCTTAGTAGTACTGTTTTGTTTTTTATATTTCCAATTTTTTTTATATTTAACATATGATTTATTTGTTTATTATTTCAATAATTTTTTTTATTTCTTTCGGGTCTAAACTAGCGCGTCCTAGCAGGAATCCGTTTATATTATGAACCGCCATTATTTCTTCGCAGTTTTTTGAATTTACCGATCCCCCGTATAGTATAGGTATGCTCATTCCATTATTTTTACCGAACAACTCAACTAACTTTTTACGAATCGCAATACTCATTTCATAAATTTCATTTTCGTTAGCGCTGCGTGTTGCATTTTTGCCAATAGCCCATACTGGTTCATAAGCTATAGTTATATTTTTTAAATCCTGTCTCTTTGCATACAGCAGTGCTGTTTCTATTTGTTCATCTACTATTCGTAAATGCCCCATGTCTTCGTGCCGTTCTCTTTCGCCAACGCATAAAACTACATTCATTTTTTTTGTTAGTGCATTTGCGACTTGTTTCTGGATGTCAGTATTGTTTTCACCACCTCCGTTTGCTGGATACCTTCTTTCGCTATGGCCAATTATTACATTTTTTATACCGATGGAATTTACTTGCTCGGCACCGTATCCCCCAGTATAGGCACCGGTGTTTTCGCTACTTATGTTTTGTGCATAAACATTAATACTTTTTCCATACTTTTTATTTACTTCAGATAGAAAAACCGCTGGTAGCGCAATACCAAAAACCACATCTTTGTAGGATTTTTTAAGATTCACATATTCTTTTGTTAGATTAAGCGCCACAGTTAGAGTGTTCGGGTTCTGTTTTAGATTGCCAATGATTATTTTGTTGCCTTCTTTCATAACACTATTCTACCACAAAGTATTTTTCTTTAGAAAATAAATGCTCTTTAAAACACAAAACCCCGCAAAGCGGGGCATGTGTTAGGCATTTGTTTGTATTAATAACACCGTTAGGTATCTATACTCACAAAGCTAGTATAGCAAATTTGATATCATTTGTCAAGCTTTTAGTATAGAAATACCGGATTTTCCCTATTTGAGCCATTATCGGGACCTTCTGTGTCCCTTTCTGGGTTATCAACTGTGACTGTTATCGGGCTTAAATCTATGGATTTTCCGTCTTGTTTTGTAACTTTTATATATAGGACATTTACTCCATCTTTGGTCTTACTGCTATCCCAGATGCTGTTATAAGGAGCATTACTGTCGGATTCTATCAGTGTTTTACCGACATAAAAGTCTATTTTTTTAACAAGCATTCCGTCTTCGGGGATTATGAATACCGGGACTATCCCTGTTACTGTTTGACCATCTTTTACTCCATCGACGGTAAAACTCTCCCCTGTTTCGGTCTTTACTTGGTTTACGAGGTCAAATATATTTTCCTCGGGGACGGGTGTAGCATCTTGGATGGATGTGATGTTTTGGTTTAAGTAGTTTACATTACGATTCACAAACAAATATATAGATATTGTTGTTAGTAATCCTACTAAGAATACGAATGTAATTAATTTATTTATTTTGTGTGGTTTGTTTTCTATCATATTTTTTCTTAAAGTTCGTCCCAAGATATTACGGAATATTTATCTGATGTTAGTGGAAATGATGGTGGTGGTCCATATAGCAAGTTAGCGTCATAGGTAATGGTTCTGTCTTCATATCCAGTTCCGTTTGTATAAGCAAAACCATAACGCTGGTTAGTACCTATCATACCGTACAGTGTTATGGAATCTCTTTCGTGGTATGGGGAACAACTTGAACTATAGTAATGTCTACCTACTCGCCCATTGATTGCCATTAGTGCTGCATCTATTCTTAAATCTGTATCACTCACCATGCCTATGTTTATGTCGTCTTGTGCAATTAGAGCTAGGACATCTTGTCCGTCATAGTTTGTATAGCTGATGTCGTTATTTATTGTTATGTTTTTTCTTTGGCTGGCATTGTCCGGGAATCTACCCGCGGCGATTGTTATCCTTGCTGTGTTTATTGTTCCTTCTACCCAAACATTGTCTTCTACGAATATTAATCCATTAGCTGGGTTTGCATAGTTTGCAATAAAAGTTTGGCCATTGTTTGACCGGATGCTCCATGTCCCCCAAGAAGAATCATATCCACTAGAATTACTAGAACAAGAGTTAGATGCTGATGTTAGGTTAGTTACACGATATAGGTCAAAAGTATCATTGGTTCGCAAGACTATTCTGTAGCCAAGTTGTCCAGATGCTGCAAAATATCTACCATTAGATTGTGCGTCAGCTTTTATATTGGAAAGATCACTGGTAATACCTGTAAAGTCAGCTTGAGGTACTGGGAATTGCCTACCGGCCATAAATACATCTGTTCGGTTAGGTACCGGACTTGTCGGTGGTGCTTCACTCGAGCGGAAAGAACTGTTTACTCCAGACGAAGGCGGTGCATTTACATGAGTATGAACCCCAAATTCACTATTACCTGTATGGTCAGGGTCGTTATATGATGATACTGCACTGGTTACTAGATTATGAGCGATACCATCGAACCGAATACCACCATTGGAATGTAGTGGTCCAAATACTTCGGTACCTTCACCAAAACGCATCTCATCGTTTGCTACTACTGAATAACGCGCAAAAGAAGGAATAGCTAATCTTACTTGAACAGTTCTTCTTATTGTTGGTGAAGCGGTAATTCGTCCTTCGGAAGTTACTGTTACAATTGTCGATCCAGTAATCGGTGGTGTAATCGTTAGGCTGAATGTACCTACTTGGTTTCCATCTTTGTCGTAAAAATTATGAATATATGGACCCGATTGCCCTGTACCATCTTGAAAATCACTTGGTGCATGAGCCAGGTGCCATCTGTAGTATTCGACGCCGGCTTCAGCTATCTGCAATGCCTGTTCCTTGTAAAGAGATCTTCTGGCTAATTTGATACTTGACCCAGACCAAGCCACAAAGAAACTTAAGAAAGCCAAAGCCACACTTAGGAAGACAAGTGTATTTATTAGAATTATTCCAGTGTGTTTTGTTTTTGGCATTTTAATAATTATCTTTTAGGTTCCGTAGGCTAATCTGGGTCGTTATGACTGTTGCATCTGGCGCTACTTCTGTATTCGCATCTAATAATAGTTCTATTTTAATTAAACGAATGGTGGATATGTCTACAGGTTGCGACAATGCAGCGGATGATCCCGTGTAATTAGTATCGTAGTATGTAAAAATTGGGTTAGCAGCGGTGTTTCTTACATTATAAACTACATCAGTCAAAGTCTCCGTAGTATTATAACTTAGTGGGTTGCCTATCGGTGTGATAGTGCCTCTTCTTAGAGTTGTACCAGACAGGAAGTATCTTATGCGTTCCCGAATGCCATCACTATTTGTATCAGCGTAAAATATAAAGCTAGTCGTCCCTGCTGATTCTATTGGATAAGTACCTGTACTAGACGTTGTGGCTGATCTTATTTCGGATGAAATAGGATTTAGAATTGTTCTGGAGTTATCAGAAATACTGAGTGAATTTGAAAACCCTTTGTTGTAAGAAAAAATATTACTCGCAAAAGAACTAATAATAACGATCATTGTACCTAGTACAAAAAGACTTATTAGTAATTCTATTACAGTGAAACCCTGGGATTTTTTTTTCATCTAGTATTTATTGTGCGATTGTAACTTCTTCGCTTTGCCAATTACTACTAATGTTTATGATTCGACTCATATCTTGATAACCGCTCTTTGTTACAGTTAAAGTATAATCCCCTGTGCTAAGTCCCGCAAATGAAATTTGACCTGGTGGTATACATGATGATGTATAAGTAACTGATATGTCTGATACTGATGGCGTATAGTCAGTATCATCAGTCTCTAGAAATATTCTATATCTTAAATATTGGTTACCGTTATGAGATGCACCTATGTTTTGGTCGGCTGTTGTAAAATAAGTCGAAGACGTATCATCTGGTCCAACAAAATCCCAAGTTAAATTATCATTATTTGTAGCTATTTGGAATTTCACAGAATCTGCTCCTGTTTGTACTGGCTGAACACTGGATTCCCATAATATTTGTTTAAAATTTCCTGGTGCTCCTATGTCAAAAGTTGATGATGTTAAATAACCATTTTGGATATAACTACTACCACTACTACTTAGTTCAAGCAACCCAGGGTTACTGCCCGTGTCTACGTTTCCGTCAGAATCAAAATACATAGCGCTATCCCCTATATCTGTTTGACCGGAACCACCTGACCAGTCGGTTTGTGTTATGAACCCTTCGTCTGTTATTTTTGTTGAGTTGTATCCGCCAGATGAATCAAGAGTTACGCTAGCATCTGTTACAGGTAATCCTGTTGATTGGTCTCGAACTATTACCACTAACCTGCGACCATTTTTAGCAGCTAATGTTAGTTGCATGTTTTGAGTTGTATCTGGCGGTACTCCTAGTGATAGTAGTGGGTTTGTACCTATTATGTCGTACGTCCCGTCGGTACCCAGTATGTTATAAGTGTCCCATTCAAGGTTACTAAGTAGTGCCTGCCCTGACCCATCAGTAATGAACGACTGCGAATATTTTATTGTATCAGGATCTGTGCCTATTAATTTAAGACCTACCGCATCAAAATCGAATCCAGAAATTGGGCTACACTGTGAATTAACCGCGGTTACCGGCACAGTACTGACTTTATCGATAGCGAAAGATACTTGTGTGATTTGTTGAATAACCACAGTTAGGTCTGGTTTCAAAGGATTAGGGTTAGCTTGTTCGCCTGGTAGGTATGTTCTTTCTGTAGAATAGCCATTTTTACTAACGGTTATTCTGTACCCATTAACTGATGGGGGTGCGTCGACTATAGTCAGTGTGCCATCGACTCCTGTTACATCAGTTATATTAATTGCAGGGCTTAGACTAGAGTTTGCAATGTTTACAGTAGCTCCTGATACAGCAACTCCTGACCCATCGAATACTCTTACTACTAATGCTCCATTAGTAGAAGCTGTTTCAAGATTTTTAGGGGCTATAGTACTGGTTAGTGTCACTGGTGCAAAATTAGTACAAGCATTACATGAAACGATTATTTCCATTAATTTCATGTCTGCTGGAGACAAGTCGTTAGGAGACCCACCTAGAGTTCCATCAAAAGGATCATCGATATTACGTATTGTTATGCTTACATCAAATGTCCTAGTATCACGTGTTATAGTTTGGCTTTGAGGAAAAACCCCAGCCGGAATACCATTTATGGTTCCAACGCTAGCATAAGGTAGATTCCGAGCTATTTCGAATTGTTCGTTAGCTAAGTTTGTTGCTATTTCTTTTAGCTTAATTAAATTCATTAGTCTTAGTGTATTTCCGAAACCTTGATATAGCGCTACAGATACACCTAAGAATATCGCCATTGCTACTAGCGTTTCCATTAGAGTAAACCCACCTTTTTTAATTATTTTTTTTATTTTAAACATGGTTTAACTTACGTTTTCCATCATTTTGTACATCGGTGTCATCATAGCAACAGCAAAGAATCCCACAGCTCCCCCGATTAGCAGCATCAGCATTGGTTCAACTATTGTGGACAAGTTCTTTGTTTTTTGGTCAACTTCGTCTTCATAAAAATTTGCTACATCTATTAGCATATCGCCGACTTTTCCGGATTCTTCACCTACTTCTATCATGTCCCCCATCATAATTGGGTATAAATTAGAATGGTTTTGAAATGCACTAGACAGAGGACTACCTTTTTGAATATCACGCAGAGCTTCTTCCATTACAGCTTTGTATTGCAAATTCCCAATAACGTCACGTGTAATTTCTAGACTCCTTGTTACACTAACCCCTGATTTTAGTAGTGACGCCAGGGTACGCGCCGTTCTAGCTGTTAGAGTTTGTTTGGCTATAGTGCCAATGGCTGGCAGTTTTACTATAGCAATACTAAGAAATTGTTTAACTTTAGGAAGTTTTGTTACTTTGTATATTGTAAAAACTATAACAACAATCCCTACAACAAGAGCAATGAAATTATCATTGATAGTATTAGCTAGCCAAAGAACTATTTTAGTTGGTAGTGGCATATCTACATCAAATTCCACGAATACTTTTAAAAGGTTCGGTACGACGAACTTCATCATTAGTATCCCAATGATACCCATAGCACCAATAATAACCATTGGGTAGGTCATAGCACCTTTTATTTTTCTTTTTAGATTGTAAGATCTTTCGAGATGTGTCTCGACTTCGCGCAATGTTCCTACCAGGTTTCCGGATTCTTCACCTGCGCGCATCATTGAAATAAATAAATTATCAAAAACTTTTGGGTGTTTAGCTAATGCATCAGATAAATTGCCTCCAGCCTTTATGTTTTCAAATATACTATGAAAAATAGCTTTCATTTTTACGTTGGTACTTTGTTTTTCTAGTATTTCTATACTACGAGCCAGTGCCACACCAGCTTGCATAAGACCCGCCATGTTTCGGCACATATTAATAAGGTCTGTTGTTTTGATACGTGTTAGGAATGAAAAACTCATACCATCTTTTTTCTTTTCTTTGACGGATATCAAAATATCACCTTGTGTTCTAAGACTTCTAGCCAGAGTAAGTTTATCCGGCGCTTCCATTTGTCCGTCGTACTTTTCACCATTTTTGCGAGCTGCTTTGAATTTGTATAACATATTATTCGTTAATAACACGCAAGACTTCGTCTATTGTTGTTTCACCTTTTGCGGCTAAGAATATTCCGTCTTCAAGCATAGTCATCATACCTTCAACCTTAGCTTGCTTCTCTATTTCATCGTCTGTTGCTCCTTTTAGAATGAGCTCTTTTATTGTCGGTGACATTACCAGAGCTTCATGTAGTCCAACACGTCCTTTGTATCCAGTGTCGGATTCTGTTGGGTTTAGTGGCCTATAAAAAGGTATTTCTCTCCATGTATCATTTGGGCCTATTATGTTTTCTGCTTTTAGGAAGCCGAGCATTCTGTCGAGGTCTACGAATTTAGAAAGTTCCATTAGTTCCGCATCATTCATGATGTACTTTTCTTTTTCTCCACCAAGTCTTCGTACTAGTCTTTGAGCAATGATGATTTTTAAAGTTGAAACTAATAGAAATGCTGGTATTCCCATATCTAAGAATCTCGGAATAGCCCCAGCTGCACTATTGGTGTGGATAGTTGATAGTACAAGGTGTCCAGTCAATGCAGCATTCACGGCGATACCGGCTGTTTCTCCATCACGAATTTCCCCTACCATAACAATGTCCGGGTCTTGACGAAGAAGAGTTCTTAGTCCGTTAGCAAAAGTCAGCCCAATTTCTGATCTTACTTGAGTTTGGTTTATGCGAGGCATTTGGTATTCTACCGGGTCTTCAACTGTCGAAATATTTACTTCCGGAGTATTTACCATGTCGAGCATTGTATATAGTGTGGTTGATTTACCGGATCCTGTTGGTCCGGCTGCTATGATCATTCCGATGTGTTGCTTTAGAGCATTGTGAGCTCTTTCCAGTGAATTTCCATGGAAACCAAGCCCTTCGAGAGTAAATCCTTTGGAATTTTCTTTCAGAATACGAATAACGACTTTTTCTCCATAGTACACAGGCAAGGTTGATACACGAAATGATACTTTCATTCCGTCTTGTTCTATTTTGAACCGCCCGTCTTGTGGCAGTCTTTTTTCATCAAGTTTAAGGTTAGACAAGACTTTGATACGAGCAACTATACCATTGGCGGTTTTCTTCGGAAGAACCATGGCATCACGCAAGAGTCCATCGATACGGTACCGTACGTAGAATGCATCCTCGTGGGGTTCCATATGGATATCACTGGATCCTTGGAGTATAGCGTGGGATACTAGCGAATCCACGATTTTTACTATTGGTAGGTCCTCGGCTAATTCCTTTAAATCCTTTTCGTTTTCAACAATTTCACCATCTTTGGAGACTTTTAAAGATTTTACATTGCCGGATTCTTTGTCGATTATGTCTTGGAATTCATCATGTAGTGTTTTTTTATATAAAGTCAGTGCGTGTGTGATAGAAGCACTGTCGGTTAGTCTTGGCAATAGTTTGACACCTAGTTTTTTCTTTATAGAGTCCAGCACCACTAGGTCGTCCACATCAAGCATCGCGACTTCTAGTCCTTTGTCTTGCTTTTTATAAGCCACAATGTTGTGTGTTCGGACGATTGGCTCTGGAATAAGAGACAAGACTTCGATGTCGATATCGACATTTTCAAGTGAAAGAAAAGGTATACCCAGTACGTAACCAACTGATTTTTGGAGTTCATCTTCTTTTATTTTACCTTGCGAAACTAGAACTTTTCCCAGAGTATCCCCTGTTTTTTCAGATTGTTTCTCGGCTTTTTCTATATCGCCGGGTGTAACAAGATTTGATTCAAGTAGAAATTTTTTTAAAGCTTCTGGTGATACGTACATATGTGTAAATTATAACATAACAAATGTAACCTATCACCTAATGTGATATAATATTTGTATGAAAGTCTCAAAGAAAAATTTTTGGTTTGCTTTGTTTTTTGGTTTGATATTAGGTACTACATTTATTACTTCAGCATTTAGTGAACCAACGAGTCTGCCATCTAGCACTACGTCATATCCTCCGGTTAACTTAGGTAGTGAAACACAAATAAAAGAAGGGTCACTCGGTCTTGGTGATGGTACTGCAGTAGCTAGTTCTACACTAACAGGTGCTAATAGTCTTTATGTGACGGGTAACTTGGCTGCAGATGCAGTAAACGTTCGCAAAAACGCAACACTTGTTGGTAATGTAAATGTAGGCGGTCGTTCTATCATCGCCGGAGCCCTTCGCGCAGGTCAGGTTATCGTAAGTAACAGTACTAATTCTGTTCCAGCATATAACAACACTGGCGAAAAACTTTTTTTCCCCAACGGTACAACTACTAATTTGATTCGAGGTAACCATTGTACTTTTTCTAACAATACTGCTTGTCCACCAGGAACAGTCTTAGCTACTTATAACACTAACGGCACTGGAACTTGTAGACTAATCAACCCTGTATCAGGAACACCTTCGTCTATTGGGGCTTGTTCTACATCAGGATATCCAAGTATTTCTTTAGGTTTAACTAATACTATTAATAATCAGGGTGCATGTAAGGCTACACGGTACTACGCTGCTACTGGCACTGGTACAGTGTATTGGCAACTAAAAGGAGTCTCTGATACAGAATGGACTAGCTTTGGATCCGGCACTACATCTCAAGTTGTTGTGGGTATGAACGGAACCAGTGCCAAACTGTATGATTTACGAGCTACTATAGTTAATAATGGATTGTCTAAGAGTCAAACAATTGAAGTTTATAATGTTGTAGATACTACTTGTGCATCACAATCTGGTGGAACAGGAGCTGGAGCTACAGGTCAATAATAATAAATAATTTATGGAAAACACAGAAAACAATACACCTATAGTAAACAAAATGCCGGAATTTAATAACGATACTATTTTAGTTAGTGGTTCCAAAAAACTAACAAAGAAAAAAAGAATCATTATAATAATTGCTATTTTTGTACTTATTTCATTACTTGTAACTTATTTATTTTTGGACAATATTAAGCCAGCTGAAAGAATTCCAACTCTTGAAGAAAAAATCCAAAACATTGAAAATGTTGTAAATGAAACAGCTCAAATAGGTTTGCCTCCTGAAAATACACAATTAGACATTATGAATTATAACCAAGCTGAATAATATGAAAAAAATTCTCTCTATTTCATTTATAATAGTTTTAACTATTTTTATATCCGGAACCCTTTCTTATATAAAAGCCGCTTTCGTCGAGCCAGCTGGTAGTCCCCCGAATTCTAATACACCAGCCCCTGTTTTGCTTGGTGATAGTAATCTTTTTGCTTTTGTAAAACTTGGTAAATTAGGTATAACACGTGATGCATCTACTGCCCCAGTTGAAAATGCAGCATTTGATAAAAACGTACTAGTTGTTGGCGGTCAATTAGCAACGGATTCATTAGCATCAAATGGTAATCTGACTATAAATGCCGAACTTGAAACCAGCTCATCTTTAAAGGCATTGTTTGTGGGTGACCCTACACAGAATTCATTTATGCAAGTGAACCCTGATTCTAGTCCTAGAACATTCTTAGTATCTTCACATACTCGTGCCCCAAGACTGGTCGCAGGCTCCAAAGGTGCTCCAGCTGGAGCGTATAACTTGTATTTAGCCGAAGGCAGTAATGCAACGAACCTTGGTAAAAATAATGACTACTGTGTTTTAACCAAAGATGAGCTTCAGAACAAAGGTTGTCCACATAATTATTCATATCGTAATGTGAATGTGGGTACATATTTAGGGCAAGTTATAGTTACCAGTAGTAGTGCTTCAACTGACGAGGTTGCATCTTGTTATATGGTTACACCATCAGCTACCCCTCGTAACCTTAACCGATGTTATTAAAATAAAAATACAAAATCCCCTGACTTCATTGGTCAGGGGATTTTTATAAATAAAAAGTCCGGACATTTGTCCGGACTAGTCTATAAGTTTAGGAATTTTATTCTACAACTAGTTTTGTTGGCGTGTAGCCAGCTAGCTGTATAAAATAAATCCCTTTGTTTAAGAACGATACATCTACGATTTGGTTTGTAATACCAGTCAGTACTATTTTACCGGTGATGTCTATTACTGTAAAAGTAAAGTCTTCCGGAGTACTAACGGTTACAAAACCAGTCGCAGGATTTGGGTAAACAAGCAGTTTTGCTAATGACACATCATTAATACCAACATTTCTATCAGCAATTTTGCATATCATGTTGTCACCGAATGCAAATGTGTCAGTACCAATACCGACGATCCTTTTAGGTGACCATGTGTAACCAAACTTTTGATAGTATTGGATACTATGCTCATCTTTTAATGGGGGCCATCCGTCTTCTGTTAAACGATAAACGGTAAAGAATTCATTTAACATTTCTCCTTTTACTGCGTCAAAGTATTGACCTTTCTGGTTTTTCCAATCAACCCAATAATAATGTCTGCCATGTTGATCAGTGGTGGGAAATCCGTATCCAATAATAGGTAAACTATCTATACTTTCCCATGTTGTGCCAGAAACCCATTTTTTGAGTTTGTTGGCTGAGCTTGTTGCATAGATTTCCCCATCAATATTCCGAACATAGATTCTATTAAATCCATCTTCTACTCCAGATAAATAAGACGTGTCATTATCGACATCAAATATAAATGAAGCTCCAGACATAGATGGTGAATGTCGCCCACCAAGGAAGAATTTACCATCTTTGTAAGCAATAGTCCCCATGGACATATGCCTATAGCCAGCAAAAGGTGTCATCGTCTTAATGTGCTGATACGTTTTGGCATCGTACACATAAGCTGAATCAAAGTAGTACCAATCATCTACTCCCACAGTTTTAATGAATTTAGATGTAATAGTGATTATGTATTTGTCACTTTCACAAACTAACCTCATCATATCTTTGGGATTTTTGTAAAAATTAAGTTTTGTGTAGTTTATGTTGTCGTCAACAATAACTGCTTTGTAAATTACATTACTGTAACTTTCAACCACAAAAAATGTATTTCTATCATAACCTTTGTAGAATATTGGAGATAACAATGGTCCTTGGTTCCAGTTAGATTTCAATATGAAATCCTTGGTTTTTTTAGACCAGAGTACAATTGGGTCCCCTTTTTCTTTGTTGGAAAATACGAGTTCATTATACACAGGGTTTGGTTCAGAAAATAAATTAGACTGAGCCCCTATAATAATAAAATCATTTCTCTCTTCGAATAAAGTTGTACCCCAGTTTTGGTCATCACATGACAAGATGTACTCACCCATAGAATAGCTCTGCCATTCTTTGGTGTAGTCTTGTGCTGTTGCTTGTTTACTTGTTAAAGTGCTCAGGATGAACAGTATTAATACTGCTACAAACCTGAATTTGTATAAGTTTTTCATGATTCTGTATATTTTAAATTTATTAATTACATTATACCATTTGACAGGCTGTCAAACCAGTCCTATACACACTATGTGGATATCCTATATACGTGATATAATATAGGTATGAAACATAAAGCTTTTCTTATAGTGTTACTACTTTTGGTTACTTTTGGTACAGCTGTATTGGCTGACTATGTCGAGCCTACTGGTACCGCTCCGGCATCGAATACCGGTGAAGTTTTAAAAACAGGCCCGAAGAATACTAATTCCATGACCTATGAAAAAATAGGTATTGGTGATGGAACCAGTGCTACCATTTCTAACATTGCGTCTCAGGGCTGGCTTTATCTTACTGCTGGTTCGTATGCTGGGTCTGGTGTTGGAGATAAAGGTGTAAAGCCTGATAGACTAGTAGTAACAGGTGCCACAGGTGTTGTTTCTGGTAAAGACTTTATTGTACGAGTTGACCCTATTACCGGTAATGAGTTTGATCAATTCAAAAATAATAGCTCTTTTAAGTATGATAAGTTTATAAATAATAATGTTAACCCTGCTCCTACTACCCCAAAACCATTAGAAGCTTTTGTTGCAGGGCGTTATATTTCAAATTTTGCTATAACTAATTCTTCAGATATTACTACAAATTCTAGCCCAAACACTTATTCTTTAGAGCTTCGTGAAGCTGGTTCTTTTGACCCTACTACTAACATTGGCCTAGGTAACAGTTGTAACTTGTACCCTGCTGATTTAGGTAACACTATTGGTGATGGCGGCGGATGTCCTGCTGGTACATATATGACGCGTTATATTGGTCCAAGTTATTCCGGAACATTAAGTTCTACTAATAACACAAACACTCAAGTCGTTGCTACCTGTACAGAATTTAATCCATCTATTAATCCTACAAGTGGTCCACATTGTAGCACCGGTCGCACTTTTAGTAATGCTATTCGTATTGGTAAAGATATTTCTTCCGGTAGTGTGTGTCTATTTACTATTTCATCTGGAACAAGCTTTACGAATTCTAATGTTCCTGCAAATTTCAATGGTAAAAATGTAAAAATACGCTGGTATGCATTAGGAGGTAATCCAGCAAGGGCTTATATTAATACGTTAGACAATCAAAAAACTTTTACTTATGGCTGTGCTCAGGATTCATGGGAAGCAGAAGTATATGATGACTATGGTCAGTATTTCAATATAACAAGATAATAAATATTTAAAATATAAAAACCTCGGGAATATCCGAGGTTTTTATATTACATTTTTTCTACCGGTTCTATGCCTAGAATATTTAGTCCGTGTTTGATAGTTTTAGCTGTTGCTTCTAGTACTGCTAATTTCTCACTTACATTCGGGCTGTCGTCCAGAATTTTTTCATCGTTATAGAATTTGTTAAATGCTGATGCTAACCCCAGTAAATAATGTGCTATTCCGTGTACGGAAAGATGTTCTCTTGCTGAACCCAGTGTTATTGGGTAAGCATTAATAGTTCGCAGTACATCGTGTGCAGTATTACCCGCTTGGGCTACTACTTCTATTCCTCGGTTTTTTGCTTCGCGGAGTATCGACTGAATACGTGCATAAGTATACATTACATATACACCACTATCCCCTGATATGCTAATGGATTCATTTATATCGAATGCCATGTTCATATTCTTTTCGCATTTTAGGATACTGAATTTTGTTGCACCTAACGCTATTTTTTCAGCTAAATCAGGTTCATCTGTCGCCTGTAACCTATTCCCTGTAACTTCTAAAACTTTTTCTTTTACTATATCAAGCAAATCGTCTATTAGTAGTACAGTCCCTGCGCGTGATGACATTTTTTTAAAGTTGCCGTCAATGTCTTTTAGTCCCATGTATCCATATGGAATATGAATAAAGTCATCGTATTTGCCTATGCCTAGCTGTTCACAAACTGCAAAAAGTTGCTTCATTGCTAGACTTTGTTCGGGTCCTATAACCCAAATCAATTTGTCAGCATTGTAGGTTTTCTTTTTTAAATCTGTTAATGCTATGTCTTGGGTTATATATAGTGCAGTTCCATCGTTCTTTAACAGTATTGTTTCTGGAATGTTGTAGTTCTCTTCTATCTGAGTCAGGATTGCTCCATCTTCTAATTTTTTAAAAATACCTTTTTCTAAACCTTGCTCTACATAGTCTTTGCCTTTTTGGTAATGTTCATGTTCATGCCAGACCTTGTCCCATTTGTTACCTAATCTACTCAGGGTCATTTCCATACCAGCGTATGAATAGTCCAAGATGTGTTGCCATAATTTCCATGTATCTTCATCTTTGTTTTCCCAGTCTAGTACCATTTGGCGAATTATCTTATCGATTTTCTCGTCATTTTTTCTTAACTCTTCCCCGCCAGTGTAGCAAGCGGTTACGAATACATCTGGCCTTAAATTTTTATCTTCGGGGGTGTGCCAAGCATCTTTATTTTTAACCCAGTATTTTGTATCAATAGGTGTTTCATTATTTTTTCGCTCTAGTGCTAGGAAGCCATACATTGCTTTGGCTATAGCTATTCCCCTGTTGTTGTCCACCGCATCGCGTGTCACCCGAGCGCCAAAATTTTCCATCAAGTTCGCCAGACTCATTCCAACCAAGTTGTTACGCAAATGCCCTAAATGCATAGCTTTGTTTGGGTTCGGACTGGTGTGTTCGATTACCCAATGAGTGTCAGTGTCTTTATTTGATTTAAAAATCTCCTTATTATTTAAAATACTATTTAATACATTTATTCTAGCGTTATCGTTAATAAATATATTAATTAGCCCTGGACCAGCTACTTCTATTTTTTCTACTAGGTCTCCTATTTTTTCATCTAGAAATGTTTTAATTTCTTTAGCTAATTCTGTTGGGTTTTGTTTTGCTATTTTTGCTACACGCAAGGCTATATTTGTAGTTAGGTCACCGTGCTGAGTATAAGCCGGTATAGACAAAGAGCTTGGTTCGTTATAACCAAGTTCTTTTATGTGTGCATCTAGAACCTCTTCTATTTTAAAAAGAGGAAAATTATCAGGACTATTTTTCATTGATTTGTCTTAGAACTCTTTAAATACAGGGCCTTTACCTGGACATCTTGTTCCGACACATGTGGTGTTTGTGCTACATGTGTTTTGTACTTCCACGTCTACTGATTGAGTCAACGGTGTACCACTAGGGTTTGATGATTCCTGACATCCAGAAACAGTATATGTGTATGTTTGCCCTACTGTTAGATTACTTGCTGAACGAATATAATGCAAGTTAAAGTTATTTTGGTTTATTTTTGCACTATTACCACTTAGCCAGCTACGTTCACATGATCCTGATACTAAATTGGACCCAATATAATGTATGTCTATATTATCCGCTGGTGTTACACAAGCATTAGCCGCTGTTACAGACAATGCTCCTGATGCACATGATCTACTCATTGCTTTACCAGCAGTCCATAGGCTACCATCAAGCTTTTGGCATTGCAGTTGGTATATAATACTACCTGTTTGAGTTACTGCACCTGTAGTTTCGTCGTGTGTTGTTGGTCCATCATTTTCAGTTATGGTTGTACTACTACCCCAGTCTGGGTTATTAGTATTACCATCTATCATAGCCCGGCAAGTTCCGGATTTAACATTTTTTGTACTATAAGTAATAGTTACACCTGTATTACTACAAGGAATTATACTTGTGCTGTTTGTACTGTTGTCTTTTACACTAAATGTAACTGTTGGTGTTGGTACTGTAACTGTAGTTTTAGCTGTAGCACTACCAGTTCGTACTGGGGTTGGTGGAGTACTGTCAGTACATCGCAATTCCCAGTTAGCTGTAGCGGTCAGGTTGTTTACTGTAATAGTATCTTCGAATATATCTTCTTTTGTACCATCGCTAGTTACACTAATGCCGCTTTGTACCACGTTGCCGTTGTTTAGCAGTGTTGCGCTACATCCATAAGGTATGTTTGTTACGGTGTAGTCTAGCGCAGCGCTTTCACCGTATATTTTATTTGCTGGTGCACTAAGAGTAACTTGTGGAGTAAAGTTTGATAGATTTACCAATACATCCCCTGTACCTTTTTTGCCACTGTATTCACATGTCAGAGTAAATGTCGTTGGGCTACTAATGACGCCTACATTCAAAGTACCGCTGTCTATGTCAGTTCCTGTTGGTGTATAAGCATCCCATGTAGAATTAGCTGGACTTGATGATGTTGTTGCTGTACAGCCATTTGGTTTATTGGTTACTGTCCAAGACAATGTAACGTCCCCTGTATGTGAAACTGGGTTTGGGCTAGCAGTTATAGTAACTTTTGGCTTGTCGTTGTCATCTATACAGTCAGCTCCTTGTGCTACTGCACACGATACTCCTCCACCTGTCGGGTTCATTTTTATCCAGCCGGCACCTTCAGCATAATTACTGTCACCTGGCGCCCTGTTTCCTCCACCCCAAGCAAATCCTGTAAAAGCGTTAGAAGTACTGTATGCTACGCCGAAATTACTACCCTTAAACCCTATCCAGCCATCGTATCCGCCCAGTTCAGATGCTGGTCTTAAATTTCCAGAACAGCCTGATTGGTATACAAAACAAAACCTTGCATAGCCGACTAGTTTATAGCCACCATCGTCAACTAAATGCACATTACAAGGTCCATCTTGGCTTTGGTTGTTAGGATTTGTTTGACAAGCGGTCTTAGCACTTGGAAATTCACTATCGTCGAATCCTCCGAATTTTATATAGCCATATCTTTCGCTCCAAGCATATCCATTTAATTCCCAGCTGGTGCGGTCAAAAGTAACTTTGTATTCAGTATTACTAACAGCAGTATTTGACCCGGTTGAAGTATTGTTAAAGTTAATCCAGCCAACTCCCCCGAATGGGGTATTGTCTGCTCCCCATGCGTAACCCTTGAGGTCAACAGTTGCCGCGGACATTATGTTGGTTATTCCGAAGAATAAAAATATAGCAAAACTAAAGATCTTGAAAAAAGATTTCATATACAATTATTATACCAATTTGCAGTATTATTTTGCAATAAAATAATGTTTGTGGTAAAGTCATTACATTATTACAAGATAATATTTGAAGTACAAATTAATATGTTAGACCTCAAAACCATGAAAACGGCTCTTGAAGCCCTGGGTGAAGAGCGCAAAATCCCAAGAGATAAGATTATTGACGCCATTGAGCAAGCTTTTGCTGCCGCTTATAAGAAAGATTACGGTAAAAAAGGCCAAATTGTTCGCGCCCATATGGACGTGGACACTGGAAAACTCGATTTTTACCAAGTAAAAATCGTAGTTGACGATACATTGGTTCGTATAGTTAACCAAGAAACAGAACACGAAGACTATGATGAGTCAGATACTCGCGTGCGTTACAACGAAGAACACCATATCTTTATTCAAGATGCGGAAATGATCAAATCTGGTGTAAAACTAGAAGATGAAATCGTTTTTGCTCTTGAACCACAGGATGATTTTAGTCGTATTGCTGCCCAAACCGCAAAACAAGTCATAATGCAAAAAATCCGCGAAGCGGAACAAGCTGTTATTTTAGAAGAATTCGGAGCTAAAGAAGGTGACATTATAACAGGTACAGTAGACAAGATAGAACGCGGAATGGTTTCTATTTCTATTGGTAGAGCTTTTGCTATCCTAAGTCCAGAAGAACAAATCCCAGGCGAATTCTATCGTCGTGGTGAAAGAATCCGTGCTTATTTATACAAGGTAGAACAAGGCCCAAGAGGTATTTCTATTCGAGTATCGCGTACTCACCCAAAGCTAATTGAAGCTTTGTTTGTAATGGAATCCCCTGAAATCGCTAGCGGTACAGTGGAAATTCGTGCTATTGCTCGCGAAGCCGGTGCTCGTACAAAAATTGCTGTAGTCTCACATGACCCAAGTATTGATCCGGTTGGATCATGTGTAGGACAAAAAGGTGTCCGTGTTACTGCTGTTATGAGTGAAATTCATGGCGAAAAAATAGACATTATTCCATGGGATGAAGACCCTGCAGTATTTGTAGCAAATGCTCTAGCCCCAGCACGCGTCTTTGATATTTTGATTGATGAAAACGAACATACTGCCGAAGTAGATGTTCCTGAAGATCAATTGTCATTAGCTATTGGGCGTGGCGGACAAAATGTACGTCTTGCTGCAAAGCTAACTGGCTGGAAAATCGACATAAAAGGAAGTGAAGCTCAATACACATCCCCAGAAGAAATCCTAGAAGAAACATTTGAAGAATTTTCAGAAGAAGCTCAAGAAATTGCGAATGTTAGTACAGAAGAACTAAATTCTCTTGAAGAAGTTAGTGATGCAGTAGAAGCATATGAAACACAAGAATTACCTGCCGACAAAGAGGTTACCGAAAACAATTTGGAAGACAGTGAATTAAAAGATTAATTAATGGATATTATCGTTATATAACCTATAACCTAATACCTATAACCTAATAATGGCTAATATAAACATAAAACCAAGTAAATACATGTACAATTTACAACATGTATTACCTGCTTTTGCTGATGAGGACAAAAAAATAGTAAATGGACTTATTGAAATTACTCCAAATACTATTAATAAATACGAATATATTACCGAAGCCGGTATTTTAAAACTCGACCGCGTAGGATATTCATCATTGGCTTACCCTATAACGTATGGACTTATTCCAAGAACTTGGGACGAAGACAGTGATTTGCTAGATGTAGTAGTGGCAAATGTTACAGAAGAATTAATACCAGGATCTTTAGCAGAACTGCGTGTTATCGGTATTATGAAGTTCGAAGATGGTGGCGAAAGAGATGACAAAGTCATAACAGTGTTAAATGATGACAAAAGAGTTGAACACATCACCAAAGTCGAAGACCTGGGTGAACACTGGAAAAAAGAAATAGAACACTATTTCGAATACTACAAACATCTTAAAAAGCCTGGTACTTGTAAGCCCCTTGGTTTCTTTGATGCGGACGAAGCCGTAAAGATTATAAAAGAGTGCGAAGAAAGATACGAAAAAGATTACGCACCGAAATTAGAAGCAAATTAATATTGTTTTTAATACATATCAATACTCCGCTCGCCAGTCCTCGCTATGCTGCGGAACCTCGCTTTGTATTATATGTATTTTAAAACTATAACCTGTAACCTTTAACCTAATAAATATATGTCAGCACAATATACAAAAAAAGATTTAGAAAATTCCCAAATTGAAATCACTGGAGTTCTTCCTTATGAAGATTTTATAACTCATGAAATAGCTGCTTTGGAAAGAATCGCAAAAACTTTGAAAATAGACGGTTTCCGCGAAGGCTCTGTGCCTCCTCATATTGCGAAACAACACATTCAAGATTTAGCATTACTTGAAGCTATGGCTGAAGAAGCAATGATGAAAGCCTATGGTGACATTCTTACTACTTATGCTCCGGACGCAATTGGTCGCCCAGACATACGTATTACTAAAATAGCTCGGGACAATCCTTTGGAATTCAAAGTCACTGTTACTGTAATGCCTGAAGTCAAACTACCAGACTATAAAAAAATAGCTAAAGAAGAATGCAAAGATAAAAAAGAAGTTTCTCTTACGGAAGAAGAAGTAGACAAATCAGTAGAAGAGCTTCGCAAATTACGTGCTCGAAGTTCTATGAGTCACACACATGACGATGGTACAGTCCACGAAGGTCCGGACCACGATGCCGAAGGGAAAGAAAAAGAACACGAGTTACCAGAATTACCTGAACTAAACGACGAATTTGCGCAAAGTTTTGGTGACCAGTTCAAAACCATGGATGATTTGCGCAGTAAAGTTCGCGAAAACATGCTCATGGAAAAGAAAATCATTGAAGAGGATAAAATCCGTGTAAAAATAGCTGAAAGAATAACTGACGATACCAAAGTCAAACTACCGGACATGCTGATCGATGGTGAAGTTGAAAGAATGGCTTACCAAATGGAGTCAGACTTAGCTAACAGCGGACTAACTTTGGAAGACTATGCAAAGAACATCGGCAAAACTCTGGAAGATTTGAAAAAAGACTGGCGCCCAAATGCTGAAAAAAGAGTAATCATGCAGTTGGTTCTAGACGAAATAGCTAAAAAGGAAGACCTAAAGCCTGAAAAGGAAAAAGTTGACCTAGAAGTTGCCCAGCTAAAAGCCCACTATAAAGATATTGACGAAAATCGCGCTCGTATATATGTAGAATCCCAGCTCAAGAACGAACAAGTCTTTAAATGGCTAATAGAGCAATAAAACTAAAATGACAAAACAAAATTCCCCAGTGTATAGCTGGGGAATTTTGTTTTGTGCTATACTAGTTTAGTTAACCAATAAAATATACATATATATGAGTTATTTAATCCCAACAGTTATAGAAAAGTCCCCTCAGGGCGAAAGAGCCTACGACATATATTCACGTCTTTTGAACGACAGAATCGTGTTTCTAGGGGGTGCTATTAATGACGAAGTAGCCAATGTGGTCATTGCTCAGCTACTGCACTTGGCACACCAAGACCCAAAAAAAGACATTTCTCTATATATTAACTCCCCTGGTGGCCACGTTTCAGCGGGGCTAGCTATTATGGACACTATGAACTTTATCAAGCCAGATGTGTCTACTATTTGTGTAGGCATGGCGGCATCTATGGGGGCAATGCTACTGTCAGCGGGAGCAAAAGGTAAAAGATACGCCCTGCCGAATAGTGAAGTTATGATACACCAAGTTCTGGGCGGCACCGAAGGTCAAGCTAGTGATATTGAAATAGCAGCCAAGCATATCATAGCTACCAAGCACAATTTGATTAAAATACTCTCTAAAAATACCGGAAAATCAGCCTCTCAGGTGGAAAAAGACATGGACAGAGACAACTGGATGGGGTCCGATGAAGCCAAAAAATACGGTATCATCGACGAAGTCATAACTAAAAGTAAATAATATTCCTGTTTTTTGACAAAAAGCTCGCAAAATTGCGGGCTTTTTGTTACTATGCGTATAGACAGTTTCGACAGATACATTATTTATTTAATTAAAAGAGTACAGTATGGGAGTAATTACAGTCATCATACTTGTGTTTCTTGGTGTGGCTATAGGCTTTGGTTTCGGGTATTTTATCCGCAGAGCCGTGTCATTAGGCAAAAAAGGATCAATCGAGCTTGAAATCAAGCAAATGATGATCGCCGCTAAAGAAGAAGCACAAAAGCTCATTGATGCCGGTAAGCGCGATGCTGAAAAGATTCGCGACGAAATCAAAAATGAGGATCGCAAAATGCGAGAAGGTTTAAAAGAAGAAGTGGACCGTTTGCACAAAAAAGAATCACTTCTAGACGAAAGAGCTCGTGATATGGATAACCAAACCATCGAGCTAACAAACAAAAGTGAAGAGATTCACAAAATCAAAATGTCGCTCGAGGCACTAAAAGTAGAGCAAGATAAAAAAATAGAAGAAATTGCAAAACTAACAATAGACGAAGCTCGCGGGGAAATAATAAAACGCGCCGAACTAACTAGTGAAGAAGATTTGATGGTTCGCCTACAAAAGCTTGATAAAGAAAATCAAGAAAAGCTAGCGACTCGTGCAAAAGAAATTCTGGCTACATCTATTCAAAGACTGGCATCTTCTACAGCTAGTGAAATGATGACAACTAACGTTGCAATACCGAATGATGATATCAAAGGTAAAGTTATCGGTAAAGAAGGTCGCAACATTCGTGCATTCGAACAAGCTGCCGGTGTTGAACTAATAGTAGACGATGCACCAGGCGTAATAGTTGTTTCATCGTTTGATCCAGTTCGTCGTCAAATCGCACGCATTGCACTTGAAAACCTTATTCTAGATGGGCGCATTCAGCCAGCTAAAATAGAAGAAGAAATAGAAAAAGCTAAAAAGGACATTAACAATATAATAAAACAAAAAGGTGAACAAGCTGTAATGGAACTAGGTATCCATAATCTTGATCCACGTATTATAGCTATAGTAGGTAGGCTTTATTTCCGAACTAGTTATGGTCAAAATGTTTTGCAACACAGTATTGAAATGGGTCACGTTGCTGCAATGATAGCTAGTGAAATCGGCGCCGATGTGCAAATAGCCAAAGCCGGTGCACTAGTGCACGATATCGGTAAAGCGCTCGACCACGAAGTCGAAGGTACACATATACAAATAGGTATGCGTATACTGGAAAAATTCGGCGCTGACAAACGTATCATTACTGCTATGAAGTCACACCATGATGACTGGCCTCATGAAACAGTAGAAGCAGTGATAGTTCAAACAGCTGATATTATTTCTGGGTCTCGCCCTGGTGCACGTCGCGACACAGCAGAAAATTATTTGAAACGTTTGCAAGATTTAGAAGCTACTGCAATGTCATTCGATGGTGTAGAAAAAGTTTGGGCATTGTCCGCTGGACGTGAAGTACGAGTATTCGTTTCACCTGCTAACGTTACTGATGTTGCAGCCCGCAGTATGGCACGCGACATAGCAAAAAAGATCGAAGCTGACCTAACCTACCCTGGTGAAATTCGCGTAGTCTTGATTCGAGAAAATAGAATAGTAGAATTTGCTCGGTAATAGAACTCAAAATACAATTTTTACTGGTTACAAATCAAAACACCCGCAAAGTTTACAAAACTTTGCGGGTGTTTTGTCAATACATAAATTCCTTGCATCCAGAAAAAGCCTTGCGGTATAATGGTACTTAAGAAGATCTTTCATCTTGTCGCACAGGGTCGTATTTTTAATAGTCAATTATATACATACACATGAACAAGCAAGCACTTGCTGATTATGTGCATTCTAAAATTGGTGGTACCAAAGTTGCAGCTGAAGAGCTAGTCAACGGTATCATTGACGAGATTGTAGGCACTTTGAGAAAAGGTGACGAAGTCTCAATAGCTGGACTCGGTATTTTTTCAGTAAAAGACCGCCCAGCTCGTAATGCACGTAACCCAAAGACTGGGGAAACTGTAAAGGTTCCTAAGACTCGCGTTCCAAAGTTCCGAGCTGCAAAAGCTCTAAAAGACGCAGTCGCTAAATAGTCTTGTGTTTAATAAAGAAATTGGAACCTCTATCACCAATTTCTTCCTCAAAACCCCCTTTCTCTGCCCACCTGGCAGATAAAGGGGGTTTTGTTATATAATAAATTAAACACATCATTATTTTTATGAAAAAACATCCAACGCTTGGTAGAAAAACCATACATCATTTGGTCCCCCAGGCACGAATAAGCGATTTTTATGAAACAAGGTTTCATTTACCTAAAAATAAGTTAAAACTATGGGAACTAAAGCACGCAGCATGGCACGTACTTTTTAAACTCAAGACTATTAGTGAGATAATTAATTACCTCGACAAGAATAAAAACCCTTATGGTTTCGGAGGTGAAGCCTGGAACCTGCTTTTTAAGTCTAAAACCGCCAAACAAGCTAAAAATTTACTGATTCGTGTTAGACGGGCAGTTCGCAAACATTATCTAGGTCTTGAGTTTGACTTACTTTTAAAGGAGAAAGTTAAAAGGTATCACAAAAAGTCTGGCAAGAAAAGAATTGATCTTTATTTGAACTATAAATTCAAAAAAACAGCTTAAATCTAAAAAAAGACCCTGCATTGCAGGGTCTTTGTCGGTATAAATCTTTATTAGACTATTCATCTAGCTCGTATTTGTCCTTGTTTCTGTCATAAATAGTTTTGGGTTTGTGGATTAACCTCCTTCTTCTGTCGCTGGTAAAATGTTTTCTGGAGGATGATTTTATTCCTTTGGCTTTGAGTTTGTTTCTTTTTCTTTCCATTTTGTAGATTATTTTGATTCTAGAATAGCATAAATACATAAAAAAATAACCCTCTCGGGCTATTTTTTATGTGCAGGATAGGAGAATCGAACTCCTGTGTACTGCTTGGAAGGCAGTCATTCTACCACTAAATTAATCCTGCATTGTTGCCAGTCTAATTTATATAGCTTATTGCTGCTTTTGCGGCGAGACAATAAACCACTAAATTAATCCTGCGTGATTGGAACGTATTCGTATATTACCCTAAATAAACAAAAAAATAAAGCCCCCTAACCTATTTAAATAAAAAAGCCCCATTTCTAGGGCTTTAGTAAAAAATATTGTACTTATTGAGTTTTTTCCCTGGAACGAAGGATTCTTAAGAATTCTTCGTATCTACCATCCTGTTTACCAGGACGGTCGATTGCCCGACCTTCTGATTTAAAATATGGGTCAAGCAGGTACTCATGTTTTTGATTTAAAATACCAAATAATTTCCCTACCCATGTTCGACTTTGCCTGACACGGATCAAATAAAGACTTTTCATGGTTTCTTTATCCAAAGGCCTATTTACAGTTTTTATTAGGATATTTACTCCCTCACTGTGCCTGTGGCAGTCTATTATTTCTGCAAAATACTCCTTTTGGGTAGTCTTCGTGTCATATTCGCAAGAGGTTTCTTCTATTACAATGTTGTAAAAAAAATCCTCTTCTTGGTAGCTTCGTATCGTTAAGGAATCTTTTCTTAGGTCGTGCCTAATTAGTTCTTTTGCTTCTTTGATTTCTTGTTGTGTACTCATGTTGATAATTTTTTAAAGGTTAAACCCAGGTTTCCCTGGGTTTTGAAAATGTTTAGTGGTTGTTGATTTAGCTACTCGCCATCTCGCGAGGATCGTTTTTAGGGTTTAATGCCCCAGTTTCGTTTTCATGTGCGGGTAGTCCAAGGATTTCTACGATTTCATCTTTTGTAGCATAGAGCTTTAGCTTTTCTGCGATTTCGTCGTTAGAAAGATTTACTTCTTGTCCAGTCACTTTTCGCCATAGCTTTATTCGGAAGTCTGGGTCACCATTCTTTCGGCTTGTTGCTTTGGCTAAGAAATTTGGGTCTACTACGTAGTCGCCTTTTTTCCTTTTGTTTTTTGCATTAAATCCATCTGTGCCCCAAAAGGGTATCAGTTTGAATTTTTCTGTAATTTCTGTCGACAAATCATTTTTTGCTTTCACAAAAATGTTTCTTTCTACTCCATTACTTTTACCGATTTGCATAATTATCGGTACTTCTTCGGGTATGGTACCCATGTTTACCTTTGTTTTGCCTGGTCCGATGACTTTATAGCTCTCGCTAACAAGCATTTCCTCGGCTTTGTTTGTTGTTGGATTTGGGAACATTATCCCCAATTCTGCTGATTTTTTTTGACTTTTTCTCATATATGTTTAAAACTTGTTTGTATATTAACCTATTTTTAGAATTTTGTCAAAAATGCAAAAAGTCACATAAAATGTGACTTTTTGCATAATATTGTCGGGGTGCAGGGAATCGAACCCTGATCTCACGGTCCCAAACCGCGTATACTACCACTGTACTACACCCCGATAGTTATAGCAGTTTAGCATACTTTCCTATTTTTTCAATGCCTATTTGTTTTTGGATTTATTTATGGTATAAATAAGATTAATTTCAACACAATTTCAATATAATATTCAGCTTATGGTAAACAATTTCAACTATCAGACCAATGTTTCCTTTATTCTTTTAGAGGACAAAAAACCAAAAAACAAAGAGCTATTTGCTATTTGTGAAGTCAAAGACATTGCTAATTATGGCAATTCTTTCAATTATGCACCGGTATTCTGGTTCCCTAATTGCAAGATTACTGAAAAAGAAGCTAAAATCTTGAGACTAGAGAAGTACGTCAATGAGTCCAGAAAACATCCCGACGGTTATATAATTTCGGGATCTAAGTCAACTCGTCAGAGTTTTGCAAGAGCGGTAGTTTTTGCGATTAGATGGTTTGAAAAAATTCATCGAGAAAAAAAACCGGTAATTGCTAGTCAGCCTAAACAAAACCAACGTTTCCCTGGCCCAGCGTCTCAGGCTTTTGTTTCAGGAAAAGCCCAGTTTTCAAGAAAAAGAACTTCTTCGTCTAAAAAGAAGTAAACTTTAAATCATTTTTAAAAACGCCATGTTTGTGGCGTTTTTTTATTAGACACATCTTTTCTGCTCTAACAGACATATTTTCTATTAGACATTTATAAAAGACATTAGTAAATGTCTGATATAAGCTATTGCGTCTTTTATTAAATTAATGTCCTATATACCCTAAAAATACCCTTATTTTTTAACAAAACTGTGCATAAAGTTGGGGATTAAGGGTATAACTGCCCTATTTTAATGTCTTTTATAATGGACAAAGTATGTTTTTTATGTCTTTTATAACGGACATTGATGTCTATTAGTTCTATAAAAAGCTTATAAAATAAGGCTTTTATAACGGACATTATCTTTTTGTATAACAAAACAATATTTTAATAATGGAAATGGGTCTTTTTTTGTGTCAAATGTGTTTCACGTGAAACATATTTATCTGTTACACACCTGCCTTGCCGGTAGGCAGGTGAAACTTTAGCTAAAATGGCATAAAACCAGTTATTTGTTTCATGTGGAACATTGATATACGGCAAGTATGGTCTATTTATAAGCTGTGTATTGTGCCACGTGTAACACCAGTATATAATGGTTTGGATGCCAAAGGTATTTACTTCAAATACTCAAAAAATAGGTAAACTAGGTGAAGAATTAGCCAAAAGGTTTCTCATGAAACACGGTTATTCTGTCTTAGAGGAAAATTATACTAAAAAGTATGGTGAAATAGACCTAATAGCTAAAAAGGATGGAATAACACATTTCATAGAGGTTAAAAGCATCGTTTCACATGAAACTAGTAATGCTGTGCCACGTGAAACATCTAACTATGATCCTTTGTCGAATGTGCACCCAGGTAAATTACGAAGATTATCCAGGGTTATACAGGTGTATCTAGTTACACATGAAACACTCAATTGGCAATTTGATGTAATTACTGTAAAAATTGATGAAAAGAATAGGGTAGGTCGAGTTACTCATATAAAAGATATTGTTATATAGTTGTTACGCATGAAACAGAAAATCCCCGTAATAGGGGATTTTCTTAATGGTTTTTGTGCGGGTAAGGAGAATCGAACTCCTGTCTCATCCTTGGCAAGGACGTGTCCTACCACTAAACGATACCCGCATGGTTACACAAGAAAATAATAGCATAAATATTTAAAAAAACAAATATAACTGTATTTTTTAACTATTATTTGCTATAGTCTAGTCTGAGCATCCGTCGTTCAACGGATAGGACATCGGTCTTCGGAACCGAGAATGTGGGTTCGATTCCTGCCGGATGCACAATTATAAATTCATTATACAAATATGAAAAGACTATATAGAAGCGATAAAAATAAAGTAATTGCTGGAGTAATGGGTGGAATAGGTGAATATGCAAATGTTGACCCTGTAGTTATTCGTGCATTTTATTTGGCTATTACTATCTTTAGTGCAGTTTTCCCTGGGATAATTGTTTATTTATTGCTTATACTAGTAATACCTAAACATCCTAATTTCAAGGAAGCTCATGCTGAAGAAGTAAATAATGCAAATCAATAATTCTCAAATCCCAGAATTTGTGCGATATGTTTCCGAGACTTTAGAGTCTGCGGGTTTTTCGGCATATTTAGTGGGCGGGTGTGTTAGGGATTTGTTAATAGGCCGAATTCCTAAAGACTTTGATATTACGACAAGTGCCACGCCGGAAGACATTATAAAAATATTCCCAAAGACTGTATATGAAAATGTTTTTGGGACTGTTCTCGTGGTGGATGAAGATTTGAAAGACTACGCAGATTCTAAAAAAACAGAAGGTCCTCGGGTCAGTTCACCAGACCATTCTGTTGTTTTTAAACCTGCTTCGTCTGATTTTGGTAATAATGATAGTGTTTTTAGTGTTGAAGTTACTCCTTTTCGCAAAGAAGGCAAGTATACTGACAGGCGTCATCCTGACAATGTAGTTTTTAGTAAAGATATAAACGATGATTTGTCTCGTCGCGATTTTACTATTAACGCCATGGCCTATAGGTTAGCTACTAATGAGTTAATTGATTTGTTTAATGGTCAGCCTGACCTAGATTCAAAGACCGTGCGTACTGTGGGTGACGCCGATGAAAGATTCAATGAAGACCCACTGCGTCTAATGCGAGCGGTTAGGTTTGCTACCGAGCTTGGTTTCAGTATAGAAGCAAATTCTATGATGGCTATTGCTGAAAATTCAGAATTACTCAAACATATTTCTATCGAAAGAATACGTGACGAGTTTATAAAAATAATAAATTCAGATTCTCCAGCCAGCGGCATTGAAATGCTTCGCAGGTTTAGTCTTTTGCCTTATATAATACCTGAATTACTAGACGGTGTAGGTTGTGTTCAGGGCGGGGCACACAAATATGATGTTTACGAGCATTTGTTACATGCACTCCAGCATGCATCTGACAAAAAGTTTAGTTTTCATATTAGACTCTCCGCACTATTTCATGACATAGGTAAGCCTAAGAGTCGTAGAGAATCTAATGATAAGAATAAAAAACAATATACTTTCTATGGTCACGAAGTCATCGGTGCCAAAATGGCCAAGAAGATAATGGAAAGAATGAAATTCCCTAAGAACGATGTGGATTTAGTTTATAAATTTGTACGTTATCATATGTTTTTCTCTGATACCGAAGTCATAACTCTTTCACCAGTTCGTCGTATGATAGCTAACGTTGGTGTGGATCATATTTGGGAACTCATGCAAATTAGGGAATGCGACCGTGTTGGTATGGCTAAAAATGAAGCCCCGTATCGTCTGCGTAAATACCACGCCATGATTGAACAGGCTCTGCGTGACCCAATATCCGTAAAACAACTAAAAATCAATGGTGATAGTTTAAAAGACGCTGGTATTAACCCTGGTCCCAGAATGGGCTGGATACTATTGGCACTGCTAGAAGAAGTAATCGAAGACCCATCATTAAACACCGAAGAATATTTGCTAGGCAGGGTAGCAGTGTTAAACAAACTAACCGACATAGAGTTACGCAAATTAGGTGACGAAGCCCGCAGTAAAAAAGACGAACTAGAAGAAGAAGAAGTTTCCAGACTACATGCGAAACATAATGTAAAAAAATAACCGGACACATTAACTGTGTCCGGTTTGTTTACATAGTAATTTTTTTAATAGGCGTATCCTTTCCTGTTTAGATAGATTTCTCTCCGCATTATAGAAAGTAAATTTTCTCTTTCTTTGGATTTAATCTTAGATGTTACCCATTCTTGAATAATACTTTTGTATGGTGAAATTCGGAACACCATACAGCTTGGATTTGTGGAATCTTCGTAGTAGTAAAATCTTCCAATTTTGAAGACATCAATGTCATGAGCTTTTCTCATTTCAGACATTTTTCTCATTTCTTTAACATCACTGTCTACTACGGTTTGTAATCGTAGTTCATTAAATAATGAGTCAATGAGCTGAACATCTTCTTCAAGGTAGATTTTTTTACGAAAGTTCTTGTTCTTTTGCAGGTTTTCGATTCCTGCGACCAGAACCCATTCATTTTTGTTGCCATTACAGGCTGGTTGGTACGTTATTTCTCGAGTGTTAGACAACTCTTCTTCTGTTAGGTGATCCTTGCTTCTTTTAAGGAATATTTCCCAAATAACGTTAATAATGATTAGTTCATTTTTTTTCATATTTTTATCAATTTATTTTAAATAGTACATTTTATATGGAACTTTGTCAAATCAAAAGGCTCTTCGTTTATGAAGAGCCCTTAGTATCATTGTTTAATTTGAAACAGCCCCGGGCTCTTCAACTAATTTTTCATTTTGTTTTATTAGATGGTGAACATTATCCACCTCGAACCCGATCAAGGGAACTTCTGGTAAATACTTTTTCCCATCATTTTCTTTCAATCCCAAATAATGAGACTGGATTTTTTCATGGTATATTCTCAGCCACTCTAACATTACGGCAGTGCTTTGGGTAACCCGGATTTCTTCTTCTTTGTTTGTTTTTGACAGGTTTATATAAAAGCCTTCTCTGTTTTTGTAAACCCATACATACACAGGCAGTGTCTCGAATCCTTTTAGGGTGTAGATGTTTTCGGTTCCTGATTTTTCAGGATTCTCAATGGCTTTACTAAGAATACTTCTTAGTGCTTGAGACGATTTTACCGGTTCTATTTTGTCGAACTTTTCACTGCTTTTTGTTCTGTAGTAGACAGCATCCTTTTTGCTGTTAAACACTGCTTCTACAAGATTTTCGGTACTTGATTGTGTTAGGGCTAGTTCCCAAACATTTTTTTCGATTGTGAGATTTTGATTTTCCATGATATATTTTCATTTGATATTAATAATATAATACACTTTATATTCAGTTTTGTCAAATAACTATTTATTCTTCATCTTGATTTCAATAGGGCAGTGGTCGGACCCTACTACATCGGTATGGGTGGTAAACCCAGTTATTAGCTTCATTGCTTTGTCGTTAGCAAAGAAATAGTCTATTCTCCATCCGACGTTGCGAGTTCGGGATGCTGTTTTTTGGTCCCAGTAAGTATAAACATCTTTTTGATTCGGATGAAAATGACGAAACACATCAGTAAACCCAGATTTTATGACTTTATCAATCCAAGCTCGCTCTATTGGTAGGAATCCAGTATTCGTTTCGTTTGCTTTGGGGCGAGCCAGGTCTATCTCTGTATGGGCTGTGTTTACATCGCCGCAAAATATCACCGCATAGCCGGCTTTGTTTAGCTTTTTTATCTTTTTTAAGAAGGCGTCATAAAACTTTAGTTTGTACTCCAGTCTGTGAGGACCTTGGCCACCATTTGGGAAATAACCTGTAATTAATACAGTTTTACCAAAATAAGCAAAAATAGTCCGGCCTTCGGTATTGAACTCAGCTTCATCCATTTCGGTTACTTTGTCCGGCAGGGTTTTGGAATACATGGCTACTCCGCTATAGCCTTTTCTGGCACGGGACGACACAAAATGACAGTAATATTCACCCAATTCCCTTAAATTTTGAGGTAATTGTTCGATTTCAGCTTTTGTTTCTTGTAAAAATATAATATCCGGGGATTCATCTAGTACCCAGTCAAAATCACCTCTTTTGTGAATAGCCCTAATTCCGTTGATGTTCCACGATATAATTCGCATATATTTGTATAGTTTAACATACATAATGTATACTATATATATGGAAACAACTAACAATCATCATCATCGTTACGCATTTCACTTGAATGCCATTGTTACTATTCTAGCTCTTGCTTTGATAGTGTTTGGGCTTTATGTGTCTGTATCTAGTCAAACAGGTGGCGACCCGTATGGATCGTATGATCCTGGTGTTGTAAATTCATCTCAATATGGTGTTCCGAATACTGGTGTCATTCCAGCTAATTATTCAGGTTATGGTTATAATACTTATAACAATACTCAAAACTTTGGTCAGCCTGTTTCTAATGCTACTGGGTCTGGGGCTTGGTGGGGTACTGGTAATGCTGACAGGACTGGTACTGGTACAAATACCGGTGGCTACGGTAATTCTGGAACTACTACCGCAGGTACTGCTACTGGTGGTAATTATTATTACAATACAACCGGTGGTTATTATCCAGGTAGTGGGCTTATAGAATCAGGACCTAATGCTACCCAAGGTGGCTATATTAATTCGTCCGGTCAAGCTGTGTATAATAACAATGGCTTGGTGGAAGCTGGTGCTACTCTTAATCAAGGCGGTTATGTAACTTCTTCTGGTTCTGCTACTTTTGAAAATAGATATATTAATGAATCTATGGCAGCACCTACTCAGCAAAATACTCTTAGCTACAAACACTGTGAATTTATAACCAAATATCACAAATTCGGTGACCGTGGTGGTGATGTTCCGAAAATCCAACAATTCTTAAAAGATCGTGGCTACTATAGTGGTCGAATTGACGGAGTATACGGCATATCTACATTCCGTGCTGTGCGATCATTCCAGCAAGACTATAAGAAGGAAATCCTAGACCCTTGGGAATTCGATAACAAGTCAGCTACAGAAGGTACAGGTATTACTAATGTATCTACTAGGTACGCTATCAACAAACTAGTCGGTTGTCCTGACCCAGCCACAATAGTTCCTAAAACCGGCCGAGTACTAAACTACTAAATTCCAAAATAAAAAATCCCCCTACGACATAGGGGGATTTTTTTTTATTTGCTACCTTTTGAATGGAATTTCTTATGGACGTCACGCAAATGAGCATCAGTCACATGGGTATATATTTGGGTTGTAGCAATATTCGCATGACCGAGCATGGTTTGTACGGAACGAATGTCCGCACCGTTGGATAGTAAGTCAGTTGCAAATGAGTGACGCAGTACGTGCGGAGTAACGTGTTTCATTATTCCGGCTTTGGTAGCATAGTGTTTGATCATCCTTTGAATACTGCGCGGAGTTAAATCTTCTGCACCATTTTTACCAATAGGTTTTTTGTTCTTTGTTCCGTTTGACCTAACAGCAGTAAAAAGTCCACCACCTAAATCTTTTCTTTTTGCCAAGTATTCTTTTATGGCACTTCGGGCGTCAGGGGATATGAATACCACACGAACTTTTTCACCTTTACCACGGATGGATATTTCATCTTTATCCAAATTAATATCTCTCGGCAAGGAACATAGTTCGGATACACGTAGCCCAGTTGAAAATAGCATTTCTAGTATGGCTTTATCGCGCAGGGATTTTTCATCTTTTTCATTTGGGGCTTCGAGGATTCTTTTTAGTTCGTCACCACTCAGGAAATCTATTTGTCTATCGCGCATTTTAGCTAAATCTATTTTGTCGCCAGCCATTGCACTAATTCCGCGCTTTCCCAAATATTTTAAAAACTGCCGAATAGCTATCAGGTAGTAATTCTGCGTGCTTTTTTTCATAGTATTACCGGCACTGCTACGTGGACCCATGCCTTTGGTTGACCCAGGTAGTCTATTTAAATATAAGCGAAATTCACGAATCTTGTCTTCGGTAATGTCTGAAACATTTTTTAATTTACCCCAAGCTATGAATTTACCAATGTATCTATTATAGTTGTCGACTGTTTTTAGGCTGGAACCACGTTCAATTTCCATGTGTTCCAAGAATTGTCTTAAAGCCGAATTTATTTCCATCTTTCAATTATACTTTTATTCAATGCGTCGCACAATATCCTACTAATTGCTATACTTCTTGGTGTTAGGTAAGATCCTAATTTAGGGATAAATACAACTTTAATCAAAGGTGGTCTTATACTTGCATAAAATGAATTTATGATGTATATTATGCCAGTATGTTAACACCAAAGAAAAAGCAAACTATTATCAAAAAGGCGCAAATGCATGATGGCGACACTGGTTCATCACATGTACAAGCTGCTGTTTTAGCTGAGCGCATTGAAATGCTTTCAGGTCATTTGAAAAAGCATCCAAAAGACAACCATTCACGTCGTGGTTTGATCAAGCTAGTATCAGAACGTCGCAAGCATGAAAAATATGCTGTTACGCAAAAGCCTGGTACAGGTGCTGGCACTAAGAAGCCTACTAAAAAAGCTAGTTCAAAACCAGCTCCTAAAAAGTCTGGTGCGAAAAAAGCTTCTACTAAAAAAGCTGCAGCTAAGAAATCAGCTGCTAAAAAAGCAGTTACTAAAAAGAAATAATTTCTAAACAAAAAATCCCCTCTGATATATAAGAGGGGATTTTTTGTTATTGCTTTTTCTTCGCAACTTTTCTTTTGGATGCGCCATATGGGCCGCGCATCAAGTACTTGTTTGGGTTTTTACCTAGGTCTATGAATTTGTCGAGTCTTTCGATTAGCTTGGACGATGTAGACCGTGCAAAACATATTCCTTCGGTTGTTACGCCGTAGCGACTTTTCAGGTATTCGATTAGTGGTATAAAATCACCATCGCCTGATACTATAACCACAGCATCTACTTTTTCAGCTAGTTTGACTGCATCTATTGCTAGTCCTACATCCCAGTCGGCTTTTTTGGAGCCATCGACGAATATTTGTAAATCCTTGGTTTTGGTTTCTATGCCTACACGGGTTAGGGCTTCGAAGAATTGCTTCTCATCGCCAGCTTCGGTGGATATAACATAAGCCACAGCTTTGACTAATTGTCTTTCGCCGACGGCTTCTTTTAGTATTTCGCCAAAGTTTACTTTTCTTTTATATAAATGGCGTGCGCTATGGTATAGATTCTGCGCATCTATGAGTACGGCAACTCTTTGGTTTTTAGTTTGGATATTTATCATAATATGAACACATTATAGCATTTTTGGGAATTCAGTGTTAGTTCAAATATTTTGACCATCAGGGTAATAACGGGTAATCTTTTTGTTGGTTTATAAAATATATTTGTGTATACTAAAATAAATTTGCAGCATTATGAATACAGGTAATACACAATCAAAAAGAGGTGAAGAAATAGAATCAAAAGAAAGCCTAAAACAAACCTACCCCAACGGTGACAAGGCAGAGTATAAAAAAAGTCTCAAATATGGAGTTATATCTTTTTTGTTGACTTTAGTTTTTTGGGGTTCTGTTATCTATCTAATTAGTTTAATTTAAATATCTATACAAAATGAATAATAAAAAAGAATTTATCTTGAGTAAAATGGGACTCCTTTTGTTGGGCTTTACTGTAATAGGTTTGTCTATTTTACTGCTTTGTAAGATTTTTGAAAATATCAAATAATTTTATACTTTATTTATAAAGCACCGCGCAGAATTGCGCGGCTTTATTTTTGTGTCCAGTGTGGTATAGTGCACATATACAAGTAGCGCAGTTATTTTCATAGGTAGTACTGAAAGCCAATTAGGTGTTTCAATACTAAAATGAGAATAACTGCAAAAATAAATAATAAGTATGCAAGAAAGAAAATACACACTAAACATTGCTGGGCGTGAATTCGTAGCAAGTTTTAGTGATTTAGCTATGCAGGCCGGCGGGTCAGTTATGTTATCGTGCGATGATACAGTAGTCTTAGCTACAGCGTGTATCAGTAGTAGCGACAGAAATAATCCAGGATTTTTTAACTTAACAGTTGAATACGTGGAACGTCATTATGCCGCTGGAAAAATCCTGGGTGGCCAATGGAACAAACGCGAAGGCCGTCCTAGTGACCAGTCAGTACTAGCATCTCGCGTTATTGACCGAACTATTCGTCCGCTTTTTCAGCATCATATTAAAAATGCAGTACAAGTGATTGTTACGGTTTTGGCTGTTGGTAAAATGGATCCAAAAATTCTTGCGGTTAATGCAGCATCTTTGGCTATCGCTACATCGAACATTCCTTGGAACGGGCCAGTAGGTGCAGTGTCTATTACAATACCCAAAGGTCAAAATGATTTACTTGTAAATAATTATTTGCCGACTGTTACCGAAGCAACAAACAATCTTGATTTAGTTGTATGTGGTATGAAAAACAAAGTTTGCATGATTGAAGCTTTGTCTTTTGAACATTCAAATGATGTCATTGGTTCAGCGCTTGATTTAGCAATGGACAACATCAATAAAATCGAAAAATGGCAAAATGAAATAATCGCAAAAGAAGGCAAGGAAAAATTAGTTTTCGAAAAACCAGTTTGTCCACCCGAACTTCTGCAAATGTTCGACGAAAAAGTTTTACCTATTTTGAAGAATGATTTGTTCGGCGCAAACAGCAAAAAAACAATAGCTGAAGCTGAAAAAGTTTTGGAAAATATAGTTTCCGAAAATTATGAGGGTGATGACAATGCTCGTAACTCAGTATGGGATCATATGCACCATACACTTGATGCTTTGTTTCATGATGGCGCTATAGTGGAAAACCGCCGTGCAGATTTAAGAAATTTTGACGAAGTTCGCTCTCTCTTTGCTCGTGCCGGAGGTGTATCACCAGTGTTACACGGCACAGGAATATTCTATCGTGGCGAAACACATGTGCTGTCAGTCTTAACTCTCGACGGCCCAGATGCAAGACAAGTCGTCGACGGTATTGAAGCCAACGGTAAAAAAAGATTCATCCATCACTATAATTTTCCGCCATATTCAACTGGTGAAACAGGCCGAATGGGTGGTATGAATCGGCGTGAAATGGGTCACGGATTCTTAGCTGAAAAAGCATTAGTTCCTGTTATTCCAAGCTATGAAACATTTCCTTATACTATTCGTCTTGTTTCTGAATCAACTAGTAGTAATGGTTCCACATCCCAAGCCAGTATTTGTGCAGCAAGTATTGCAATGATGGACGGTGGTGTTCCTATATCAGCACCCGTGGCTGGTCTTGCTATGGGTCTAATGGAAGACGTAAATGACGAAAAAAATTACAAAATACTAACCGACATTCAAGGCCCCGAAGACCACTATGGTGACATGGACTTCAAAGTTGCCGGAACAAGAAAAGGTGTAACTGCAATTCAGCTGGACATCAAACTAACCGGAGTCGCGGTCAATGTATTGAAAGAAGCTTTGGTTGATGCCGAAAAAGCTCGTATAAAAATTCTGGACACAATTGAAAATGAAATCAAAGAACCAAGAAAATATTTAGCACCTAGCGCTCCACGAATTGAAATAACAAAAATTGCACCTGAACAAATTGGTATGGTTATTGGACCGGGTGGTAAATCCATCAATGCTATGCGTGACGCAACTGGCGCTGAAATAACAATTGAAGATGATGGAACTGTTTTGATAACTGGTCATGGTGATGGCCCTGAGCGTGCTAAAAAAATTATCGAAGACATGACTCATGTTTATAAAGTTGGAGACATAATACAGGATGCCGAAGTTATGCGTGTCGCAGACTTTGGAGCTTTTGTAAAAATTTCTAGTTCAATGGAAGCCTTGATTCATATTTCTGAAATCGCACCGTTCCGTGTAGAAAAAGTTGATGACTATTTAAAAGTCGGAATGAAATTCCCGGTACAAGTTATCAAAGTTGATGAAGGTAAAGTTGGGGTGTCTCTCAAAGCTTTGAATCCTGAACTTTTTCCAAAGCCTGAAATCAAGACAGATAAAAAATAAAATTAAATAAATTATTGTATAATGGGTGTATGGAAAATCAGGATACACCCATTTTGCATTCTATGAATCGTGACACTGTAACTGGCGCAAAGAAGTCAGTTGGTTCTTCGAACCTGCCGGAAGAAGAAGCCCTATTGCTAGCTAAAATGCAATCCGAAAATTCTAAAAAAAGAAAATTTAATTTCATTACCATGCTGTCACTAGCTGTGCTTGCTGTTTCTGTTAGTATGATTTTGATACCTGATAAATATTTTATTAAAAAAGACACCGGTGTAAACGTAGCACAAACAAGTAAGAATTTTTTAAATACAAATTATTCTTATCAAATAAATAAACCAACTAGTTCTGAGCTGGAAGATTTCCGTAATAAAAATTTTGCACAAATTACTGGTATAGCTGATATTGAAATTATCGACCAAAACAAAAAAGTATTTTTTGCCGAGCTTGCACCTTTTGTTGCCGATCGGTTCATCAGTTCAATTATTCCAGCAGTGGTTACGAATTATATTTATGGTTTTGTTGGTGTGGGTGACAGTAGTTTACCTTATTTGGTGCTAGTTACAGAAAACCAAAATCTAGCATCTACGATCATGTCCGAATCTGAACGTACTTTGTACACTGATTTTTTGACTATAATGAAATTGCCAAATAGTACACAAAACGAATTACTTGGTTTTGAAAATTACGACAGTGTTCGAACCCCGGTTCGATACCTGCGGGCGTTAAATGGTGACACATTGCTAGTATATGGTTTCCCTATGGACAATGTACTGCTTGTTACAAATAGTATTCCAGCTTATGAAACCATAAGGGACAGAATGCTACTAGGGTACTAGAAGCCATATTTAGGTATGCTATAATATATCCATGATTGATACAAACGTATACAAAGTCATGCTCGAAGGTGAACGTGACGAAATCCTGAACGATTTAAAAGGTATGGCAGTAAGAGACACTGTAACTGGTGAATTCAATACTGTTAACGATGCTAGTATTTCCGAAGCTGACGAGCTGGATCTTGATAATCGCAACGAAGATTACGAGGAAAACTCTGCTTTGACCGAAACACTCGCATCTAAATTAAAAGACGTTGAAAATGCCTTAGCTAAAATCGAAAACGGAACATATGGTATATGTGAAGTTTCCGGTGAACAAATCGAAGAAGCTCGTTTAGCAGTTAACCCATCAGCGCGTACATGTAGTATGCATATGAATGGATAAACTATATGAGTTTTGCCAAAGTATTATCTGCCCAAGTGAGCATGCTCATTGGGCAGATTATTACTATAGAGTGCGACATATCGCGGGGCTTAAATAATTTCTCTATTGTAGGGCTAGCTGACAAAGCCGTCGACGAAGCCAAAGACCGAGTCGGTTCAGCATTAAAGAACAGCGGTTATTCGTCCCCGAAACATCAGAATCAAAAAACCGTTGTTTCATTGTCGCCAGCAAACATTAGGAAAGAAGGATCGTATTTTGATGTAGCTATTGCTCTTTCGTATCTTGCCTCTGGTGGTGAAATAACCATGGACAATGTTCCACGGGTATTCGTTGGCGAACTGGCGCTGGACGGAACAGTGAAACCAGTTGTCGGAATATTACCTATCGCCGAAGCGGTTCGTCGTTCGGGTATTTCTGAAATTTATGTACCCATTCATAATGTAAAAGAAGCAGCACTGGTTCCAGGTATTGATGTTTATGGTTTTTCTAATTTAAAAGAATTAGTTTCACATTTAGATTTAAAATTAGCCAAATCTGGTAGTGGAATGCATATAAAAATAAATCCAGCAGAAGAAACACAAATAGACTATGAAGATGAACCAGTTAATAATGATTTTTCTTTTGTGCGTGGTCAAGAATCCGCAAAACGTGGGCTATTGATTGCGGCTGCCGGTGGGCATAATATTGCTATGTATGGGCCTCCGGGTACTGGTAAGACTATGCTGGCGCGGGCATTCACAGCGCTACTTCCGAATTTAGAGAAAGAACATGTCTTAGAAGTCACGGGTATTCATTCGGCGACACTTGCTACTGCTGGTAAATTAATAACTCGTCCACCATTTCGCTGTCCGCATCATACTGCTAGCTATGTTTCGATAATTGGCGGCGGTGCCAATGTCCGCCCAGGTGAAGTTACTTTGGCGCATCGTGGTGTGTTGTTCCTGGATGAGTTTCCTGAGTTCGATAAAAAAGTCATCGAGTCACTTCGTCAGCCGCTGGAAGATTCGATAGTGACTGTGGCGCGTGCCAAAGGCAGTGCTACTTTTCCTTCGAATTTTATTTTGATTGCTGCTATGAATCCGTGCCCATGTGGCTACTATGGTACCCGTGTTAAGAACTGCACTTGTAGTCCTGTTGATCTAGCGCGGTACCAAAGAAAACTTTCCGGTCCGATAATTGACCGCATCGACATGTGGGTACCGGTTGAATCAGTCGACTATGACAAACTTTCAGATAACAGAATAACTGAACCAGAGAACCCCAAACTAAGACAAAAGATATTAAAAGCTAAAAACAAAGCTATATTAAGAATGAGGCACATAGGAGCGCCGTATTTGTGTAATGCCGAAATGACTGTAAAGGATTTAGACGTACTCGCGCCTCTTTCCGCTAGTGTTCGGGAATTACTAAATGCTTCGGCTACAAAGTTAGAACTTTCGCCACGGGCATACCATCGTACTATCAAACTAGCACGAACTATAGCCGATATTGATGATTCGGATAGTATAGACGAACGCCATATATTGGAAGCCCTGCAATATAGACCAAGGAATCAAAAATAAATTAGGTGGGGTATTAGAATAAAAGCCGGTGTTAGCCGGCTTTTATTTATCTACAAGAGTTATCTACGAAACAGTTTCTAGCTCCACGAACTTCAAAGTGTATGTGTGGGCCAGTGGATTGTCCTGAGTTACCAGTGGCTCCGATAGTTTGGCCATCGTTTACGCTTTGCCCATTGGATACGCTGATTCGTGATAGGTGTCCGTACAGTGTTTGGGTACCGTTCGGGTGGGAAATAATGATCATGTTACCATAGCCTCCGTTCCATCCGCTGCGAGCTGCAATGACTGTACCTTCGGCTGCTGCCACAACTGTAGTTCCGGTTTTACAACCTAGGTCGATACCGTTCTTACCGTGCAGGCCTTGGGTAATAACACAGTATACTGGCTTTCTATAGTACCCGCCTTGTGAAGGTCCGTCATAGCCTGATATATAAGGTGATGTTCCTTTGCCATTTCCGGATACTATATTAAGTACGCTGTTTACAACACTGGTTGTTTTTTTAGCGATAGTAGTGACTTTTGGTTTTGGAGCAGCTATTTCACCGTTTGGTACCATTAGCTCTTCGCCAACAGCTAGAGTCTCATCAGTTACACCATTGAAACGAGCTATTTCTGTAGCGTCAGCTCCGTATTTTTTAGCTATTTTGGCTAGTGTATCACCCCTTGCTATTGTATGGTTGACTCCAGATATAGGCATGATAAGTAGAGAAGTCCCTTCTTTTAAAGCCTTTTTCGGGTCGAGTCCATCGTTAGCCCATACGATAGTGTTGACTGTTACTTTGTACATTTGGGCAATTTTGCTCAAAGTGTCACCCTTTTTGGTAATGTATACATTAATTTCGTCTTCTTCAGGATAGTCTTCTGCGTCTAGGGCGCTACCTAGTACTCCGACTTCGGGCATTAATACATCGCCTTCGTTCATTACTACTGTACTTTCTACTGTTTTTTCACCAGGTACGATACTTAGTTTAGCCTCAAGAACCGGAGTTGTTTGGCTATTTTGGCCATTGTCTAGTGATTCGGCTTTGGCATCACCACTGAAAAAGTCAGCAATTTGCGACAAAATACCAGCATTTGCACTAACTGGAGTCAGGGTAACAGATAAAATTAGCATCCAAGATGTTAAAATAGATGCAATGTAAGCTGGTTTCTTATATTCGGAGCTTTGCGGGGAACCCGCGGGAGCATCCTGCTTGTTTATATTTAATTCCATAGTTATAAGGGGACGGAGTAACAGAGTTTTTTCGGCAAGGTTCCCTTACATATATAATGGTGCCTCTTTATGGGTCAGCAGTCAAGGCTCGTATAGTGTTCCATGTGGAAATGGGATTTATTTTCGCTAAAAAGCCTTATTTTACGTGTTTTTTGACTTAAAAGACCTAATTGTTGTATAATTTGGGGTATATGAAAAGCCCGGAATTAAAAACTGGCAGTGAGCTAAATGAAATTGAGGAAGAGTTTGGAAAGGCGCAAGATTTTATTGAGGAAAATCTTAGTTACCTAGATGACATTATAGAAAAATACGAGTTTTTGAATGATAAGCATCAGCAAACCAATGATCTCTGGTATACAGGAAAGATGCAAGATCTGTATAATCATCTAAAATTGTTCTATAAAGATATAGATTATGATAAAATAGAAGAGTCAGACAAATCTGGAATTACTAAGATCTTAGCAAATATTGTAAAACAAATTGAAATAAACAGTATTAACACTACTTTAAAAAAAATATACGGTAAATATAGCAGAGAAAGGAAACTAGAAGAAAAACAAGAATTACTTAAAGAAGTAGAATCTCTTAAGAAAGAAAAAAAGTTTATAGAAAACAAAGATTATACAAAAGAAATTATAAGTAGAAAAGAAGAATCAATGACAAATAGAAACCCAGATAACTCAAATCCAAGAAGAGGGGGAAAACTTCCTGAAACTATAGAAGCTGAATCAAAAGCTAGGATGAATGAAATAGATGCTAAAAACAAAGCTGAGATAGAAAAGGCTAAAGAACTTTCTAAAATAAAAATAAAAGAAAAAAAGAAAGAAGCTAAAATAGAAAATAAGAAAAAGGAAAAAGTAGACGACAAAACCTTGATTTCAGATATAGCTGAAAAAGAAGCCAATGGCATAACTCTATCTTCAGATGAAGAGAATTTAAAAATAAAGCACCCTATTTTATACAAAAAAGAGCTTAAAAAACATTTAGATAATCTGGAAGACCCGGATGAAATAGCTAGTAACATTGCTATTGCTGAAATAGAAGGCAAAAAATTATCTGGCTCTGAGAATAAGTTTGTCTCTGGTGTTGCTAATAGAAACAAGGTAGATAATCTAAAAAACAAAATAGACAGTATTGCTAAAAGATTAGCTAAAGGTGAAAAAGCTACTAAGTTTCTTCGAGATGACAAAGAATTCTATAAAAAGTATAAAGGCACTATAGATTCTCAAGCTGAAGAATTTGGGGATTTAGGTGAAGAAGCCAAGCAAAATCTTATAAATACTCTAGCCGAAAAAATAGCATCTGAAACCACTCTTGATCCAGCAGAAGAAGCAGATTTTCGTAAACACGAAAAGGAAATTTTGGATTTAGCAGGGGAAAAACTAAAGAACAACAAAGAAGCTGTAAAGGTCAGACGTGAAATTGCTATTGCTGAACTAGACCATGTTGGCCCACCACCTGTTGATTTAACTCCAGAACAAGAAATGCGAACCCGTATACCATCAGAGCGTGTTTTGATTGATAAAGAAAAAACTAATATTACCGGCGAGCGTGCTGAATATGACAGAATAGCTAGTCTTCTTTTTGCTACACCCAATATCGTTCTTCTACCAGAACAGAAAAAAATTTATGATGCTAACAAGGATTTAATAGACGCCAAGGTTGTAGAACTAAAAGAGGCTGACTTAAAAGCCAAGAAGGATAAAATCATTGATGAAAAGTCTAATGGTCGTAATTTGAACGATGTGCAAACTGCTTTGTACAATGAACACAAAGCAGAATTAGATCCGATAATTCTTGAGAATCTAAAAAAATCTTACGAAGATGCAAAAGCTGCTAATAATTTTACTGACATGCAAAATTATGAGATTTATATAAAAGCTCATGTTCGTGACTCTGAAAAAGCTCGCACTGCTTACAAGCCATTAGCGGACAGGTTGGCGCGTACATTAAATAGTGACAAATATAAAGAACTAGTTGATAAAAATACTAAAGCGCCAGGTACTTTGGATCCAGCGGAAAATACTTTACTAGAACAGTACAATAAAGAAATAAAAGAAACAGAGAATGCACTAAACGCAGTTGGCCCATCAGGTAAATTGTTTGCTGATTTGGAAGTCCAGCGTGCTAATTTAGCCAAAGCTTCACAAGAATTCCAATCATCTTTTGTACGTAAATTCCCAATGGCTAAAGTCGTAGGGGTTATTGGCGGTATGTTTGGTGCTAAATGGAGCGCTATGAAAGAAGGCGACAAAACAGCTGCTGCCAAAAGTGCGATGGATAATACTCAAATAGAATACGACAAAGTCCGCCGTAATTTAATGAATACTTTGGTGGAAGAAGAACATACTGTACGCAAAACTCTAGGGCAAGATTTTAAAAACCTTGGAGTAGCTGATAAATATTCTCTAGAATCATTCATTGGTAAGGTCAATAAAGAATTCGTAGAAGACGAACACAAAAAACTTGACGACATGAAGCATGTACTAGAAGGCACTGTCCGTGGTAGCGCAATGCGTAGATGGGGTGAATGGAACAGTAAAGGAGGAATATTTAAAAACGTTGAAAATCCTGTACATAGAAAACTTTTACATAGAGCTAGTATGGCTATAATGTTGGGTGTTCCTATATCTATTGCTGGTAGCGCAGTTATTGCTGGAGCTTTGTCTTTAACTGGCGTAGCTACTGCTTCCGCTGCTCTTACCTCGATAACTCCATCTATGGTAGGTTATAGATTGTTAAGAGGAGTTTGTGGGGGTGTTGCTGGTGAGTCAGCTGCTATGCTTTATGCAAGAGTACGAGGTGGAAAACTAAACAAAGAAGGTGAACTTGAAAACCTTGTGAGCGATCGTGATAAGGAAATAAAACTAGACAGGGAAAAATTTACAAAAGAAATGATGACTAGTTTTGCTATCGATGTCAAACCAGAAGTCAGCTCTGATATGATGAACCAAATCCGCAATGACCATAAAAAAACAGTTGATAATTACATGAACCGCCAAGGTAAAATCCGTCGAGGGGAATTATGGGTGAGACTAGCTACTGGTGGGCTTACTGCTTATGGTTTATCACATGTTATGCCTGGAGCAGATTCTATAACTGACACTACTCCTGACCAAGGTACTCCAAAACCGGAAGTAGCACCAATAGTAACGCCAGAACCAGGTGTAGAAGATTTGGAACTGCGTGGTGTGTCAGTGGATGCTAGCTCCAAAGGTTCTATTCAGACTTTCATGAATTTGAAAGAAAAGATGCTGGACCAGTATGAATCTGACCCACGTTTTGCTGGTCTTGACCGTGAAGCCATGGCTCAAAAAATGATCAGTGAAGGCAATATGGACCCATTTGTAGAAGAAATAATGGGTGCAAAATCTTACGCTGACTTTGCTGAAGTAGCAAAAGATCATGGCTTTTGGAAGTTATCCGGTGTAGGTAATCCCGAAGTAGATAGTGCATCTGTCCCAGCTGGTTCAACTATTGGTTTCCGAACTCCAGATGGTGGTGGTGACTTGTACTATTATATAAAAACCCCAAATGGTCAGGAAATAAAAATAACTGACTTTGCTGACCAGGCCAGTGGTAAATTTGGTGGTGTGAATTTAATCGACACTACAGTACCGAAGCCGTCCGGTATTGATACTGGTGCAGGTAATGGTAATGGTGAATTGCCACCAGACTCATTACTAGGTCCCGAAGAATACACTCAAGGCGACCCTATAACACCCGTAACAGAATCTGATTTGTCAGGTGGTCAAACTGAATCTTCTAATGGTGTGAGCGATGCTGGGAATAGTACAGAAACTGTTCCAGCTCCTGCACCAACTGGACTAGATGATGCTAGTTTTTATAAATCTATAAAGAATCCTGGCAACGAACACGATTATTATACAAATAAATACGGTTTTGAATCCAAAGGTAAAATGACTTATATGCCAGGTACAGCTGAAGACCCAACTACCGAATATTATGACAAGGCTGGTAACTATTTCTACACTGAACAATATAGTGGTTATAACAAAATTGCAGGGGGTCCGCATGATATCAAGAATAGTCCAATGTATAGGGAATACCATGCTCTAAAGAATAATTATGATACAGCTCAGCAAGAATTAATAAAACTTGAAACAGCTAAACTAAATGCAGCTCGCGCTAGTGCTGACAATGCTTATAACAATATGCCAGGTCAGTCCACTAACAATCCAGCTGTTGACCCTGAAGTATTGCAAGCTCGTGAAATAGCTATCAAACAAAACACAACGGAAATAGCTAACAATTGGGTTGATGATACATTTGGTAGAGGTGACGAAGATTCTAGTTTGCAAAGAATGTTGGGTATACACAAGAAGGGTATTGAAACAAAAGCCTGGGCTAATTTAAAAAACGATAAAGTCTTAGACCTCGTTAACGACAGTAAAACTCCATCAGGTGACGATGTATATGGTGGGTCCAAGCTTTCCAATAAAGAATCTGAATTCTTAGGTGTTCTTATAAACAAATCACAGCAGTATGGTTTGAATCCTGATACAAACGAAACAGTCGAATCATTTACTCAAAGATTAGCCGCAGCCGAAGCTCGAACAAAACTAGTCGCTGGCTCAAGATAGATTGCGCATTAAAAATTAACAAGCTAAAATATAAGTATGCAAACATTAAAAGATCTTATAACAAATTCATTTGCCTTTGCTGACATGGCCGATGAAGAAAAGTCTAAAATCATAGAAGAGCTAGCTGACATTGCAATACAACGTACTGTCATGCGTGCACTGGACAAAATGACCGACGACGAAGTCGCCGAGTTCGACAAAACAATGGGCGACCAAGCGGAACCTTCTAAAGTATTCCAATATTTGGAAAACCGTGTACCGTCATTCTACGACATGCTCCGCGAAGAAGTCTTGCGTTTGCAAGCTAACGCTACTGGTAACTAAATTTAAAATAAATAGCACGAAAAAAGCCCTTCATTACGAAGGGCTTTTTATAAAATAAGTTTTTAAGAGTCTTGATTTTGTGCTGGTGGCTGGGTTCTATTTTTTGAACGATTTAAAATAAAAAAGTTTAAAAGCACTATTGCAAGTATGATCAAGCATACAAGTAAGATAAGCATATGGTAGTTGCTGTCTTGATCAGGTTTTTGATAACCCATCTTTTCAGCAGCTATTTTAGCATTATCTATTGCATCTAGATCATCCTGGCGTAGCTTCTTCTTAATTTCTCTCATGTCATCTACTGACTTTTTGAGCCTTTCGTAATCTTTTCTATAAAGACTATCGATATCGCAAGACTGGTCGCAATTGCTAGATTTTTTACAATCTTTGCATTCGTCGTTAGGTGTAGTGACTTTTTCTTTTTCCGGGGTCAGGTCAGCATTGCCGTTGATGGCATTGTTGATTAGCCCTTGATCGGTTGAGATCATCTGAGCGCATTGCATTACTAGCCAAGGTTGGCTATTGTACACAAATACGTTCTTGTTGATTACTTTAACCGGTCCAAAAGATCCAGCCTTGCCGTTAAGAAGATGTGTATTATAAAAGTTCGAGCCAGTAGCTTTGTCAGCAACCGTTGAACCATTACGTACCTCTTCTAATGTCAGACCAAAACTGCTTTTACAGAATCTACGTAAGACTTTAGTCCATTCTCCACATGTCATTCCTGGATACAGGGTAACATTTGCATTTTCTGGGTTTACAACGTAGTCATAACCCTTGTTAGTGATAGGTTCACCTTTTACACCTTTAGCATTCGCGGAGAATGCAACAAGAATAATGGCAAGTGTGGCCAAAATCCCTTTTATATATTTTTTCATTTGTTGTAGATCTTATTAAGTATATAATAGCATATTATGGGCTAAAAGTCAAGGGGGTAAAACAAGCCTTATTTAGGCTATTTAGTGCTTGTTTTACAAGCATTTTTAGGGCATTAAGTCCATAAAACCTTATAAAATAAGGGTTTTAAGGTATCAACAAGGGCAAAATGGGGTTTTGTGCTAAAATAGCTCTATGCATTTCCTTGAAACACTTTCACCAGCCCAAAAAGAGGCCGCAACTTATATAAATGGACCTCTTTTGATAATAGCTGGTGCTGGTGCCGGCAAGACTAAGACCATTACTGCTCGAATCGCCCATATAATAGAAGGCGGAGTAAAACCCGAAAACATATTGGCTGTGACTTTTACCAACAAAGCAGCTAAAGAAATGCGCGAACGCGTGCATACACTGCTGGGTTCTATGCGGTTAAATACATCACCAGTTGTTATGACTTTTCACGCGCTGGGTGTATTTATGCTTCGCGAACATGGGCATTTACTCGGGCTCAAGCGCGGGTTTGCCATCATGGATGAAGACGACACATTAGTACTATATAAAGAATGTTTGCGTACACTGGACATATCACCGAAAGAATACGACCCTAAATTCTTCCGGTCTGTTATTTCCCGCGAAAGACAAGACGGAGTAACCTGTGATACTTATGAACCATCAGCACACGGACAAAAAGGTTTCTTAGTTAAACAAGTTTGGCGCCTGTACAACGAAAAAAAGGTACAAGGCGGCGGTGTGGACTTTGATGATTTATTAACTATGCCTATCGAGCTTTTGAAAAAAAACAACGAAGTCCGCAGTATGTATCATCAGCGTTTTTCTTATGTGCATGTGGATGAGTATCAGGACGTAAATGACCTGCAAGTTGAAATGATAGAACTAATCTTGGGTCAGCATAAAAATATTTGTGTTGTGGGTGATGCCGACCAAACTATATATTCTTGGCGTGGTTCGAAGATCGAACACATCATGCAGTTCGAAAAAAAGTTTGCTCCTGTGCACGTAGTCATGCTCGAGGAAAATTATCGTTCAAGCAAAATTATTCTTGATGCTGCAAACTTTGTAGTGAAGAAGAACAAAAACCGTGTTCCGAAAAATCTATATACACAAAAAGGTGACGGTGAAGTTATAACTGTACTGGAATGTGTCGACGAATACGATGAAGCCAAAACCATAGTTAATAAAGTCCGTGATGCAATAAACAGTGGTGTTAAGCCTACCGAAATATCTATATTATATAGGGCTAATTTCCAGTCACGGGTTCTGGAAGAGGCATTTTTAAATAGTGGTATTCCTTACACTATGCTGGGCACACGGTTTTTCGACAGGCGTGAAGTCAAAGATGTATTGTCTTTTATTCGTTGTAGTATGAACCGTAATTCTATTCCAGACATTACGCGTGCTATTACGTGCGTGCCGCGTGGTATAGGTAAAACCAGTTTAGCCAAAGTTTTGTCTGGTGATGTTTCTTCTCTTACTGCTAAAGCCAGCGCTTCACTAAATAATTTTTATAATTTGCTCGATAGAATTAGTTTAGTCATCGATGGTAAGACCCCTAGTGAAGCATTGATATACACCATTCACGAATCAGGATTGGAAAAAGAATTAAAAGAAGAAGGACCCAGTGGTATGGAAAGAATCGAAAACATAAAAGAACTAGCATCACTCGCTAGTAACTATGACCAATACGGAGCCGACGGCATGATGCTGTTTCTGGAACACGCTGCGCTATATGATAGTGATGTTGTTAATCAAGGCAAACAAGACGGTGTAATGCTAATGACAGTACACAGCGCCAAAGGTCTTGAATGGGATACTGTGTTTATAACAGGGCTCGAACAATTTCTGTTTCCGCATGTTTCGGAAAATAGCACCAGTGCTCTTGAGCAAGAAGAGGAGCGTCGTCTAATGTATGTAGCCATAACTCGCGCTAAAAGAAAGCTGTATACATCCTATGCACAACTGCGAACTATCTTTGGACAAAAAAGAGTCGAAGCGCCATCTGAATTCTTGTACGACATACCGGACGATAGTAAAGAAATAGTTCAGTCATGGAGCTCTGGCCGCGAGCGTGTGGTATATTTAGATTAGTATGGTAAAAGCCAAAAAGTCATTAGGGCAGAATTTCTTGCGTAGCGACAAAGCTATTAGAGAAATCGTAGAAGCTGGCCGTGTAGGGAAAAGTGACACCGTGTTAGAGATAGGCCCCGGAGAAGGGGTTCTTACTCGTGCTCTTTTGGACAAAGGCGCCCGTGTTATAGCCATAGAGAAGGATGACAGGCTAATAATAGAGCTAAATAATACTTTTAAAGATGAAATTAGCCAAAAAAGCCTTATTTTAATACATGGGGATGTGCTGGATTTAGTAGGGAAAGATGCAATGTCAGCTAATTTAGCCAAATTGTTAGGCAAATCCTATAAATTAATAGCCAATATTCCATACTATATAACAGGTGAAATCATCGAAAGGTTCCATACTGTGCCGAATAACCCTGTCTTAATGGTGCTTTTGGTCCAAAAGGAAGTCGCCGAACGTATAATTGCTCGAGATGGTAAAGAATCCATACTGTCTATTGCGGTTAAAATGTATGGTACGCCCCAAATAGTGTCTATTGTTCCACGTGGGGCATTTGTTCCAGCGCCAAACGTCGATAGTGCTATTTTGTGTATAAAAGATATTCAGCATTTTGGTTCAGTTCTAAAAGAAAAAGAATTTTTCGACATACTACATGCTAGTTTTGCTCATAAAAGAAAATTGATGCTTTCAAACATAAAATCTTTACCCACAGATTTGCAGGACCGAGTTAAAAAAGTTTTTACTACAAATAATTTAGATATCAACACTAGAGCAGAAGATATCCATATCGGCATCTGGAAGAAGGTGGTATAATAAAAACATGATAAAAAATGCTTTTTTATTTTGGGTTCTTCTTGGATTACTTACTGTTACTAGTACAGCTATTGCTGCTACAAATTACAGGTCTTATTTTAAACCAGCTGGTGGAACTATTGGTACTGTATCGGGTATTACTTGTGGTTCTGGTACCATATTCACAACTTCTTTACGACCAGGATATTTTTGGGTTTCAACTAGTGGGCGTGTTTCTGCTGGTAAAAAAATATTAGGTATTTCTAAAACTACAAATGAATCAGTTTGTTATACCGATGGTGAAAACCCTACACCAGTTAGTGTAAATGTTGTATCGCCTTATGGAGTTTCAAGATAATTAATATGTATTTAAATAGCTATCTTCCAAGTAAAGAATTCCAAAAAAGACTATTAGCCATAACTCTAATAGTTTTGTCTGTTTTAGCTATTTATGCAGTAGTTAAACTAATCGGCCGAGGTATTGATTCATACAAAGTTCGCAAACAAATTCGCCAGTTGCCAGCGGAACTTCGTGACCAAGCCGACACATTAACTGTAGGCGAGCTCCAAACAAAAGATTCTAATAATAACGGCATCTATGACTGGGAAGAAAGACTCTATGGTCTTGACCCACTAGCTGATGGTGCCAATAACAAAAACCTCGTTACAGAAAAAAGAAATTCACTAAAGGATTCAAGTAGTGAATATTTAGCTAGCGCTTCTGTTGGTGAGACCAATGATTTTACTCGTGAATTTTTGAGTCTAGTTACATCTCTTAGCGTATCAGGGGCACTAAATGACGAAGCCGTAAACAACGTAGCTTCTGCTATTGGTGGCAAATTAATCAGTAACGACCAACCGGAAATTTACCCGCGTAGTGATTTTATAGTTGTTCGCGACACCGAAGTTACCCGCAAAGAATACCAAAGACTCTCAGAACTAGCCATAAATAAACTCTCTACTTTACCAATGCTTGGCTACGAAATGGAATTTCTTTCCGAAAGTATTCGCGGTAGCGACCCGTCACTACTAAGCCCGCTCGACAATATATCCAGTACTTACAAATCATTTTCTGGAGCTTTACTTAAAATCCCCGTACCTGAAAATTTACTCCAAGCGCACAAAGCTCTGGTTAATAGTTCCGAATATGTTGGTCGCTCGTTACTAATGGTTCAAATGATCAACACCGACCCAATGGTAGCTCTTCAAGGCATCGCAATGTATAACACACATTTTATTATTATGAATGCATCGCTCGACGAGCTTGCGGCTGGTCTTAATCTGTAAGATACTATATATATGTATTTCTTAAAAAAGAATCGCTATAAAACAATATCAAAAGTTCTACTGTTTGCTCTTGTATTAGAACCTGTTTTACTACTTGGGTTATTTCGTCCAGCACTAGCTCAAACTAACGCTAGTAATTCTCAATCATTTAACCAAGCATTTAGTTCATATGATGGTATTTCTCAGTGGGGGAATCTTGATGTTATAAACAACCCAGCTATTGGGTCGGCACTCCGCTCATGTTTACAAGTCGTACCTAGTTTTACTCGTAAAATCAAACGTGTTTTTGGTAGTGGTAGCTCGGCTACTACTTCGGCAACTATTGGTAACTCTGTTCGCTCGGGTCAATTTGATTTGTGTGAAGTTCTAAATGAAGACAAATGGGGTTATGGTTCAGCTATGGGTGATGATGGGCGCTATGGTGGTTACGTTTCTCCAGAAGCCCAGCAGGCTTGTGAGGAGCAACAGGACAAGAATAGTGGACTGGCTGACAAAATGAAACAAACACAATCTAGTAGCGCAGAAAATGTTCCAGTAGAAGACAAAATTGCTATAGATAAGCTTGATCAAATAACCAAAGACCAGAAAGAAGTATTAAGTGAACTAAATAAAGTTAACACTGAAGCTCAAAAAACTAACAAAACTCTAGACGAGGTCAAAGTTCGTGAAGAATGTATGGACAGTATAGCGTACTCCATGACTAAGACTTTATTGGCCGGTGTTACTGAAGGTACAGTGAATTTAATCAACGAAGGTAATTTCGGTGACCCATTTTTTATAAAAGATACAAAAAAATATTTCGAAGACATTGATTCTCTTTCTTTGAAGCAAGTATTTGGGCCACTTGTGGATTCATTGGATGCAGTAAACAGAGCACAATATCCATTCCTGCGTTCAACTTATACAAATTTAGTTAACCAAAATGTGCCAGCACCTTTTCGTGATCGTGCACGGTTTACACTTGACCAGGTCTTGTCTGGTCAGCCTTATAACCAAGCAACCGACCCAGCTTTTGCTAATGGTACCACCCGGTCAGGAGAAGGTTCGCTTTTGAATGCATTTCGTAATGAATTCTCTGTTGGGGGATGGCAGGGGTGGTTGGCTTTAACTCAAGCTCCACAAAACAACCCAATTGGTTTTGCTATTTTATCTCAAGAAGAGTTAACTAAAAACCAAACCATTGCCAAAGAACAAGCCAAAAGTGAGCTTGAACAAAGTGGAGGCTTTCTTTCTATGAAGCGTTGTATTGAAGAATACGTTCCCGTAACTCTTAATTCAGAAGGTAAAGTAGTCGGCGGTTATACTATAACTCGTGGTGTCAAAGCTGGCCCAAGCGACCCAAATTGTAAAAAGTCTGAAGTAACTACTCCGGGTGTAGTTTTGGCATCAAGGCTAGACGCTGTTATTTCGTCCGATGTACGTCAGCTTGAACTAGCGGACAGATTCAATGAATCTTTAAATTTAATTTTTACTTCAGCTTTTAATAAACTAACTGCCGAAGGACTATCTGCTTTGTCTAGTAAAACTTATGGTTCTTGGGCTAGTCAAACTCGACCACAGTCATTCATACAGCGTTACAATAGTACTTTGAACCAAGTAGGCGGAGCTAATGCTAATAATAATCGTGATATTGAAATTATTTATCGACGTTCGCAGTCTAGTTTTTCAACTTATGATTTTGACATTACTACTGATTTGTTCGACCAACAAGTCGGATGTCAAATGATTCCAGGCGTGTTAACTAACGAAAAGAATTATCTTTTGGAACTGGAAAGGTCAAACAATACTCGTCAAAGCCCACTCTATAAACTAATGCCGGCTATGGCGGAACTTGATTTCTGTGTACCAGGACCAACAACTAACTGGGAAGATCTAGCTGACGAAAAATATGCTGATGTTGTACAGGGTATATCTACAAATGGAATTGGATTTGATGCTTTCTCTACATCTTCATATGACGAAGTAGTCAAAAAGCAAATTGAAGAAATAAAGAAAAGTGCAGAACTTCGTAATCTTGGTTATAAAGCAACACAAACAACCGTAATGGCAGCTGGTACATATTTTGCTGCCGTCACTTATGGTATATCAGCAGCTGTTGCTGGTATTATTACCGGGGTAATTGAGCTTATTAAAAAAAGAGACTCTAATAAAACAGAAGAACAAATTAGAAACTTAGAAGATGCAGAAGGCCTTTTAAGGGAAGCAATACCATATGCATTTGAAAGAGAAGGCTTTGAATGGGCAACACTCCAACTTGAATACTTAAAAGATGATTATACTAAATACAAAGAAGCCGTGTATGACAAATTTAGTGATGACAATAACATTCCGGTAGCTAAAATTGCTCGCCCTTTTATTCAAGATTTGTCTATTTATGGTGAAAATCTACTATCTATTCAAGATAGTTATAACCAAGAGATTAAACAAACAAAAGAACGCATCAAGGAACTGCAGTCTATATATGATGCTGTTAAAATAATAAAAGACAATGCTGCTGCTCGTTATACAGGCGACCAGCTACCTAAAGAATGTCGCCCAGCTGCTAACCAGTGTCCTAACACTGTACGTATTGGTAATTATTTGGTAACTGCTGACCCTACTGGCTATCCACCAATAGGTAACAGTAGTGCCTATACTGCAGACCCTGTAAAATTAGCTACGGCTATGGGTACTACATCAGGAACTAATAATACTAATTATAATCCTAATACCGGATATTCTGCGGGTAACCAGTATTCAACTGCTTCTACTAGTGGAGTATCAGGTAGTGGAATAAATGGATTCAAATTCGGTGACCCAAGCGCAAAAATTTTGAACTTTAGTGGAATTCCGGGTACTGGTAATACGTATTTTATATCATTTGGTATTGAAACAAATTCCGACACTTTGTCTCTATTACTAGAATCACCTTTGGCGAATGGTCAGAATCAAGTTTACGGGACATCAAGTATCTCTGGCATTGTGGGGTCTGCGGCTGTTGGTCAAAAAATAATCTTAACTGCTTATAACCCCAATGCTAAAAAAGTCGAATATAGTTGTACTGTAAAAAAATCTGGATCTAGATTAATTTGTGAATAATATATGAAAAAATTTAAACTCACTCCTAAAATAATTCTTATAATAGTTCTTGGACTTATTACAATAGCTGGTATATATTTTTACTTCACAAGTTCAGCCAACCGTAGTTCCAGAGTTGACGGTACTGGTGACCAAGGATTCTTTTCTTTCTTCGGTGAAAGAAAAATCAAACCACTAGACGATACTACAGTACCAGGAGTTAATACTGGAACAGACGGCGGGGATACTGGTACAACAATACCAACTGATACTGCTGGCGGTGGTGGATCAGGTACCGCTACTGGTGCGGTAGGGGGTTCGGGTTCTATATCTTTGCGTCCTATTGGGTCTAATATTGGTAGTGGTGGTTCTGGGTCTACTGGTACTACTGGTGCAGGTTCCAGTACAGCAGGAGGTAATACCGGAGGCGCTAATACAGGAGGAACCAGTACTGCTGGTGGTACTACTACAGGTGGGGGTACTGTGATTCCGCAAGTTGATTGTACTCCGCTCCAACTGCCGTATACTGATGCGGAAATAGCTGAACTAAAAGAACTAACCCAAAGATTCTACAGAATTGCTGCGAATTTACATACTGATGTAGATGTTGAAAACGAAAGACTAACTCGTAAATCCTATTTTGATTTATATAACCAAACAAATAAATATACCGAACAATGTTACGCTGAACTCAAAGATCCAAAGTATACCAACAAGTCTAAAAACTCTAGTGCTGAATGGCATCCATATTTGACTGAAACAGTTCTGAAAAGAATCGCAACCTATGATCCTCGCGTACAGTTTGTAATTAGTAACGAAGAGGCACGTTTAAATCAGCAAATAGTTTTAGCGGGTCAGAAAATATCCCGCATAAATACACAAATAGCCTTTATTGATTCTCTTGGCTCTAGTGCTAATGATGCCCAAAAGAATCTAAGATCAGTCTTGGTTGGGGATTTGCAAACAGAAACAAATAATCTAAACAAATACAAATCTGATCTAACTACATTTAAATCAACCAGCAGTGGTATTTCTAAAGGAATAGTCGGGACATTCTTCACTGAAGATAAATACAAATTACTAAATTTGCGTGTTCCAAGACAAAACAAAAATGCGCGTATTGATAAAATATGGCTTTATGCTGGTACTTATATAAAAGATTCTGGTCGATCAACTAACACAACTAATGATTTGTTTACCCCAGGATCAAGCCTATTCAATGTGAATCCTTTAAAATCATTAATACTTGATCAATGGGATGACTCGTTAAATGATGCTCCAAGGTATGACCCTGGTACGCCTCCAGCAAATGCTAATTTGCCACAAAGCTATATGCACATATTCCGCATGGTGGAAGACGGGCTCCGTATCTGGTAAAACACAATAATTTTTTCGCCAAAGCCCCGCTATGTATAGCGGGGCTTGCGAATTGTCAAAAATATGCTATTATAGCAAGCATATGAACACAGGAAATATTGCTCTCTCTCCAGTAGATTTAGAGTCTCGAAAAAAGCTTAATTTTGATTCAGGTGACACTGTTCGTGTCTGGACTAAAATTGTTGAAAAAGGCAAAACACGTTTGCAAGCTTTTGAAGGCCTAGTTCTAGCTCGTAAACACGGTACTTCACAAAGTGCTAGTTTTACAGTACGTAAAGTTTCTAACTCTGTAGGAGTAGAACGTATTTTTCCACTATACTCACCATTGATTGACTCTATCGAAGTAGTTAAGAAAACTCGTACTCGTAAGAGTAAGCTATACTACATCCGTGAAAAAGCAGTTAAAGATGTACGTAAACGTCTTAAAAGACCAAAATTGGAAACTGCTGAAGTTTCAGAATAATAAAAACCCCGACATTGTCGGGGTTTTTATATTGTGTGCGCGGGAGAGGACTTGAACCTCCAATCCGTTTCCAGAGCTACCACCTCAAGGTAGTGCGTCTACCAGTTTCGCCACCCGCGCATAATTTTTACATTGTCTTAAAATTCATATTTTATCAATCATTCACTACCTGGGTAGTGCGTGCTGTTTCTATATGAGTTTCGCCACCCGCGCATAAAAACAATTATACATTTTAAGTCTTATTTTACAACTGATTTGACTTATTGGGTTTAAGGGCGTATTTTGTTTATAAATAACATTAATCATGAAACTTAAAAATCTACTCATTATTCTTCTGGTCTTTATTGACCCGAATGAATCACTGGCTATTTATAAGCCAATCTACAGTCATTTCGGTTATCCGACTGAAACTTTCATAACCCCCACATTTAGTACTATTCCAGCTAAGAATTTGCGGAACGACTTTTCCTTGAATACGTCTACAATACTGAACGATAACAAGAATTTTGGAGTTTTATTGTCAGCTGACGTTTATAACCGGTCTTTTATCAGACCTGATTATAAAATGGTAGGCATAGTACCCACGAAGTCGTTTGTGGAGAATCGTTTAGCATTGTGCTGGTTAAAGAAAATATCTGACGGGGAATACTTTTATGTCGGCCCCAGCGTTCGTACTATAGAAGTTAGTACGGGTTCATATATGAAACCCAATTACGAGCAGTTCCTACCTGTTTCTAAAAGTCATCACAACATGGGATTCTTGATAGGGTATAGCAGGATAGTCAAAGAAAAATTAGCTATTGCTAGCACTGTTGGAATGTTTGGGTCTAAATATAATACTTTTATGTATAATCTAGACTTGAATTATGTAGTAGCTGATCATCTGGCTCTTACTATAGGTTCAGCTGATGGTGATGTACACGGCGGGATTATTTTGATTAACAATTGGGGACGTATTGGATACAAAGGAACATTTGTTAATGATGAAATGTTCCACGCGGTATCTTTAGGTCTTGCTCTTAACTATTAATTTTTTACAAAAGCAAAACATATACACACATTATTTGTGTTAGCTATATGTTTTGCTTTTTTATTTTGTTATAATGTTTGTAATGATAACACAGCAAGTCGTAACATATATTAAAGACCAACTAGCACGTGGTACTGATAGAACAAAAATCCGTACTAATCTTATTTCTGCTGGCTGGGTAGAATCTGATATTAACCAAGCTTTTTCTTTTGCGGAACCAGCAGGGCAATCAGCTGCTGTAAAAATAGCTCCGGCTTTTGCTATTGAGGAAGAAATGAAGCCTAAAATCCCAGTTGATAAAACCGAAATAAATCTGGACCCTGTTATGCCAGTTTTACAAAAAGATTCTGAAAAGAAAGAGCCTTCTAATCTTTCGGCTTTTGCTTATGGGGAACCAGCTCAAATGCCAGTCCAAAATACTCCGAAAGAACCAGCTCTTAAACAACAAGCTCCTGAAGCTAGTAACGATATTGTTATGCCTACACTGCAGACCCAGCCAGAAGTAGCTTCACCTAAAATCGAAGCATCTTTAAACAATATAGTTAAAACCCCTCTTTCGACTTCGCCTATGTTGAGTTCTATTCCAGCATCTAGTCCAATCAAAAATACTATTGAAACCGATGTGGTTCGCAACTTTGAATCAGCATCTGGTCCGGCTATGAATAGTGTAGTTAAAAAATCAGGTAGTCCAGTCCTAAAAGTAATCGCATTTTTGCTGTTTTTAGTTTTGATATTAGGTAATGCTTATATGTGGTTCGTGGTTTGGCCAGGGATGCAAGTTGTTAATATGGATACTTCTAATAACAGTATGAATAACTCAATGCAGTCTGAACGTACAGCAAACACCGAAATAGAAAATGTTGTAGCTACTGCTGAAACTAGTAACCAAATCGTAATGAATCCTGTGTCTAACGAATTAGCAATACCGGCATCTAGCTTGTTATCATCAGCAGCAAATTATTTTACACAGTTTAATTCATATGGTTCCGTTAATATGTCGCTTGGGTCTTGTGCTGTTAGTGGTACAGTGTTTAGTAATATGGATGTTAAAAAATCTATCGAAGACATGTCCCGTATTACAGGCCGAGTTCCTCAGTGTGCATTGTCTACGGATGCATCTAGTACTGTAGCTAACCGTACTACTAATTATTTAGTTTATATCCCAATGGAAGACGGCGGGTATTGCGTAGACAGTACTGGTGCTAGTCTGATGGTTTCTAAAAGCCCAACCGGCACAAGTTGCGCAACAGGGCTATAAAAAAATCCCCGAAAGGGGATTTTTAAATTAAGCTATTATTTGAATTTATTATAAATTGTGTTATATTCCATATACGCAAAAGCGTGTATGGGGGTTATGGTGTAACGGTTAACACTGAGGTTTGTGGAACCTTCAATCTGGGTTCGATTCCCAGTAGCCCCCCCCAAAAAAAACAAAAATCCCTGAAAAGGGATTTTTGTTTTGGTGAATAAAAAAGAAAACCTCCTGTAATTGATCAAAGTTTTTGACTTTTTTGTGAAAATATGTTTTTATAAAAGAAAAAATAATGAAACAAATAGCTTTACAATATCAACAGTATTATGTTGGTCAAGAAAATTATTATCACAATTTCAACCATGCTCTATGGGTTGTAGATAAAGGTTTGGAAATACTAGATTCAAGTAATTTACCAGATTATCTAAAACTCATATATGTACATGCTATGGCGTGTCATGACGCTGGTCATTTAAATGGATTGCAGAAAAGTGATAGGGAAAACGTAGACAAAGCCCTAAAGATATTTAGCAGGCATTCAAAAGAAGACATAGGTCTAAATTTACCAAAAGTAGCAATTGCGGGATTGATAATAGATTCTACTTGTGTACCTTATAAGTCAGCTGATCGGTTAATGGCTGAATATAATATTAAGAATAGACATGTTAAATCTCTCATAGATTTAGCCAGAGATGTTGACCATCTTGGTATTATAGGAATTGAGGATGCTAATCAACGAATGCGAGCTTTAGTTGGGTTTATGCGTGAGAATCTCAGGTCTACAAGTAAAGAAAATTTACTTAATAGCTACGAATCTCATACTAGAAAATTTTTCCAATCACTACCTAATTTTTTTAGTACTACCTATGCTAAAGAATGGGCTCATTCCAATCTTTCAAGAATGGAAGAATGGCAGCTTGAAATGACCCCAGAAGCTATAAAAATAGCATCTATTAATATTTGATCATAAAAACTTTTTAAATGGCTGCTTGATAGTAGCCATTTTTATTTAGTGTCTAGTCATATGCTATAATGGTCTAATGCTTTCTTATTTTAAAAGAATATTCTCATTAGACTACCGCTCACTCGCTATTATGCGAATGTTCATTGGTCTAACTCTACTGGCGGACATTATCCAAAGAACTAGATCCCTAACAGCCCATTATGCCGATGCCGGTGTGTTGCCACGTTCAGGGCTCCTATCTATCTGGAACGAATCAGGATTTTGGTCAATTTATTTTTTAAATGGTAGTCCATTGTTTGTGGCTATCATTTTTTTTGTTACTGCTGTATTTGCGGTCATGATGATAGTTGGGTACAAAACACGCATTGCAACTATTGCTTCATTTTTCTTACTTATATCACTACATGTTAGGAACCCAATAGTCTTGCAGGGTGGGGATGTAGCGCTACGGGTGATACTTTTCTTTATGATGTTTTTGCCTTTGGGCCAACGCATGTCCGTCGACACTATAGTTGGCGAAGCTAAATACCCTAAAGAAAAAGAATATTTTAGTCCAGCATCTATTGCGTATGTAATTCAGTTTTTAATTATATGGACAATGTCTGGATTTTTAAAAACCGGTGCTCCTTGGGTGACAAATGCTACAGCTGTAGCTATGGCACTGCATCTTGAATCATTTGTTACCAACTTTGGAATGTGGCTACGTTCTATAGACAGTGCAATGTATTTTATAACTACAGCTACACTTATAATTGAACGCTATGTTTTTGTATTGTTTATTACACCTGTTCAGCGCGACATGGGTAGACTAGCCGGACTAATACTAACAACTACTTTAATAATCGGATTCAATTTATCTTTCAGGTTGGGTCTTTTTGGGATGATTATGTTTTCTATATCACTTGGGCTTTTACCAGGGTATTTTTGGGACCATATCATAATGCCATTACGTAAAATAGCTTCATCGAAGAGTCAAAAAGGTATGACAATATTTTACGATGGGGATTGCTCGTTCTGTTCCCGTATATCCAAGGTTACTGCAGGGATGTTGCTACTACACCCAGAAACTAAAATAATCTTCAGTGGTAGCGATCCTGAGGCCTACAGCACTATGCATTCAGCTCATTCATGGGTAGTACGCGACCATAACGGCGTTAGTTATACTGGATTCCGTGCATTTGTGGCCCTGATGCAGTCAGCATTCTTTTATAGAATATTTGCACCTGTATTTTTACTGACTCCTATTATGTATATAGGCGAAAATATATATAGAATGGTAGCTCACAATAGGCCAATGACCTGTAGTGTGGATATGCCGGACAAGCCCATAAAAAAACAAAACAAAAGAATAAAAAATATATTTATTATTGTAATGCTTGGTTTTGTCGTTGTTTGGAATATTAGTTCTTTGCCGAGCTATTCTAGATATAAAAAGCCAAAATTTATTGAAAAATCTTTGTTAATTTTTAGACTTGATCAAAAATGGAACATGTTTGCGCCATATCCTACAACTGAAGACGGTTTCTTTGTTATGCCGGGTGTTTTGCGTGACGGTAGTAGTGTTGATATATATAGCGGTAGTACAAACATTAGTTATCTAAAACCCCAAAACATGGCATGGATATATCAAAATCAAAGATGGCAAAAATACCTGATGAACCTTTGGCTTAAAGACTTTTCAAACTATCGTTTGGGTTATGGGCAGTACTTGTGCAGGGAATGGAATGCGCATAATATCCATGAGAAGAATTTAATGACTTTTGAAATCCTGTATATTCTCGAAGAAACCGATATAAATACACTAAAAGAATCCGAACCTGTCCCGGTCAGCATTTGGCAACATCAATGCTTCTCTGACTCATAAAAATACACCCCATAGGAATTCCTATGGGGGTGTATTTTTTTATGCTATTTAACTTTGATTAAACCAGCTTTTTTAAGAGTAGCGAATGCACCATTCTTAGTTATAGTGCGTAGGCCTTTTGTTGATACTTCGATACGAACAGATTGACCTAGTTCAGGAACAAAAACCTTCTTTTTTTGAAGATTAGGGTAACGACGGCGTGAGCCAGTCGGTTGGTACTTGGTCGCACGAACACGGTTGGAATATCCACCGCCGACACGAGAAGTTTTTTTAGTTATTGCGCAGGTTTTTGCCATATAATATTTGTTTTAAGTTACCAGAGCATGGTATCATGAAATATATGAATACGCAAGTCGACAAGCTTTTTTACCTGATTGTTTTGATTTTTTCTATAGTTATTCACGAAATAGCCCATGGATATGCTGCTCTTTACTATGGGGACACTACAGCGCGCGACCATGGCAGGCTGACCCTAAACCCTATAAAACATATTGATATGTTTGGGTCTATTATTTTGCCATTGATACTGTTTGTCACAGGTTCACCATATATGGTGGGCTGGGCTAAACCCGTACCATATAACCCTATGAATTTACGCGACGAAAAAAAGGGCACCAGACTGGTGGCTTTTGCTGGAATATTAGCAAATCTTAGCGTGGCTGTTGTTTTTGCTATTGTGGTAAGAATCTTCGGACTTAATCTACCTGAACAAATGTTGCAGTTATTCCTACTTGTTATAATTGTAAATCTTGTTTTAGCTGTATTTAACTTACTGCCTGTGCCACCACTGGATGGTTCTAAAATTCTAGCCAGCTTTGGGTCTGCACGGTTCCGCGCTATTGTGGAATACCCACAAGGCATACTAATGATATTTTTCTTTATCATTGCTATTATGCTTTGGCGTTACATTTCACCGGTGGTTTTTTATCTGTACAACGTGCTTGTTTAAACATTGCCTATCCGTGTATACTTAGAGTTACATGAAGAAGTTTTTTTCTTTACTCGCATTTTTTTTCAGTTTTGCAGCATTAGTTTATGCTGCCACTATTGGTATTATTGATAGTACTGACAAATACGCCAAAGTTTTAGCTGGTCCTTATGCTGGTACACAAATTGATTTTCGGCCTAATGACACAGCTACAGTTCAAGCCGTCGAAGTTCATTCTGATAGGCTCCGAGGGTATGCTTGGGGTGAAGCTACTGGTTACATTGTCCTCTCTTGTGAAGACACAAACAGTGGTTGCTCTGGTACCAATGGTAATTTCAAAGTCACTAATGATGGTAATGGTAATTTGGCTGGTTTCGCATGGGGTGCTAACACCGGCTGGGTTTCCTTTAGTTGTTCGAACTCTACATCAAGCTGTTCGGGTGGTGCTGGTGCATGGGGAGTATCCATAAATACAAGTACTGGTGAATTTAGCGGACATGCTTGGTCTCAAAATTTTGGTTATATAAAATTTGATTGTTCATCAGCTGACTCATGTTTAACAACAGACTGGCGACCAAGTTCTGGTACTTCTTCTGGCGGAGGAGGAGGTGGTGGTACCTCTACAACAACAGGTACTACTACTGGTACTACGACTGGTGAAGATGATGAAGAAGAAGACGGTGATGGGTTTCCTTGTTCTTTAATTTTCTATAGATTATACGGACGTTGTCCTGGTGACCCAGAAAATACCACTGGTACAACAACAGGTACTACCACTGGACAAGACACTGTAGGCACTACTACAGGTCAGACTACAACCGGACAAACTACTACTGGTCAAACAACGACTGGTACTACTACTGGTCAAACAACAACAGGGCAGACTACTACTGGTCAAACCACAGGTTTTGGTACCACTGGTGGAACTGGCACTGGACAAAATGGTGGTACTGGATTTGGATCAACTGGTGCGGGTAGTAGTACTGGTTTTGGGTCAACTGGGTTTGGTGCTACTGGTACAGGTAGTGCTACTACTGGAACAAGTTCTAGTGGTAGTACCGGTACATCATCAGGTACATTTGGTAGAACCAATGTTATTCTGACTGGTGGCTTGCGCGATATTTTAAAAACTAGTAACAGCCAAGAATTCATCGATGGCGTTGCTGATGCTGTAGCCGGGGCTATTCCTATCGGAGGAATAATTGCTGGTATGATAGCCGCACTGGCTGCGCTCTTTTTCGTAAATGCAGTTTCCTTTTCAGAACTTTTGTTTTTGCCAGCGCGTATTTGGTCATCTCTACTACTATTTTTCGGCATAGCGAAAAAGCCTTGGGGTGTTGTGTATGACTCTTTGACAAAACAACCCATCGACCCAGCTTATGTAACACTAATAGATGCTGTTACAAATGAAGAAGTTTCATCATCTCTAACTGACATCAATGGACGTTATGGTTTTGATAATGTTAAAAAAGGTAAATACCGTATTGAGGCTAGTAAAACTCACTATAAATTTCCATCAAATTATTTAAAGGGTCATACAGCAGACGATATTTACGAGGATTTATATTTCGGTCAAGAATTCGTTGTAGAGGAAGATGGAGCTTTGATTACTAAAAATATCCCAATTGATGCAGAATCTATCGACTGGAACGAAGTAGCTAAAAAAGAGCAAAACCTGATGTCTTTCAACCCTATTAGGGAATCACGCTGGCAAAAAATAGCCCATCTTATATTTATTGCTGGGTTCATTGCATCAATACTGTTTATGATATCTTTGCCTGTACTCGGTAACAAAATCTCACTTATTTTCTATATAGTAGCGGGTATTTTGATGTACGTATTGCGTATTCCGAAAATCCGAGCAATGTTCTCACGCTCACATGCTATTGTTATCGAATCCAGACTGGATGCTCCTTTGCCATTCGCTATGGTGGAAATCAAAAACCCAGAAACCGGTGTGGTCGTAACCAAACGCGTTACTAACCAAGATGGTATGTTCTATGCACTTCTTGAAAAAGGTAATTATCAGGTGGCTATTTCCAAGTCTGAAAAGGTGGGTAGTTATACTAAAATATTCGAATCTAACCCATTGTCTGTAAAGAAAGGATTCATTAGTTCTAAATTTGAAGTCTAAAAACCACTTAACCCCCTTTATCAAGGGGGTTTCGCTAGATTTTCCTTGACATTCATTACCATTTAGTGCTAGGATTCTTGTAACGGCACTCTTTGGGGCTTTTTTATTTTGCCCAAAAATCGAAAAAGAGGGCCAATTTATTATTATTTATAAGTATATTTTAACCTTTTAGGGTACTAATTTGGGTCTATACATAGCGAATGTTCTCGCTCTATGTATGAATCTACAAATTAGTCCATAAAAGTCAAAAAAGCTATATGGCACAAGATTTTGATCGTTCAAAGCCACACGTTAACGTAGGTACTATCGGACACGTTGACCACGGTAAAACAACATTAACAGCAGCTATCCTTACAGTTCTAGGACGTGAAGGTAACGGCTATGGTTCAAAAATGAAGTCAGTTGACCAAATTGACTCTGCTCCAGAAGAAAAAGCTCGTGGTATTACTATTGCTCTTTCTCACAACGAGTACGAAACTCCTACTCGTCACTACGCTCACATTGATGCTCCTGGTCACGCGGACTACATCAAAAACATGATTACTGGTGCGGCTCAAATGGATGGTGCAGTTCTAGTAGTTGCAGCAACAGATGGTGCTATGCCACAAACACGCGAACACGTTTTGCTTGCAAAACAAGTTGGCGTGCCTCGTATTATCGTTTTCCTAAACAAATGCGACATGGTGGATGATCCAGATATGCTAGACCTAGTTGAAGAAGAATTGCGTGAACTCCTTACAAAACAAGGGTTTGACGGTGCTAATGCTCCAGTTATTCGTGGTTCAGGTCTTAAAGCTCTTGAAGAAGCTGATAACTCTGGTCCATATTCACAAAAAGTTCTTGAGCTTGCAAAAGCGTTGGATGAATACATTCCAATGCCAGAACGTGATGTTACAAAGCCTTTCCTAATGCCTATCGAAGACATCTTTTCTATCGAAGGACGTGGAACTGTTGTTACAGGTAAAATCGAACGTGGTGTTGTAAAAGTAGGTGAAGAAGTTGAAATCGTTGGTATTAAAGATACAGTTAAAACTACTATCACTGGTATCGAAATGTTCAACAAAAACCTAAAAGAAGGTATTGCAGGAGATAACGCGGGTATTCTAATCCGTGGTATCAAAAAAGAAGACGTTACTCGTGGTCAAGTTCTTGCAAAGACTGGTTCAGTTACTCCACACTCAAACTTTGAATGTGAAGTTTACATCTTGAAAAAGGAAGAAGGTGGACGTCATACTCCATTCTTTACTGGATACAAACCACAATTCTATGTTCGTACAACAGACGTAACAGGGGACTGTGCTTTGCCAGCAGGAGTAGAAATGGTTATGCCTGGTGATACTGTAAAACTTACTGTAAAACTAGTTACTCCAGTTGCTCTTGAAGAATCAACACGCTTTGCGGTTCGTGAAGGTGGACGTACAGTTGGTGCGGGTGTTGTAACAAAAATCATCGCTTAATTAGGTGTCAGGTAAATAGGTTACAGGTGCAGGATTTAAAACCCTATAACCTATAACCTATAACCTCAAACCTTCCCCTGTAATATGACAGCAAAACAAATAAAAGAAACAAAGAAAGCTGAGTCAACTTCTGGTCAAAACCGTCTTCGTATCCGCATTCGTGCATACGAACACCGAGTTTTGGATCAGTCTGTAAAGCAAATCATCGATACAGCTGAGCGTTTCGACGCTACTGTTGTCGGACCGATTCCTTTACCGACTGAAATCAAGAAATACACTGTTAACCGTGCATCATTCGTTTACAAGAATGCTCGCGAACAGTTCGAAATGCGCATACACAAACGTGTTATCGATATTCTTGGTGCTAACCAAAAGACTATAGAAGCTCTGACCAATCTTTCACTACCGTCGGGTGTCGATATCGATGTTAAAATGATGTAATTAGGAAACTCGTATGAAATTTATTCTCGGAAAAAAACGCGAAATGGTTCAGTTCTATACTGAAGACGGAACTATCCATCCAGCGACAATCGTTGACGCGGGTCCAATTACTGTTACCCAAATTAAGACGAAAGATCGCGATGGTTATGATGCGGTTCAAGTTGGTTTCGGACAAAAGAAAGCAAAGAACGTAGCAAAACCACAAAAAGGACACTTTAAAGACCTAGGCTTGTTTGAAAACGTTGCTGAATTCGATGCTGATACTTCAGCTATGAATGTAGGCGATACAATCAATGCATCTACTTTTGCAGTAGGTGACACAGTGGTGGTATCAGGTATTTCAAAAGGTAAAGGTTTTCAAGGTGTAGTCAAAAGACATGGTTTCCATGGGGGACCACGTTCTCACGGACAAAAACACTCTGAACGTGAACCAGGTTCTATCGGTGGCGGACTCCGCAACCGTGTTCCTAAAGGTATGCGTATGGCAGGCCGAATGGGGTCTGACAGAATAACCACAAAGAATCTTACAGTTCTTGCTGTGGATAGTGAATCAAATATAATTTTGATCAAAGGTGCATTACCTGGTCGCAGAGGCACATTATTAGAAGTTGTAAGTAAGTAGAAACAATATGGAAACAAAAGTATTTGCAACAGACGGTAGTGTCTCAAGAAGCTTAAAATTACCAGAACCAATTTTTGGTGCAAAATGGAATTCAGACCTTGTCCACCAAGTTGTACTATCTATGGCACAGAATGCTCGTGCTGGTACTGCACACACTAAAAATCGTGCTGAAGTATCTGGTACTGGTAAGAAACCTTGGAAACAAAAAGGTACAGGTCGTGCTCGTCACGGCTCACGCCGATCCCCAATATGGGTTGGTGGTGGTATTGCTCACGGTCCACGCTCTGACAAGGATTATAGTAAAACTATAACCAAATCTATGCGTCGTGGTGCACTAGTATCATTACTTTCTCAAAAATATCGTGATGGCGAAGTAATATTCGTAGAATCTATAGATATAAAAACTCCAAAAACAAAAGATGCATTAGAAATCTTGAAAAAAGTTGGTAAAGCTAATAGCGCAGAGCGCCTAGCAACTGGCCGTAAACCTTATGGTATTGTGGCATTGCCGTCCAACATCAAGACTGTCCAGAAATCTTTTGCTAATTTGCCATCAGTTACGGTCGACATGCTCCAGAATCTAAGTGTGCTCGATGTTATCAACCATAAATACTTGTTATTTGTTGGTCCAGAAGCATCACTTGCATTTCTTGAGGCTAAAAAGACTAAAAAAAATAGTTAATTATGGCAACAAAAAAGAAATCAGAAAACAAGGTAGAAGCTAAAAAGCTAAACCTTTCAGTATCAGCAAATGTTCTTATCAAGAAGCCTCATGTTACCGAAAAGGCAGCACGAGCAAATGAAAAGAGCAATGCTTATACATTTATAGTTCATAAAAATGCAAATAAAACTGAAATCGCAAAGGCTATCGCTATGTTATATGACGTTACGCCAGTTAAGGTTACAGTGGTAAATGTTAAACCCGAAGTAGTTACAAAACGCGGATCACGCGGAACAGAAAAGGCTTATAAAAAAGCAGTTGTTACTCTACCAAAAGGTCAAAGCATTTCATTTGCTTAATTAATCCCGTATGATGAAGAAATATAGACCAACGACCCCATCACGTCGTAACACAGTAACCATTGATTATCGCAAAGTTCTTTCTGGCGACAAAAAGAACAAAGCCCTAACTCATGGTTTCAAACGCAGTATGGGTCGTAACAACCAGGGTCGTATTACCACACAACACAAAGGTGGCGGTAATAAAAGACTCTTCCGTGATATTGATTTTCGTTTAGAAAAGTTCAATATTCCGGCAAAACTAACAACAATAGAATATGACCCAAACCGTAGTGCATTTATCGGAGTCGCTGTTTATAAAGACGGTGAAAAGAGATACATAATAGTTCCCAAGGAAGCAAAGCCAGGCGACTCATTTGTAATTTCAAAAGAAGCTCCAATAGTGTCCGGTAACCGTACTATCTTAGCTAGAATTCCCGTTGGTACATTTGTATACAACATAGAAATCAAAGCTGGCGGTGGTGCTAAGTTAGTTCGCTCTGCTGGCGCGTATGCGCAAATCGTAGCGAATGACGCAGGTTATACTTCTGTTAAAATGCCATCTAGTGAGATACGTAAAATAGATGAACAAGCTTTTGCCACAATTGGTGAAGTTTCGAATTCTGAACACCATCTTGTTAAGTTTGGTAAAGCAGGACGCAGTCGTTGGCGCGGTATTCGCCCAACAGTTCGTGGATCTGTTATGAACCCAGTTGACCACCCATATGGAGGAGGTGAAGGACGCCAAGGACGTGGAACACGTCGTCCGAAGACTCGCCATGGTAAAGTTACTGGTGGACGCAAAACGAGAACACCAAAGAAATACTCAAACCATCTTGTTGTTTCCCGCCGCAAGGTCGGAAAGAAAAGAGGGTAATAGTATTATCTTTAACAAAAAACACCCAACTCTATCAGGGTGTTTTTGTTTGACATAAGAGCCTATTTCTGCTAGGATGAAGCCAGTTCAAAGGAAATAATATGCTTCCCTAAGCAAAAGGTCCCCCGAACATTTAGGAGAAACATGCCAACATCGGCAGTTTTTCTCTATGTATTTCCGAAATATCGGAATTTATAAGATAAAGAAAACTATGACAAGATCACTCAAAAAAGGTCCATTCGTTGACGAGCGTCTTTTAAAAAAGATAGCTGGTAAAAAACCTCTAGAAACAGGGGTTATTAAGACGTGGTCACGCGCATGTGTTATAGCACCGGAAATGGTAGGTTTTGCCTTTGGTGTACACAATGGGCGTCATCACATAGAAGTTCTTGTGACGGAAGATATGGTCGGTCACCGTCTTGGAGAATTCTCTCCAACTCGCAAGTTCGTTGTTCACGGAGGTAAGATGCAAAAAGAAATTGAAGCTAAGAAAAAACAAGCTGAAATTGACGCTGCTAAATCAGCCAAAGCTCAAACCACCGCGGCACCTAAGAAGAAATAGTATATGAAAGCAAAACTATCTAACTATCGTCAAAGTCCAAGAAAAGTTCGTCTAGTAACAGACCTTATCAAAGGTAAAAAAGTTGCAGATGCTCTTATTCAGTTACAATTTTTACCAAAGCGCGCATCTTTACCAGTTGAAAAACTTGTTAAAAGTGCTGTTGCTAATGCTGAGTCCAAAGGTATGAGTACTGAAAATTTGATGATTAGTAATATCGAAGTTAACGAGGGTGTTGTATTAAAACGTATAATGCCACGAGCACAAGGCTCTGCATCACGTATCAACAAGCGTAATAGTCATATTACTGTGACTCTTAGCGAGGTCGAAATAAAACCTAAAAAAGCAGTTGCTAAAAAGGCAAAAGCTGTAAAGAAATAATTTATGTCTAAAACAGTTCATCCATATGCACATCGTCTAGTTGTGCTCCGTGACTGGAAAAGTCGCTGGTTCGCCGACAAGAAGCAGTATAAAGACCTACTAAAAGGTGATGCTCTTCTTCGTGCTTACCTAGCTAAAAAATTACGTGGTTCATACATCGGTGGTGTTGATATAGAACGTGGCCAAAAAGGCATGCGTGTTATCATCAAAACATCTCGCCCAGGTATGATCATCGGTAGGTCAGGTGAAGGCGCTACAAAGCTTCGCCAAAACATACTAACGTATATGAAACGAACAGGAATAACTCCAAAAGAAGAAATCCGTATCGATATTCAAGAAATTCCAAACCCAGATGCAGATGCTGCAATTGTGGCTTATAGTATTGCTGAAGCAATCGAACGCCGTATGCCATTCCGTCGTATCATGAAGTCAACCATTGAAAAAGTTATGGCAGTTCGTGGCGTCAAAGGTGTACGTATATTCCTAGGAGGACGTCTTGGCGGTGCAGAAATTGCCCGTACCGAGCAAATGAAAAAGGGAAGCATTCCTCTCCAAACTTTCCGTGCTGATGTTGATTTCGCACGTGAAAAAGCTCATATGACTTATGGAGACATCGGTATAAAGGTCTGGATTTACAAGGGTGAAGTTTTCGAAAAGAAAGCTGAAGCTGTAAAAAAATAAGATTGAATATATGTTAGCTCCAAAAAAAGTAAAACACAGAAAATGGCAAACAGGCCGTAAGAATCTAGTTGGCAAGGTAGACATTCGTGGCTCCAAATTGTCATTCGGTTCATTCGGACTAAAAGCTACAACTAATGCACGCGTTACATCAAACCAAATCGAAGCTGCTCGTAAAGCATGTCAACGTGAATTAACCAAGCTTGGCCGTGTATGGATTCGTATTTTCCCGGATAGACCAGTAACTCAAAAAGCTGCAAACGTAGGTATGGGTAAAGGAAAAGGAGATCTTGACCACTACTCATTCGAAGTATTACCAGGACGTATTATCTTCGAGGTCGACGGAGTACCGGAAGCCAAAGCTCGCGAAGCTCTTCGCAAAGCTGGCACAAAGCTTCCGATAAAAACTCGTATTGTTAGTCGTGAACTTGAATAATATATGAAAAAGAAAATAGATTTTAAAACTTCATCAGTTGAAGACTTGAAAAAGATGGTTACTGATAATGAAAAAGACATTCGTACTATTAAATTCAGTTTGCAAGGCGTAACAAACAAGAATACAAAAGCTGTACGTGACGCAAAGAAACAAATTGCTCGCGCAAAAACAGCTCTAAGAGCACAGCTCGGATAAAACGCATATGGAAAAAACAAACAAACAAAAACAAATGAAAGGCGTAGTAACTTCAAACAAAATGCAAAATACTGTAGTGGTCGCTGTATCTTCATACAAGAAACACGAAAAGTATCACAAGTTTGAAAAAGTTGTTCGCAAATTCAAGGCTCATGATGCTACAGGCCAATTACAAATTGGGGACAATGTAGTAATCGAAGAAACTCGTCCAATTTCCAAAAGTACACACTTTATAGTGGTAAAATAATAATCATATGATACAAGTAGAAACAGTCGTAAAAATCACAGACAACGCCGGCGGTAAAGTTGGTAAAGTTTTCAAGGTGCTTGGTTCATCCAAGCGTCGCTACGCTCGTATCGGAGATAAAGTTATTATCTCTGTGAAAATCGCAGAACCACGTAAAGCCATCAAGAAAAAGGATGTTTGTGAAGCAGTAGTAGTTCGTCAAACTCAAGCATTTCGTCGTCGTGACGGTTCATACATCAGATTTGATGACAATGCAGTAGTTATCCTTGAAAAAGGTAAACAAGAACCAAAAGCAGGTCGTGTGTTCGGTCCAATTCCTCGTGAATTAGCTGAACTCGGTTATCAGAAAATAATTTCCCTCGCACCAGAGGTACTCTAATATGCACGTAAAAAAAGGAGATACAGTTATAGTTATAACTGGTAAAGACAAAGGCAAAAAGGGTAAAATCCTGCTTGCAAGCCCAAAAACAAATACTATTGTAGTAGAAGGTGTTGCAATGCGTAAAAAGCATATCAAACCTAAAACTCGTGGCGCTGTAGGTGAAATAATTTCACGTGAAGGCCGTATCAATGCTTCAAATGTACAACTTGTTGATCCAAAAACAGGTAAAGGTACTCGCACTGGTAGCAAAGTAGTTGGTGACAAAAAAGTTCGTATTGCTAAAAAAAGCGGACAAGAAATATAAAAGTTTAATAGTAGGTGCCTTGATTTTTGTTAAAACATTCAAGACCGCCGAAGTAATATACAAATTATGAATTCTGTAAAAGATAAAGTAAAAAGTGCATACACAGCAATGAAGGATGAATTCGGATACAAGAATCCTCTTCAGGGTGCACGTCTTACAAAAGTATCAATTTCTGTTGGTACTGGTACAAAAATGAAAAAAGATATCAAGCACAATGAATTTGTGCTGGATCGTCTAGCAAAAATTACTGGTCAAAAAGGCTCACTCCGTGGTGCTAAAAAATCTGTTGCGAGTTTCAAAATCCGCCAAGGTGACCCAGTAGGAGTACTAGTAACACTAAGAGGTGATAACATGTACTCATTCCTCGACAAACTGTTCAATGTAGCTATTCCTCGTACGAAAGACTTTCGTGGAATAGAACGCAGAATAGTTGATAGTATGGGTAATGCTACTATGGCTATAAAAGAACATACAATTTTCCCAGAAACAAACGACGAAGAATTGAAAGATGTTTTCGGTTTCGCTTTGACAATCGGTACTACAGCTAAGAGTAAAGAAGAAGCAACTCGTTTCTTGGAACTCCTAGGTATGCCATTTAAAAAAGCTTAATATTTTTATATACAAAACCCCATAATCATAATGATTATGGGGTTTTGTATTAGGTGTTATACTGGGTAAATGAGGTATTTTATATTTGTTTTTATTTTTTTATTTAGTACGGTTGGGTTTTTTAGTTATACCAAATCAGCAGAAGTCAGTATATACGACAAAGCCGAACAAATGATCATTATGGGCTTTCGGGGTAGTACCGCGAATAACTCGGATGTGGGCGCTATTTTGAATAACATGAATCTGGGTGGGGTTATATTGTTCGACTACGATACTCCGACCAAGTCTTATAATAGAAATATCCTAAACCCGAAAGATTTGAAATCATTCGTTCTTTATATTAAACAAAATTCCAAAACCAAACCATTTGTATTAGTTGATGAAGAAGGTGGTATGGTTAGCCGTCTTAAGAATTCGGCTTTTATGGGGGCTACTGGTTCCGCGTATAGTTTGTCCACTATGAATGATACTCGTACCCGGACTATATTTAATTGGCGTACAAATATAATAAAATCATTTGGTTTCAATATGAATGCAGCTCCGGTGTTGGATTTGTGTTACAAGAATTCAGTCATGCTTAAACACAGTCGCTGTTTCGGGTTTGATCCGTATACAGTTATTCGCAAAGCTAATCAGTTTTCGGACTCATTGTCAGCTAATAACATATTGCCGATTTACAAACATTATCCTGGCATAGGTAACAGTGTTCCTGATACCCATAAACAAACCGTTGACATAACAGGTCTGCATTCACCCAAAGACCTGATACCTTTTAGGAATTTTTGTAGGTACGATATGTATCCGGCTGTCATGATGTCACACGTAATAGACAGGAATGTCGATAGCATGGAAGCTTCTCTTTCCACTAAGCACATTCAGAGCCTAAAGTCATTGGGCTGCGATACTGTGCTAATAATCAGCGATGATATGGATATGTTGTCTATTTCGGACAAATACAGTTTAAGAGAAGTATTAAAATCAGGTATTAATTCTGGACTAAATATGTTCATCTTTTCGAACAATATTTCCCAGTATAACGAAAACAAATATCTAGAAATAAAGAATACCTTAAAAGACCTGATTGACTCCGGGGAAGTATCCAAGGAAAAAATAGAAGAATCTTACAATACAATAATCAAATACAAACAAGCGTATAAAGTATTGTAAACGCTGTTGTTTGACAAAATTTATACAGAGAGTAGTATTTATATAAATTCAACATCAGCCTATGAGTACAGAATCTACTACCGCAAACGATGCGTCTAACGAAGAAAAAAACAGATATTTTTTAAAAAGTCATGAAGCCGACAGTCTGTCCTCGAGGATTTATCATTTTTTACAAATTAAAACTAAAAGTGAAGTTATTGTTTTAAAAAGAGAGTCGTCTAAAAAGGGTGGTTTTTACCGGCTTTCAGTTTCAATTTTGCCTATTCCGGAGAGACCAGAGCAAGAAAGAATTTTTAACTTTTTAGATGAATTTGTTAAACAAATTGATTCTAGTTTTTGTATTGAACAGACCAAGAATTTAACCATTCTTTACTTAGACCGTATCTAAGCTAGCTCCTACTGTTTGTCTATAAACAGTAGGAGCTTTTTGTTGACTATTTTTTTACAAATGCTAGGCTATAGAGAAATTTAAACACTATGCTTACTAAAATAATTTTGGGAATTATTTTAGTAATAGTTTCCATATGCGCACTCAGGCTTTTAAAGATTTTGTTTTATTTAATTAAATACAAAATAGCCGAAGACAGACTTTTTAAATACTACGCATCCAGGGAATTCTTAGACGAAGAGCGTAAGATAATGGATACAATAGATCATAAAATAAAAGTGGCTTTAAATAGGTCAGACAAAATAACTCTAGACGAAAGACTGTTATTAACCACCAAAGGTAAAAAACTAATGGGCAAATGGACCAAGGCTGAAATAGAAAAACTAATGGCATACCAGTCTAAAGATAACCGTACTGAATTACTCAAAAGATTGCCTAGTATTGAAAATAAAAAGTTAGCCAATAGGGTGCTAATCTTTATTTCTAATAGGACTTTGTTATCAAGAATAATCTGGTATTTATCTAATAAATAATTCAACCTAAATAATACTCTTTAATATTAGCGCGCTTTGGGCAACCAAAGCGTGTTTTTCATTATATTGACAAAAACATTAATTGAGTGTAAAGTTATAAAAAATTAAATTCAAAATATCATGAAAAAAATTGCAGAACAATTAGGAATCGCTGTTTGGGCAGCATGGATGTGGTTATTATTAATCCTCATTTTAATCTCAGGTTTAATAATAAGGGCTGCTTTTGTAACCTTTGTTGACAATCATGAGATAGGTTATCAGTACGATCAGATAACAGGGGAAGTAAAAGTCTTAGACCGCACTGGTTATTTTTGGGTAATACCATTTAAGACAGTTATTCATACTATTGATGGTAGGCCAATGCAGGTTAGAATTGAAGCTAATAACCGTGTTTTAAATGCAAAACTATTACGTTTTCGCAGAAACAGTGAAGGGGTAGCTCAGTTTATTCAAATGCATGGCCGTAAAGACTATGATGATACGAACTTACCGGATATTCTTAAAAGCTATGCTTATGAGAATTATGGAGAGAATTCATATGACAAAGAATATCTTGAGAGAAAGTATAAATTTCTTGAAATCCTGTCATATGGAACAAATTCAACAGGAGGCGTTATTTTGGAAGAAGTTCAAGATTCATTAAATTCTAAATAAATGAAAAAGAAACTACTGATACTTTTTGGAATACTCTCTTTGTTTTTTTATATGTTTTGTTATCATTATACTGACAACTACGAATTTGGCTTAACTCAAAACATAATTTCAGGAAGAATTGCTCCAGATAATCATTCCGGTCATCATTTAACTGCTCCTTGGGTTTTAGTAACTAAGATCGATATAAGACCACACAAGGTCTGCATAGCTTCTGCTAGTAGAAATATGGTTTGTAGGTTAGTTCAATTCGATACAACACATTGGAGAGAGTTAATAAGAATAGAAGGTTTTCATTATTATTGGCTTTACAACAGGATTTCTTTTAATTGGAGTCAAGAAACATATCGTGGGGTAGACAATCTTTTGCTAGGTCACTCTTATGGTGCAAATAGAGGCAAGTTTGTAAAAATCTTACAAGAAGTTGGGGATGAATGAAATTTAAATCTAAAATATTTAACTAAATATCAGCACGCTTTGGGCAACCAGAGCGTGTTTTTTATTATATTGACAATATGTTTAATTAAGTGTAAAGTTATAAAAAATTTAAATTCAAAATATCATGGAAAAATTCAACAAAGATCAAATTTGGGAAGGCTATTTGGGCTATGAGTCCAAGCACCTTGAAAAAACTCTCAATTCTTTAGAAAAGGAATATGACGAGCAAAAGAAATTAGAAATGGCAAAAAGCTTGTGTTTCTGGAAATACATGCGTGACATGGATTTCGGCTATGAAGAAAAAATCGAAATCTATAAAGCCTTGAAAGACAGCGTAAACCCTAACATTGCAATCATTTCAGCAGTAGAAGCATTGCCTACAAAAGTCTGGCGTAAATTACTGTGGAGAGAGAATATTGACTTTATGTCATTTGAATCTTTCCTGAGACGCTTATCGCCTGAGCAAAAAGATGTGATTATTAGTACAGCTAATGGTCTGCATTGCGAAGAGAAGCCAAAAGTTCCTAAATTTTTAACCAAAAGAATCTTTGATTTTATTTTGGTTTTACTAGGAATAATTACTGCTAAAAAATTAGTTAATGCAGGTTATTATTATGCAGTATCCAAGTATTTATCCAAGGGTGCCTGGGCGTTTAACCTGTTGGGTATTGATTTTGGCTTCTCTCTTTATCCAAATGGCGTAGGGGATGATACTAAAATCACTAACAAAAAATGGACACGATTCCTATCCATCAAAGAACATATTAATGATTTCATCGTAAATCAGGAAGATGGAATTTACTGGTGGATGTATTCAGGATCAAGAAGCTTTTTGATATTCAGATTCAAGAAAGAAGTTGAATTAAAAAGCCATGTATGTCCTGGTTTCTGGGCTACAATAATATTCCAGATTTATTTTTGGATTGTTAGTCCTGTGGTTTCTTTCATTTTTATTTACCCTCATGGGTTTAGTAATTTGGAAAATGTTAGTATTGCTGTTATGCCATTCTTATATACACCATTGTATGTAGTTTTGTGGGCAGCAGCTCTTACTTTATTTGGTTTAGCTCTCGCGCTAGTTTTCATAGCTAAAAAGACTATCCCTGGTTTGAGTGAATGGCTTGATAAAATCGCGAAAAGTAAATGGTTTAAAGCTCTGGATAGATTTTTATCCAGGAATCTACGTCGTATGGTTATAACTGCGCTAATTTTTACTGCAGTTTATCTTGTGTATGTATTTTATCCATATATTAAGTTGGGCGTAGTCACGTACTATACTTTTATGGAAAAATATCTAAAATCAGGCATAATTCAGACAACACTTCTTATGATATGGCTTCCTATTGAGATAACCAAGTTAATTAAAGGCAATAAATCAAGTACAGAGTTTGGTGCTTTTCGTACGTTAGTCTTAGGAATGTTTTTAATAAACCTTCTTGACTCATATGTTATGGAAAGTTTTGTAAAAATAGTTTACTCGTTGATACCAAGTATCCTAAATTTCTTCATTGATTATGCTTACATTTTCGGTACTGTACTCTTGATGGTGCTACCGCTCCTGTTAGTAGTTTACTTTAGTGTAACGAAGAGCTTTGAGCCCGAGAAATATTCTAAGTTTGATAAATTCATCAATTGGTTTGCTTATTTATGGATTGCTCTTATGGTTGCAGGTGGTATATATGTTTTTGGTTTTGCTGTTAAACAGTCTTTGGAATATGATTTCTTTGCTGAATCAAAGCCTTTGTTCATAATGCTAACCTTTTTTGCCTTAGTTGCAATATTAAGTATGCAAAAAAGAACAAAGAAGATAAATCAAAAAACCATCGATAATTTCCTCTTGTGTCAAAATAGAGTACTAAATACCTATTATCTCTTGCGTTTACACGAAGGCCAAATCTTTAAGCTTGAAGTTGATGGTAATTTGTACCGTAAAAATAAAGCTCTTATTAAAATGTCAGAACAGGCTTTCGAGCTTTTTCTGAAAACAATAGGGAGCCTAAAAGATTTGTTCAACATCGAAAAAAGTTTTACATTTGCAGATACCGCTCTTTTAAATGTAAAAGAAGATGGAACTTTTAAGAATTCTTTCAAGAGTCTAAATCGCTCAATGTTTATAGGTATGGAAGACTATCAAAAAATCTACATATTATGTGGCATGATTGAAGGCAGACCTTTTTTGAAGCTTAAGAAGGAAGCAGAGGCGATGTATGTTAAAAAACAAGAATCCAAAGCAAAAGTCAAAAAAACATTAACCAAGTTGGAAAAATTCTTATTGGTTTTGTGGAGAATCATTATTTTTATCCCATTGAAGATCTGGGCTTTTGTAGTTCTCATTGGCAGATTTTTAAATTATTGCGGTAATCGTTTATTAGCATTCCTGAAATGGGTTTCTTATCCATTTGTGTGGGTAGGTGTCCGTATTGGAAGACTGGCTTTAACGCTGAAAGATCTTTGGGACTTGTTTAACAACAGGTGCCCGGAAGTCTCAAAAAGTAAAGATTTAGAGTACGATCTTTAATTAAATTCTTTATATCAAGCCCCCCCCTTGCAAGGGGGGCTTTTTTTTGATTTTTCCAACCTAGAAAAATCACGCATAAAAGATGTTTTATTGTAAATGAAATATCTTTAGGCGCGTTCCTTAATAACCAAGAGTCTAGGTTTGACGAAAAGCTGATTAAATGCTAATATAATTAGGTACTCTGAAAAAGCATAGTCCGTTGATCTCCTTTAGTATTTCGTCATTTTTGGCAATATATTAAAGAAAATCTGCGAGAAACATGCAGAAAACTAAGAGTATTTAGAAGTTAATATAATATAGCAAATGGCAAAAACATCTGTCGTTGCACGTAATGCAAAGCGTGCGCGTCTTATTGCACAGTACGCTAAAAAGCGAACTGAACTCAAAGCAAAGGGTGACTACGAAGGTCTGCGCAAGCTTCCTCGTAACTCAAACCCGATCCGCTACAAAAACCGTTGTGCGCTCACTGGTCGAGCACACGGCTACATCCGTGACTTCGGGCTATCTCGCATTGCTTTCCGCGAACTAGCTAACGAAGGAGTATTACCAGGCGTACGTAAATCTTCTTGGTAATATGAGTCCAATAGCAAATTTCCTAATAAAACTAAAAAACGCTTCTCGTGTTAAGCACGAAAGTGTTACTTTCCCATACTCAAAATTCATACACGCAATTGCGTCATGTTTATTGCGTGCTGGGTACATTGTTTCTTTTGAAAAGAAAAACAAAAAAGCAGGTGAAGAACTAGTTGTTGTACTTAAATACACAGACGGTACTCCACGTATCAGCGATGTTACTTTGGTTTCAAAGTCATCAGCTCGTAAATACGTTGGTGTTAAAGACATTCATCCTGTTAAAAATGGTTTCGGTATTATGGTTCTTTCTACACCAAAAGGAATCCTAACTGACACTGAAGCGAAAAAAGAATTGGTCGGAGGTGAAGCATTATTTAAAGTCTGGTAATTGAATTTATGTCAAGAATAGGAAAATTAATACTCCCTGTACCAAATGATGTAACTGTTTCAGTATCTGGCAGTGTATTTACTGTCAAAGGTCCAAAAGGAGAACTTACTCGTGATTTCAAAACTGATTTAATCAGTGTTGTTATCAATGGTAGTGAAATATCTTTCACAAAAAATGTTGATACTATAGAATCTCGCGCAATGTGGGGGACTGTGGCATCACACGTTCGTAACATGTTAACAGGTGTAACAACTGGTTTTACTAAAAAACTAATCCTAGAAGGAGTCGGTTTCAAAAGTGAAGTCAAAGGTGACAGTCTAGATTTAGCGCTTGGTTTTTCACACCCAGTAAAAATCCCTGTACCAACTGGTCTTACTGTTACAGCTGAAAAGAACGTTGTAACTGTTAGCGGTACTGACAAAGAATTAGTAGGTAGTTTTACTGCAGGCGTCAGAGGCATGAAGAAACCAGAACCATATAAAGGTAAAGGTTTCCGTTATGATAATGAAGTTATTCGTCGCAAGCAAGGTAAAAAATCAGCATAGCCTATGAAAACAAATAATCTAAAACAAGAAAAGCGTTCACGCTTAAAGAAGAAAATCCGCAGTCGTGTTAATGGCACAGCGGAACGTCCACGCCTAACAGTCTTCAAATCAAATGTGCATATTTATGCTCAATTGGTTGATGATATGAGTGGTAAAACAATAGCTCAATCTTCCGATATGAAAATCAAAAGTGGTACATACAGAGAAAGAGCAGTTATGGTCGGTAAAGAAATAGGCTCTATTGCATTAAAGGCAGGTATTGATACTGTGGTCTTTGATCGTAATGGTTATAAGTATACAGGTCACATTGCGGCATTAGCAGACGCGGCACGCGAAAGTGGTCTAAAGTTTTAATTATATGGCAGAAGAAAATAACAAACCCCAAGAAGCTCCAGTAGCGAAAGCTGCTGCAGCTCAGCCAACAAGACCAGCAGGAGCTCCTCGTCCAGCTGGACAGCGTCCACCATTTAGACCAGCATTTCGTCCAGGTCAAGGTGGATCAAGTTTCCCTCAAAAAAGAAGAATCGTTCGCGGTGACAAACCACAAGGTGGCAAGCCAGGCTCTAGACAAGACAACCCTCGTGGTGGTAGACCAGAACGTCCTCGTAGTGAATACGAACAAAAAATGATCGACATCCGTCGCGTAACCCGTGTTACTACTGGTGGTCGTCGTATGAGTTTCGCTGTAGCTCTAGTAATTGGTGATAAAAAAGGCTTAGTAGGTCTTGGTACTGGTAAAGGTGCTGACACTGCTATCGCTATTGCCAAAGCTCTAAAGCAAGCAAAAAAGAATCTAATCAAAATTAATCTTACAGACAAAATGTCTCTACCTCGCGAAGTTGACGCTAAATTCAGTGCATCTTCAGTTGTGCTTCGTCCAAATAAAGCAAAAGGTATGGTGGCTGGTTCATCTATCCGTGATATCCTAACTTTGGCTGGTGTACAAGACGTAACAGCAAAGATTAATTCTGGTAGTAAGAACAAACTTTCAAATGCACGTGCTGCTATGAAAGCATTATTAAAGATTGGTAAACCAGCTCCTGTATACAGTGCAGCAGCTAGTGATGCCTTTACTTCATAATCTATTATTTTTATTTTATGCAAAAAAATAGTTTACAACCCAAAACACCATTGAAGAAAAGCAAGCTAGTTGGTCGCGGTGGCAAACGTGGCAAAACAGCTGGCCGTGGTACAAAAGGTCAATCAGCTCGTGCTGGTAACAAAAAAAGACCAGAACTTCGTGACATCATCAAAAAGTTGCCAAAACTTCGTGGTTACAGATTCAACAAAATAGGCCACGGTACTAAATCAGTTACACTTGCTCAACTTGAAAAAGTTATAACAGCAGGTGAAAAAATAACACCAACAATTCTTGTTGCAAAAGGCATCATTAGTAATGTTGGTGGAAAAGTTCCTATGATTAAAATCCTTGGAACTGGATCAATTACAAAATCAGCTACTTTCACAGGCTTTACTATGTCAGCTTCCGCAAAAGAAGCTATAGAAAAAGCAGGGGGTGTAGTAAAATAAAATTATGAACAACATCATCCGCACATTGACTAAAATCTGGAAAGACAAACGCTTGCTTAAAAAGATAGCTTTTATAGTATTCGTTATTTTCTTGTTCCGACTTTTGTCTAACATACCTATTCCAGGTGCGGATCCGTTTCGACTAACACAATTCTTGGATGCGGATTCTTTCCTAGGGGTGTTTAACTTGCTCTCTGGTGGTGGATTGTCATCTCTGTCTATCATAATGCTAGGAGTAGGTCCTTATATTACTGCTTCTATTATCATGCAACTTCTTTCATTTGTTTCGCCAAAGGTTAAATCAATGTATCAAGAAGAAGGTGACATGGGGCGCAAAAAAGTTCACCAGTATACTCGTCTTATTACAGTGCCCTTAGCTATTCTTCAAAGTGTGTCTCTTATGGCATTACTATCAAGACAAGGCGTATTGCCACAATTCACCATGATTGATATGGTTATCAACACTGCTGTCGCAGTCGGTGGTGCATTCTTGATACTTTGGATCGCTGATTTGGCTACTGAATTTGGACTAGGTAATGGTACTTCATTGATAATTTTTGCTGGTATCGTAGCTTCTATTCCTCAGTATGCTTCACAAATCGCTCTTAACTGGAATCCAGCTGATATAGTAACATATATAATATATGGAATAATCGCAGTACTTCTTATTGCTGGTGTTATATTTATAACCGAAGCCGAAAGACCAGTACCTGTAACTTATGCTCGTCAGTCTCAAGCCGGAGGTAGGGTGTTCGGAGCAACTCAGACTTATTTACCACTACGTGTTAACCAAGCTGGTGTTATTCCAATCATCTTTGCTTTGTCTATTCTGCTATTTCCTCAAATAGTTGGTGGTTTAATCCAGAATAGTACTAATGCAAATTTGGCAAAAATAGGAGATTCTCTTATTCAATTCACGCAGTCTACTTGGGAATATAGTATCGCTTACTTCCTTTTGGTTGTAATGTTTACTTTCTTCTATACAGCTGTAACATTTGATCCAAAGCAAATTAGTGAAAATTTGCAGCGTAGCGGTGCATTTATCCCAGGTATTCGTCCTGGTATACCAACACGTGATTATCTTTCACACATTGTGACTCGTATAACATTAGTTGGCTCAGTTTTCTTGGGTATTGTTGCAGTGCTTCCACTTGTTGCTCGTGCAATCTCAGGTAATCAGGCATTGTCTATTGGCGGTACCGCTCTTCTGATCGTTGTGTCTGTGGTTATTGATTTAATCAAAAAGACTGAATCGCATCTATCTACTAGTGAATATTTTTAAAAATATTCAAAAACACAAAACCCGGCATTAATTTGCCGGGTTTTGTTTTTTCGCCTTTTTGGGTTAAGATGTTTAAGTATGAAAGAAAAAAAGCCACTAAATTTCGCCTTTTTGGGTATTGCTGGGTCCGGTAAGGGAACTCAGGTTGATCTCTTAATTAAATACCTTAAAGACAACAACATAAGCGACGATATAATTCACGCATATTTAGGGCAAGAATTCAGAAACATTGCAAAATCTGACACCGCGACTAGTCATATAATTGCTAATCTTATTGATGAAGGTAAAATGGTGCCAAACTTTTTTACAGATGCAGTTTTCTTAAATTTACTAATATCACGTCTCAAGGAAGATACTTTTGTAATTACCGACGGTTATCCTCGGTCAGTCGAACAGTCTTTGACGTTCGAGCGCACAATGCATTTTTATGGTCGTGATATCATTCATGTCGTTTATATTAAAGTTTCCAAAGAAGAAGCCATCAAAAGAATGAAATTACGTAACCGCAAAGACGATACTGACGAAGGTATCGAGCAAAGAGTAGAATTCTTCTTGGCTAACATTGACCCAGCTATTGTTTACTACAATAATAAGCCTAATTACGTGGTCCATATCATAAACGGGGAGCAGTCTATAGAAGATGTTCATAGCGATATCATCAAATCTCTAGGTATATAGGTGGATCGCTTTATCATGTACAAAATCATATTTTTGTGTTAAAGTATATTCGTGATAACGATAAAAACTAAAGAAGATATAGAAGTCTTAAAACAAGGTGGACAGCGTCTAGCCGAAGCTCTAGCTGAAGTTGTCAAGCATGTTGCCCCTGGAGTCAGTACTAAATATCTTGATCAAATTTTTGAATCTAAAGTTAGGGAATTAGGAGGAGACCCGGCTTTTTTGGGCTATCGTCCCGAAGGTGTTAGTCGGCCTTATCCGGCATCACTTTGTACATCGGTAAATGATACTGTTGTTCATGGCATACCTAATGCCGATCATATTCTAAAAGAAGGTGACATTATTACGATCGACGGTGGTATGGTTTATGGTGGGCTATATACTGACCATGCAATATCCGTGCCAGTAGGTAATGTGTCTCTTGAAGCAATAAAACTCATCAGAGCCACCAAGGAAGCTCTGTATGCCGGAATTAGCGCAGTTCGTGCTGGTAACTATACAGGCGACATTGGTCACGCAATAGAGAAGTTTGTAAAACCATACAAATTCGGAATCGTGCGGGAACTAGCAGGTCACGGTGTTGGTTATAAAGTCCATGAAGACCCATATGTTCCTAACTATGGCAAACCTAAAACTGGCACACTACTAAAAGCTGGCATGGTCATAGCCATCGAGCCTATGTTAAACGCTGGGACAAGATTCGTTTCATTTTCCCGTGATGGTTATACTGTAAAAACCAAAGACCATGCACTATCATGCCACTTTGAACACACAGTGCTTGTTACTGAAACAGGCTACGAAATACTAACTGAAATTTAATTTTTTAAATAGCACAAATAAAAAATACTAACGCTCGCTGGTCCTCGCTATGCTGCGGAAACTCGCTAAAGTATTTTTTATTTGTGCTATTTTTCTTATAATAAAAACAGTGTAATTGAGCAAGGTCTTATAATAAAATTATGTTATAATTTTTTTATATGGAAACATTTTCTCCTATGGTTGTTCCTTCATTTGAATCTCACGAAGAAGAGATTGCTTTTCTTCGTAGCGAGTTAGCCAAAAGAGAATCCGAAATAAACGAAAGCGGAATTGAACCAAACAAAGAAAAGCTAGCACATGCTACAGTTGTGGACTACAAGCAGTCATTAAATGACGTGCCGATACCTCCTAATATGCAAATACCGCATACTGAACACAACGAACTGGTCCTACGCCTCAAGCCCGAAAACCATGACAATACAATGGAAGAACTTCTTTCCATAATGCTCAGCAAGGGAATAAACTCGGCTTTAAAAATAGTACAAGAACTAAACAATCCACATATTGATGCTGATTTTCATCGATTCTTGGTGCAGTATTTATGCGAAACACATTCATTGCCTGGTATCAAAGACACTAGCGAACTATGGCGCGCCATCGATATGCGTCTTTTTGAAATAACCTTGCCCGAGCCAGAAGAAGGCCTGGATGCATCTAACTTCAAATCCTTGATTAATTCCATGGAGCAGTTTTATTTAGGTATGCATTCAGTTGCTGATTCGAAGAATAACAAAGAAAGAGCTCATTTTTCTTTAGAAATAGTTTTAGCTGACAACACCGACCATATAGTTTTCTATGCTGCGGTTCCAGCTGACAAAGCAATGCTTCTGGAAAAACACGTATTAGGTGTTCATCCCAAAGCTCGAATAAACGAAATACCAGACGATTATAATATATTTCCGGAAGACCGAGGTGGGGTATCGGCATCGTATGGGACTTTGAAAAACTATGAAGTTTTCCCAATTCGAACTTTTGAAGCCTTTGACTACGACCCGTTGAATATTCTTATTAATGTGTTTACTAAAATGAAACGTAGTGGCGAAGGTGCTGCTGTGCAAATAGTAATATCACCACAAGACGAACAATATGTTGATAGATATCACAAAATCCTAGAAGATGTTAAAAAAGGCTCCAAGCTCAAGGATTTGATGCGTTCACAACTTAGTCAAATAGCATCAGACTTTGGTTCTTTGGCACTGAATATTTTTAAATCTGAAAGTAAAGACAAAAAAGAAGAAGAAAAAGTCATCGACAACGAAGCCATAGGTTATATCGAACAAAAGGTCAAAACCACAATCATGGGCGCGAATATCCGTATTGTTACTGCCGCTGCTACTATTGATCGAGCTAAAACAATCCGCAAGGAAATAGAATCCGGTTTCAACCAGTTTTCCGAAGCTCATAGGAACAGTATAAATTTTGAAGAAATAAATACTTCCAAAATGGGGCAGTTCCTGCACGAGTATACTTATCGTTTGTTTAACAAATCACTAGTAATGCCTCTTAACATAACAGAGCTTGCTACTGTTTTGCATTTTCCTTATTCTATCGAAGGCTCACCACAGCTCAAACAAGCCAAAGCCGCCGGTAGTCCAGCACCTATTGAAATGGGCGACATGGATCCGGCTGACGGCATACTGCTGGGCTATAATACATACCGCGGTGTAACTACGCCTATATTCATGAGGCGCGAAGACCGCATGCGTCATTTCTACGTAATCGGTCAAACCGGTACTGGTAAATCTGGAATACTGCGTACTATGATAGCTCAGGATATTGCGAATGGTGACGGCTGTTGTTTCATTGACCCACACGGTAGCGACATTCAGGATATACTATCATACATTCCTAAAGAGCGAATTGACGATGTTATTTATTTTGACCCTGCTTATACTCCGCGTCCTATGGGTCTAAATATGCTGGAATTCGACCCTAAGTATCCCGAACAAAAAACCATGGTCATTGATTCTTTGATGGCTATGTTTAACCAGCTCTTTGATTTAAAAACAACCGGTGGGCCGCTTTTTGAACAGTATTTTAAAAATTCTGCCATGCTAGTCATGGACCATCCAGAGTCGGGTAATACACTGCTTGAGATTACTCGGGTTTTGGCTGACAAAGAATTCCGTGATATGAAAATGTCACATTGTAAAAACCCAATTGTAAAACAGTTTTGGAAGTCAGCCGAGGAAACAACAGGGGATCAATCATTGGCTAACTTCGTGCCATATATTTCATCCAAATTCGACCCACTAATTTCGAACGAATTCTTGCGTCCAATAATCGTGCAGGAAAAATCAATCTTCAATATCCGTGAAATCATGGACAATAAAAAGATTTTGCTTGTGAATTTATCCAAAGGACGCCTAGGGGAATTAAATGCTAATTTGATTGGTATGATACTAGTTATGAAATTCCAAATGGCAGCGCTATCACGAGCTGACTCATATGGACAAAAAGTTAATGACTTTTATTTATATATCGATGAATTCCAGAACGTCACAACTCCAGCTATTTCGTCTATTCTTTCCGAAGCTCGTAAATATCGTTTGTCATTAAACATGGCACATCAATACATTTCACAGCTAGACGAAGGCATAAAAGGTGCGGTGTTTGGTAACGTGGGGTCCAAGGCATGTTTTCGTGTGTCCCCAGAAGATGCGGAATTTATGCAAAAGCAGTTTGAACCTGTCTTTAATTCTGCTGACATAATGAAGCTCGATAACCGCTGTGCATACATGTCGATGCTGTATAAAGGTCAACCAGTAAAACCATTTGATTTAGTTACCGCTGACAATCCACCAAGTAATACTCAAATCGTGCCAGTTCTTAAAGAATTATCTTATCTTCGATATGGCCGCGACCGCGACGAAGTAGAAGCCGAAATAATGGCAAAGTATAATAAATCTGCATAGTAGGCTGGTGTTTTAAGTGTTTTTTTGCTACTATAACGCTATAAAAGTAATCAAATAATAATATGCAAACTGAACGCTCTCTTATAATCCTAAAACCTGACTGTATTCAACGTAATCTTGTTGGTGATATAATATCTCGTTTTGAGAAAAAAGGTCTTAAAATCGTGGGTATGAAAATGATGCAAGTGTCTGATGTTTTACTAGAAGAGCATTATTTACACATTAAAGACAAACCATTTTTCCCAGGGATCCGTGATTTTATGAAATCATCTCCGGTAATAGTTATGGCATTAGAAGGTGTCGGTATTATAGATTCAATTCGTATTATCGTAGGCCCAACAAAAGGCTATTCAGCTGACGGTGGTACAATTCGTGGGGATTATTCTATGAGTACTCAATCAAATCTTGTCCATGCTTCTGATTCACTTGATGCTGGTATTGCTGAAATAAAAAGATTCTTCAAAGAAGAAGAACTTTATACTTATAAAAAAATTGATACTGATTTGATATATTCTGAACACGTTGTATAAAAATTTTTTAAATAAATAATAAAAAAACTTATTCGTCTAGATTGACCTTTTCTTTAGATTCGATAAAATATATTTAGGATTATTTGACATATTATTCTAGAACATATATGTTCAGGGAACGAGGTGTTCAGTTAAACCGTGGTTTAGTTGACACTCTACCCACCTTAGTTAAAACTAGGGTACATATCTTCAAATAGTCCTAACAAGAAACCCTCGACATTCGTGCCGAGGGGTTTTTGTTGTGTTAGAATAAATTTATGGATACAAACACTGCTAATTTGTTGCGAAAACGAATATTTACCCGAGCAGCACTTGCTACTGTCGGTACTTTTATTCTAAATACCATAGGTGTATGGCTGTCCGTATACAGTATTTTGTGGTGGTACGACATGCCCATGCATTATTTCGGGGGACTTTTTACTGCTTTGCTAGTAATTTCATTTCTTTTACGGTATTCATTTTTCCAAAAAGCCTCGATTCAAAAAGTCGCATGGATAGTAATATCTATAACTCTACTAATTGGTTTAGTCTGGGAAGGCTACGAAGTCATTTTCGCCCTTATGGCGGGTAATGTGCATTTAGTTTTGGATTCTATCTCTGATTTATTTTTTGATATGGCGGGTGCTGTACAAGCCGTGTTTATTTATCATCGGCATTTAGGTATTTTGTCTAAAAAATCTCTCGCATAATCTTGATTTACGGGTTATAATCGTTATATGTCAGAACACCCGAATTTAAAGATGACCTTTGTTTCAGGTCTTGGAACTGCTACTGGAGCTAATTTTCTAATCGAACACCCTGGGGACGGTAATAAATCTTATAAAATACTTTTTGATTGTGGTTTAACACAAGGCGTCAAACTAGCTGATCCTGTAAACTGGTTGCCATTTCCTTATGACCCAAAAGAAATAGATATTCTATTTATCACTCATTCTCATGTGGACCATATTGGTCTTATTCCGAAATTGTATGCCGGAGGTTTCCGTGGACGTATAATTTCAACTGATGCCACTCGGGACATTGCATTACTTATGCTCGAAGATACTGTAAAAATACTTTCTCATGAAAAGGACGAAGCTATTTTGGCTATGTATACAATGGAAGCAGTTTCAAGCATTATGAAGCTGTGGGAAGGTCATGAGTATCACAGCCCTGTTAATTTGCCATATGGTTTTACTGTAAGACTACTCGACGCGGGGCATATCTTGGGTTCATCGATGATTGAGCTAACTTACAATAATAAAAAGTTAGTCTATACAGGCGACTTGGGCAACTCACCATCAGTACTACTTCGCGATACAGAACAAGTAACCGATGCTGACTATATCGTTACCGAATCAGTTTATGGTGATCGTAACCATGAGCATCGTGATGAACGCCGAGCAAAATTAGTCGAAGAACTAAACAAAAACTATCACAATGGTGGTGCTCTTGTAATGCCTACTTTTTCACTCGAAAGAACTCAGGAATTATTGTTCGAAATCGATACTATGATGAAAAATAAAGAAATACCTCAAATGCGTGTATTTCTAGACTCGCCATTAGCTATCAAACTTACAAAAGTATTTAAAAAATACACCAAATACTACAATCAAAAAACCCAAGATATAATTAACAGTGGAGATGATATTTTTTCATTCCCAGGACTTTCAATTACAATGGAAACTGAAGATTCTATAGAAATCCTGCACGAACCCATGCCCAAAGTCATCATTGCTGGGTCTGGAATGAGCCAAGGTGGGCGTATAATCCACCATGAGCATAATTATATTACTAACCCTAAAAGCACGCTGCTACTGACTGGTTATCAGGCCGTAGGCACATTGGGGCGTGTTATAGAAGAAGGCCACAAAACTATACGCATTGCAGGTGATGAAGTTCCAGTACGGGCTCGTATTGCCAAAATTCTAGGATATTCTGGACATAAAGATTCAGATAGCATAATAAAATGGCTTGGGTCTGCTGCACCTAAATTAAAGAAATTATTTATTGTATTAGGTGAACCAGGTTCATCATCATTTTTAGCTCAAAAGGTACATGATGAATATGGAACCAATGTAGTATTGCCCGAAAGAGGCGACAGTATCGAACTAGATTTCAACTAAATAAATACCCCTAATATAATAGGGGTATTTATTATTTATTCAAAGCATCAATTTTCTTTTCTAGGGAATCAATTTTTTCTATTAACTTTTGAACTGTGGCGTCTTCTAATTCTATGTTTTTTTCAACTTTACTAATTCTTGTGTTTGCTTCTTTTTCAAGATATTCTTCCTTGCGTACATTTTTAATAATTATGGCATTACCAACAAATGTATGTATAAAAAGCCCTATACCGCCTAGCATTACACATCCTAGCAGTATAGAAGCAATAGGGTCTAGCATCATTATGTCAGCTAGTTCCCAGACTCCTCGCCAAAACAAAATAACTCCAACTCCGGCTAGGAATGCATGAGTAAAAGGAATATTTTCGAAAAAGTCTCGGGCTGAATTTTCTATCTGGAGCAAGACTTGTGTTACCTTGTGGTATCTCATATTTAAAATTATATCATAAAAACCCCGATTTTTAATCGGGGTTTTTATGTATTAAGCAGTTACTTTGTCAGCGATTCTTTTGAAAGTAATAGGTGACTTGATAGCTAGGTCAGCTAGGATCTTGCGATCAACTAGGATATTTTGCTTCTTTAGTCCACTTATGAATTTACTGTATGAGAAGCCGTGTTTTGTAGCGGCTGCTGAAATTGTTGTTTGCCAGATACCACGACGGTCAGTTTTCTTATCTTTGCGGTGAGCAAAAGCATAAGCTCCTGCGTGACGAAGTGCATCTTTTGCTTGAGCTTCTTTCTTTGAGCGTCCGTTTCTAAAACCTTTTGCAGCTTTTAGGACATTTTTACGCTTTTTATTTTTTATAGTACCTCTTTTTACTCGTGTCATATATTTATTCTAGGGTTAGGCGTGTGGTAGGTTACGACTCATTAATTTTGGGTTAAGCTTTATTTGAACTGGCTTACGAGATGCAAGCTGTTTTGTACGCTTAGCCTTTGCGTTAAAGTGGTTTTGTCCCGCTACGCGAGCTAGTACTTTACCAGTACCTGTCACTTTAAGACGTTTTGCAAGTGATTTATTTGTTTTCATAAATTTATAATAATTATTTTACTCGTTCTATTGTGATAATAGGTCCTTTCGGTCCTTTTTTATAAGCTTCTGAAACTTTATATTGAATAGTTATAAAATTCAAGAATCTATCCATACGTTCCTTTAGGAACTCATCAGGCATTCCTTTGGATCTACCAGAGAGAAATAGTTCTACTTTTATTCGGTGTCCTTCTGCTAGCCAAGAAGATGCTTTTTTAGCCTTCATTTCTAGGTCATGTTCACCAGTAGCTATTTTAATTTGGATACTTTTGGTTTCAGTTGCATGCGCCCCAGCTTTCATTTTTTTTGCTTTTTTGGCTAGTTCGTATGCGTACTTTCCGTAATCTGCTATTTTGGCAACCGGAGGACGGGCCTCGGGAGATACTTCTATCAAATCTAGTCCCAAAGACTGCGCTCTTTTAAAAGCTTCGTCTAATGACAATACCCCAAGGTTGTCACCATTATGGTCAATAACACGAAGTTCACGTGCTCTTATCTGATTGTTTATTCTTTCCTTCAATTGCTTTTCACTCAAAACGAGTAATGATTACTTACATAATATAGCCGAAATTCGGCCAAAAGTCAAATAATCAAGGTTTCTCTGGTATTAGCCTATTTGTTTAAAACAACCTTTATTTTATTGATAATTTCTACGATTCTGTCCTCATTTTGAGCCTCTCCGAAAATACGAATTATCGGTTCAGTATTAGAAGGCCTAGCTAAAACCCAAGAATTATCAGGGAAGTCAAAACGAATACCATCTTCTATGTTAATTTCAGCATCTGGGAATAAATCTTTGATTGCTTCTTTGTAATCTTCAAAATTTTCTATACCCTCTATTTTTTCTTTGTGCATTACGTATTTATGCAGGTCATTAGCTAGCTCGGATATTTTTTTATTTGTATTTTCCATTAAGTTTAGAATCAGCGCCATGCCTACGAATGAATCTCTTCCGAAATTAATTGGTCGAAATATAACACCACCTGATCCTTCGCCTCCGAACATGCTATTAATCTCGATCATTTTTTTGACTACGTTTGGTTCACCAACAGGGGACATTACGGTCTTAACTCCATATTCCATAGCTACGTCTATTACGGTGCGTGATGTGGACATATTTATAACTAATGGACCAGCACTGCTAAGAGCATCTTCTTGTTTTAGCTTTTCATAAAAAGCCTTTGCGCATAATGCAATCGTGTATTCTTCAAATACCGGAATACCATTTTCGTCGACTATTACAAGCCTGTCGCCATCAGGGTCCAGCCCGAAACCTACATCCATAGAATACCCTAGTGTTGCTCGGCCTAATTCTTTTAATGCAGCTGGGTTTGGTTCCGGAGGTCTAGCAAATTCACCAATTGGTTCATCGTGAATTGCTATAGTTTCAGCACCAAGAGCCCGCAGGAATTCTGGCGCCATGATCGAACCACTGGAATTTACTGTATCAACTATTACCCTTGGGTGTGTTTTTAATTTAGTAAAACACGATACAATATGGTTTACATAGCTTGATCCTAATGTGTTGTCTAGTATTGCTGTACCTTTTTCTTGTGCGGGGTTTAATTCATCTAATTCCCGGATATTTTCTTTGATGGAATTTATTGTTTCTTTGTTTGCAAAATGTCCATCGCTCATTATGAATTTTAGACCATTGTATTCTTTGGGGTTATGGGACGCTGTTATTATGATAGCTCCGTCAAAAGTAAAAGTCCTTGTAAGATGCAAAATACTTGGAGTCGTTAGGATACCGCCAACTGTAACATCTATTCCGTAATTAGTTAAAATTTGGACCAAAGTCTGTTCTATTTCTTGACCACTAGTCCTACCGTCTCGTCCGATTAGTATATGCAGTTTTTGTTTGCTATATAAAGACTGCATTGTTTTTACGAATCCCAAAGCAAATACACTAATGCTATCAGCTGTTAGTTCTTCGCCTATAATACCTCGGAATCCGGATATTGTTAGTTTGTTTATGATTTTTTCGTCCATATCTAACTAGTATACTTTTATTTAGAAAAAACAAAACCCCTTCAAAAAGAATGGGTTTTGTTCGTGCTATTTAATTCCAGTAGCTTATTTACATTTTGAACAGTCACCACAAACACAATTAGAATGTGAGCAGTTATTTGGGTCCATTTGCCCATTAGCATGATTTACAACAGGGCATGTATTACAGCAAGCATCTTTCTTTATAGAATATTTTCCTGATCCAAGCATTGCCACAGCTAATCCTCCGAAGAAGAACACCATATCGAGTTCCCAGCCACCAAAGAATGGCATTTGGTTTTTAACTATTATGTATGCACCTAGCATGATGATGGATACAATCCATCCACCAATAGCCGCCCAAGCACCGAGCAATATCATAGCTCCTGCTATTACTTCTAGGATTGTGACTAGGTATACAAAAAATGTTGATAACCCAATTGAAGCAAAGAATGCAGTAGTGCCAGCAATGTCTCCGAATTTAGCTAGACCGTGAATAATAAACGGAAGACCAATTGCAATACGCAAAAACAGCATACCTATGTCACTGTTACAGCAACATCCACTCGTAAAGCACTTTATACCTTTGTTGAACATAATAAAATTTATAAATTAATAATGATAAATGATTACAATATCTATTATACCAAATTATAGCCAATATATGCTAGAATACGCCTATGGAAGTAACTATATTTGTTATTATTGCGCTTGTCGCTGGGTTTGTTGTGGCTTTTTTGTTGTTTAAAAACAAGCCTGAAAAGGAAAATGGGGCAATGCAGGTACTACTAACTCAAATAAACGAATTAGCTCGTACTGTGGACTCAAAATTGCACGAATCCAATAAAAACATAAACGAATCAATGCGTTTCCAGTCTACCGAAACAACCCGCATTGTTCGGGACATTACCGAAAAAATAACCAGACTCGAAGAAACAAACAAGCAAGTCGTATCTTTTACTGAACAGTTGGAAAATTTGCAGGACATATTAAAAAACCCAAAACAGCGTGGGATTTTAGGAGAATATTATTTGGAAACATTACTAAAAAATGTAATGCCTAGTAATTCCTATCAAATGCAGTATTCATTTAGCGATGGGGACATTGTAGATGCAGCGATTTTCGTAAAAGACAAAATAATCCCAGTGGATTCTAAATTCTCGTTGGAGAATTATAACCGCATTAGCGAAACGAACGACAAATCTGAAAAAGAAAGACTTGAAAAATCATTTGTAAATGATTTGAAAAATAGAATAGTTGAAACTTCAAAATACATCAAACCTGAACTTGGTACTATGGAATTTGCTTTTATGTTCATACCACACGAAGCTATATATTATGATTTGCTCATAAATAAAATAGGAGCTATCCAAGGTGAAGACACTGAAAACTTAATCCAGCGTGCCGCGGGTAAATATAAAGTCATAATTGTTTCGCCAACATCATTTTTAGCGTATTTGCAAACCGTACTGCAGGGTCTTAAAGCTATGCAAATAGAAGAAAATGCAAAAGATATAATCAAAAGAGTCGGAGAACTAAGCAAACATCTTAAAAGCTACGAAGAGTACCATAGTAAGCTAGGTAACGCTCTTGGAACTGTAGTAAATCACTACACTGCGTCAAGTAAAGAATTTAAAAAAGTAGACAAAGACATAATGCGTCTAACAGGGGAATCGATAGACATAGAATCCATAAATATTGATAAACCTAATTTGATAGATTAATTCTTATGGGTCTCTCGCATGTACTGTTTCCGGAAATGTATAAGGCATATTACAAAATGTCACGAGGCGAACTTTTGCCTCGCAGTTTTAGTGCACAAGTTTCGGCCCAGAAACAGCTATTACAAGAATTAGTCTTTGTTTTGGAGACTGTTAAATATAGCACCGAATCAAATGCATCTTATAAGGAGACTCATTTAGAGACTTTGCGCTCTTTGCCGATAAGAAGCTACGAGGATCTGTATCCTTGGATCGAGCGTGCCTGGAATGGCGAAGAAAATGTGCTATGGATAGGGCAGGCTAAATGTTTTGCTAAATCCAGTGGTACAACCAATGCCAGAAGTAAATATTTGCCAGTAACAGAAGAGTCACTAAATCAAAACCATTTGCTTGCTGGGCGGGACATGTTGGCGTGTTATTTGGACAGGACGGATACTAGTCGAATAGGTTTCGATAGTTTACTGACCGTAAGCGGGTCTATCCAAGAAGTAAACCCTAAGAGCGGTATAACCGCTGGCGATGTTTCAGCTTTGATCGATGCTAATTCACCTTGGTGGACCAGGCTTGCAAAGACTCTACCCAAGTCAATCATTGGTATTAATAGCTGGCAGGATAGGCTACCGAAAGTTCTAGAATTTGCGCATGATTCGGACGTAAAAGCATTCGTAGGTGTAACATCGTGGATACATACAATCATCAATGAATCTGTTAAAAAATACAGTGCAAAAAATGCACTGGAAATTTGGCCGAATTTGGAAGTCTTTTTTCATGGTGGGGTCTCGATTGATCCATATTTGGAAAGTTTAAAAAAACTAATACCAAATCCAAATTTTAAATATGTAGAAGTCTATAATGCATCCGAAGGATTTTTTGCTTTTCAGGATAAAGATACTAGTGATTTAGGAATGCTTCTTCTAACAGGGCACGGAATATTTTATGAATTTCGTGATATAAAAAATAATGAAATATTTACTATTTCGGATATTAAAAAAGACACTAATTATGAATTAATTATTACTACAGTTTCAGGACTATGGCGGTATTCGCTGGGGGACGTTGTTCGTATAACTAGCACTGATCCAGTGCGTATAAAAGTAGTCGGACGAACCAAAGCCTGCCTAAATACTTATGGCGAAGAGCTAATGGTGGGTAATGTTGATGAAGCTATAAAATATTTGAATAACTCTAGCTATAGTGTACGCGAATACACCGGTAGCACTGTTTATAAAAATGAAACAACAAACGGAGCTCATGAATGGATAATAGAATTCGAAATAGTCCCAGAAAACAAGGATGATTTTATTCAAAAGTTTGACGCTAAATTGCGCGAGCTCAACAGTGACTACGATGCTAAAAGAAAAGGCGACATAATATTGTCGCGCCCAATTGTGCATTTTGTAAAAACAGGAACTTTTTATAATTGGATGCAAAGTAAAAACAAATTAGGCGGGCAAAATAAAATCCCTAGACTAAAAGAGGGTAGGGATATATTGGAGTCAATACTAGAATTTATAAAATAAAAAACCGCTGATTTGTATCAGCGGCTTCTTTAAAAGATCTTAATGAATTATTTCTGTCCGGGTTTTTTAGGGCCGCGGTCTTCAAAAGCAAAGATTAACTTTGCTTCAGCAGACAGTGCCTGCACCTTTGTGTCGTAAGACACATCTAGTGACAGTCTGGCTTTACGGCAGATACTACCAATGGATACAGTTGGACGGTTCTGGATTGCTCCAGCGCCCAAAAGTATGCCTTTCATGGGGTATTTATACACCATGATGTCGTAGCTTACCGGTCCAGTTCCGAACACATACACTGCACTTTTGAATGCGGTCTTTTTGTTCGCACCTGTAAATCCGATAACTCCGCCAACATCAGTTCGCTGGTATTTATCCGGAGCAATTTCCTGATCAAATTTACGGAAACGTAATGCCGGACCTATCTGATATACTCCACACACGTTAGCACGGAAGATATTGTAAAACAGGTCGCACGGTGCTGCTGCACCATAGGCGATTGACACCATTTGCATATTCAGTGGTCCATTATGGATGGCTTTTATGCCGACCCCACGTTGGTTTTCAGGATCGCCAACAGGAGAAAAGATTTCCAGCATGCCGGAAAAGTTCCGCGACATGTCGAACGGGCCATTGTAGCCAGTTGGTAATTCATTGTTTTTAAATTGCTTTGTGTAAATCCCAGGATAACCAAAGGTTACGCGGGTTACAGTTTGATTTCTCCAGCCGAAATGCATCGACATAGGGTGAGGTTTTTTTGCGCCTTTTTGGGCGAAAGTTGGGTTTATTGCTAGTACGGATACCAGCAAAATTACTAAGTTTTTCATTATTTTGTACTTTATTTTATTGAGTATATTATACCATTATTATAGATAAAATGCAAGGGTTATCCCCAAATCAAAACCACCCTTTATTTATAAGGGTGGTTTAGCTATCAAGATTTGTTTCGTGTTGAGGTGAGTTATGGTCAACTCGTGGGCGTGGCTTGTATGATCTTTTAGATTTTTTAGGTAATCTGGTTTCAATAATCATTAATCCAATTTCATGATTTTCTTCTTTTGTAAAAAAATCTAGAAATTCTAAATGAAAATACATAGCCTCTTTTTTCGTAAAAACAGTTTTTTTATAAATAGAAATGTTTAAAAATTCATCATATATTTCTATAAATGCACACGTGATGCCATTTTCTGTTTTTGTTTTAAAAATCGAAATGCTGTATTTTTCGAACATAATATTTTGAATTTGTGGAGGCGAGGGGATTCGAACCCCTGTCCAATATGTATTTCCAGATAAATCTACATGTTTAGGTAAAACAATTTTTGTTCAGGAAAAAGTCTCATGGTTTTACCAGCAAAAACTTTTTCCATATCATGGATTCATTGTCCCATTATATCCATGAAAATATAATGGTTAGTCAAAGTGTATAACAGAGGTCTTTAATCCTGTGACGCAATTAAATCTCCGAGACTAGCCAGTTATGTTAGGCAAAAGTCATTGTACCGAACGCGTAAGGCGAACGGATACTTTTTGCTGCAGTGTTTGCAGTTGGGTTTTGTATTTAGTTTAAAGAGGTAAATACATCTCTACATGCATATAAGAAAATAGAGTCATACTGTCAAAGCCAGTACGCCCCCAGATTTGATCTTTTTGTTAACGAGCATTATATTCGCGACTTATTATACGGTCCAAGTCGCGCTTTTTGATGGTTTCTCTTTTGTCAGCCTTTTTCTTACCACGGCCAACCCCAATAGAAATTTTGACCCATCTATTCTTAATATACAATGATATTGGTACAACTGTCAAACCTTTTTCGTCTGTGTATTTTGTTAGTTTTTTAAGCTCTGCTTTGTTTAGTAATAGCTTTCTGGTGCGGTCTTTATCGGATACAGCTAGTTTATTGTTCTGGTATTCATCTATTTTCATACCCAGTATGTAGGCTTCACCATTAAAAATCTTTACATAGCTACCTGTGATATTGGCCTTGCCTGATTTTACAGATTTGACTTCATGCCCAAGTAGCTCAACACCGGCTTCGAACCGGTCCAGAATTTCATAATCAAAATAAACCTTTTTATTTTCTATAACTACGGACATATTTATATACTAGCACAAAATCAAAAACCCCAGCATCTGCTGGAAAAATAAGCCTTCTTCGTGTATAGTGGGGTCATGAAAATCATGTTTAAAAAATCTAAAAAAGGCAACAAAAAGAATCAACCCAAAGACCCTGGTTTTATGGCGCAGCTAGCAGGGGTTATTATATTCTTTTTCCTGCTATCTGGTCTGTATGGCATGCTGTCTAATAAAAAAGAAGTTGTAAAAGAAGGCACAATCAGTGAAATAATTACCGTTATTAATTCGAGCAATGTTAAAAACATAGTTGTATCTGGTGGGGCAGTCAAAGCCGAACTCATGGATGGTAGCTTTATCGAAGCAACTAAAGAACCCGAATCATCTTTCAGTGACACTCTTGCTAACTATGGTGTGTCACCGGAAAATATAGCAGCAGCTAACATTGAAGTTAGAACACAAAGTGGTTTTAAGTACATTCTTATATCAGCACTACCTTTTATAATACCGCTTATTATAATCGGTGTGCTTATTTATATGATGACACGCCAGGTCAAAGGTAATGGAATGCAAGCTTTTAACTTTGGTCAGTCACGTGCAAGAATTATTAATCCGGATGATGTTAAGAACCGGATTACATTTGATGATGTTGCTGGTGCGCGCGAAGCCAAACAAGAACTAAAAGAAATAGTAGAATTCCTGCGTGAACCAAAAAAGTTCATGGACATAGGAGCTGAAATTCCCAAAGGCGTTCTTCTGACTGGTCATCCAGGTACAGGTAAAACACTGCTGGCTCGAGCTGTAGCCGGGGAAGCCCGCGTACCATTTTTCCATCTTTCAGGTTCTGAGTTCGTGGAGCTATTTGTTGGAGTCGGTGCGTCACGTGTGCGTGACTTATTCAAAATGGCAAAAAAGATGTCACCGTCTATTATATTTATTGATGAAATAGATGCTGTTGGACGGTCTCGCGGTGTTGGTACTGGTGGGGGTAATGACGAGCGTGAACAAACCCTGAACCAAATACTAGTTGAAATGGATGGTTTCGAACCGACAGACAAAGTCATAATAATGGCAGCAACTAACAGAAGTGATGTACTGGACAGTGCATTGCTTCGCCCAGGACGGTTCGATCGCCGTGTAATGTTGGACTTACCCGACCGTCGTGATAGGTTGGAAATTCTTAAAATCCACGCCAAGAAAAAGAAAGTAGGTGATGCTGTTAATTTGGAAACAATATCAGCGCGTACTCCAGGATTTTCCGGAGCAGATTTGTATTCAGTCATGAACGAAGCTGCGATTCTTGCTGCCAGAGAAGACAAAAAAGAAGTCGCCCAGAAAAACCTAACTGACGCCGTTGAAAAAGTCATGATAGGCCCAGAAAGACAAAGCCACCTAATGGGTGAGAAGGAAAAGAAGCTGACTGCCTACCACGAAGCCGGACACGCGCTACTGGCATCACTACTGGACCATGCCGACCCTGTGCACAAAGTTTCAATCATTTCACGTGGGTCAGCTGGTGGTTACACAATGAAAATACCATTAGACGACAAGCGCCTACATACGAAAAATTCTTTCCTAGATGATATTGTTGTATCAATGGGTGGATATGTAACAGAAGAAATGATATTGGGTGATGTGACTACTGGACCAAGTAACGACATCCAAGTTGCAACTAGTCTAGCGCGCGAAATGGTAACCAAATTCGGTATGGGTAATGACATTGGTCCTGTAGCTACTACTCCATCACAAAAAGTCATGTTTGGTACTGCCGTGGACGGTGTGGTTTCAGAGAAAATGCAGTCCAGAATAGATACTGAAGTAGAAACTATAATCAAAACCGCATACGAACGTGCTAAGAAGCTAATAGAAGACAATAGGAATATATTGGATGCTATAGCAGAGAAGCTAATAGAAGTAGAAACATTGGAACAAGACGCATATAACGAAATAATCAAATCTTTCGGCCTTGAACCTAAAACTATATAAAAAAGAGTCCGGTATCATTCGATACCGGACTTTTTATAAGATTCAATTTTTTAAGCAGTTTGATGCTTTTGCTTTTCCATGAATTTTTTACCATGGCCAAGCTCTGTGTTAATCGGGATACCTTCTTCGCAAAGAGGGCAGTCAGATTCTTCGTGCATTGTCATTTCCACATTCGCCAGGCTGATCAACGGCACTCCACCAATGTTTTCACTTGTTACGCCGCCTCTGTTGCAAATAGCGATACCTGCTACAAATTCAGCACCGTATTTTTGACCTGACTCAATAACTTTTGCAAGCGATTTTCCTGTTGTCAGAATGTCTTCAATTCCTGTACATTTACCGGTCAGGTATTTTTCATAACCGCGGGTGGCTTCGAATGTTTCCTCGCCATTTTCTCCTTTGGTTTTTTCCAGGAAAATACTGTTAACGATGGTTTTGTCATAGTAGCTCAAATATTTAGCCACAATTTGACCCAAGGCAATTGCTCCTAAGGCCGGTACAACTACCGTCTGGATCCCTTTGCCTTTTAATCTGTCAGCCATCATCATTCCAATTTCTTCAAGTGCTAATGGGTTAACGGAAACCTTGTCTTTGTTGATATAGGTTGATCCGTGTTTACCTGAGCTATAAACAAAATGGCCATCTGTGATGATAGCGCCTTGTTCTCTGAGGATCTCCAGGGTTCTTTTCGCCTGTAAGGCAATTTTTTCAACAGCCCAGGATTTTTTCGGCAGTTCCAGGTATTCTTTGATTTCAGCGTTCATTTTTCTTAGTTCAATCTGTGCAGCTTTTGCAAAGTTGTCTGAATCACTGGCAAATATGATACTACGGCTGGCGTTAATCAAAAGACCATGACCAATTTGGTTTGTTCCAGATTGAATGGTTTCTTTTAAGTCTCCGCCCTGTTTTCCAATTCCAGGAGCCAGAATAATACCGGATTCTCCGATTTCTTCGCGTACAATCATCATTTCAGTTGGATGGGTTGCACCTACTACTACGGCATAATTTTTACCCCAGGATTTAGCCATTTGGGTCATTTTCAGGTATACAGGTACACCATCTACAATCTTATTCTGGAGTTCCAGGCTTCCTTCGTTTGATGTTTTGGCCAGTACGATAACAAGTTTGTCTTTGAATTTTTCATTAAAAAATGGCAGATTTGCATCTGTCCCAAAGAAACCGTTTATTGTAATGGCATCACACATTTCCAAGTAGCGAGTGTATCCATTGTTTGTGTTTCCGATATCACCGCGTTTAACATCGGCAATGATCAGGCTTTCCGGATAGTTTTGCGTAATGTATTCGATTGTTTTTTCGAATACCGCAATACCTGCCGAGCCATGCGATTCGTAGAAGGCAATGTTGATTTTAAAACCAGCTGCTTCTTTGTGCGTTGAGTCAATGATCGATTTGTTGAATTCCAGAATCGCTGCTACTTTGTTGCCACCATTTTTTTCAATGAGGCGAGTTGGTAATTTCGTTGAGTCGGAATCAAGGCCTACAACTACTAGTTGCGCTTGGTTCCATTTTTTGTGAAGTTTTTGAATTGATTTCATTAAAATATATATTTTAAGGTTGGTCTCCATTTTACACATATTTTGTGTATTGTCAAATATTGGAGTGTATGGTAGATTCAGGGTAATAAATAAAAAAATAATGGAATACAAATTTAACTTTCAAAAATTGCCACTAGTACAGTGGGCTTCCGGAACTGTTAGTTTTAGTGGAGAGGGATACTGGTATCATAAGTTTTTAAAGATGATACCTGGTTTTACAAGAAAAGGTATTACTGATGTTATGAAAACAGTAACTTTGGTTGGGCGGGTGGGTAACACCCCATTAAACCCTTTAAATTTTCAACCAAAAGAATTGTTCCCAAAATCTATTTGGATAAATTGGGTTCAAGGATCTCCGGTAAATGCTGTAGGATTAACTAATTTTGGAATCAAAGTTCATCTAAGAGGCTGGGTGAACCAAAAAGATCCTTTCTATGTTTCTATTATGGCAGTAGGGGAAGAAGGTAAAAAAGTCGTAACAATATCAGAAAAAATTGCAGAAGTTGCTTTAATGGTTGACTCAATTATTCGTAATATCAGCTTGATGCCTATGCTGGCTGGTGTTCAGATTAATCTTTCTTGTGGTAATACTGGTCATGATCAGCAGCTTGATATAGAAGAAATAATTAAATCTTTGGATGTTTGTATCAGATTGCATGATCTTGGATTACATGTTATTCCTAAAATAACAGCTGATACTCCAATTGAAGCAATTAAAAAAATATCAGAACATCCAGCTGTAACTGCTATAGCTCTTTCTAACGCTATTCAGTATGATAAATTTTCTGATAACGAAAAGATAAACCATGGTTTTTCATACTCTGAATATGTTGATGGTCCTGATAATTACGAAGACAAAGTTCTAAAACTTGTACCTATGAAATCAAAACTCTTAAATAGAGGCATTGGTATTTCTGGTTCGGTATCTGGAGACATGTTATTTGTTAGGGTTTTAAAGTTACTGAAAGAAATTGAACCATTTAGAAATGATTTAAAGCCTTTGATAATCGGTGGTGGTATTACTTCTGTTAATAAGTTAGACCAATTAGTGCCTTATCTACGAAGAGGTGACAAGATCGCATTAGGTTCCGTTATTTTCTTAAGACCCTGGAGAATATCTGCGATCAAGCAAAGATTGGAATCGCTAAATTTAAACAAGACACTTGTGTAATAAAAATTAAAAGAGCGGATGTATTACATCCGCTCTTTCTTTTTTTGTTTACATTACTTTCCAGGGTATTTCAATGTTGGCTAGCATTGGGGTCACTCCTCCAATTTGTTTAGGTACTAGCCAGTTTTCTTTTACTACTTCTACTATTCTATCTTTTTCAGGCTTTGGTATATTGTAGAAATCTCTTGCAAAATCACTAACGTAAGATTGCATTTTTAAAATAGCTGAATTTTCATCAAAAACATAAGCCAACATTGGTAGTAGCACAGGAGCACTAAATACTCCCGCACACCCACAATCACATTCTTTTGTGTGAGTATAATGTGGTGCTGTGTCTGATCCAAAGAAAAAACATGATAACCCAGATGTTGCTGCCCAAAGTAGGGAATTTCTATCCACTGGAAACTTTATTATTGGTTTGCAGTATAGATGTGGGTTTAGCCCTTCACCATGACCACCAGGCCAAGCCAACATAGAATCATTGTCGTAGATTAAATGATGTAATGTTATTGTGGCTGCTGTTGGGTGGCCTTTTTCATATGCATCTTTTACTAATGCCACAGATCTTCTGTCTGTAATGTGCTCCAGGATAATTTTTAATTTTGGAAAAGCTTTGCGAATTTCTTTGTACGTTCTATGGAATCTATATTCTCTGTTGTATATGTTGTCGTTTCCAGATTGTTTCCATGGTTTTATACCTAGTTTACTTAACGTCTCTTCTTTTGTTTTTGGAACTTCTCCGTGTATTGATAATATCATTCCACAAGATTCCATTTCTGAAAAAACTGGATACAAAGCTTTAAAATCTTTGACTCCTCCAGTTGAAGCTGTCGTTACTCCATCAGGATAAAGTTTACCTGACAGTGTTCCAATTTTTCTTGATTCGCGAATAATTTCAGGTGTAGTGTCTGGACCAATTTTTAAAACCACAAGTGGGTTAAAATCTAAGCCAGTTTCGTTAGCAGATTTTATCAGGTTGTTGTACCAAATAATTTTTTCTACAGTGTCTATTGCCGGAGCATTGGGCATGATTGCTGCAATTGAAAATTGTTTTGCTGTTTCTGATACAATTTCTTGAAAATTTCGATAAGAATGTAGTTTGTTTGCACGTTCATCGTTACTTTGGATTTTGTTCGAAAAGAATTGAGGATCACGTAAGTGTACATGCGGGTCGAAAGTGTTGATTAATTTTAAATTTGTCATTTGATTATTTTTTTAAAGTTGTCATAATTCTACGTTTTTTGGCTGGTTTGTCAAATGAAAAACCCAAGTAAAAACTTAGGTCTTTCATATTGTCCATCCTGTAGGAGTCTTTCCTTACAGGAACTGTACACCTTTCGTATCGTACTCGCTATGCTCCGTGCGATATACTCAAGGTTTTCGACTCCTTTAAAAATCTACGATTTTTATTGTCCATCCTGTAGGAGTCGAACCTACGACCGGTCGTGTATAAGACG
>CAYYSG010000002.1:0-65396 GCA_964474375.1 uncultured Candidatus Saccharibacteria bacterium
AGACATTCCATGGAGCGACTTGTAAAATATGATTAATTTGTTAGTATAAACCTATGTTAGAATATAGCGAAATAAAGAAAGGCAAGGTCATTATTTATGAAAATGAGCCTTATGTAATACTGGACTACCACATAGCGCGTACTCAGCAACGCAAACCTCAGAACCAAGTAAAAATGCGTTCATTGGTGTCAGGTCGCGGAGTTAACACCGTATTTCATGCGTCAGATTCAGTTGAAGAAGCTGATATCATAAAACGCCCTATTAAATACCTGTACAATAGTAAAGGTGAGTTTTGGTTTTGCGACATTAAAAACCCTTCTGACCGATTCAAACTAGACGAAAACCTAGTAACCGATACTAAAAAATGGCTTAAGGATAACCTGGAAGTTGAAGCTATGATTTTCGACTTTGATGACGAGGAACGTGTAATCGGTATCAAAATCCCCGTCAAAATGGAATATACAGTCAAAGAAGCCCCACCTACTATCAAAGGAGCTTCTGCTACTGGCGGCAACAAGCGTGTGACTCTAGAAAACGGTACTCAGGTAGAAGTCCCCTTGTTCATATCCGAAGGTGAAAAAGTACGCATAAACACCGAAACTGGTGACTATGTCGAAAGAGTGTCCTAATTCCCTAGCCCACAAATAGCCTTGCTACGCAAGGCTATTTTTCTTTGACAAAAGAATAGCAGTAAGAGTATAATTAATAAAACCCTACAGTTATGTCAAAATTTCGACCTCGGAAAAAGAAGATTTATGATTCTTTTACAGACTTTTTTGCAGCTTATCTATTAAAACAAATTAAACAAAAAATTGACGAAATCAAAGATGAAAAACCAAACCAATCTCACAAAACAACAAGAAAACTCAAATTTAGTACAAACCAGAAGAAAAAATCTGGGCCATTTATTAAAGATCCGTCTTCGGCAAAAAACCTGCACTGGATAACTTGGTCTTTTTATAACCTTAATGAGGTAGAGGAATTTATTATATACAGACTTTTTTATGAAGGAATAAATACCGCAAACCTAATTTTAGATTCTACAGCATATCTTTTTTCTATAGAATTTTCAGAAACCCCGGAAAAACCCAACAAAAAGAAAGACCAGTATTTAACGTTTAGTCAATCTTCCGCTAAATAATCCGACATTTAAAAGCACCGCATATAATATATACGCGGTGTTTTGTTTTGGGTTATAATATAGTTATGACAATATATAACTTACCCGATGATTTAACTACTGGGCATTGCGTCCCATGTGAAGGCGGAACCGCGCCACTGACAAAAGACGAGTCCACTGCCCTGTTAGTTAAAATTCCAAAATGGAATTTATCTATAGACTCGCATTCTATAAATCGCGAATTTAAATTTGCTGACTTTAAAACAGCGCTGGAGTTTGTAAACAAAGTTGGCATCGCTGCTGAAATTGAAGGCCACCACCCTGATATAGAACTAGGTTGGGGCCGTGTACACATTACCCTGTCCACCCACACTATTGGCGGACTGTCCGTAAACGACTTTATACTGGCAGCGAAGATAGATAAGATATAAAAAATAAAAGGCCACCCTATATAAGGGCGGCCGGAATATTTATTTTAAAAATAAGAACATATCAGTTGACTCAATAAATCTATCGTTAGCAATACGGACAAGTTCTAAAGCTTTACCAGGACTCTTCTTTTTAACCTTTTTACCATAGTAAGATATTCTCAGAATATGTAGACGCTTAGAATCATCCTGCTGGCAAGGTAATGAACCAGAACAATAAACAGCTTGACCTTCCTGAATGGAATCATTGGTAGTTATGCATAAAGCATACAAACCACCAGATACAGACATGTCCTTGAATCCTTGTTCATGGGCAGCCAAGAAAAACTGATCCATTGAGACCTGAGCTTGGAATCCCAACATTTGAGGTGTTACATATTGAACATCAGTTGGAATATCCTCTTCATCAATAATAAAGTCTTTTTGATTGATAAAATTTTTTGCCCAACTCTCAATCCTAACCCCAGATGCAATGACTTCATTTAAAAGTCTATCTTTAGGTGAACCCTCAAAGGAATTCATAAATACTCTAAACTTATCTAGAACTTTTCTTGATTCATCTTTAGGTCCAGATAATAGTTGCAGTAACCGTTCAATCATAGGAGAAACCTCTCCTAACTCGATTTGGCCGTTCGGTTCAGGGCCATCTTTTTTTCTTTTGAACCACATATTTTGGTTATATATATTTATCACATAATATAATCAATTTATGTTTTTGTCAAATAAATTCTTCCCTATTCTTTTGGAACCTTTCTAACAGCCTGAACTTTACTACCACCTGCAATGAACATCTCGTGCGGTATTTTTTCCATATCAGAAATATATGCAGAAACATAGCTAACAATTGTTGGTCTATTAGAAAGCCTATCCCCTGTACTATCAATAATATACAGATCTTCGATGTTGTTATCTTCCATAAATTCTCGAGCGACTTTTATAGACTCTTCCACGAAAGACACTGGGGATGTTGATTCAAGGTATTGTACAGTTGGATTAAAACCCCGAAGTACTACTGATTTTTTATCATTAATAGTTTCAATGTATGCCATAGTGAGACCTTTTATTTGATTATCTTCGTTAACTACATTTACATGAAAATGATTTGGGTTATTCCATAGTTCAATATCTTGCGCAGTACAAAGTCCTGCTGCAGCCTTGGAAAAGAAAGATCCCTGATTTTTAGAAATATACATATCAGCTGAAATTGATGCACTAGTGGTATCTTCACTTTTAGTATATTTACGTAATTCTTTATTAGACATCACGACATATTTAGACAAAACCTTGTCCGAAAACACCTGAGCCATTAGTTCAAGCTCGGTAAATTCTTTTGTGAATTCATTATCTTCTTGATAGCCCAATGCTTTCAAAAGGTTTACTCGCCTCTCAGGACGCGCTAAAATTTTTTCCAAGCGTTCTTTAAATTTTAAATCTTTCCCTAAATATAGAGTAATTGCAGATGGTAGATTGTCTTGCGTAAAAATACTAAACATTTCTTTAGAAGACCCTAATGCTCGAAACGTCTTCATACCGGGAGATTCTTCTAGCTCACTCGCAGACCATGTATTTTGCTGATTTTTCACCTGATCAAAATCCTGCATCAAGGAAAACAAAGACACGACCTCCTCGTGTGTAAAATCTGTTGTTGCACGAGCTAATCGTAGTAATGGTTCCTGTATTTCCAAAGATTTTTTGGGTACCTCAAAGAATGACTTTACTTTTGAAATAGTTTCGGGATTTAGAGATTCTCCTTTTTTAAGTTCAAAACTAACTGTTTTAAATTCTACTGGGTATTTATCCTGAATTATATATTCCTTCAAGTCCTGTGTGCGATCTGGAACAGCACTGACTAATTCTTTTACCTTAGCAAAACTCATATTTACAGGATTGTACGCTCGGTACATAAGATCAACCATAACATTTCTATCCTCTTCTGGTAGGTTATCTATAGAAATAGACTCATTCTTAAAAAACCTACTATAGTCAAAAGACTCAAGCCATTTTTTAAATTCTATTTTTTCTTTTCCATCTAAAGTCCTGTATTTTGCATAAACACCTGGAGTAATTGGACTAATTTCTTGCAACGCATCCCAAATACTATTTTCCTTAGATAAATCAGTTATTCCTAGCTCCGCACAAATATCTATAACATTATTAAACTGATTTGGTGATTGCGAAATAAGTTTTCTTAATAATGGAATATTACTTTCATTTTTAATTAGAGGTAGTGTATTCTTACTAAACCTATTATTTTTTATACACAGATGAGTAAAGTATGAAAATAGTTTATCGGGTACACTTTTGCGTGCCATAAAATGTATTGCGTATTGTGTGCCTTTTGTATTATCAACATCAATTAAATTCTTTATTAAACGAGATGCACTTTGTGGATTCTGTGCAATATATTCATAAACAACACTATCACCTTCTGATGGTAATACATTAAGAACTTTTTCTAAGAAATCAGGAGCTGTTTTAAAGTCATAATGCTCCATTGACTTGAGAAAAGCTCTAATCTCAATGGGCTCATAAAGAGTACCCAAATCATATTCAGTCAATTTTGTATCATCACGAAGAGCAGTACCCATTTTAGATGCTATTTGAACTGATTTAGAATAAGATTCAATATTAGGAACAACACTATTAAAATAGTACGTCATTGCAAAAATATTATTAACATTGCCTGATGAAAAAACTTTTTGAATCATCTCATTAGAATCTTTTTCAAAAGAAGAAGATTTTTCTTTGTTTTTTACTATATTAGTTATCTCAATATTATCACGGACTCCTTCTATGAAAGATTTTAGATTACTAGCCACAAAACCACCTGGTTTTGGAGATTTTATGTCATCAGAAATATTCATTAGTAGATTCTCTGTGTATTTTATTGACTCTTCAAATAATCCAGCACGGGCTAATGTATTAATAAATAGATTTTCATGAGGATGTGTCCCCGACTTTAGTAAATCTATTTTTTTATGTATTGTATAACAAAATCAGATACTATAGGATCAAGTAAGCGTTCTGTTTTTATTTTTTCTAAAAACTGTGCTGGATATTGCACATCTTCACTTGAAAGCAATTTACCGGCCATGACCAAATCTCCGATATTAATATAGCCAGCTATTATATTTTGATACATATTCTCAAACCCACTATCTTGGTTTTCTGCAATTCTAATAGCTTTATTAAAGATATCTTCAACAGGAAGATTCATGCCGTGAGCAGAAACGGCAATATCCATAAGTGGACCAACGGCCTCGGTAGGATTTTTTAAAAAATCTATTAGACCTAAAGCCCGGTCTATTTGATTATCATGAATATAGATATGTATTAAATGCAGTAAATCCTTGTTAGCGTCATTTGTTGAAAAATCTTTAGACAAAGATTCCAGTATAGTATTTTCAATCTGAGTAAAATTAGCTTCACGAGTAGGATCATCTTTATTTAATCTAAGATTTAAAACAAGCATTTGCCTTTCTTTCTGACGAGGGTCTCTTATTTTTTCAATAACATCCTGAGCTTGTTTAACATCCCCATTCCTAATGTATAGAACGGAAATCATTTTTAAAATATCGTCCGAATTTAATCCAAATGGCAAATGAATTTCTGTATGATCATCAATAGTTAAACCAGGGTTATCATTTATTTTTTTTTTAAAATGCTCTAATATTTTTACTACGTTATCATCAGGAGGAATTCTAAGGCTTATGTAGAAATCTAAAATTTTTTGAAAGTTATCATTTGCTATAACCGAAGAATTATAGCCAATCGAATCATTTATGGCTTCGTCAACATAAGTCTGATATGGTTTACCTGTTAAAGCACAAGATTCCGCTACAGCAATAAGACCACTTGTATTTAAATTTTTTAAATCTTCTATCTCAGTAGTATTTTCTAAAATGTATTTATTTATTACTTCGATCCTAGTAGCAATATCTTGACCTCTCGCTGTATTCTGAAAAAATTCTTGAGTATTAGTAAGGCCTTCTAAAGGATTTTTTGTTTTTTCAGGGTTTGGTGTTTCTGACGGTTTTCTGGTAAATTCAGGACTTTTCATAGATAGCCCAATTATACCATAAAAAATAAAACCCCCAGAGGGGGTTTTATTAAGTGCAATTGTACTATTTTGCGATAAATGGAATTAGTCCCATGAATCGTGCGCGCTTTACTGCTTCTTCCATCTTGCGTTGGTTTTTAGCTGTAAGGTTTGTCTTTTTGCGAGACAATAATCTTGCATTTGGAGCTAAGAACTTTTTCAATAGTTCTGTATCTTTATAGTCCACGTGCTTTAGATTATTTTGTGTAAAAAAATCTTGTTTCATATATTATGGTTTAAAACGGAATGTCTTCCAAATTATTATCTTCTCCTGGGTAGTCTATTGGGCCAAAGTCGTCGCTGCCATTTTCCTGTGAAGTGTCTTCACCTTTGAATGCGCTTGGTCCTGTTATGCCCATTTCTGAGCCATTTGATGTTTTTGGTCCGAATTGGAAACCATCAGTAACTATTTCTGTACGGTATCTCTTTGTGCCGTCTGGGCCATCCCATGAACGAGTTTGCATGCGACCAGTAATCATCATGATGTTACCCTTTTTCATGTATTTAGCGATTGTTTCGCCTTGGTTACCAAAAGCTACAACATTGTGATAGTCAGTAGCAGTTTCTTTCGCGCCCTGAGGGTTTTTCCAAGTGCGGTTTGTTGCGATAGTAAAACTTGCAACTTTGATACCGCTTGGCAATACCTTTAGTTCTGGGTCGCGTGTTAGGTTTCCGATAATAAGTGCTTGGTTAAAGTACATATAGTTTTATATTAATTACTATTAATTGTTTTCTTCAAGCGGAGCTTTTTCTTCTGTTACTATTTCTGGAGCTGTTACTTCGTCTTCTTTAGCGTCTACAAGAGCGTCGATTTCTTTGTCTACTTGAACAACGTCGATTTTTTCTTCGTCGCCTCCGCGTGATGAACGTTTCTTCATTGGAGTAAATAGCTTCTTCGGTGCCATTGTATTTTCGCGTACAGTTACAATAAGAAGTGAACGGAATACTTCGTCCATTATTTCAAGATCTTTCTTGAAAGAATGAGCTGATTCTGTATCAACTTCGAACTTGATCCAACCGAAATATCCTTTTGCGAATTTTTGTTTCTTGTTGTTAACTGTTGGAAACATTGTGTATGCCAAATCGATTTTCTTCGGCATTTCTTCACTAATAACTACTGCCCCGTACGAGTCGAGAGCGTCCTTTATTTTATTGACATACTGTGGAACCTCTTCTTCCGCCAATGTCGGAATAAGATGGTAGCCAAGCTCGTAGACCTTGACTAGCATATCTTCTTTATTAATACTCATGCCGACACTATAGCAAATAAATTACCGTTTGTCTAGGTCAAGATTGAACACCTTGTTGGCGTTTTCGATTAGCTTTTTACGGACTATTTCAGGCTCTAAACCCCTGATTTCAGCTATTTTCTTGTACACAAATTCTACATAATATGGATAGTTTGTTTGGCCACGATACGGCACAGGAGCCGCAAAGGGCGCGTCTGTTTCCGCCATAATGTTGTCTATCGAAATAGTGCTAATAACACCGTCATAGTCATTACTGAACGTTATAGGCCCATCGTAGGACACACTCCAGCCTTTCTCTACTATCTTTTGAGCTATTTCAAGGTTACCCACAAAAAAATGAAAATTAGCATGCCTAGTAAATTTCTGCTCTTCTAGTATGCGAATTGTATCAATGTAGGCGTCCTGACTATTCACATGCGGACGAGCATGAATCATCAAAGGTAAACCCAGCTCTTCGGCTAATTTGATATGCTGAATAAATAAATCTTTCTGCCGAGTTATTTCGTCTTCTATTGCCCTACCGTCTACGACTTTTAACCGGTAGTAGTCTATCCCGCATTCGCCTATTGCGACGACTTTTTTATTTTGAGCTAGTTCTTTGTATTTATCATAATCGAAATCTTCATCTGGATTGTCGTTAGGATGTTGTCCAACTGTCGCCCAAAGTATGTCCGGGTTTTTATTAGCTAACTCTACAGCCGTAACCGAAGTATCATAGTCCACGCCTACTGTAATAGTGCCGATTTTGTTTTCCCGTAAATTACTAATGATGTCACTAGCGTTACTTAGAAGCGGTTCAATGTTCAAATGCGAATGTATGTCGATATAGTTTAGTTCCATATATGAATACTATCATGCAAAATAGCAAAAACAAATCCGCCCAACTGGGCGGATTGTATATAGATATTTTTATTTATTTATCAGTCCTTTGTATGAAAGCATTCGGTTATATTTTGAAGGTGATGGAATATATTCAATGTCATAGATTCCACAAAACTTGATTGCAGTAGTTGTGGCATCCTCTAGACTAACATCAGACTCTACTTCAATTTCATAATCAATGTAACCGTCCTCGAAAAAAACTTGATCAATATAAATTCGGATATGTTCTCCGTAATTATGCTCTATTTGCTTACGCAGTATACTAAGAACGCCTTTATAAAAAACAGGTTCTTGTTTGTATACTAAAATAAAATTCAAGGCCTTACGGACGGGACTGTTAGGAATACATTGATTCTTTTTTAAAATATTATACATTCCTTCTGTAAAAAATGAATGGTATTCGGATATGCTTTTGTCTTCTCTTTCAACTTTCAAATGTAGCTTGTAATTTTTGTCATCCTTATTACCCCATATTCTAACCCGCAAAGTACAACCGTTACGAAAAAGTTTAAATCTAGTAGTATCAAAATATTCATTTTTATATGATGATTCATTTAGTAAAACATTCGTAGATACGATTTGATTATACTTATCTTCTGGAATCAAAGTCTTGGCTTCGTTTTCAATTTCTGTTGGTTGTACTGTATGTTCCATATTTATTTATATTTTAAAATGTTGTTTGATTGCTTTGTAGGTTTGGAATTTTAACTCCTCGATCTTTCCAGCGAATCCTCCGGAATTGTTATGAATTATGGGATTACCAAAATAACCTTGCCATATCAGACGAAGATCCATATCGATTTTTGCAGCCTCTTCGGGTGTTTCAGGACGCTCGGGGTCTATCTTGTAGTGCTCTATGGCTCCAATAGCTGCTGTTACCAAATGAATAGGTTGAGTATATCTTTGCGATATGACTTTTTCCGACATTCTATAATTATCTAGCAGTGTCATCCATTCTGTCTCTGACATGTACGCCTTGTTAGTCATGAGTGAACGATCGTAGAAAATCGCAACCCTGTCAGCTTGGCTTTTCAAAATCTCAAATGCTTTTTCAAGAGCCTTTGATTCATTTTCAAGCTGTAGGCTAAATATTCCATTGTGAACCTTTTGCCTGTCTACAATTTCACGGCCATTTTTCTTAAAATAGATTCGGGCTGATTCTGGAACAATTATTGGCATGATTCCTTTTGGAATCAAGTAGTCTTCAAGATGCATAAATCCTTCTGTTTTACCACCACAAGGACCACCATCGATTGGGATGTGTATTATATTTTTCATATTACTTTTTCTTTAGAATACCACAATTATATAACTAGTCAAACAGCCAAGATTTAACAAAAAAACCACAAAAGGTTTACCTTTGTGGTTTTATAAATACAACTAATTTAGTCCCTGCGTAGGAATATTGGCATAGCAGGCTTTTTGTTTTGTTTTATTGCAGTTAGGATTTTTTCAGCTGTTTCGGGTAAAAATGGTTCTAACATTTTAGCTATTTTTGCTAGCTCTATGACATTGTTTTTCATAAGTTCGATGCCTTTGACTTTGTCGGACTTTATAACCTTGAAAGGCTCGGTTTCTTGAATGTGTTTGTCCAGCGCATTTGCTTTGTTGAAAACAATATCCATAGCTGTTTGTACGGAATACTGCTCCAAAGCAGAATCGATTTCTTTACTTATAGGAAATTCAGGAATTTCAACACTGTTATTTATATACTTTTCAGCAAGAGTCATTATTCTTGAAGTCAAATTCCCTATTCCATTCGCAAGCCCGCTGTTATAAGCATCCTTGAAACGATCCATCGTAAATGGTGAATCTTCAAAATTCGAAACTTCACGCAATAAGAAATAACGCAAGGCATCAGTTCCATATTCAGTTACGATATCACGCGGGTCAATTACATTACCCAGTGTTTTACTCATGCGCACACCGCCGTCACCTGTAATGAACCCGTTTACTACTACCCTATGCGAATTCGGAACGTCCGCTGCCATGAGCATGGCTTGCCACATCGCACCTTGGAAACGGGTATTGTCTTTACCGCAGTATTGAGTCGGTGTGCCATGTATCCAGAACTTTTCAAAATCACCATTTGTTTCTGGCCAGCCTAGTGTATTTATATAGTTAGTAAGTGCATCAAACCAAACATACATTACATGTTCATCATCCCCAGGTACTGGTATACCCCACGGCATTTTGGATTTTAATCTAGATATAGAAAAATCCTGCAGCCCGTCGGCAACGAATTTTTTAATTTCGTTATATCTAAATTCTGGAATTATGAATTCAGGATTCTTGTTATAAAAATCAGTTAGTTTGTCTTGAAAAGCCGAGTATTTGAAAAAATAATTTTCTTCGCTAATTAGTTCCAAATTAATACCCGGATGTAGTGGGCAAAACCCATCATCATTTAGTTCACTGTCAGTCTTTTCGGATTCGCAGCCAACACAATATTTAGTAGAATAATTCTTTTTGTATATATAACCGTTATCCATCACACGCTTCCAAAAAAATTGTGCACTGGACTCATGGTTCTTGTCAGTAGTTCGGATATAATGCACAGCTGATTCGTCTATACCGAACATAGCTAGCTGATCTTTAAATGTAGCAAATCCAGCATCGACAAATTCCTGAGCAGTTATACCTTTTTCTTTAGCCTTCTCGTAGATTTTCATGCCGTGTTCGTCCGTACCTGTATTCAAAAAAACATCAAATCCTGCTATTTTTTTATAACGCGCGATAGAATCCGCTCGTATAAATTCCAATGCATGCCCCATGTGCAGTGGTGCATTCACATATGGTAATGTGGTTGTAATGTAAAAGCTTTTATTCATTTTTAGTTTATGTTAGTTATTTTGCGGAGGGATTCTTTTCTGGTTTCGAAATCATTCATGAGTTCAAGTAAAAATAATGATATTGGCATTGCTAAAACTAGTCCCCAAAATCCAGCTAATTTTGCACCAATTAGTAATGCGAGTATCACCATCAGTGGAGAAATACCTGTTGTTTTTTTGTTCATTAGTGGAACAAAAACATAGCCTTCTAACTGCTGAAGCAAAAAGTAAACCAGCATCACAATTAGACCTAGTTCTATTCCCCCAGCGGAAAACCCCGCCAAAACAGCTGGAATGGTCGCAAATATCATACCAAAAGGAATCAAGCTACATAACATGGTTAGCAGTGACAAAATCAAAGCATACGGCACATCCAACAAATAAAGCACACTGAATGTAATTACAGACATAAGTATAGCTAGTAACATTTGCCCGCGTATCCATAGTGCGATCTTACGTGCGGAGCGGGACCACAAATCCACAACGTATTCTTCATACTTTAGTGGCATTATTAGCTTTAGGAAATTCTCTACTCCTTTTTCTTGAATAGAAAGATAGAATGACAAAACCATTATCAGTACCAAGTTGGCAACACTACCGAAAAGAGTTTGAACTGTACCGTAGAATGCTCCTGTAACATTTGTAATCAGGGCTTTGGTTGTCGAAGCGACTTCAGATGCTGGTAGTTCCCCACCTATTGAATTCAAAAATCCCTGAATGCTGTTTATGAAATTTGGGTCAATTACAGCTTGGAGTTTGTCCTGTGGGACGAATTTGGAAAGTGATGTAAAAGCATAAGCAAGTTCATTAAAAAGAGTCGGCACAACTGCATAAGTAATACCAGCAAGACCTGCAATCATAAACAAAAATACCAAAACCACGGAAAGAGTCCGAGGAAATTTGTATTTTTTTAATTTACGAGCGACAGCATCTACAAAAGTAGCTATCACAATGGAAACCAATAGCATAAACAAAATATTGCTAATGGCATACAAAAATACACCCAAAAGTATAAATAATATAATACGGATTATAGTCCCCGTATTTATGTTTACATGTATAGTCTTATTCTCCAGGCTCATATAACCAAACTATACCATAATAAACAAAACCATGCCAAATAGGCCTATTCAAGTCCAGCAAAAAAGCCGGTAGTCCCGGCTTTTAAGATTTGTAGCTACATGTCGTCAGTTTCGTTGTTTGCTTTTGATTCATTGTGTCGAGGTTGGATATTGCTATCAATACCATCTTCTCCATCGATGTAATCAAACTTTGGGGATTGACCGTTTTCTTCTTGCTGTCGAAGTTTGTGGTATAAATCAATATATTTTTGTTTATCTTGATTAGTTAAACCACCCTGTTGATTTTCTGATTTTTCAGCTTTGTGTGTATTTAATTTATCCATAACGCTAATTTTTGAAACTTGTTTTTAAGTATACCACAAGCTCCGCAATTGGCACGCGGGTTTGCTCCATTGTGTCGCGGTCTCTTACAGTAACACACTGATCATTCAAAGTGTCAAAATCATAAGTTATACAGTATGGTGTACCAATTTCGTCTTGTCTACGATATCTTTTACCAATACTCTGGGTTTCATCATACTGACACATGAATTCTTCGGACAATTCTTCAAAAAGAGAACTTGCTGGAATAGATAATTCGTCTTTTTTGGATAGTGGCAGTATTGCAACTTGTACTGGTGCAATATTTTTCGGAATGCGCATGACGACTCGTGTTTCGTCACCAACTATTTCTTCGTCATAACTCTGAGTTAGTATTGCTAATACTAATCTTCCGACTCCAATACTTGATTCAATGATATGTGGCAGGAAATGCTGTTTCTTTTCTTCGTCAAAATATTCTAATTTTGTACCACTATGAGTCTGATGCTGGGTCAAATCATAATTACCTCTGGCGTGGATACCTTCTAATTCTTTAAAGCCAAAAGGAAATTTAAATTCAATGTCGTAGGCTTCTTTAGCATAAAAAACTAAATTGTCATGTTTGTGCCAACGCAAATTTTCTTCTTTTAGACCTAAAGATAGTAAAGATTTCCAGCGGTAATCTTTAAGTGACTCATATTCAGCCATTTCATTTTCCGGACTTATGAAATATTGCATTTCCATTTGTTCGAATTCGCGAGTACGAAACACAAACTGACGTGCGGCTATTTCGTTACGAAAAGCCTTACCTATTTGAGCAATACCAAAAGGTAATTTTACATTTGTTGTATCAATTACATTTTTATAGTTTACGTATATTCCTTGGCAGGTTTCTCCACGAAGATATGATTTGTTTTCGCCAGTGCCAGTGAAATCCCCCAGGTTGGATTCAACAAGCAAGTTAAATCTTCTGGCTTCTGTAAAATCATCCATATTGTAACCATTCTTTTTGAGCGCGTCTTTATTGGACTGCAGAAGATTATTTATTTCATCTATGGTCATTTTTTCATCAGCTAATATACCAATGTCTTCCAATATGTGGTCAGCACGGACTCGTTCGTGAGTTTTTTTGTTTTCAATTAGTGGGTCTGAGAATCCTGACACATGTCCTGACGCTACCCAAATCTTTGGTGACATAAATATAGAACTATCTAGCCCAACAATATCAGGTCTTTTCTGAACCATACTTTTCCACCAATGTGATTTTATGTTGTTAGCCAAAAGTACACCCATTGGCCCGTAGTCATAAACCCCACCGAAACCACCATAAATTTCAGATGATGGGTATATAAAACCTCGTCTTTTAGTCAGATTGACGACTTTGTCAAATATGTCATTTTTCTCTTCCATGGGGCTATTGTACCACAATGGCGTCACTAGAGGTACCGTTATCAATTCTGGTATTCAGGTTGCCATGCTGGCTTTTTACGTCTTTATTTGAGAACAAATCAGTACCAGTAAAACGCAATGTTTGGAGTAATTCAGGCGAAGATTGAATTTGTGAAAGCGACGGGGTTATAGCTACTTGGAATTCACCAATTCGGGCTTGGGTTGTATTGCCTGCACCAGCAGCAACATTGCCCATGTTCCAAATTACTTCTCTTGTGTCCGGATTATAAGCGATGCGTTCTTCTCTGGTGACTTTACCTACCCAACGCACATAAAAAGGAAGCTTTGCGGTGTATCTAGCTCCTGTTATTTCGTTATGTGTATTTTCCACAGAAAGAGTTATTTGATAAATACTTTCATTAGCAACGACAGGAGGTATTGGACCTGATGCATGAATAACAGTTGCATCGATAGTTGGTTCTGTTGTAACTAATACATTTGCGGATTCTATATTTTCTAGATTTTGAACAAGCAAACTAGTATCATCCGGTATACCACTAAATGACAACGATAGTTCAACCGATGGATCACGTACAACTTTCGGACCGTCTATTGTCCGTGGCAGCACCCGAAAAGAAAAAGTAAGTCTTCCTTCAGTATTAGGCTGGATAATATTTAAGCCTTCCCTTGTGTTTTTGTCCCAGAATATTTCTTTTTTAACAGAATCATAGAATCCATCAACAGGTAGAATCGAAAACTCATCAAGTGCAGAACCTGATATTTTGACACGAAATACTGGGTCTATTACAGCACTACTGTATCTATTCCGATAGACAAGAGTTCCTTGGACATATGAGTCAGGTGCAACTGCAATAGTTTTAGCATTTTCACTACCGAGCAATATATAAGCATCTAGTAGTGGCCGAGCAATGGATAATACGTGGGCTTTTGAAACATAACTAGTTTTTATTGAAGTCTGGTCATCAGGTAATGGGACTCCTACTGTAAAACGAAATGATCTTTCGTCTCCTTCTTGGGACCCGAATCTACCTGTAATTACCAAGTCTTCGTAGTCGCCCTCCTTTTCGGTATTTAGGACCCAAGTACTAACACCATAAGTAACTTCTCTTGAAACAGATTCCGGTGTAAAATCCCGAGGGTAAGCTACATGCAACAGTGATCCTGGTGGCAATGTTTTGGTATTCTGAGTAATCCGTGCACGCAAAGTATAAAGCTGTCCGGGTGCAATATCTTTCGGAGCATCGACTTCAACGATTACTGGGGACGAACTTATGGTCAAAGAACTCAAAGATGATTTTGTATAAGTCAGCGATGAGTCCGGCAAAGAATAATCAATTGTGACATTTATATCTTTTTTGCTACCTTGTTCACCATATAAAATAACGCTGATGGTTTTCGATGATTCAGCACCACTAGGTATATCACCTAGCTCTATTGTTTGCCTTTCAAAATCATCCCGTGATTCAGCTATGCTACCCCGGGGGTATTCTATTTCTGCATGTACGTTCGTCAAAGAAACATTATTCCTATTTGTTACAGTAATGACTACTGGTAATTCTTCCCCACCACGAGTAAAAGGTGCGGTCTTGATAGCAATATCAATATGCCTCGATACAAAATTTTCACGTGATTCAGAAAAAAACAATCTATACGTTGTATAAACCGCAGCAAAAAACAAAATTATAATAGAAAGAATAAAAAACTTTTTTGCAAAAGAATATCTGGATTTGGAAACCTTTAAATCCCCTATTGATGTTTTGGGCATTGGCGAGCGCATTTTAAAAGAAGTGCCTCTTAATGGATGATTCTCTACAGTAGGCGCAGGTTTAGAAATACCGTACAATTCAGTTTCACTTTTTTCTATGAAATTTGGATTTTTATCATTTCCCTGATTTGGCGAATTCATGTGTTTATTATAACACAACAGCCATTCCATTTTCATTTAAAACGTATTCGTACATTTTAATTTTCTCGGACACGGGCAACATACTGACATCAAAAGGTTGCTTTGTATAACCCAAAGACGTTAGTAATTTCAAAGCGTATTCATAGTAGATATTGTCTACATTTGATTCAGTAATCATGTTGTTTTCCAAAAAGTACGCCAGATTCTCAAGAACCCGATAAGCTTCGATACTTTCAACCTGACTCGGCAATAAATACATTACCAATTTTGAAAATCGAGCTAATACAAAATAGGCTTCTTTTTTGTGCATAACAAATCCTTGGTCAGAACTACGGATTTTCACTATTCGGTAGCCGGTGCGACCATGGACCACATCAACTGATACATTCGCAAAACGCATCAAGAAACCCCGCATTTTTGAACCAGGTTTAGCGCTAGATATAGCTACAGCTTCAACTAGCCCATTTTCTTTGGAAAATAGTGTAATTCTTTTGTCGTACTCCGAACTATTTCGCAATTCTAAAATATACCCATTCCATGTGTATACATCGTATGCCATTTTATTTTTTTAGATTAACAGATATCTCCATTTCACCAATTTTTACGATATCTATTTCAAGATTATTTAAGAATTCATATTCAGTTGCTGAAACTTCTTCTAGTAATTTATCTTTCCAAGAATTAACAAAATCCTGGGCAACATCACCGGCCATGAATTCGATTTTTATTAACTCTTTTGGTTTTAGTCCCATTAGTTTGCGTTTGTCCATAATGACGCGGACTAATTCTCTAAAATTACCTTCGGACTTTAGTTCTTCTGTTAGCTCGGTATCCAGATGGATTTCCTTGCCTAGAGCTACAGACCGCACGTTAAGCTCGTCACACAAAATAGCAACATAATCTTCCGGTATTGGTTTGTTAACTGTTAAACTTTTCAAAGGCTGACGTACTGGGATATTTTTTTCCTTGCGCAGTGAATGTCCTATTGTTACAAATTCTTTTACTGTGTCCATGGTCTCAATAACTAGGTCAGATTCAGGGATGCTTATTTCTTTTGGCCATGATGAAAGATGCACACTGGAAACATCATCTTTGGTTTTTAATTCTTGCCATAATTCTTCCGCAATAAACGGAGCCATTGGTGCGAATAATTGCGAAAGATTTTTCAAAACGAAATACAAAGTCTGAAGAGATAAAGTATTACCGTTACGAATTAGATCACGCGAGCGTCTTAAATACCAAGTAGAAAGATCGTCCACGAAGTCACGGATATTTCTGGCAGGTACGAACAATGAATAATTATCCAATGATTCAGTGTTGGATTTTATCAAATTATTTAATTTAGCTAATATCCAAATGTCTAACGGGTTTTTTGATATTTTGTTTTCTTTGTAGTTCAGCTCATCTTCCCTGACTCTATATAGTTCATAGAAAGAATAGACATTGCGAACAAGGTTAAAGACTTTTTTGTTTACTTCGTCTACAGTTTTTTCGTCAAAGTTTTTACTGTCACCTGGCTGGTTAACTCCGTACATCCAGAAGCGCAATGTGTCCGCGCCGTATTTTTCAAACATATCCCATGGTGATACAACGTTACCTTTGGATTTACTCATTTTTTGACCTTCTTTGTCTAAAATATGCCCCAAACAAATTACATTTTTATAGGCTTCTTTCCTGCCCAAAAGAGCCGACACAGCATGCAGTGTATAAAACCAACCACGTGTTTGGTCTACAGCTTCACATATAAAATCAGCTGGGAAATAAGTTTTGTCAGTTTGAAAAGGATATCCGTCTTGAGCAAACGGCATAGCTCCCGAGTCAAACCAAACATCCATGACTTCTTTTACACGTGTTAGTTTATTACCATCATTATCATACACTGGGTATTCATCGAGATAAGGACGATGTAAATCCAGCTCGTATTCTTCATTATGAGGCAAAGGAGTAAAATCGATTTTTGTATGAGCACCATTTAAAAGAGATTTCTTCAGATCTTCATTTGTATGTCTCCATTCCAAAGATTCTTCTTTGGTTAGACCTTTTGAAATAGATTCCAACATCCAAACACCTACACCATGTGTAATTATTAGAATATTTTTATTTTTCAGATTACTATCCAGATCGTAAATAAAATTACCAAATCTGCTTCGGATATCGCTCATGGATTCGCCACCCGGAGCTGGGCTCATAAAATGGTTTTTATAATCAACTGCAAAATCCCAATATTCACTCCATTTTTTACCGTTAAATGTACCCATGAAGACTTCGGCGATTCTGTCGTCTGTGATTACGCTAGTGGCCGGCATACCTAATGAGTCAGCTATAATTTTTGCAGTTTCTTGTGTCCTAAGGAATGGTGATACATAAATCAAATCAAACTTTTGTTCTTTAAGAGTTTCTAGTGCCTGGTTGATTTGTTTTATACCTTCGGGGGTTAGAGAGTCATCGTCGTCTTCTTTGGAAGACGCGATCCGGTCTTCTAGATTAGCCATCGTTTGACCATGACGCATAACCGTATATGTGTTACCAGACTTTTGAGTATGGTTTTTTAGTTCATCCCGATTTGAAAAAATGTATCTTTTGCCAGATTCATCTTCCCATACTGGTAGTGGTGTACCCCAGTAGCGTTCGCGGGATATTGCCCAGTCTTTGACTTCACGAATCCATTCACCGAACCGGCCTTGGCCAATATGGTTTGGTTCCCAATTTATGAAATCGTTATTCATTACTAATTCATCGCGCAATTGACTCATACGGATATACCAAGAATCCCGCGCGTAATAAATAAGCGGAGTAGAACAACGCCAACAATGCGGGTAACTGTGTTCGTATTTTTCTTTTTTAAATAAAAGACTGCCGGACTTTCTGTTAGCTAAATCTTTGATTATATCGATTGCTACTTCTTCGTCTTTTACAAACCTGTTAGACAAGAAATCTAGATTGTCCAAAAAAGAACCGGCTTCATTTACTAAATGGTATTTAGGTAGGCCTAGTTTGTTACCTAGGTCAAAGTCGTCCTGTCCATACATGACAGCCGTATGAACAACCCCTGTACCATCAACCGCTGTTACGAAATCCGCTGGATACATTTTAAAAGCCTTTTCTTTTGATTCAACATAAGCTGGCAAATCATTGATACTGTCTTTTAAAAATGGATATAGTGGTTCATACGTAAGACCAACTAGCTTCCCGCCGGCAATTTCCTCTTGCACTGAATATTCACCTTCTAGGATACTGAGTCTGTCTTTTGCCAAAATAAAATATTCGCCATTTAAAGCTACTTTTACATATGTCATTTCGGGGTTCACAGCCAAAGCCACATTGCCGGGTAATGTCCACGGTGTTGTAGTCCATGCTAATACAAAAGTATTTTCTTCACCTACTAATTTAAATTTTGCAGTGACAGACAGATCTTTGACATCTTTGTACCCTTGAGCTAATTCGTGTGATGACAAGGCCGTACCACACCTAGCGCACCATGGGACAATACGATAATCTTTATACAATAAATCCTTCTTTTCTACTTCACCAAGAATACTCCACAGTGATTCAATGTATTCTGATTTGTAAGTTATATAAGGATTTTTCAAATCAACCCAATAAGCACTGCGGTTTGTGAACTTTTCCCATTCGTCGATATAAGTCCAGACGCTTTCACGACATTTTTTATTGAATTTATCTATTCCGTATTCTTCAATTTGTTTTTTGGAAGTTAGACCCAGTTCTTTTTCAACTTGCAGTTCCACTGGCAAGCCATGTGTATCCCAGCCACCTTTGCGGCGAACATGATAGCCTTGCATGGTTTTATAACGCGGAATAGCATCTTTAAAAGCCCGCGCCTCTAGATGGTGAATACCAGGTCGTCCATTAGCTGTTGGCGGTCCATCATAAAACACGAATTCGCCATTCGGTGAATCCTTCTCTAAAGATTTTTCAAAAATATTATTCTTTTTCCAGAACTCTATTATGTCTAATTCTTTTTCATTATTTGTTTTGTTTTGCTTTTTTTCTTCCATAATTAATAAAAGTTTGTAAATGAAGTTAGTTGTCTTTTTGGAAATGTCTGGCCGAGCTTTTTGCGCCTAGCGAGGAGAACCGAGGACTTTTCAAAAAGATTACTAACGAAATTATAATTTATAAAAAAACTCGTCCACATACAACAAAATTAATTGTTATATAAGGACGAGTTTCACTCGTGGTACCACCTTAATTACTTCTCATTTGCTGGGTTCTACTGATTTACCGCCCGCTGTAAGCGAGGTAAAATTTCTTCCCAAAGCGTGCCTTGTAAAATACAGACTCGGGGCTGATAACCCCTATAACGCTTATATATACATTATACATCATTTGACAAAGATTTTCAACAAAGCCATAATAAATTTATATGATAGAATTTCGCAAAAAGATAGATATGCCGAATTTAGAAATTAATTCTGAAGGAGGCCAGAAAGGTAAAGAGGCCCCAGAAGAACAAGTTGTAAAAGAACCACAAACTAACCCGAACGAAGAAATTGATGGGGGTAATGACCAAAACCAAACCGGAGACAAACAAAGATTAAGAAAAGAAGGTAACGACGAGAACAAAAGACAAAAAGAGGCAGGTAAATAGCTTGCTTCTTTTTTTATTTCTTACCAGTAGAGCCGAATCCTGCATCGCCTCGTGAGGAATCAGCTAAATCTGTTACTTCTATAATTTCTGGAGTTGAGACTTGTTGCAACAATAACTGACATATCTTATCGCCTGCTTCAAAAGAATATTCTTCGTTAGAAAGGTTTATTAAACCTATAAATATTTCACCTCGATAGCCAGCGTCAATTACTCCGCCAATGGTTTCAATTCCAGCCTTGGACGCAAGAGATGATTTACCCCAAGCTAGCAAAACATAACCGTTAGGTATTTCAGCGCTGAAACCAACTGGTACGAATTTCCTCTCGCCTGGAATTAACTTAAAAGAATCTGGGGTATAAATATCCATACCTGCATCCCCAGCATGCGCATAGGTAGGCAACTTTGCATCATCTTTTAGCCTCTTAATTTTGATTTGCATATAAATTGTATTCTATAAGAAATGAGCGTAAAATAAAAGCATGAATAATATACATCCACTACTAGTGCATTTCCCTGTTGCACTACTGTCTTTTTATGCAGTTTTAGAAATAATATCTTTTAAAAAAGTTCGATCTATTTTTTGGATATTTTATGTAAAAGCAGTATTAGTTATAGGTGGTTTTATTGGTGGTTTACTTGCTTCAAGTAGTGGCGAGGCTATTGAACACAACTTCCCTATGAAAGAAAATTTGATTGAAATCCATAGCTTTTGGGCTGGAACAACGAATGTAATTTTTGGAATTATTGCTGTAGTTTATTTGATAGTTTGGATACACAAAAGCAACATCATAAAACTATTACCGGAAACAGTAATGGGTAAAATTTGGCGTATGAAAGTAATGGTGGCGGAGAAGATTCTTTATGCAAGATCAATGATGCTAATATTAGCCATGGCTGGAATAATAGCTGTTACTATTACTGGTGCGCTAGGTGCAAGCATAGTCTACGGACCAGAAATAGACCCAATAGTTAAATTCATCTATACAAAATTAATCGGTGTATAAATAAATAATAAAATGTGCAACACCGGGTGTTGCACATTTATAAAATAACTTTATAGATTTTTTTCTATTTCTTTCCAGATCTGATCAGCAATTACCGCGCGATCTTGATTTGCATTTATAATAGTCCAGTTCAAATCGTTGCCAAGTTCAAGGTGAATTTTGCGAATTTTGTTTGTTTTTTCATCATCAGTCTCAAAACGATGACCAGACTCTATACTTTCTAAGTATCGATTTCCATCTAATAGCACTGAAATATCCGGCTCTATTAAACCCTGATTTATTTCAAGAAGAAAATCTTTTTCAAGACCATCGCCCATACCATACGCGATGCCGGTACCTGTATACATTTCTGCAATAATAATATCAGTGTCAGAAAGTAGCTCTTCAAGTCTAGGCTCAAAATCTTTTCTATTTTGTGCACATAATTCTTGTAACTGTTTTGCGCTTAGATTTTCTGGATTACCTTGTTTCAGTACAGCATGTATCTGAGGACCAGTAGGCGCAAGATCATAAATAGGATACTTTAACATTTTAAAACTTAAACCCTGAGTTATTAGTCTCTTTTCTAGGATTTCCATTTGAGTCGTTTTACCAACGTTAGTTACACCCATTATTGTTACTAGCTTGCCTTTGTTTTTAGATAATTTATTCATAATACTTTTTTGTGAGTATACATCAAATAATAATTACAGCAAACTATGCAGCTATGGATTCTGTTGTTTCAGAATATAACTCTTTTAATTCAGACATTATTTCACTCCGACTTATATCTTTGTTTTTAATCTTTTCCACAAGCCTGTTAAATTGAGCAACATAGCCAGGATAAAGTTCATCTACTTTATCACTATTGTATTCCATTCCTTTGTCTTGATAGTATTCGTCGAACTTTTTAATATCGTAACCTTCAATTTTTTTAAAAAAGTCCTCATCACTTAGTGCACTAAGTGACGCCAGTCTTTCAATAGCAGAAAATTCATTATAAGCATCCTGAACTAGCATTTTGTAATGAAGATCATCTTTGTTATCCAAAGACGTATCTTTATTTGTTTCTAGCCTAATTTTAGGATTATTTTCCATAATTAATTATCTTCAGATTCTATTAATTTTATTGCTTTGTTCATATCATCCGGCAAAGGTGCAATATAACGCACGGTTTTGCCAGTTGTTGGGTGTTTGATAGTTATGTCTTCCGCATGCAGGGCTTGGCGTTCCATACCAAACATTTTCGGGATATAAGATGCATAAAGCTGGTCACCAATAATTGGGTGCTGGATGTATTGCATATGTACACGGATTTGGTGTGTCCGCCCTGTTTCTGGGTATATGTCCACGATACTAACACTGTAAGTCTGCCCATCATCGGGACCAGTGGTTTTACCTGACCTAAGAGCCATGTAGCGAGTTACAGCTTCTCTTTTTTCACCACGTGCATGCACACCAGCTGCCCATTTGCGGATGTCTTGGTTGGACCGACCAATGGGTTCTTTTATGATACCCCGTGGTGCTCGAAATGTACCCATAACAATGGCTTTATAGTGCTTCTTTACTGTATGGTCCTGAAACTGACTTTTTAAAGAGTCATAGGCTTCGGCAGTTTTTGCTATTACCATGACTCCGCTAGTATCCCGGTCCAGCCTATGCATAATACCCGGACGTAGTATGACCTCGCCTGTTTCTAGTGTTAGTGGTTCTCCTATGAATTTCATTTCAGGTCTTTCTTCTAGCAATATTTCAGAAAGAGTTTCAAACTTGGCTTTACCGTCAGGGTGCACAGTCAGTCCAGCGGGTTTGTTGATAACGATAATTGAGTCGTCTTCGTGGATTATAAGGTTAGCTAATTTCATAACCCTACTATAGCGCGATTTCGGATATTTAAAAAGCCCTATCAAATAGGACTTTTTAAATGGTTATTTATCTCCTTCTTCTTCTTTTTTACTACTGTGGCCAGATGCATCCACTTCGTAACTAGTATTTTGAGCTTCAAAAAAGTTTACAAGCTCATAAACATCGTTTGCTGTGGACATCCATTTAGCAGGATTAGTTACATTGTAGTGAGCAGGCAGACCTAGTTCTTCTAAACGTCTGTCAGCTATGTATTGTACGTATTGGTTTACATACTCAGCATTCAGCCCTAGTATTCCACGTGGGAACAAATCTTTGTTATAAGCAACTTCTAAATCTACTCCTTCGATAATTATACTTCGAATTTCTTCAGCGAATTCTTCTGTCAGTAAGTCAGGGTTTTCTTCCAAGGAATTCATAATTAGCCCGATTCCGAATTTAAGATGTAGTGATTCATCACGAACAACCCAGTTAATCATTGAGCCCAAGTTGCGTAATAAATTACGTTGACGGAATGACAGCGCCACCATGAATCCAGTGTAAAACCAAACACCTTCCATAACGATATTAGTTGCAACCAGGTTACGGATGAATTCTTTTTTACCTTCAATAGTTTCGATGTCTAAAGACATCTCGGTCATGCGCATTAAATACTTTTCAATGAAAGCTTCTTTCTTTTTCATTGAGTCAGTATTCAAATGAACCTTGTAAACTTCTTCGCGGTCCAGTGGAAATGTTTCGAGTACGTATTCAAAAGCCACACAGTGGTTAGCTTCTTCCCACATTTGTTTTGCTAAATACAAATGAGCTTCAGGGGCTTTGACATAAGGATACACGCCCAAAGCTAGTGACCTATTCACAATTAGTTCAGCTGGGTTAAAGAATGCCATCAGGAATGACAATGCATGCTTTTCATCATCGGTCATTTTTTTCCAGTCAGCCAAATCTTCACCAAGAGCAATTTCGTGCGGGAACCAAGTATTTCTGACAGCTTGTTGATACAAATCATATGCCCACTTGTGGTGCATTGGGTGCAAGGTTGTATCTGCTGGTGCGGGTTTTCCTAATAACATATGTAATTATTTTATATGATTAATTTACTGACAGCCTTCACAAGTGAGAGCATCTTGCGGGTCAACAGGAGCATGAACTTTGACTTCGGGTTTGTCGTTATGAGCTGGTACAACAACATCAGAATCAAGTGAAGTGACAACAGGGTCAACGGATTCTATATTCATAACAGGACTAACTGCTTTCATTTTAAGAGCGGCGAATCCGACTTTACCTAGAGACTGCGATTTGTTTACAGACACAGTACTTTGCTCAGCAGTGTGACGTGGCTTCATATGAAGATAATAAGTAGTCTTCAAACCTTTTTGCCAAGCAGTAGTATAGACTTTTGAAACTTCATCAATATCACGACTTTCAAGGTACATATTACGCGATATTGCTTGGTCTACCCATTTTTGAGCTCTGGCTGCAACTTCAATAAAAGCAAATGGTGACACAGAGAATGATGTTTTGTAAATGTGCTTTATTCTGTCGGGTATTTCGTCTATTTCACTAATGTCTCCTTGGTTAGCAAGTATCTTTGACGAAACTTTGTCCCAAAGATTTTCTTTTTTCAAATCAGCAATCAGGTTAGGATTTACTTCCAGATATTTACCAGATATTTTGTTACGTGAGAACATTTGCGCAAAACGTGGATCAATACCAGGAGAAGTTCCTGCTACTAGTCCAATGTTGGCATTCGGTGCAATAGCCATAACAGTAGCGTTGCGGACTCCATTTTTGACCTTTCTCCGGAGATTATCCCAATCAAGTATAGGGTTAACTAATGCTGAGACTTTCGGAACTGTTAGTTCTTCCCCACGCTCGTATTCTAGAACTGCAAGTGTGTCTATTGGTACCATACCACGGCTCCAACCAGACCCAGGGAAATTCTTATAAGCTCCACGCTCATTTGCTAAGTTAGCTGATTCGTCTATTGCGCAGTATGATATGAATTCAAAAACCTTGTCAGCTATTTCAAAAGCATCTTTGTCTTCATATGAAAAACCTAGTTTTTCTATTGTATCAGTGAATCCCATTAGTCCTAGTCCAACTGCTCGGTTTTCACTGTCAGCTTTGACGGCTTCGGCAATAGGTGGACGGTTAACTTCGATAAGGTTGTCGAGCTGTCTGATAGCTAGACGTGTTGATTCTTCGAGTAGCGGCCAGTTTATTTCCTTACCTTCTAAATGTTTCGGTAGGTTGATAGATATTAGGTTACAAACAGCGACTTCATCTTTACTAGTAGGCAAAGTAACTTCGGTACAAAGGTTAGAACAATGAATTGTACCAGTATTGTTGTTTAGTGCACGAGCATTGATTGTGTCTTTCCAAGTTAGCCATGGGTGTGAAGTAGTCTCAAGCATCACAATGATGTTTTTGTATTGCTGAGAAGCTGGGAGTTTTGTAAATAACTTTATTTTACCTTCATCGGCCATTTGGCAGTATTCGTTGTATCTTTTTGAAAAAGCATCACCATATAGTTCGTTCAAATCTTTTACTTCTTTTGGGTCAAATAGGTACCAGTCTTCCCCTGCAGTTACGCGACGCATAAATTCGTCGGATATAAATACAGCAGTATTTGCAGTACGAGCACGACGATAGTCATCCCCTGCATTTTGTTTCAAATCTAAAAAGTCTTGGAAATTAAGATGCCAGTTTTCCATATAGAAACACAGTGCGCCTTTTTTCTTACCGCCACGCTGTACCGCACGAACCGCAGAGTCAATGATATGCAAAAATGGGATAGGGCCACTAGATGCTGTGTTGTTAGATGACAGGATCGAACCTTCGGCACGAAGCTTTGTAACAGATAGCCCAATACCACCGGTGGCTTTGGATAGAAGCAATACATCAGAAACTGTTTTACCGATGTGTTCCATGTCATCATGAACTTCCATAAGATAACAATTAGAAAGTGATGACCTGTTAGTACCAGCACCAATGTTAGTTGACCCAGCTGAAAGATATTCCAGACGTGACATTTTGTTATAGAATTTCTCCGCCCAAGCATTTGGGTCAGATTCTTTTACTGACATAGCCATAGCAATACGCATCCAGAAATATTGAGGAGTCTCCACAGGGTGACCATCCTCACCTTTGGTAAGATAGCGGTTCTGCATAGAAGAAAGTCCTGAGTAGTAATATAGTTCGTCTCTTTCGGTATTCAGCACAGAAGCCAAACGGTCCAAATCAAACTTTTCACCCAAGTCTTTGTGGATCATATTGTTTTCGACGCCTTCTAGAATGAACTTTTTAAAGCCATTTTTGTGGACATTTATGAAATCTGCCTCGGAATATGAGCCTAATACTCTTTTATATATGACTTTTAGAAGTAGTCTGGTTGCGATTTTGTCGAATTCGATGTCTTCTTGAGCATTCTGCAGAGATGCATTAATAGTAGCAATGTCTAATTCATCAGTCGTGATACCGTCATACAAAGTAAGTTGTGTTTCAGAAGCAATCTGCATTACCTTGGAAGTAATATCAGTAAGACCCATTGCCGCACGTTCAATAGAGCGGTTTATATGGTCAGCATTGAACGGTTCTTTTGTACCGTCACGGTGGGTGATGTTAATCGACATGTGTATTATTAATTATGATTAATCGAACAAATTAGAGCCTAGACTCTTATAATACCAAAATTGAGCCAACTGCGCACAGTGGAAAAGACCAAAATGGCACCTATAGTACCGAACACGGCATGCGTCAATACATAAAGAAAAAATGCTTTTATATAAAAGCATTTTTTCAGAGAATTTTATATTTTTTCTAGAACCAACCAAGAAGGAATGCGAATGTAAAGAGAACTCCAAGAACACCTAGAACTGGGTGGATTTTCCAGAGTATAATATCAGCTACAATTATAAGTAAAAAGTATATATAACCGATGCTTTGGATAGTAGCTAGGACTTTTGTGAAAAACATATTAATTTTGAGCCACACCTCCTACTGGAGATTCCGGCATATTAGCTGATAATTCTAGGGGTTGGATTTCTGGAACAAGACTTGGTTCATTTGTTCGTGAAAAAGCCTTGTAAATCATGACTTGAGCAATAATTACTGTTGGTATTGCCCAAAATAGCCCGATAACCAAAGCCAGTAATCCCAAAACCATAACCAGTAGACCAAAAAGATTAAGAGCGATTAGCTTCCAGAAATAGCCTTTTGTAACTTTGTAGGAATTTTTTATGCTATCTATCACTCCAGAGCCAGTATCCAATGCAAAATACTTTGCCAAACTAAGACGAACAGACAAAAATATCGCTACAGGAATAGAAATAATCAAACCAAGAATTGCAAAGACTAATCCAATTGCAGCACTACCACCTACGCCAAGAGCTATGGCTAATACAATAACACCTATTATAAAAGGAGCGATTGCTAATTTAGCTAAAATATCAGTAAAAAGCATTTTGAAGCCGTTCTTAGGCCAAATAAAAAATTCGGAGAAGCTAACAGTTTTGTCGTTTGTAATATCCAGAATAGCTCTATACATAGAAATTGATAAATAAATAGAACCCACAAAACTAACCAAACTACGCAAGAATACCATACTAGCACCCTTCTCCCCACTAGGATCAATAAAACTCAAGACAACAAAACAAAAACCTACTGCTAAAAATTTAAAGAAATTCTCTTTTGTTTTTTTGAAAGCCGAAAGATATAGGTCTTTGGCTTTTAAGGTAATATTATTTTCCATATATCCCTATTATAACATATATAGGTAAAGAAGTAAGCCCAGAAAGAACAAAACCCTCTTGCCAGTTGGCAGAGGGTTTTGTTGATAGTTTTTATACTTGTTAGTACATTTACTATTTTCAGTATTTTTAATCTAAGACTTGGATACCCATAGAACGAGCTGATCCGGCAATGATTTTAACTGCACCTTCTAGGTCTTTAGCGTTTAGGTCTTGCATTTTCTTTTTTGCAATTTCTTCTGCTTGGGCGCGAGTTATTTTACCAGCTTTACTTGTTCCAGCTTTAGCTGCACCTTTTTCAAGACCAGCGGCTTTTAGGATAAGTCCTGATACAGGTGGTGTTTTGATAACGAATTCATAAGTTCTGTCTTCGAATACCTTTAATTTAACACCTAGTGTTTCGCCAAGATAGTCTTGTGATACTGCATTGAACTTTTGACAGAATTCTGCAATGTTCACACCGGCCTGACCAAGAACTGGACCAAGTGGTGGCGCTGGATTAGCTTTACCAGCTGGAGCTAAGAATTTTACATTCTTTATGATTTTTTTTCCTTGTGCTGCCATATAATTTGTTATTATTTATTGTCGCCCCGGGAGAAGCGTGCTCGCGACATATATTTCGAGCCCCGGAACTATTTGTATTAATCTACTATATTTTTTTTATCTGTAAGAAGTCAAGTTCGACTGGAGTTTCGCGACCGAAGAGCGATACTAGGACTTTTACTTTACCATGGACTGTATCAACTTCGGAAACAACGCCTTCTAAGTCTTTGAATGGGCCGTCATTGATTCTTACTGGTTCATCCACACTGTATAGTGCAGCAAATTCAGCTGTAGTATCGTTGTTCATTGTCTTGAATAGTGCTTCGACTTCGTCTGGTCTTAGTGGAACTGGGTTTACCCCTGCTCCAACGAATCCTGTAACACGTGGAGTATTACGTACTACGTACCATGAATCATCGGTTACTATCATGTCGACAAGAACATAACCAGGATAGGTTTTTTCTTCTACTTCAACACGTTTATTACCTTTGATTTTGATTTTCTTTTCAGTTGGGACTACTACGTTGAAAATCTTTTCTTGCATTCCTAGAGAGTCAATACGCTGTTTTAAATTTCGAAGAACTGCATTTTCATAACCAGCATATGTATGTACTGCGTACCAGTTACGATTTCCTTCACCTTGTTTTGCCATATATTTCTAAATAATTAAGCTTTTAAAGACCCAAAGCACGAGCAAGACCGAATTTAAAAATAGAATCAAACACGCCAGAAAGATAACCAACAACAAGTGCCACAACTATAACAATAGCTGTGTGCGTAAATGTAACTGGCCATTTTGGCCAAACTACGTTTTTTAGTTCTATCTTGGTCTCATTAAGATATTTCGCGATTTTTTGCATAAATTTATAAAAATTGAGGTATTAAAAATTCGGGTAATTTTAAAAGCCCTCGCGGGGCCTTATATTTATATAATACCAAGACCCAAGACAAAAGTCAATATAACAAAAACCCCTGCAATGCAGGGGTTTTTAAGCTAAAATTTAGCGGATTTCGTAAGTAATTGTTACGTTTGATACGTATTTATTCTCGCCGGCTGGCAATTCTGGAGTAACTGATGCGTCCATTGCCATTTCTACTTTAGCCATAGAACCATAAGCAAGTGGGTACATACCACCACCAGTGTTTTCAGAGAAAGATTGAATATCCCCTAGGCGAACCCCAAGCTGTTTGGATAGCTTCATTGCTTTTACTTTGGCATCCACGATTGCGTCTTGGCGAGCTTTAGCATTGGCTTCATCTTCGTCAGCCAAAGTAAATTCAGGACCATATACGTTAGTAGCGCCCCATTCAGCTAGTTTGCCTGCGACTTCGCCTGCAGTATCTAGATTGTTGATTTTTACTGTTACTGATTGACTAAATGTATAACCGATTACTTTTGGGTTTCTTACTGGACAATTGTATCCATAACAAGGCTGGTCGTATTCGTATTTTGGGTTAATTGAAAGATTTGTAGTTTTCAAATCTTTGTCGGCCATATTGTAGTCCTTTTTAAGAGATTCAATTATGGTGTTTATGATAGCTGCCCCAGCGTCTTTGGCGTCCTTTTGAGTAGCACCATCCTTTTCAACTGAAAATGAAAAAGTAGCAGTATCAGGAACAGCAAAAAATTCACCTTCGCCTGATACTGTTATAGTTGCAGGTATTTTACCTTCGTAATTACCACGCATTGCATTTTTAGCACTAGATAGGAAAAATATAGCAACTGACAAAACCCCTACTATTACTAATGCTTGCGTTATTTTTTTATTCTCGAACAAATTATTCATATATGTATAATTAACTTTTATAAAGCCAGTATAGCATATAAAAATATCCCAAAAACTACGAATTCATAGTATCCGACACGATTTGACCGTCGGCAAGTGTTATTGTACGGTGTGCTAATTTTGCATATTCCGCTTCATGGGTAACCATAACTATAGTCTGGCCTTCTTTGTTAAGTTCCAAAAAAGTCTTTATGACTTGTTCAGATGTTTCGGAATCTAGGTTAGCTGTTGGTTCATCAGCAAATATAATCTTCGGACTATGTGCAATAGCGCGAGCTATAGCTACGCGCTGTTGCTGACCACCGGAGAGCTGTGACGGCAAATTGTTTAGTCTGTCACCTAGGCCAACTTTGTTCAAAGCTTTGATGCTCTTTTCTTTGGTTATATTTTCGGTATAGCCTTGCATAAGAAGAGGCACCATTACATTCTCTAATGCTGTTAATGATGGAATAATCGCATAGTCTTGGAAGATATACCCCAAATCATTGAGTCTAATTAATGTTCGGTCATTTTCATTTAATTTCACAACTTCGAGTCCATCTATATGGATTTCGCCATTGGTTGGTTCATCTAATAGTCCTAACTGGTAGAGTAGTGTTGATTTACCTGAACCGGATTTACCGGTAATAGTCAGGAATTGTCCTTCGGGTACATCAAAGCTAAGGTTGTCCAGTGCAACTATCCGGCTGTCACCGCTTTCAAATATTTTGTTTATTTTTTCTACTTTAATCATAATATTTATCTACCTAATATCGCGCCTAATGTGTTTTGTTTTACTACAATGCGTGCTGGAATATAACCAGCAATAATGGTTGCTATCATCAAAATCAACGCTCTTTTAAGAGTACCAGTAAAAGTTGCAACGAGTATCCCATCAGAAAAAGGAAAATCAATAGGATTCTCGGCAAAGAAAGGCTTGATTACACCAAAAGTAAGTATCATTCCTATTACAATACCGAGGAATGCATAAATAACTGCTTGCATCATGTATGAATACAGGATGGCTTTTTTGTTAATACCGATACCTTTTAGAATACCAATGAATCTTCGGCGTGTGATTGCATTTACGAATATAACAATGAATATTGTAATCGATGCTACAACTAGCCCAATTCCTGAAATAGCATTACCGAGTATTGCAAATGTACCTTTGATGTCTGTTAGGAATTTAGGTATAGCTTCGTCAAAAGTCTGAACGCGGGCGTATTCACCAACACCGGACTCTATTAAAAAGTTTTTAAACGCAGCATCACTATAGCCGTCTTTGAGTTTGACTGAAATACCATCCGCATTTAAATTATCCTGTCCGATTAATTTTCGAACTTCACTGTCGACTGTCAAAATAACGCTATCGAATTCGTCCACTTTGGATGACAATATACCTTTGATATAGTATTCTTTGGAATTTTTACCGACAGTTACTTTGACTCTGTCACCTATTTTTATATCTTTCAAGGTCTGGAAACCTGGGGATTCGATAGGAGTAAATTCGTACAATAAATTTTTACCTATAAGAACTGAGTCAAAGTCTGTTGGTTCTAGCATTTCCCCGCGCACAATGAACTTGGAAAAATTCGAGAATTCTTGTTCTTGGTCAATATCAACACCGGTCAAAGCCCCACCTACACCATTACGGACATCGCCTTCTCTTATGGTTGAACGGTACTCGGACTCGACGCGCGCTGATGCGGTATACCTGACAGTATGAGTTCTATACCCCGGATAAGTCTTAATAATGTCCACAATTTCTGGAGTTTTTTCAATGTTAGTTTTGTTTAAAAAAGCAGAAATAACCACATCCCCTGTTCCATATTCACGAGCAGAATTTTCGGACCCTTGGATCAAGCCGACTAATATTCCAGATACAACAACTAAGTTAAGAAAAGTAAAAATCATAACCGATACGATAAGTACCGTTGTCCATATATTGGCTCTTTTTATATCACGCTTGGCTAAGAAAAGACCGACTTTGATATTCTGAGAAAAAGAATTTTCCTTTTTAACTTTTTCGGCATCCATATTATTCTTTCTCTACTAGTGCTATTTTTTCACCTAGATCAAGTCCACTGGTTATTTCCACCAAGTTTGAACTACCTTTTGTTCCAAGATTGACTAGTCTTTCAATGTAGGTTTTCTTTTTTTCATTTGTAATTACTTTTACGAAATTTTGACCCTCTATATTTTCGACAGCAGCCATAGGAATTGCAATTACATTTTCCTTGGAACCAGTTGTGATTACAATGTTAGCATTCATTCCAGGTTTAACATTTACATCATTCTCGTCGAGTGATACTTTGACGCGGTAGTTAACGATACCGTCGGTTATTGTTGCTCCTGGTTCAACTTCGGTAACTAGCCCTGTAAAAATTTTGTCTTTACCATAAGCATCAATCGTTAGTTCAACTTTTTGACCCACCATTACATCAGTAATGTTTGATTCGTTAATATTAGCTTCGATATACAGGTTGCCTACGTCTTGCAAAACTATGACTGGTTCCAGTGATTTTGCTAACTCGCCTACCTTTACATCAACGCGAGTAATAGTACCGTCAGCTGGCGCGCGGATTACAGTATTTTCATATGCTCCTTGGGCTGCTTGGAGTTGTCCTTCGGCACGCAGAACTTCGGCTTCTTTTAGAGAAACATCAGCTGGACGAGCTGCTGACTTTTTCAAAGCCAAGTTAGCTTCCGCAGAATCAATGCTGGACTGCGCTGTTTCCAGAGTACTAGACCTTGTTTCAAGAGCGCTATTATAAGCATTCAAATTAGTTGCATACACAGAACTAGCAGTGTTTGGGATTTTTATTTTAAAAGTCTCACCGTTATTCATACCAGTAGGAAATGTGACGTAAAGACCTTTACTGCCCAGTGGTAATGGGCCAGAGGTAGATACAGACATAGATCCAGAATCACCCTGTGTACTAGTATAAGCAGCGTAAGAACCACCACCTGTTGGATAAACGTTAATGGTGTATTCATCTTCAATTTGACCAATATAAGTACCACTAATAGTAGGTACATTGGAAGATGTTATACCCAAAGTAGAAACAGCTGCCAAAGATGATGAATATAGTGTAGCAAGAGCATTTCGAACAAGAGTATCCTGCAGTTTTACAGTATTACCGTAAGCACGCTTTGCGTTTTCAAGAGTAACTTCAGCCACGCGAACTTCTTCGGTAGTTGAGCCTTCGATTGTTCTTTCTAGTGACGCTTTGGCTGACAATACTGATGCACGAGCTTGGGTCAACGCACCGAGTTCGCTACCATTTTTAAGAGTCGCAAGAACTTGGCCTTTTCGAACCTTTTGACCAACGAATACATTGACGCTGGACACCAAGTCGCTACCTTTGAATGATAAATTCAAATCAGTAACAGAAGTCACAGACCCTGAAGCTTTGACTGTTGAAATTAAATTTGTACTTTCTACTGGGAAAATAGTTATTAGGTTAGGGTTAATTCTTTTGGGTTTGATGACATTCCAAATTATAAAAAGAATAACTAACAGTATTAATAGTCTAGTTATTTTTTTCCTTAGGGGCCAAGATTTGATTTGATTCAAGAATAATGTGATTTTATTTTTCATACAAGACCAATCATACCACAAAAATAGCCCTTTAGAAAGCAGGCTATTTTATGGAATCTATTTGGTATTTGGTGTTAAGGTAAACTGTTTTTTGAGAACTATTCACTAGATTCGTACCATCAAATTCCGCCACATATAGCATGCCTTGCATTGTTTCTTTGGAAAAATACTGGTCAAAAACAAAATTACCTAATGAGTATATTATGGGTTTGTCTTTATAGGAACCAATGTCCTGCACAACATGCGGATGATGCCCCACTACCATATCAGCGCCGGCGTCGATTGCACTATGGGCTAATTTTTCCTGTCGACTATTATGAGTAGTTTTGTATTCCTCGCCCCAGTGGAAAGAAACTATTAGTACATCAGATTCGGATTTTGCTTTTGTTATAATTTCATTTAGTTTGGGGTCGCTGGCTAGTAGTTGCCCTGAATTATTTGGACCGGCCTTTATCCAATCAGGCCCAACATCAGAGAACCCAACGAACCCGAATTTGATTCCGTTTTTTTCTATGATTTTTACTTTTTCGGCATCTTGCTTGTTTGTACCAGCACCAACGTGCATTATCCCGGCGCCCGTTAGCCTAGACAGAGTGTCTTTAAAAGCAGGAACATTCCAATCCCCTACGTGGTTGTTCGCAAAAGACACAATATCAAAACCAACATTTTTAAATACATCTAAAACTACTGGATTCATGCGGAATGAATAAATAGAGCCAACATTGTTACCCACGTCCGACACCGGACCTTCTAAATTGCCAAACAAAATATCATAGTCTTTTAGGATATCTGCATTTATAAAAATCTGAGAATAATCCCCTGCAAAATGCTTGTTAACCATGCCTTTGACTCCACGATCCAGCATGATGTCACCCACGAATGCAATAGTTGTGTTTTCCCTTACATCCGGAATAATACTGATTTTATTCTCTACACTATTTATAACTTGAGCTGTTTGGCTATGGACACTAGCTAAAATTCCATAATCACCACTGTATATAGCAAACCCTAAAAATAATCCCATGGAGATGAGAATCGTCCCAAATATCTTTGCGGTAGTGTTACCCATATATTGCGAGTATATACCTAATACAAATAAAAACAAACCCCGCACATGTGCGGGGTTTGTTAAATAATTTAGTAAAAATTATTTACGAGCTGCAACGATATCTTTTTCTACGTTTGGTGGAACAATATCATAACGAGCAAATTCCATAGTGAATGATGCGCGTCCTTCGGTCATAGAGCGAAGTGAGTTAATGTATCCAAACATTTCAGATAGTGGAACAATAGCACGGATTGCTTTGTTCATACCACGGTCCTCCATTCCTTCTACGAGACCACGTTTTGATGATAGGTTACCTGTTACGTCTCCCATGAATTTTTCTGGAGTAACAACTTCTACTTTCATCATAGGTTCAAGAATTACAGGACGAGCTAATTTACATGCATCCTGCACAGCCATAGAAGCTGCGATTTTGAAAGCCATTTCGTTCGAGTCAACATCGTGGAATGATCCGTCGTATAGTTCAACTGACACATTCACCATTTTAAATCCTGCAACAACACCACGGTCGAGTCCTTCACGGAATCCTTTTTCACAAGCAGGGATATATTCAGTTGGAATAGCTCCTCCTTTGATTGTGTTTATAAATTCGAAATGATCATCACGCTTTGTGTTCTTCGGTAGGTTTTCTACATCAACGTCCATGTCCATAGGCTTGATACGAATACGTGTATGTCCATAGTTACCACGTCCACCGGATTGTTTGATGTATTTACCTTCTGCTTCAGCAGGATTTGTAATAGTTTCGCGGTATGCCACCATTGGTTTACCAACGTTTGCTTCTACAGAGAATTCACGCTTCATACGGTCAACGATGATTTCCAAGTGTAATTCTCCCATACCGGCAATGATTGTTTCGTTTGTTTCTTGGTCAGTACTGACTTTGAAAGTTGGGTCTTCTTGCGCTAGACGTGACAATGCCATACCCATTTTTTCTTGGTCAGCTTTTGTCTTTGGTTCGATACGTAGTGACACAACTGGTTCTGGGAACACAATACGGTCAAGCTCGATTGGACTTGATTCACTACAAATTGTATCAGATGTAATTGTGTCTTTTAGTCCTACAGCTGCAGCGATTTCACCAGCGAAAACTTTTTTAACTTCTTCACGGTCGTTAGCATGCATACGCAAAATTCGGCCGATACGTTCTTTGTTTCTTGTACGTGGGTTATATACATAACTTCCAGACTCCAGACTACCTGAATAAACACGGAAGAATACAAGCTGTCCAACGTATGGGTCACTTGCTAATTTAAACGCAAGAGCTGAGAAAGGTTCTTTGTCATCAGCATGACGCACCATAGGTGAATCATCATTTGGATTAATACCACCAATCGGAGGAATATCCAGCGGTGATGGCAAATAGTCAACAACAGCATCTAGTACTAGTTGAACACCTTTGTTCTTTAGTGCTGAACCAGCAAAAACTGGGAAGATTTCGTTAGCAATAACTGCTTTACGCAAAACTTCTTTTAACTTAGCTAATGGAATTTCTTTACCTTCTAGGTAGTCATTCATCATTGCTTCGTCATTAAGAGCGATTCTTTCTATTAGTTCACCTCTGTATTTTTCAACATCTTGAACCATATCAGCTGGTATATCGATTTCAACAATCTTGTTTCCCATTTCGCCTTCGAATTTGTAGCCTTTCTTTGTAAGTAGGTCTACTACACCTTCGTGGTTTTCTTCTAGTCCAATTGGAAGCTGTGCACGCACTGCTTTCTTGGAAAGACGGTCTAGAATAGAAGCGTAAGATTTTTCGAAAGATGCACCTGTACGGTCAAGCTTGTTAATAAAACAAATACGAGGAACGTTAGCTTCGTCAGCATAACGCCAGTTTGTTTCAGATTGTGGTTCTACACCAGCAACACCGTCAAACACAACAACAGCACCGTCGAGTACTCTTAGTGATCTTTTAACTTCAACAGTAAAGTCAATGTGCCCAGGAGTATCAATAATGTTGAAACGCACTTTTTTGTTTTTGTCAGCACCAGCATATGTTGGTGTCCAGAAACATGTAACAGCCGCGGATGTAATAGTAATTCCACGTTCTTTTTCTTGTTCCATCCAGTCGGTTGTAGTTTCTCCATTGTGAACTTCACCAATTTTGTGAGAAACACCAGTGTAAAACAACACACGTTCTGACGTAGTGGTTTTACCAGCATCAATGTGGGCAATGATACCGAAATTACGAACTTTTTCTAGAGGATAATCTCTTTCCATATGATAATTATTTTATGATTTATTTTATAAGTTTACCAAGCAAAAATACTACCAAGCAAAGTGAGCAAATGCTTTGTTAGATTCAGCCATTTTGTGAGTATCTGTACGTTTCTTTACAGCTAGTCCTTCGTTCTTAGAAGCCATAATTAGCTCATCAGCTAATCTTTCTGCCATTGGTTTACCTTTTACGTTTCTTGCTGCACCAATAACCCAACGAATAGCTAATGCTTGCTGGCGTTCTTTACGAACTTCTCTTGGAACTTGATAGTTAGCACCACCGATACGGCGTGAACGGACTTCGATCAAAGGAGATGAATTTTTAATAGCAAGGTCAAAGACCTCTAGCGGATTTGGATTGCCAGTTTTTTCTTTTATTATTTCAAAAGCATCATAAACAACTTTGGATGCAGTATTTTTCTTACCGTCTTGCATCACGATGTTGATAAATTTAGATAGCTTTTCTGAGTTATAGTTACGGTCAGCACCGACTATATTTCTGTTTGTTACTTTTCTTCGCATAGTTTCAATCTAAAATTATTTCTTAGCATCAGCTTTCGGGCGTTTTGCACCGTACTTACTACGCTCTTTACGACGCTTGTCGACACCACTTGCATCAAGTCTTCCACGTACTATGTGATAACGTACACCGATAAGGTCTTTAACACGACCACCACGAATCATTACGACTGAGTGTTCTTGTAAGTTGTGACCCATACCTGGAATATAAGCTGTAACTTCCATACCATTAGTAAGACGCACACGAGCAATCTTACGAACAGCTGAGTTAGGCTTTTTAGGAGTTGTAGTAGTAACTTTTGTACATACCCCACGCTTAAATGGTGAAGGGTAAAATACTGGACGGTTATGAAGCTGGTTGAACCCACGTGCTAGAGCAACAGCCTTTGATTTCTTAACCACCTTTTTTCGGCCCTTGCGGACCAATTGATTTACTGTTGGCATTATTCTAAATGTACTTTTACAAGCCAGATATCTCAAGTAAACGTACGCTACTATTAAAATCCCGCAAGCGGGACTTGTAGAGACAAAATAACATAATAACCCACAAAACGCAAGAGTGGGCACCCTTGCGTAATAAAAAACTCCTAGGAAACGTCTGGTGAGCCAACCCGAGGACTTTTCTAGGAGTTTTTTATGTAGCAGAATTTAGTTTATCTTATGCAACTCTATATCAAATACAAGAGTCGAACCGCCCGGTATAGGACCATAGTCATTAGGGCCGTAACCTAAACCAGGTGGTACGGTTAGTCGACGCTTCTCGCCTACTTTCATACCTAGTAGTCCTTCGTCCCAGCCAGCTATCACCATACCACCGCCAACACTAAAACTAAATTGTTGTCCGCGTTTATAAGACTCATCAAAAACTGTGCCATCCGTAAAATAGCCTCGGTAGTCGACACTAACAGTGTCCCCTGATTTTACAGGACTACCAATCCCTTCGTTTAGTATTTCTATAATAAGGCCACTGTCTTTTTTAATAACTTGTATTGGATTCATACTTTCATTGTCTTTTTTACCTAATAATAATGAACCTGTTGGCAAGACTTGTATTTCTTCACTGGTTCCTAAATTACCTTTTACCTGAGGGGCTGTGACTGTAGCACCAAACTGACGATAGCCAAATACAGCTAGTATAACAACCACAATTATTATTACTATTCCGAATATAACTTTGGAATCTTTTTTATTATTCATATTTTATAATTTAACTAAAACTATAATTCTTTTTGGGTAATACGCAGAACCCAAGGATAAAGATATTCCACCACTACTACAAAAACTACAACTAGCGTTGCCATGAGCATGAATTCTTTTTTAAGATACGCAAAACTAAATAATGCCAAGCCCCCAATAAGTAGTGTTGAGTCGAATCTATTATAGACTTCCATCATATAAGTCTTTATACGAGCTTGTGGCAGTAATCCGAACTTTCCAAAGATATAGAAAACCAAAGATATAACAAGCATCGCAAATATTGTAACAAACAAAGTTACCACCGCCCCAAAAGATGATAGTGCCATAAGCGCAGCATAGGACACACTAGCTCCTATAATAAGAAATACAATAATAGAAACAAACGATTCAACTTTAGCTAATATGTGTGACTCAGGGTCGCTCTTCGCATCGCGAATATTAACCAATAGTCCCATAATACCAGCAGCGATGAACGGATTTGCCCCCACGAAAAATGCTAATGCCAGCATTCCAGCAAGCAGTGTAATAGTGTAGAGATTTTCCTTTTTCTCTTCACCAGCAAGAGTCCACATACGATGATGACGGTGTAATAAATATGCACCAATTAAACCAATGAGTACTCCGTAAACAGTACTAATAATAGCTGAACTATATAGTGACGGGTGTTTGAATATCATAACCAAAGAATCCGGAGAGAATCGTGAACTGAAAAGTACAAAGTTATAAAGTATAACTAATAGTGTCATATCATAAGCAAACCTGACTGTGCCCATTTGAGACAATGATTTGCTGTTCACATGTGAACCCAGCATGAGCATTATGGCACTGGCACTATAACGTAGTGGTTCACTTAATTCTGGGAATACGCTACTAATCAAAGTATTAGTTAGCATAAAAAGAACAACCGAAGTAACAACACCTACAAATACATCTTTCCAGAAAACACGACCTAGCTTACTTGTTTCAACTAACAAGCCCTGTCTTAGTAATATAAAACATGTTGCAGAAACACCCAGTACTAGATACAAGTTGGGGTTAATATCAATAAGAGTATTCCAAAGAGTAAAACCAGATACACCGAAAATCATAGCACTGATGGAATAAGGAATATGTAGATTCTTCTTTGCTTCTATAGAAACATAAAAGATAAGACCAAGTAATCCAACTAATAGAAATGAGTTAAACAAAGTATACTGGTCAAGCATTGCAAAGTAGCTAATAACCGGACCATAGATCCACGGAGCCAATGCTAATAAAAGAGCAGTTATACCAATAATGAACATCGTAGCGAGTCCACTATGCATAGAACGAAATACATTTTTCATATATCCATTATAGCAAGATAAAACCACCAAAGCCAAAGACTTTGGTGGTTTTATTAACAAGAATTTATTTGTTCTTTAGTAGGTCACGGATTTCAGTAAGAAGAGCAATGTCTTCGGGAGTAGGAGCTGGGGCGCCGTCTACCTTTTTTTGTTTTTTTAATCTATTTATAGATTTTATTAGTACAAATAGTGCAGCAGCTACAACTAGCAAATTAAATACGGCTTGGATGAAATTACCATATTTGATTTGGGCATCTAATATACCAAAAGAAAGTTTTGTAAAATCAACACCACCGATTACTGTACCTATTATTGGCATTACAATATCAGATACGAGTGATTCAATTATTTTACCAAAAGCTGCACCAATGATGACACCCACTGCCAGATCCATTACATTGCCCTTTAGGGCAAATGTTTTGAATTCGGAAATGTATCTTTTCATAGGAATTAAAGGAAGAATTTAATTAGCCAAATAAATAGTGGAGCAACAATAAGGAAAGAAATGATTGAGTAACCTGCACCTAGCCAAAAGATAGTCCATGAGTCACCCTTGCCTCGACCGCTCCAAATAGCAGTACTAGCTTTTTGTGGCATAACAATAAAGAACCAGAATAGGGCTGCGAAAACTAGAGCCGCTGAATAAGTTCCAGCAAAAGCCAAATTCATAAGAGTTAAGAATCCGAACAACATTACAAATGTCATTAGGAAATCAATGACCATACGAATCATCATGTCCTTGCGGGCAGTATCCATATTTACTGGTGCTACAATACCCATAGCGCGCATATAAGATTTGCTAAATAATGGACCGTACCAAATCGAACCTAAGACAGTTACAAGAGCAGCCCCAATAAGAGGTAGAACAAAAATTGCTAACATTTTCTATATATAATTAATAACGAATATGGTTACATTATACCATACAAAGCCCCCTATTTTGCAATATTGTAATAAACTGAAAAAATATGCGTATTAATATATGAGTGCTCATTAGCACAAGTGCATAATAATCGACAATCCAAAGGGCGCGCCGTACGGCGCGCCCTTTGGGCTTTTATTCTTTATCGTAATAATTTTGACCTGTTTTATAGCTTTCTATTGCCATTTTAGATTGTAGAAAAATATTTTCTGGCAAATTATCCATACTGAACCATTCCCAACTTTCACATTTTTCCGGCTCCAAAACTACAGGATCACCAGATTCCCAATCAGCAATAAGTCCGATGTGGGTATAATGTTTTGGTGAATAATGAGTAATATTTGAAACATGCTGGAATTGAATATTTTTTATTTTTATATTGCACTCTTCCAAGGTTTCTCTTTTTGCACACTCAGCAAAACCTTCCATGTATTCGAGATGCCCACCAGGAAATGCATATTCACCTGAGCCGTGAGAATTCTTTCTTTTACCCATTAAGAATTTATCATCTTTCCAAATCATAACACCCACACCAGTTTTAGGCCGAAGACTGTCGTCCATATTATTTACCTCTTAGGACTTTATCTATCTTTCTTGCAATATTTAGCATATCTTTTTCTTTTTTGCCACGAGTCGTTTCAGCGCATGTACCCAAACGAATTCCAGACGGGTCCATAACACTGCGAGTATCCCCTGGTACTGTATTCATGTTTACTATAATTCCAGCTTTTTCTAATTTCTTACTTGCTTCACTGCCTGATACTCCGGCGCCATCCATCCAAGTATTCATCAGCACAAGATGCGAGTCAGTACCACCAGAAATAATTTCCCAGCCTAACTTTTGCAACTCACCTGCCAGAGCCTGCGCATTCTTAACAACTTGCTTCGTATAGGTTTTAAACTTTGATGTATCAGCTTCTTTTAGTGCCACGGCCACTGCAGCAATAGTGTTTTCGTGCGGGCCACCGAATAGTCCTGGAATTACTGTTTTGTCTAACTTTTTATCAAACTCCCTACTATCTTTTTTAACAAACATTAGTGCATGCCTTGGTCCACGAAGTGATTTGTGGGTAGTAGTCATAACACTGTCAGCGTATTTAAAAGGACTTGGGTATACATCACCAGCAACAAGCCCGGCAAAGTGCGACATGTCTACATGTAGCAAGGCTCCACATTTGTCCACAATTTGTCGAAACTTTTTAAAATCAACAAATCTTGGATACGCAGTAAACCCAGCCACTATTATGTCAGGGCGTTCTTTCGTTGCCATAACTTCTAATGCTTTATAGTCGATGATTTTTTTCTTTGGGTCTAGTTCAAACTGAATAGGCTTCCATAATTTGCCAGTCATAGACAATGGGTGTCCGTGTGTCAAGTGTCCACCACTGGTTAGCTTCATACCCATTATTTTTTTTGTTGGTTTGCCATCGTTACCAAAAACAGGTGGCACCAGTGCACTATATATTGCAAAGTTAGCAGGACTGCCAGATAGCCCCTGCACATTTACATGCCAGTCTTTTTCCTTAAGACCAAAAAGTTTCAACGCTCGCTGTATACAAAGATTTTCAACTTGGTCGATAATTTCATTACCACCATAGTAACGACGACCTGGGTAACCTTCGGCATATTTATTTTGTAGTGTGGAGCCCAGTGCATCTAGTACATCTTTGGAAACAATATTCTCAGATGCGATTAAATTTATGACGCTTTTTTGACGCTTATCTTCAGCTTGTATTAGTTTCTCTATTTGTTTGTCTACCATGTTATTTCTTAATTAATTCTAATAAATCGCTGGAGTAAGTTAAATCATAAATAAATAAGCCTTATATTAATAGGGTTATTATACCACACAGGTATCCTGACTAAAAGTAGAAAAATTGGACTATAAAAGTATATAATTGAACTATGATTTCACTCATTGCAGCTATTGGCGAAGGACGAGAACTAGGTAAGAGTGGCCAATTACTGTGGCATTTACCGAAAGACTTTGCATATTTTAAAGAAAAAACCATAGATACAGCCATAATAATGGGCAGAAAAACTTTTGAAGCCATTGGTCGCCCACTACCCCGAAGAACCAATATCATAATCACATCACAGGACGACTGGGCTCATGATGGGGTTATAGTTGCTAAAAGCATTGAAGATGCTATATCCAAAGCCAAAGAACTAAACAAAGAAATATTTGTCATAGGTGGTGGTGATGTCTATCGCCAGTCACTACCCTATGTTGATACAATGTATATTACAGAAGTAAAAGGCGTCTTTCCTTATGCTGATACATTCTTTCCAGAATTTAGTAAAAATGAATGGCACGAAACACAAAGAACTCATAATGAAAAAGACGGAGAGCATGAATACGAATTTGATTTTGTGGAATATAAAAAAAGCTTGTAATTATTAGTTAATAGTAGTAACCTAAAGAAAAAATATCATGGAAAAGAAATACAACGAACATGCAGATGTAAGCTATCTAGAAATGGCCGAATACATCCTAGAGCACGGCAACCAAAAAGGTGACCGTACCGGAACAGGCACAATATCAACTTTTGGATACCAAATGAGGTTTGACCTTAACAAAGGATTCCCTCTTTTAACAACTAAAAAAGTCAATTTGAAATCAGTCATTCATGAGCTTATTTGGTTTCTGCGTGGTGATACTAATTTGAAATATCTTGACGACAACGGTGTATATATCTGGGATGAATGGCCTTACAAAGCCTATCTAAAAAAGAACGGTTTAAATATACCCAAAACAGATAGTGAGGAATGGAAAATTGGAATTAAAGAATTCAGAGAAAAGATTAAAACTGATCCTGATTTTGCAAAAGAACATGGAGACCTTGGTCCAATTTATGGATATCAGTGGCGTAGCTGGCCAACACATGACGGAAAATATATTGACCAGATTAAAAACATAATTGAAACATTAAAAAAGAATCCGAATGACAGGAGAATGATAGTTTCAGCCTGGAATGTAGGCCAAATAGAATTAATGATGGTGTCAGGCCTACCACCATGTCACTGCTTGTTTCAATTCTACGTAGCTGACGGAAAATTATCATGCCTTCTTTATCAAAGAAGTTGCGATACTTTCTTAGGTGTACCATTTAACATTGCTAGCTATGCACTACTAACAATGATGATAGCGCAAATTACGGGATTTGAAGTTGGTGAATTTGTTTGGACAGGTGGTGATGTACATTTATACAATAACCATATTGATCAAATTAATCTTCAGATTTCCAGAAAAGACGACCGTAAGCCAATGCCTAAGATGAAAATAAATCCTAATGTAAAAAATATCGAAGACTTTACAATAGACGATTTTGAACTAGTAGATTACGACCCACATCCAGGTATCAAAGCTCCTATCGCCGTTTAAACAATATTTAGCTCATTCTTAAGACCCCTGTTAAAAAGGGGTCTTTTGTATTATAATCTGGAAATGATACTTTCAGACAAAAAGATTCTAGAATACATAGATTCTGGCAAAATCGTAGTTAAACCTTTTGATATTAAAAATATGGGTGGAAATTCCTACGATGTTCATCTTAGTAAACATTTAGCTCAATACGTAGACGATGTTATTGATGCTAAAAAGCACAACGAAATAAAACATTTTGAAATCCCCGAAGAAGGTTTTGTATTACAACCTGGACAGCTGTATTTGGGTTCTACTCAAGAATGGACCGAGACACACGAGCATGTGCCATTTCTCGAAGGCAAATCTAGCACAGGACGTCTAGGTATAGATATCCACGCAACAGCCGGCAAAGGTGATGTTGGTTTCTGTGGATATTGGACTCTTGAAATATCCAGCTCAAAACCAGTCCGAGTTTACGAAGGTATGCCAATTGGTCAAATTATATATTATGTAGTCGAAGGTGAAGTAGAAAGACTCTATTCCACAAAAGACTCTGCTAAATACCACAATCAATCCAACCTACCCAAGGAATCCATGATGTGGAAAAATAATTTCTAAAAGACGAAACCGCGATTAATCGCGGTTTTATCTTGTAACAGGTGTTTTAGTTTCAGTATCAACCACTGGTGGGACTACTACTCTGTTCTTCGAAGGATCCGGAACAGCAGGTTTGTTTTTTATTATATCAGCGCGGACAGCGGACCTTTCTTCAAACTTGGTAAATATTTCATTTAGCTTGTTTTCATTTAACTCAACCACAACTAATGATTTGACCTTTTCCTTGCTTTCATTAGTCACAAAGAAATCCCTGTTTGCCAAATAATAAACAGTAAAAGAAGCTATCGCTGTAAAAATAAGTACGACCAACATTAGAATCAAAATTCTTTTCCAGTAGAAAAACGGGTCTATTTCAGATACTTTGCGTAAATTTATAGACTTGGTTTTTTTATTTTTTTTAAATAAATTCAATTTCATAGTTTTATTTTATATTAGTCTCAATTAAAACTTTTGTTCCTAGCATCCATGTTTTATTACTAACAGTAGACGAATCATCATTGTATGAAATATCACGATAAGTCACCTCGCCCCCTAGCCTATTCGGCTGGATTATTACGACTTCACGCAAATAATATTCTTCGGTCGTCATTATATAGTCAGCATTTTCGAACATTTTCATCAGGTTCAGCAATGACCCAAATGAGCCATTGGCTGTAATTTCAATAGATAGGCTGCGCCCAGATGATGTATCACCTTCTTTTGTTTCATTTAGTGAAATTGAATTAACAACAATGTTTACTCCTACATCTTCGGCGTATTCTTCTATTTTACTAACTATAAATGGTATTTCGTCTTGGGACTTAATAACATGCACTCCTAATGACTGAATTCTTTCAATGTTATCCAAGAAAACGCTTTTAGAGCGAATCGTGTTCTCTCTTTCTTTGTGCATATTTTGCACTGACTCAAACAAAACAAAAGAATTAGAGCTATAACTTTTCAACGTCCGAAGCATAAAGTAAACTGCAAACAATGTTATTAAAAACAATAACACAGCCATGATCAAACGTGATGTAAAACGACCCTTCTTCATACTACAATTCGCAAGTTATATTAAATGGTACTTCGACTCTGCGGGCATAGGTAGTAACCGGCACATTTACACTAGCGCACATTCCACCATTTTTATTTTCCAAACTACTACCAAAATTAATTATCGAGTCACGTGTTCCTGAAATACCGGAAATGAGTAGTATCTTTTTACCTTCTTTATTATTAGTCATATGGAATTTACTGATTCGTAAGTCAGTTGGTCTTACTGCTACGATTTGTTCAATGCTCTTGGTATGTTCTTTGGCAGATTTGAAATTATTTTGAAACATTGAAATAGCACTATTAGCAGACCTAATTTGGTTAACCATTAAACCAGCTTCACCATTTTGGGCAGCTGCTTCGAGCTCGATGTATTCTGAATTTATTAAATTAGCTTCGGTGTATTTTACATAAGAAAGAACACCTAGCACAAAAACCAAAGGCAAGATAACAACGGACACTGATATAAACCCCACCACAAAAAGTCGTCTTTTGTATAAAGATTTTAATGAAACTCTTTTTTCGTAGGGTAATAAATTTATCATATTATGTTTCAAATGCACCTAATGCGAGTCCAATAGCTGTTCCATAAATAACAGAATCATCAAAATGTATTTTTGGTACACGAGCAGAAACCGCTTCTATTCGTGTCCATACGTCAGCTAACATTGCTGGTTTATGAAAAGTAGCCTGGAATAAATCAATGAACCCAGGAGTCAATGATTCGGTTCCGACTATTTGTACAGAATCTATTGGACGGTATGTATCACTACGTTCTTTTATATAAGTACTCCATGAATTATATTGTTTTATTATTTCATCAAACAAAGGAATATAAGCTTGACCCAAGACTTCAGCCATTCCTGCGTATTCGCCAGTCGCATTCATACCTATTTTATGTTTTATCTCTTCGGCTTTCTTTGCATCGATATTTAGTTTTGTAGCCACAGCTGTGGTTACTTCTTCACCTCCACGCATAATAGTCCGAGATGACACAACAAGACCATCCTGAACAACACTAGCAGTAGTCGAAGCATGACCAATATCGATGATAAATATAACTGCAGTATCTTTAGGTTTAGTAACAGCGCGTGCTAAAGCCTGACATTCATATTCACACGACACGACTTCCATACCAGCTAACATACATGCTTCTACATAGCCCTCGACTACATTACGCTCAACAGCGGCTACTTGGACCTTGGCTTTGTCATTGTCGTGAGAAATAACATCATAGTCAAATTCTACGGTATCAGCTGGTACCGGAATAAATCCTTCGAGTAGTAGCAATATACTGTCCCGTAAATCAACTCCTGGAACAAGATCGACTTCGGTTTGAAAAGTATAAACCTGTTCTTCAGGTATAGAAATACGTACTGATTCTATTTTCTTAGTACGGCGCATTGTTTCAAGTACTGGTACTAGTTTCGTAGTATCCTGGACTACGCCTTTGCCGACAGCACCAACGGGAATATGCTCAAGCCCATAATTCTCGACTACTATACCTTCACTTCCTTCACGCATTTCTACATATTTAACTGTACGCTCAGAAATTTCCAAACCAAAAGAAGGCATCACAATATAGCGAGGTATTGGGAAAAATTGGAAAATTTTTGAACGTGCCATAGATAGTATTAGTATACCATCTAAAAGTTTTAGCCGACAATAGATCCAGGCGCTATATCACGGTTCGGATGCATTAGTACAATACCATCATCGTCTTTCATAGCCATTATCATACCTTGGGATTCAAGACCTTTGATTGTGCGGACTTCCAAATTCGTAACAAAAGGACACATCTTACTGACTAATACACTTGGGTCAGTAAAAGTCATAGCGATACCAGAGAGTATCTGACGCTCACCTATTTCACCAAAATCAACACGCAATTTCAGTATTTTATCGAGTCCTTCTACCTTTTCAGCGGACAATATCTTCCCGATTCTTATTTCTATTTCTTTGAATTGATCAATGTTTATCATAAATTATTTCTTGTTAGTTCTATCTAAAAATCTTTGTAGTATTAGTGCGGCGGCGGATGAGTCTATTCGGCCTTTTGTTTCGCCGCCACCGTGGCGAGCATGGGCTGATGTAAACTGCTCTTTTTCGTATTTTACAGCAAGTCCTGTTTGTTTTTCTAAGGCACTAGCGAATTCAGATATTTTGTCTTGTATTTTATTCGGTATGCCATTTTGGTCTACCGAGTTACCTATGACTATTTGGTCTATGTTCTTTTCTTTGCAAATTTTTTCTATAACATTCATGACGGTCTTGTTGTTTTTCAAAACATGCATGGGAAAAGCCATGGACCCCATTTCGTCCGAACAAGCAATACCTATGTATTTAGAACCATAGTCAATACCAAGATAAATCATTGTGCTCTCACTAGGAATCGAACCTAGATTTTGGGTACCGCAAACCCATGTCCTATCCATTGAACGATGAGAGCAATAGAGTTAAATTAACACAAAAAATCTATTTTAACAAGCTTTATAGTTTATACTTGGCGATGAATCTCCTACCGATATGTGGAACCAGTGCTTTGTCTTCCTTCATTAGACTAAGCATACTGTTTTTAACATCTTGGGCAATTTCGTCCGGCAGACAAACCGACACCATTGGTTGATATGCTCTGTCTACACTCAGAACTAAATCCTTCTCTTCACCTATCTCCAGCACATTAAACGATTTGATTTTAGAAACATCATAAACATCGTTACCTATCGTTATATCCATATTAGTTATTAGCACAGGTAAATCATTTGGTTTTTTAGACGAAACATATCCGTACATAAAAGCACCTATTAACACAAGTACCCCAAACAAAGCATTATTAAAAATAAAAGAAAGCACCGCAACAACAACAGCCAATATGCCCACAGTCCAATAAAAGTCATTGCTTCTGGCATGGTAAATATGATCCTGCGTTACAAACGATATTAGTGTCTTTTTTTCATTATCCATAAAACGTATCTTTATTGTACATTTTTTAGCACTACTACTGCAAGCTGTTTTTAAAAGAATTTAGTGCTGATTTATAAACAGCTTCTACTACCTTATCATCAAACGGTGACGGTATTATATACGTTGGAGTCACTTCTTCGACTACGCTAGCTAAAGCCTGTGCTACCTCTAAGAAAACTTCGTCTTTAAATTGGCAACCTCGCACGTCCAATGCTGCTTTTAATATCCCTGGGAAAACTAGTGCGTTATTAACCTGATTCGGAAAATCTGACCGTCCAGTCGCCACCACTAATGCACCAGCATTCATTGCTAATTCTGGCATAATTTCGGGTATTGGGTTCGCCAAAGCAAAAATTACCGGCTGACTATTCATTGTCCGAATCATTTCTTCTGTCAGGACTCCAGGCTTGGATAGACCAATGAATACATCTCTACCTACTACTGCTTCTAGTAGTCCACCTGCTAAATTTTGGTTTGTAGAATTATTTAGTAATTCTATTTTTTCTTTTGATAAATCAGTCCTATCAGTGTTGATTATCCCTCTTGAGTCAACAAACAATATATCCTTAACACCTGATTTAAAAAGTAATCTTGCTACTGCTACACCAGCAGCACCAATTCCAGAAATTACAATTTTAATTTCATCTAATTTTTTACCTTTTAGTTTCAGTGAATTCAATAGCCCTGCTAAAACAACAGTAGCTGTACCCCACTGGTCATCGTGCATAACAGGAATATCTAATTCTTGTCTTAATTTTTCTTCCACATAGAAGCACCTTGGAGCAGAAATATCTTCTAAATTAATAGCCCCAAAAACAGGTGCAATTCTTTTTACTGTTTCTATTATTTCATCTGGGTCTTGAGTCGTTAGGCATATTGGAAAAGCATCCACCCCGGCAAAATGCTTCAGCAGTGCGGCTTTGCCTTCCATTACAGGTATAGCTGATTCTGGACCCAAGTTGCCCAGCCCAAGTATAGCTGAACCATCAGTTACTATAGCCACTGTATGGCCTTTTAAGGTCAAATCGTGCACAGTACTAGGATCTTCACTAATAGCTATTGAAACTGCCCCCACGCCAGGACTATAAGCCAACGATAGGTCATTCTTATCACTAATTGGTGCGTTTATTTGGGTTCCAATCTTGCCTTTATATTGCTTGTGGTACTCTATTGCTCTGTCTCCTAAATCTTGATTCATAAGAAGCATTATACTACATAAATCAAAATCCCCCCTAATGGGGGGATTTTGAGCGATATTATTCGCGTGGCTTTGATTCCTGAACAGTGATCTTGCGACCATCTAATTCAGAGCCATTTAGTTTTTCGATTGCAGTTGCAGCATCAGCTTCATTTTCGTATTCAACGAAACCGAAACCTTTTGAACGTCCAGTCATTTTGTCCATTACAACACGTACTTCCTTTACAGGACCGATAGCGCTAAAATGGTCAGACAATGTACTGTCGTTTGTTGCCCATGCAAGAGAACCAACGAAAAGCTTTGTAGACATATGTGGAAAAATTTTTCCTGATAATGCGTAAACACCAGAACCTCGTAACCATTGCATTAGCAGGAAATCGAAGATTGGAACTTTTACAAAATAAAGTATAACACGTTATACATAATATAGCTATAGCTACAGTTATTTGTTAATAACTCCATATATCAGCCGAGCCAAGCGTAAATCATCATAGGAATAACCCCCGGCAAAATGCTCGTAAACAGGTGTTAATTTTTCAGCTCCAATTTCATTAAATATCCTATATATTTTTGATAAATTCTTCGCTAATCCAGCTTCTGGCAATAGTGCAATGTCTTGGCTAGATAATTCGCCTCTTTCATGCAGTACATACACATGGTCAATTATGGTATTTATTTTTAAATCACGAATTTTAGCTATTTGATTTATATTTTTTCCAGATCGAACTAATTCCAGTGTTTCATCATGTGTACTTAGCTTTTTATTTTTACTTTTATCGATTTTATTTTTTGTACCACCACAAAAATCAATAAATTTTTCTTGTATTTTTTCTAAACTATCCCCGCTCTCTGTATATAAAAAATTTTCACTTTTACTAGATTCATTTCTAAAGAAACCGTCCATTTCTTTTACGGTATCGTGCACACTCAATGCTCGGTTATTTATACCGAGCAATTCTAAATTATCAATGGACGAAAGACGCGAAAGAGCCACATAGCCCTGACCGTGTTCAAACGTTTTAGACAAATCAATAGTCGCAGAAGTCAGAGTCATACCTTGTGATTTATGTACAGTTATTGCCCAAGCATGCCGGAGCGGTACTTGGGTTATTTCAGCTTTTACTTTGCCATCTTCTTCTATTTGCCAGGTCATGGGTTCAACCAATATTTCATTGCCTTTGTCGGTCTTTATTATTGGATAGCCACCATTACTACCGAACCCTATAACTGTACCAATGGTTCCATTCACAAAAGCCCTGGCGGTATTATTCTTAGTACACATAACAACAGCCCCTACCTTGAGTTCCAGAATCTCTGGCGATAAACAACCCCGAAGTAGTGCTTCGACTAATTTGGGTGATCCTTTGGTCTTGGTCTCAAAAATATACTTTTTACCTTTTATGCTGTTTAGTTTTTCTAAGTTAAAACTATCCACGTCTTTATTGTGCGTAAACAACTTTGTTTCATTTTTTATATTTTCAATTTTAATTATTTTAGATTTCAAAACATCAAAATGATCTTGTGTTAGATTATCATTTCTTATAGCTGAAAGTATGGAAACCAATACCCCGTCACTTTGTCTATGTTGCTCTTCCAGGTAACACACAACCACCCCACTGTTATTCCAAGCTTTGGACATAAAAGCAAAATCATCCTCCTCGAAATTTCTTTTAATCGGTGGTAATTGAAAGAAATCCCCCACAAATACAACCTGCAGACCTCCAAAAGCCTCTTCATTACCTTTTATATTCTTTAGCAACAAATCTATACTATTTAATAAACTGCCTGAGAGCATAGAGACTTCGTCAATTATCAATACTTTGGCTTTGTTGATTCTTTTGACGATATGTTCAGTTGTGGCGATTCTGTCTATCTCATAAGCCGAAATATCATTCCTCGCTCCAATACCTGTCCACGAATGTATTGTAACTCCACCAATATGAGTAGCCGCTATGCCAGTAGACGCAGTTATGGCATGCGCTATATCATGCTCTTTTAAATACTCTATATAAGATCTCAGTGTGTGCGTTTTGCCTGAACCAGGTTCACCGGTCAAGAATACATTGACTCCTGTTTTTAGTATATTAAGTGCGTCATTTTGTGTCATATGTAAAATTATTTTTTATTTCTTCTATATACGCGGAAACCCCATTTAGTTACTTCAATCAAAGCTATATTAACTACAAACCAAATTGGTAACACAGTTATTGATTCTTTCGGCAATGGGTCTAGTTCAAATATTTTACGCATAAATGGAACAAATAATGTAATAGCACACATTGCCGTACTAAAGATTATGCTTCTGTTCAGTATCTTATTTGCAAACACTGGGTAAGAGAATATCGGCTTGTACAAACTCCGGAAAGAATAAGCAGCAAAAACAACATACAATGAGAAACACGCAAACAGAATTGACCGAACTTCCCCAAAAGATAAATTATGGGAAAGTAGCACGTTATAAAGAACAAGCAACATCACAGAAGTCAAAAACCCAATTCCTGCCGTAAGTATTACAACTTCCTTATTAAAAACTGATTTTGTTTTTGAACTTTTTATAAAAGCACCGTCATAGTTATCATCAAATGCAAAAGACAATGCCGGCAAAGATCCTGTAAAAAAGTTAATCCATATAATATGTAGTGCTGTTAGAGGTAAAGGCAATGCAAGTATCAAACTCCCCCCTAGTAAAACCACGCCATCTAAAACTGATGACATCAAATAAACAAAGGCTTTACGAATATTGGACAATATTCTGCGACCCTCTTCAATTGCCAAAACTATCGTTTTAAAATTATCGTCTAGCAATACCAAATCCGCAACACTCTTAGCCACATCTGATCCTGAACCCAAAGCTATTCCAATATCCGCCATTTTTAACGAAGGAGCATCATTAACACCGTCGCCCGTCATTGCCACAATATAACCCAGTCTTTTGTACAAAGTACCAATACGAAGCTTGTCCTCTGGTGTAACACGTGCAAAAACTTTGATATTAGGCATATTAGCCAAAAGCTCTTCATCAGTAAGATTATGTAGCTCTGCTCCCGAAATAACATTACTCTCTTCTACGGTCCAGCCTAGCTCTTTCGCCACAGACACAGCGGTGCCTTTCATATCACCAGTTACAATGACAACTTTGGATCCACTATTCTCAATTGATCGAACAGCTTCTGGGACTTCAGGTCGAACAGGATCCCGCAACACGATTAAGCCCAAGAATATTAATTCTTTAACATCTTTTTGATCTAACGGATTATTTTTATTTTGCTCTGGCAATATAGCAACACCGAGAAGCCTGTTACCTTCGGCACTGATTTTTTCAATAGCATTTTTAATTACAATATAATCATCTTTACTTATATTAGACCTATCGAGCAATATGTCCGGCGCACCAAGAGCAATTATTTTGTTTTCATCATTATCAAGTCCAACAGAGAATTTATAGCTGGAACTAAAAGGCAATAATATGCTTCTTTTGGATTTATCAAAAATAATATTATTTTTATTTGCAGCGATGGCAATATTTACTTCCAATGGGCGGCCTACGAACATTTCTTCTTCCTTAGAATCCTTTGGACCAAAAGCCACGTCAATATTAGACACAGCAAATTTTAATAATTGCTTTTGTTTTTCAAATGGTAAGCTATTTTCATTTTCTGTTACTTCTCGATTATTAAAAATATCTTCTATTGTAAAAATATCTACGAGTTTCATTTTAGCTTCAGTCAAAGTACCAGTCTTGTCAGTCATAATTAGGTTTGTTGAACCTAATGTTTCAACTGCTGAAAGAGACCTCATGATACCTTTCTTAAGAGCTAATCTTTCTGCACCAATAGCAAGTATTACAGTCAAAGCTATAGGTAAAGCTTCGGGGATTGCACCAACAGCAATAGCAGCAGAAAGTATAAGCATGTCACCAATATTCTGCCCGCGAGAGACTCCTAGTAAAAATATACCCGAAACAAGTAATATAACGGTATAAAAAACCAGCCAGCCAAATTTAGCTAATGAATTTTGAAGCGGGGTTTTGTCTCTTTTAGTGGATGATACCAGGTTAGCTATCTTACCAAGCTCAGTTTTAATCCCTGTTCTAAACACAACAGCAGTAGCATATCCTTCTGTAACCAAAGTTCCAGCAAAGACCATATTTGATCTCTCTGCAACTAATGAACCTTCGGAACAATTTTCAATGTTTTTACGCACAGGTAAAGATTCACCAGTCAAAATAGATTCATCAACAGAAAAATTATTTACGCTAACCAGTCTTGCGTCTGCCGGGATTCTGCTGCCATAAACTAATTTAATTATGTCTCCTGGTACTATATCTGTTGCATCTATTTCCTGATCTACCCCAGAACGAATTACTCTTACTCGTTCTTTTATATACATTGTTAATTTTTGCAATGTTTGTTCAGCATGATATTCCTGGAAAAATCCTAATATAACATTTACAAACACAGCGAGCATTATAACTATTGTATTTAGCCATTCATTAAGAAAGCCAGCCAAAATAGCCGCACCAATGAGCATAAAAATTAGTGGGCTTTTGAATTGCTCACTGAATATCTTTACTTTGGAAATTTCATTCTTATGTTTTAATTCGTTTTTACCAAAAAAATTAAGACGCGATAAAACTTCCTCGTAAGCCAAACCATCTTTATTCGATTTTAAAGATTTAATAACATCATCTTCTGATATCGCCCACACAGCCAAGTCTGTCGATATATCTAGAAAATCAAGATTTTGTGGTGATTCTTTATAGCCTAAAAGCCTTCTTATGGATCTATGGATGAAGTTCATACATACATAATAACCAAAAAATCCATTTGAGCAAAATTAAAACAAGGCTGGGCTCATAAACAACATTTTATTCAAATAAGACAAGCCCATTATGAGCATTATTACGATTATGCCGTAAACTACATTTTTTAAATGCTTCCTTTTAAACTCTAAACCGACAAATAGTATCATTGCCAAAGCTGCCAAATACAGCATTACTTTGTATATGATATCTACATACATAGGACTTTTATATATAGCTTTCTGACTAAAAGATACGTTAGATGTTTGATATTCATTAAAAGAAGTGACCTGCCCCACTGATTCAATATTGCTAGTGTTCTCTACCATAATGAATTCTTTAGACTCAGAAAGTACATTAACTGGAATATTTTCCGATGCAGATTCACCTTTTACCAGACCATCCAACTCAACCAAGTCTTGGTTATTTTGTGCTAATTTTTCCGTTGGTATTTCGGTACTTGATGTCCTATTGTAGATATTTTTTTCTGTAAATGCTGGTCGGCCAAACATTTGGACGACAAATATAGTTTTCCTACCTTGGAAAATTCCTTCTTTAGCTGCTATACCGATTTCGGTAAATCTAGGATCGATTATATTCTTCTTATGAGCTGGTGATTTCATCCACGCATCTTCAACATCGATTGATTCAGTAAAATCAATCGCTAGGTTTTCACCAGCATAAACAAAGCTATAGCCAGATTCCTTCATCCAGTACCATGGACTAATACCTGTGGGACTATGGTGTGCAAAATATTGGTTGTTAACCATGTCTTCTGCTTTCATGCGAGCCGCTTCTTCTAACACTGGACTCACTACAAGCTCTGTTTGCCCGCTTGAAGACCTGTCTTTGTTGGTTAAATCAACAAGAACTGCCGGCAAGACAGCTGCAGTCATATTTGTATTTTTTACATAAATTGAGCCACCAAAAGAAGCTCCCAGTAGGGACACTGCCAAAATAGACACAATAAAGAGCATATACTCTCGGAAAAAATGAGGTTTATGGTCGTTACCCGCATGAGGTATCAACAAATCTTTGATCCATTTAGTAAACTTATTCACAATAAAACTATACCACAAAAATAAAATAAAAACAGACTCAAGCCGCTGGGCTTGAGTCTGTTTTATATTTTAAAGTTTTGGTGAATCAGGATTTTGCTCAAAAGGCACAAGTTCCGGATTTGCTAAATTAAGTTCAGGACACATTATTTCGTTTATTTTTTTAGTTGTGGTTAGGTATACAATTCCTGTTGGAGAATTTAGTTTCCAAGGAGTTAAGATAGAATCTTTGTGCATCCATTGGAACTTTTTAACTTCGGCATCAGTCAGTGTTCCAAAGAATCCTGTAATTGGTAGATTTGATTTCAGATAATCATTTAAGAATTTTTGAATTTTCTTTACAGACTCAGGATCATTTTTGTAACCTTTACGTAAGAATTTGTCTAAATATATTCCACAAGTTGTTGATTCACCTAATACTTGACCTGTTGTTACTGGTGCTGAGAAATTACCCAAAAATGCTATTGGTACTGAACCTCCTCCGCCGCCATTATTGGTTGGTGGATTTTGAGGAGGATTATTGTCCTCTTCATCGTCTTCGTCTTCTGGTTCTTCCGGTTGTTCTGGTTGTTCTGGCAAAGCATTGACTGTTATGTTTCTAATAACTGCTACTGCTGGTAAAGCCCCTGAATCTATATAGTTATAGGTAACTTGATAATTCCCAGGTACATTAGTGTCTACAGTTCCAGTTATATTAGTGACTGGTAAGTTATTACCGTCTTCTGTGTCGTTAGCTACTGCACCTAGCTCACTGTAAGCGTCGCCTACATTTAAAATAATAGAAGCATCACCATTTAGAACAATAACGGGTACATTATTAACTGGTGCTTCTGGTTCAGGTTCTTCGTCAACAGGTGTACATTCTTCATAGTTTACAGTTAGTTTGTATGCAAGACCTGCGGGATTAGTCTGTGGAGTAGAGCCGGCCAATGCCCAGTTTTTAACAGAGAAAGACAGAATGTTCGTACCGTTTATTAAGTCAGTGTCAGGTATATTATATGTATCTATTGCACCAAAATTGTTTTCAGTACTATCACCAATAGTTGTAAATGTATTGAGACTACCGCTGTATGAATTATCCACTAAAACTTCAAGCACTGCGGATAATGGTGTGCCTGGAATTGTGAATGATTTTGCAAAGTTCACAAATTCGTCCTGAGTAGGATTACTTACCCCATCAACATTCCAGATCCAATTTGCTCCACTTATACTACTCCAGCCTGTGTGAATAAATGACAGGATAGATGTAGTACCAGAATCAACAGAGTCATTAGTATCACTAACAACAGTCATAGTTTTTTCAGTACAAACTTGTGGCGGATTTTCTGGCTCAGGTTCTGGGTTGTTACATTTTGTATTATGAACTATTACATGTACGTCCCCATCCACCACAATAGGATCCAGTGTTGGTGTTATAGATGCAGATACAGCTTCTTCGTAAGTTTTACCTACAGAATATCCAACTAATGCGTATGGTTTGTATTGATCAGTGTGAAAAGGTTTTAGTTCACCACAACTAGCACCAACAGTAGCGGTTGCTAATTCTTCATTTAATTCATAAACAGACCCGCCTGGTAGAACTAAAGTAGATGCTTGGTACGGGACGTCGCCTTCTCTGTGTCCATCATTGTCTAGGTTGAACCACAAAGCTTCGGTTATAGAATAAATTGGGAAATGTATACTAGTAGTCATTAAAGATGTTGCTTTTACACCATCTATAAATTTAGAAACCCTGACTCTCCCCGGTTCTTTTGTGCTAATTATTTGATTCACGATAGTAAATGTTTCGTTTTGAGAATCTATTTGAACATCACCTAGTCCGGAAACATTTTCCCAGCCTTCTTGCATTATTTCATCAACAGCATATGTTCCATAAGGTACATTTTCGAAACTAACACAGCCATTCTCACCGGTTACACCAGCATAGCCTTTATTAATATCAACAGTTAGACTACCTGAATTATCACCAAACCAGCCTTCGTTTTGAGTAGTACCACTACCGTCAAATATACGTAGATTTGCTGGACCATCAATAGGCGCAATTATTGAACGCGCATAGTTATGCAAACTATTATATGGACCCCAGACAGAATCTGGGTCAAAGCTATTGTTGATTTGTAGTTCCAATATGTCTGTTTGGTAGCCAGTATAGCCATCCATTTGAGTTGCCCAAGAATCAGTAGTTGAGTATTCAGTGTCTACTGGATTAGCACCACCTTGGTTTAGCCATGTACCAGCTGATTTAAAAATATAGGATAGTCCAGAAAGTAGTAAATTAGTGTTAACACCAGATGAGATATTCGTAGGAACATTTAGACCTGACTGCACAGATTCACCTTTGAGCATAACAGTCCAACCGGATAAATTGTTTTGATTTTGATCCACCTTACAAACATTCACTGTGGAAGTTTCCGGGACACAAGCCCCGTTAACTTTGTGCATTCCATTAGGTACACCGAGCTGCTCGCCTTCTATATTAGGGCAAGAGTCAATTTCATAGTTAAAAGCTACACAGTGAACAGTGTCTGATTTTGTAGGTTGTTCTATGTAATCATAGTTATCATAATTCAAAACATCGTTTTGACAATATAGTTCTGCTGAATATTTTGATTCAGTAGAATCCATATCATCAACCCCAGTAAGGGCACCAGAAAAACCTAAGTAATATGGGCTTACCTTTTCACGAATCCAAAGAGGTTCTTGTCCTGTTACTTCAGTAGAAGTAACACCATTGTTCATAGTTGCCCCAAAAGTAGTCCAGCCACTGCCACCGGTTTCAAGATTATCACCAGGATTAGCAGCAGTATAAAGAGCCCACTCAAAACTAAAGTCCGATGCTAAATAACATCCAGGATGAGAATTTACCCAGTCAGTTGCTGTAGTGCTAGTTATATCAGGTCCACCATTACCCCAGTTAGGCAGGTCGCTTTCATGAGTACAAACAACTTTGGTCATAACAATAGTTGTTTTTATTTCTTCAGGAACTTCTATTGCTATTTGATCGCCTGTTACATTAACTTCATCAAATTTAACTTCATCGTTTTCTGCATCTAAATTAGCCAAAAATCTTATACCAAAATTAGGATTATTTGATGCACCTTCAGGTAAAATTTGTGATACATTATTCCATCCATCATTTTGCTCTGAATTTGTATCATTAGAATTATCAATAGTAAAAAAAGTAACCCAATTAGAACCATCTAAGGTATATTCAGTTTTTACGGTATCTGAGCTATCTAGACTACCTCCAGCTTTATACCAAAAAGACACTGAGATGTTTTCAAAACCTGTGGTGTCAATGTTAGTCTTTTTTAAAACAGAATCCTCTACCTCACCCTTTACACGAGCAGACTTTGAACCGGAATACGCTGTATTACTAGAAGCCCATTTTGAGCCAACTGGCGTCGACCATGATGAAAAACCAGTCTCAAAACCATCACTAAATAAATCTGTAGCCGCTGAGATATTGGAAATTATTCCAAACACAAGCATACCAAGTATACCTGTAAATAAACCGAACTTTATGAACTTTTGCATAATAATCAAAATAACACTAATCGAACCCCCTCTATCAAAAAGAGATACTAATATAACTTCATAGTACTACTATCAGCTCTAATGTCAATGGTAAAAAAATAATTGTGTGTAATACCTGTTTATAAGATTTCAAAGACTATATTTAAATGATCCCCCTGGAAAACACCCTCTTTTTTGCGGATTTGTTTTTTTATAGATAATAAATATATTTCCTGAGTTTTGTACGGGAAAAGGGCTGTAGTCCAAATGCTTTTTCCAATACTTGCTTTTATTTTTATAAACCCCGCACCGTAAATCTTATTTTTATATTTTTGTTTTATTTCTGAAGACGTCTTTTTGTCCAGCCCTACAAAATGCCACCCTGCATCCCCGGGCCACACAAAAACCTTACCTTTTATTTTATGTATTTTATTTTTGAGATTCATCTCCCGAAGTATTTTGGTTTATATTTCTAAAATACCTATAAGTCTTGCGTATGTTATCGAGTATATGATGTCCAAATAGGTAATGTAGTATTAATTCTAGAATAACCAAACCTAACAATATAAATGCAATATACAGTCCAAATTTCTTAAATAACTGCATGAATGAATATCCAGGATACAAATCCACATAAGATTCTGTAACATTACCAGCATTATCATATGCTCGAACAATAACCCGGGTGGAGTCTGTGTTATCCATAGGCACAAGATATGGGGATTCTGTTTCCACAAAAACAGGTGAAGCTGAGCCTATTGAATTTTTATTAATTACACCAACTTCATAATGCGATACTCCGGACATTGTATCTGTCGTAAAGAAAGATGCCATGTATTTTTTCATACCATTTTCATCTTTGAATGAATTAGCGCCTATTTTAAAACTGGCTGGAGGCAAGGTATCTATACGCACAGCAAAATGTGAAGTCGCACCCCAAACACCCTTAGAAAATGATTTTACATGCAAATATGTAATTCCATCTTTGACTGCTTCATAAAAAACAGAAGCATCTTTATGAGTAATAGTACTGGCAGGTATAGTTCCGGCTGTATTATCAAGAAAAACACTAAACCCTGTTATGTCAGCATTTTTATCCCAAGAAAATATCGGGCTATTATTGTTATACCAGCTATCCTGTGAAGGATGTGTTTCAGAATATATGTTTACTCCATCTGGTGCACGGTTTACCAAATTATAAGTAGCACCGGATTTTGCTAACAAAACCTCGGAACCAAGTCCATCATTTAAATTAGCGCTAGAATTATCGCTTATTGTGACTCTGGTTGTACCAGACGATAGAACTTTAAACGTAATAGTGATTATCAACCCAGAGCTAGTTACAATACCAGGACTAGGAACAACTCCAGCTAAAGATGCGGTTCCCTTTCTATTGTCGTATTTGGGTGGTTCTACCCATATACCAAATATAGATTTTCCGCCTGATGGATTAACAATAGATAATTTCGCAGGGTCAAAATTAATTTTTAAATCAATAGCATTTATATTACTACCTTTGGTGTCTATATATATAGGAGCTTCAAATGTTGAACCAACTAAAAATGTAGCATTTCTTGGAGATATAAATATTTCTGACTTAGCTAAAAGATTCTGGGCGTTTATATTTATAGATTCTTGTGCAAATACAAAAACAGGCGCTAGTGTAAAAACTAGAATCAAATAAATTGCTGACATTTTTTTTACTAAAAAATTCATTACATTTTTTCGATATCGTCTATCTTATCCATTATAACTTTTTCTGCGTCATATATATCGCTCTCTATTGCACTACCATGCTTTTCTTTTATATCTTCTTTTAGAATAGCAAAACTTTTTCTAGCAATTCTCTTTGTTTCTTCTAGTTTTTGGTCAACCTTGTATCTGTAACGTAAATAGATATAAAGTAAAGAGAAAATTAAAAATACCCAGATAAATAATAGTAATATTGAGCCTGTATCAAATTTATGTATATAAGAATAGAACACAGTTTGGGTGGCAGGATTTTCACTAATATCGGTTTTTGGTGTTACGGCTTCTTTTATTATGTCTTTTATTTCTTTTGGCTCTGGTTTTGTAGGCGTAGTAACTTCAGCTGCCGGAGCAATATTAAAACTAGCTTCGTTCATGCTTTTCAAAGTATTAGTCCCAGCACCATCATTGGCCAACACACTACCTGATATAAAATTGACTATACCTATACCCGTAGACTTAGCCCTAAAAGTCAGATTCACTACAGTTGCACCACTACCAGTGTACCCACCTAGCGTAACACCTTCGAAAGATGCAGTCCCAGCCGTATTAGAAAAAGTTGGCTCTTGTGCCCACAGGCTGATAATAGAACCTGCTTTTGAAATAGAAACCAGAGACAAATTATCCTGAGTAAAACGCAGACGTGACGAAACTGCATTTATTGACTCATTTGGGCTAACGACCAGTAATTTGACTACTATTGCATCTCCAACGTTATAGCTTCCCCCTTCTGGTGTAAGTAATAAATTAGAAGCAGAAACACTACTCGCACTAATTAAAAATGTAGCAAAAGCTAAAAATATTACTTTATTTAATTTTAAAAATTTTATTTTTAGCATTTTTTTTAAATACGACAATTACTACTGCAATTAGGATCAAAAATATAAACAAATAGACCCTAGGAATATCTGAATTAAACAAAGTATGAATTTCTTCATTGTCAGCAAAATCGACAGCTTTTATTTTAACAAAAATATTTTTATTAGATTCTAAACTATATGGACTGTCGATTCGAATCCATTCACCTTTTGATTTAATATAGACGCCCTTAATACCTGTTTCTTTGTCTATCGCATTAAATATTATAACATTCTCACCATTATATAGTAATTCATCTTTGACTATTTTTACTTCAAGAGTTGGCTTATTTGCATCGTTGATTTCAAATCTTTTATCTTTTATTTGTGAATTTATTTGAACAACCGCACTAACACTATTTGGTTTAATTAATGTACCCATACCATCATTCCTTGCTACTTCGACATTATTAAAAGTTATTATTGCCGTTCCTTGTTTTTTAGGTATAAAAAAAGCTCTTCCAATATTACCCCTGTTTAGTAAACTAGGCTCATTTAAAAATCCTGAAAAACCATTTGGGGTTACACCAGCTATTTGAAACGAACCTTTGTCTATTATTTTTGAACTAATCCAGTGTGTAATAATAGACTGGCTATTATCAAAACGACTGAATTCTAGAATATCTTCATCAAAATTTAAATTTGATTCTATTGCATTAATACTGGCACCTTCTGTGTTTATATAAATATCTACATAAAATTCTTCGGAAATAGAAACATTGTTTGAATTTGGAACAAGAAGAACAACCTCGGCATTAGCAAAGCCATAAAAACTTAGGAAACAAATGAGTAAAACAAATATAAATCTTTTCATAAAATTATCCGGTCCAGTTATAAGCCATTATAGAGAAGTCGACAATACTAATAATTCCATCGTTATTCAAATCAATATTAGCTGGTGGATTTGATTTCTTATACCAATAAGCCATTATAGAAAAGTCGACTAGGTTAACTTTGCCGTCACAGTTTAAGTCGCCTCGTAAACTAGAACAAGTAGTAGCTTCTTTTTTCTTAGTCTCGGTTCCAACATTAAACCCGACAGTATTCCCGAATGGTGAAACTTCGGTGTTTATTGCTGATTTTGATTTAGCAGTATGCGAACCAATTTCAAGAGGAGCTGTATCAAAATTCAAAAGATATACTCCGTCTTTATCTGTACTAACTTTATTAAAAAATTCTTGTTCGGAATGTACCGAAATTGTAATTTCGCTCTCAGGAACACTTTGTCCAAAGATAGCCACATTCTCACCTTGTTTAACAACTGACTTATCTACATCAATTGTTGGTGAAAGAAATATTCCACCAATATTAATAGTTGCATTCTCGGTCACATAAACAGGAAAAGAAAATGCTGTTGATTTTCGAAAGGTTGAATCTTCACCATATACAGAAAAAGTATAATTACCGTTAGATAATGCACTGACAGCTACGGAGAAGTTAGCCAAAGGGTCAGCAATGGTCGTAGCAACTATAGTACCATCTTTCAGAATTGTGACTTTTGATGAAGGATAAGCTCTTCCTGATAAATTTATATTACCAGAACCAGTTGTATCAGTACTACCGGTGGTACCAGTAAAGCCACCACCGCCACCTCCTCCTCCGCCAGTAGTAGCGGGGGGTGAACCAGCTGGGGTACCAGAAACAACAACGGAATCACTAACTATTAACCCTGATACGTAGCTTCGTACTTTGAAATAATACGTTGTTCCATTGCTCAAAGATGAAAATGTATTATTAAGAGAAACCCCAACGTTAGTATAAGTAAACGGACCACTGGAATTAGTACTAATTCCAACCTCATAGCTAGTTACATTACCTAAAGTCCCAACAGAAGCCGTCCAAGAAACTAGGACATTTTGATTACCAGCAGTAGTCGAAACTACTGGAGTTGTAGCTATCGGAAAATATAAGAAACCAGCATTTTTATCAAAACTAGTAGACGAAGATTCCCCGCTTTCAAGTTGTCCCGATGAAGATATATATTGAAAACTAGTACTACTAGATATTCCACCTTCTGCAATACCAATAAGAGGGTTTTCTATTTGAAAATTAGTACTACTCATATATTGTGCATGAGCAAAGGAAAACAAAAAACCCATTATGATTAAGATTGTAGAAATAGTTAAAATGCTTTTTACAAATCTTTTCATAATGGGTTTTTGCGCTATTTTAAAATAGCGGATCTACTAGTTAGTAGCTGGTGCTGCTTCTCCAATATTTAGTGGTGCAACTTCAATGATTTTATTCATTTCAACACTATAAAGGATAGCTTTTCTTGACTGAGCAAAAATTAGAACCTTGTCACCTTGTTTTGCATTAGCAAAAAATGGTTGTGATTTAAGAGCTTCTACATCTGATACTGTAGCTACTGTTGGTGTTTCCCCTTCAGGCAGTACTACTAGTTTTGAAACTTTTGCAACAAGAGTGTTTACTTCTTTTCTTGCTTGAGCGTTAGGGTCTTGTTTCAATGTGTAAAGTTCATAATAAAAGTAACCAGCAGCTGCTATGGCTAAAATTGCAATTACTGTAGCAATTTTTGAACTCATAGGTTTTTTTGTTGTTTCTACGTTATCCATATATATAATATAACCTTATAATAGAGCTTACCTCCTTATCCTTTAATTATATTCTAATTAATTAGAATATCAAGACATTTAACCTTAAACATAGGCAAGACTATTTTAGGAATGTTTTGTCAATTTTTTAAATTATAAACAAGTGGCCTTTTATTAGATTAACAAACAAAGCAAATATTTTTATATCACTTATATTGTAACCCAGGTCATCACCACCGCCGCCTTGGCCGCCGCCGCCTTGGCCGCCAGTACCACCACCTGATTCAACATCTCCTTCTCCACCACCTTCATCACCGCCACCTACCTCATCATCAGGAGTAGCTGATGACTCAACAGAACCACCTCCGCCGCCTACCGTATAATTCACAAGAGACCAACCACTATTCCCCGAAACAAGAGTACTCATAAATGCATAGAATGTTGCTCCACCTGTAGCGATACTATCCCTAATTGATAAATAATAACTGACTAAATTACCGCTGGCTTTTGATAGCGTCCAGGTACTTGTGTCGACTGTACTTTTTAAAGTAATCACTGAACTTCCACCACTACCATTAACATCCCAATTAGTTACAGTTTGTGTTGAACCAGCAGTAAATTTAATAGTTTTAGGAGCATTGTCTACTCTAAATAAACCGAATGTATTGTCCCCGGATATAGTATATTCACCTGTCCCGTTACCTGTTATCCATAAAGTATTAAATGTTCGTCCACCTCCTGCAAAAGTTTTGGCACTTGCTGATGTGTCAGTTAGTTTTATAGTTGAAGTTCCTGCAGTGAATGTACCTGATGAATAATCAAATACAGTACCTGATCCAGTGATATCTACAATAGAAGATCTTGGTAGAAATGTTCCACCATTTATAACAATAGCTCCTACGGATAATGCATTGTTGTTTGTATTATCCGTATCCAATGTTCCTGCTGATACAGTTACAGTACCGGTAGCTGTAGTGTTACCACCTAATGTCTTTGTGCCTGATC
>CAYYSG010000003.1:0-53288 GCA_964474375.1 uncultured Candidatus Saccharibacteria bacterium
GCTAGCGGGGTCCGTGCATGTAGCGAACCTGGCGCTGACGACCGGAACGGTCCAGACGTTGGGAAGCGTCCAGACAGTCGGAACCGGACAGGTTCTGGGAACCGTCCAGGGGTTAGCAGGAAGCGTCCATATCGCGTCCCAGCTTCCAGGCACGGTCGTCGCCCGACAGTACCAGGTATCCGAAGGGTTCTTCGGGACCGTCTTTACAGCGGCGGTCACGAACGGAACGCTTATTCCGGCCCCCGGCGCGGGGACGTTCATCCGGGTCTGGGATGTCATGGTATCGGGCTCCGCCGCTGGAACGGCCTTCCTGGAACTGGGCGACGGAACCCCGTTCGGGAACGTCTTCACAGCGGCCCAGGGCGGGTTCGCGCTGAACTCCCATCGCGGGGTCCGGACGAACGCGGCGAACCAGGACGTCCTGTTCAATTGTTCGGCGGGGTCATGGGGCGTTACCGTCGCATGGACACGGGAAACATAGCATATGCTTCTATTGCTGTTCGCAGGGTCCGGAAGCGGCCTTCCGATCCCCCCGGACTATCGGGGCCGGTCGACCGGCGCGGACCAGGACCTGGTCCTGGGCGTTACGGCGGACCGTCCCCGAACGGGCGGCCTGGGCGGAACCAGTTCGCGGGTTCTGGGTCGAACAAATGACCAGGCCCGGACGGGCGGCGGCATAGCGGACCAGAACACGGTCCAGGGGGGAACGACGGATGAATAATTACGACGCGGGGGACAGCGTCCGGATGGACGTTCTGTTCACGGACGCGGGCGGGACCCCAGCGGACCCGACGCTGGTCGTCCTGAACATTGTCCCGCCGCCCCAGCGCTTCGCGGGCGTGCCTGGAACGGTCCAGTATACGTACGCATCCGGGTCCATCACGAAGGCCAGCGTCGGGTCTTATTACTATGACATGATCCCGGTCCCGTCTGGGACGTACGGGTTCTGGACTTATTACTTCAGCGGAAGCGGGGACGTGAACGCGGTCTTCCAGGGGGCGTTCGGCGTTCGTCAGGGGGTAACACCATGAGCCGATACGTAACCTTGACCGAACTGAAGGCCCATATGGGGATCGACGGGACGACGGATGACGCCCTGCTTCAGATGAAACTGGACGACGCGGAAGGTATTATCGAAGCGGCGACCCGGCGACAGTTCGTCGGAACCGTGGGGACCGCGTTCATAAACCGCTGGGTCGCGGACGGGCGTATCACGCAAGGGAATAAGCTCTGGTTCCGCTCTGACCTGCTGAACGTCGACCAGGTTATTCTGGGGGACGGACAGGTCGTCCCCCAGGGGTCATACTGGTTAGAACCGAATGAAGGCCCGCCCTATCGCGCTATCCGTCTGAAAACGTCGTACGTCTTCACATGGAATACGGACGCGGACATGACAGTCGCCGGAACCTGGGGATTTAGCGTTCAGCCGCCGCCGTCCATCCGGGACGCGACCGTCCGCTTCGCCGCGCATCTGTACCGGGTCAAGGATGTCGGGCCGATGGGGGACATGATCGGCGGGGAAGACGTTGGGGCGCAACCTGTCCAGCGGGGCATCCCGACCGACGTCATGGATATTATACGGCGCTATCGTAGCCGGTCCGGGGGCGCGGTCTAGCATATCCGTTCGACCCATGCTATACTACGGCCCAGACGACGGACCCGTGTTAGGGGAAGTGGGTCCCCCTGACTGGGATATACTGAAGACCGGGAAGTCCTTCCCCGCTCCGTCGTTTCAATCTTTTCGCCGTTCGTGTTGAGAACAGCGACCAGACGCCCCAGGCGGGCATCCGGTCGCTGTTTTTTGTTGTTTGTACCCGTGCATGGCTAGACTGGACGACGGTCCAGTTCGACGAAGGCGGACCCGCCCCGCCGCCATGCACGGTTAATACCAGGCGGGGACCTAGCGGGAGGTCAGAACATGCGTGTTCTTCTGGTATCGGACGCCCCCTGGACCAGTTCCGGGTACGGGGTCCAGGTCGGGATGATCGCCCGGATGATCCAGGACCTGGGTCATGACGTCGCCATCCTGGCATCCTTCGGTCTGATGGGGTCGCCCCAGTCCTGGAACGGCATCCCCGTCTTCCCAGGCGGCATGGACGGCTTCGCAAACGATCGCATCGGCCCCGTATCACGCGACTGGGCGGCGGACGTGACAATCACGCTGAAGGACCTATGGGTCTATAGTCCCCAGAACTGGGGACCGGGCGTCCGTTGGGCTCCAATGGTCCCCGTTGATCATGACCCCATCCCCCCGGCCCATGCGAACCTGCTTCGCGCCGCCCCCGCCTTCGCCACAATTGCCTATGCTCCGTTCGGCGTTCGCAAGCTGAAGGAAGCCGGGTTCGCGCCCCTGTACGCTCCGCATTCGTATGACCCGAACGTGTATTTCCCGATCGACCGGGCGAAGGCCCGGACGGACCTGGTCGTCGAAGACCATACCGGGCGGCGCTTACACGTCAATCCGGACGTCTTCCTGGTCGGGGTCGTCGCGGTCAATCGGGGCGGCGTTCCCAGTCGGAAGGCATGGCCCCAGCTACTGGAAGGGTTCGCCCTGTACGCCCAGTCCCATCCGGACGCGGTCCTGTACTGCCATACCTGGAAGTGTACGGACGGGGCGGAACAGGGCGTCAACCTGGTCGCCCTTGCGGACCAGTTAGGCGTTCTGGACCGGGTCGTCTTCGCGCCCCAGGAACCATACCGATCGGGGGCGCTTGCGGACCAGTACATGCGGACCGTGTATAACGCCCTGGACGTCCTTCAGGCGACGTCGATCGGGGAAGGGTTCGGGGTCCCGACCCTGGAAGCCCAGGCATGCGGGGTCCCGGTCGTCGCGGGCGACTGGGCCGCCCAGGAAGACCTGGTCTTCGCGGGCGTTCAGCTTCCGAAGGGGGACGCGCTATCGTTCTACGATGGACAGGCGTCCCATGCCTTTATCCCCCATCCGAAGGCGGTCGCCGGGTCACTCGCGGCCATTACGGAACGGGTCAGGGCGGACCGGGATACGCTGAAACGGAACGCCCTTGCGGGCGCGAACGTCTTCCAGATCGCCCAGGTTCGGCCCCTATGGGATGCCGTCCTGAAGTCGCTTCAGAACCAGATCGACCAGTACCCGTATCGCGGCGTCGTCCGGGTCGTCCCGGCATCCGCCGTCTTCCCGAAGGTGAGCGCATGAGTACAGTCATTATTACGCCCTGGAAGAACGGGGTCGGGGCCCTTCTGGAAGACTATAGCAGGGCCGCTGACGGGGCGATCGTCGTTACTGTGGACAATGGATCGGATGCGGCGGACGCGGACGCCCTGAAGGCGTACACGGAGCCCAGGGGGGTCTATATCCGGAACGAACGGAACCTGGGCTTCGCCGCCGCGAATAACCAGGGCTTCGCGGGGCATACCTGGGAACCGGAAGACGTTATCGTCTTCCTGAACAGTGACGTCGCCCCGACCGGGCCCTGGCTGGAACAGGCCCATCGGGATGTCCGGGACGGATACCTGTACGGCCCGTCCCTGGGTCAGCAGTTCGTCGGGGGCATGATGGTCCCGTACCTGGAAGGATGGTGTATTGCCGCGACGAAGGCGACCTGGGACCGGCTCATCCTGAAGGGACAGGCCGGTCCCTGGGACGCGGTCAAGTATCCGAAGCCATACTGGGAAGACAACGATCTAACCCTTCGGGCCCTGGACGCGGGGATCGGCCTGGTCCAGACGGCATGGATGATCGCCCATAAGGGCGGAGCGACGGCGGGGGCCCTGGTCAAGCATGCCCAGGGATACGAAGCGAACCGGGCGACCTTCGCCCGCCGCGTTCTTCGGGCTCTGGACGTGGGGAAGGCATGGCCGGATACGCCCATCCAGGCCGCGTACCAGTTCCACGCCCAGAACCCGTCCGACATCCAGCATCATATCCCGACCCTGTTCGGCGTCGCCCAGGGAAACATTGTCGAACTGGGAACCCGATCGGGCGTGTCGACGGCGGCCTTCCTGGCCGGGGTCGAAGGTCGCGGCGGGTTCGTGACCAGCGTCGACATTGACCCCCAGTCCGCCCAGGTGGCAAGAGGTCATCCGAACTGGGACTTCGTCCAGGGGGATACCACGGACCCGGTCGTCGTCGCGTCGGTCCAGGCCAGGGGGCCGATCGACCTGCTTCTGGTCGACACACTCCACAACGAAGACCATGTCGCCCGCGAACTTGCGCTCTGGTCGCCCCTGGTCCGTCCGGGCGGGCGGATATGCGTCCATGATACGGAAACGTTCCCAGGGGTCCGGACCGCCGTCGAACGCTTCGTCGAACAGAGCGGATGGACCGCCGTGTACGTCCTTCCGGGGAACGGCATGGCTATTCTGGAAAGGCCGAACACATGACCAGACTGGACGAACTGAAGGACGACCTGGACCTGATCTGGACCGCGTTTTCGACCTGGGCGGGCCGGTTCTGGGGGCGCTGGAAGGACTTTGTTCTTCTGTTCTTCGCGCTATTGTTTCTGTACGTATGTGGAACCGTCCTGGGGACGGTTCAACACGATCGCCAGAAGCTGGAACTGGTCCGTTTGTGCGTCGACGCATATCCGGACCGAACGATGGAACAGTGTCAATTCATCGTCGAAACGCGGATGGGTCCATGATTTACGATTGCGTAACATACTTCCAGGAACCGGACCTTCTGGAACTTCGCATGCTAGAACTGGACGGATGGGTCGACCGCTTCGTCGTCGTCGAAGGGAACCGGACCCATGCGGGGGCTCCGCGAACGTCCAGCATCCCCCAGGCCCTTCGGGACCGCTGGGGGGACCGCCTGGTCACGGCCATGATCGACCTTCCCGAAGGGGACGGCCCGACCTGGACATGGCGGCGGGAGATGGGACAGCGGAACGGCATCCGGGACGTTCTTCGGGCCCTGGGCGCGGCCCCCGACGACATGGTCCTGGTATCGGACGTCGACGAACTTCCAAATCAGTTCTTCATGTCCATCCTGTCCCAGGTTCCCCCGGACGCGGTCGCGGTCGCCCATCAGCAGTTACATTATTACGACGTCAATCATGTCAGTCCGGGCGGATGGCGCGGAACCAGGGCGACCCAGTTCGCAAACCTGGACGTTCTGGGCGCGGACGGGGTCCGCTATGCCGGGACGGAGCGGGGCGGCTTTCCGCGCATCCTGGAAGTTCCCCATGCCGGATGGCATTTTAGCTACTTCGGGGGGCTCCGCCGCATCCAGACGAAGATAACGTCGTTCCTTCATCAGGAATTCAACCTTCCGGAACATGTCGACATGTCGACGATCCATAAGCGGGTCCAGGCCGGGGATGACGTGTACGGACGCCCGGAACAGTCGTTCCGCGTCGGGCCGGTCGACTATCCGCTTCCGTTCGCCATGTACGCCCGTCCGGGGGCCTGGGGTCACTTCTTCTATCATCAGTACCGCCCGGACTTCTGGGCGACCCTGCCGCCCCGCCTGGACGCCCAGGCCGTCTTCGACGTCCAGTCGCGTATCGTGCATGACGCCCCGAAGGACCTTCCGATCGTAATCATCGGGGACGTCGGGGCCCGCCTGACGATCGCCGTCGCATCCGTCGCGGGCTCCCGCCCGGTAATGGTCGACGCGAAATACAAAGCGTCCCAGGCGAAGAAGACCCGCTGGAACATCCAGGCGTACGGCCTGGGGGACCGGGTTCAGATGCGCGGCCTTCCGACGTACCACGAAACGATCGGAGCGCTCATCCTGGACGACGACGAAGGATACCCGACCCCGTATCTTCAGCGGCGACTGGACCCGACCGGCTTCGTCGTCAAGGTGAGGTAACACATGGGGATTGTCCAGACCATAAACTTAATTCAGACAGTCAACGCGACCATAAGCGGGGTCCGGAAGGCCCCCCAGGTCGCCCAGTACCCGGTCAAGGCGGATACGCCCGACCTTCCGCTGGTCTTGACTGTTCCAGCGGCGGGACAATGGCATCATTCCGGGATCGGCGGGGCGCTGAAACGCATGGACCGGGTCTATCGGATTGTCTGCTTCCTGGAACCCCTGGGACAGAACGAACTTCCGGCCCGCTTCCAGGACAGCATGAACTTACTTCAGGCGTTCGTCGACATGTGGCTGACCCCGACCGGAACGACCGGGTATCCGATCGCCCTTGCGGACCCGGTCAACGCGGGCGACCCCCAGGTCACGATCGCGGACGGGAACCCGCATAGTGATACCGGGCTCCGCCGCGACCTTCGCATGGGGAACGTACTCTACATGGGCTTTACTATTGACCTTCGGGTCCGGGAACTGTGGTAGACACTAGCACGCCCATGCTATAATCCTTCCAGCATAACCGCGACCCGTGATGAGGGCCGCCCCAGACTGGGGCGGCCTATTTTGTTGTCAACAAAAGGGGAAAGAACATGGGCGGAAGGAAGGAACTTCGGAGCGTACGTCTGGGCCTGGAAACGACCCCAGGGACCCCGGTCGTCCCGCGTTACATCTATCGCGGCATGGCCGACATGCCGGAAGACATGCGGGAACCCCAGATCGTCGAAGAACTGGTCGGTATCTTCGGGGGGACGGACCGTTCGTACATCCCGAAGCTGGAAGGTAGTATCAAGCTGGGTCAGACGGAACTGACCTTCGAACAGGCCCCGCTGTTCTTCGCGGCGGCGGGCATGGGTTCAGCCGGGGGATCGGCCCAGGGCGTCAGCGGGTCCGCCGTCGACTTCCAGTTCCCCATCCCGACGAACACCCTTCCGACGACCCAGGCGTTCACGATCGAAGCCGGGGATAACGTCGAAGCCGAACAGCTTACGTACGCGCTGGTCAACGAACTGACGTTGACGTTCCAGGGCGACGAAGCGGTCAAGGTCGAAAGTACCTGGGTCGCCCGCTCCGTGGAACGTGCGAACGCGGTCGGGTCCTTCAGCGCGGTCGGGACCCTGGTATCCCCTGCTGAAGTCATCCTGTCCGGGAAGGGTTCCGTCTTCATGAACCCGGCTGTATCGGGGGCGACCTTCGGAGCAACACGGGGGACCCCTGGAAACATCCTGGGCGGCCAGATCAGCTTTAAGAACATGTGGACCCTGAAACATCCGATTGACAGCGGACAGCTTTACTTCAGCACGGCGGCGTACGTCGGATGCGAGATCGAAGGCGAATTGACGTACGAACATTGGAACGTCGGGTCGACCGGCGCGGCGGGCTCCGCTGGACAGAAACAGGCATGGCGGGACCAGGCCGCCCAGCTCATGGAACTTCGCTGGGCTGGCGGGACCATCCCGACCGGGACGACGTATCAGAACAAGCTGCTTGACATTAAGCTCCCGATCAAGTACACGAAGTTCGACCCGCTGGACGACCAGGAAGGAAACGGGATCGTAACTGCTTCGTTCGTCAGTCACTATAACGAAGACGTTCCAGCGGCGGGGCGCGGGACCATCCAGGTCGTTCGTCGCGGTCAACTGGAACACTTGTAAGCAGGAAGAAGGCGGGGAACATGGCGACTATTAAGCTGGACGTGACCCTGAACGGGTCCACACGAACGATCAATGTTGATATTGACGAAATTCCGATGGGCTTCTTCGAAGACGTATCGAAGCTGGACCCGAAGGACATGGGCGGCATTCTGAAGGAATACGGCGGCATGCTGGGGTTTACGCATGAGGAAATGCGACAGATGCGGCGGGGCGACTTCATGCGCGTGCTGAACGCCATGAAGTCCATCACGGAAGGGGATGTATCCGCCGTCGTCCCCCCAGGGAACGGGCCCGGCTCCGCGTAGCACTCCGTCACGGCGGAAAGATGCATGTACGGTTCTGGGCCCTGAAGATGGCGGAAAGCTGGGGGATGCATCCAGAAGACGTTCTATCACGTCCAGGCGGGTGGATATGGTGGAAATGGTATAGCGTCTGGGAAGCGGAAAAGTCCGCCGCCCAGTCGAAGAAGTAACCCGCATGCCTGCTGAAATCAAGATAACGATCGTCGGGGTCGACCAGGCGTCCGGGGTCGCGGACGGGGTCGCCGGTTCGATACGCAAAATGGGGGACGCTGCCGGACAGGGCGGCGGGGGCTTTAACGCCCTGAAGGAAATCGCAATCGGGGCCCTTCGGGAAATCGGGACGGTCGCCGTCGACGTCGGCATGAAGGTCGGGGCGGCGGTCGTCGACTTTGCGAAGGATAGCGTCAACGCGGCGGGAACCTTCCAGTCCAGCGTCCAGGGCCTGTCCGCCGTCGCCGGGGATAGCCTAGCGAAGGCCGGGTTCAGCCTGGACGACGTATCGAAGAAGGCCCTTCAGTTAGGTAAGGATACCGCGTTCAGCGCCCAGGAAAGTATCGCGGCCATGACGGAACTGGCGAAGGGCGGCGTCCCTATTGCGGACGTTATGGGGGAAGCGACCGACGCCACACTAGCCCTTGCATCCGCGTCCGGCGAAGGGCTGGCCCAGTCAGCGGAAATTGTCGCAAAGCAGTTAGGCGTCTGGGCGGAAACAGGCGTCGACGCGACCCAGGTCACGGACCTGTTAGCATCCGCCGCGAACGCTTCGACGGTCGGGGTATCGGACCTGGCGCTGGGACTTGCGAACGCGGGCGGAACCGCGAAAACAGCGGGCGTATCGTACCAGGACCTGGTCCAGTCAATGGCCTTGATCGCCCCGAACTTCAGTAGCGCGTCCGACGCGGGGACCAGTTTCAAGACCTTCCTGTCCCGCATGATCCCGACGACGGATAGCGCAAAAGACGCCATGATCGCCCTGGGACTTGCGACCGAAGACGGGAAGTCGAAATTCTTCGACGCCCAGGGACAATTCATCGGCATGCACAATGCCGCCGCCCTGCTTCAGGAAGCGACGGCGGGCTTATCCGAAGAAGAAAAATTACTGGCGTTCAATACGATCTTCGGGAGTGACGCCATCCGGGCCGCCGCCGCGATTGCGAACGGGGGCGCGGAAGGGTTCGACGCGATGGGTCAGGCAATGGCGGACAGCGGCGGGGCCGCCCAGGCCGCCGCGACCATGAACCAGGGGTATCAGTTCAGCCTGGAACAGCTTTCCGGCTCCGTGGAAACGCTTCAGATCATGCTGGGGACCGCCCTGCTTCCGGTCCTGACCCAGGTCGTCGACTTCTTTACAACAGGCGTGAACCAGGTCATGACGTTCGCGGAAACATTCCTGAAACTGGTCCCCGAAGTCCAGAACGCGACGAACCCGCTTCAGGCGCTAGCCCAGGTGATCGGCGTATCGCTGTCCAGCGTCGTTCCGGGAGCGGGGGCGCAAATTATCGCGCTGTCCGGGACCTTCGGTCAATTCTGGCCCGTGATACAACAGGGGATCGGCATTGTCCAGAACCTGGCATCCTGGTTCATGGCGAACCTTCCCGCCGCCCTTGCAATCGGGGGCGCGGCATTGACGACGCTCTGGGGTCTAGCCCAGACGGCGTTCAATAACATCATGGCGGTCGTCAATGCGGTCATGCCGTCCATCCTGGCCCTGGTTCAGTCCGTGCTAGCACAAATGGCCGCCTTCTGGCAAGCGCACGGAGCGGAGATCATGGCCTTCGTCCAGACAACATGGGCGACGATCCAGAATATCATCGCGGTCGCCCTTCCGCTTATTTCCGGCATTATTGCCGGGACGCTGGCCTTGATCGCCGGGTTCATCCAGGATCATGGGGCGCAAATTCAACAGATACTGGGCTATGCCTGGACCGCGATTAGTAGTCTCATCCAGGGGGCGCTGGCGCTCATCCAGGGTATCTTGACCGCCGCCCTTGCGATTATGCAGGGGAACTGGGAAGGGGCCTGGACGGCCATTCAGACCATGTCCGTAACCGTGACACAATCCCTATGGAACATTATTAAAGCGGCGCTGGACCTGATCGCCATGACCTTCGGAACGTCCGTCGACCAGATCGTCAGCATGTGGACAAATAATTTTTCGAAGATAGCGACGGTCGTCGGGCCCTATATGCAACAGGCCCAGGACGCTATCACGCCTGTAATTGACGCGATCGTCGGGGCGTTCGGCTCCGTCGTTTCCGCGATCGAAGGGGCTATAACAGCGGTCGGGAATTTTATATCCGCCGCCGCGAAGATGGCGAATATCAGCATCCCCAGCATCCCAGGCGTCCCTGGGAAGGCGGTCGGGGGCCCCGTGTACGGCGGACAGGCGTACATGGTCGGGGAACAGGGTCCGGAACTGTTCGTCCCGGACCAGCCGGGGAACATTGTCCCAAACCATAGCGTATCGAATTACTACAATTACAGTCCGACCTATGGAAGCGCCCCGATGAACCCGTCCCAGGACTTCGCCCTTATGCAGACGCTAGCGGGGGTATAGTATGGCCTTCTGGTACATGGTCCTTCCGAAGGAAGGCACGAACTATCATCCGAACCCGTCCGCCGAACTGAACACGTCCGGATGGTCCGGGACCGGGGCCGGGGCGAACGTGAACCGTCAGGCCGGGACCAGCCGGTTCGGGGCCTGGGCGTTCGGCGGAACCCCGAACGGGGTCGCAACGGGCATCCAGGGCGGAACGGCGGTCCTTCCAGGGGCCGGGTCGTATACCTGGTCCGCCCAGGTCTTCGCGGGGTCCGGGTCCGTGTACAGTATCGGCATGAAGCTGACGGCGGCGGGCGGGGCGTTCGTCGGGTCGACGGTCGGGACCGGGAACGGGTCATGGCAACAGATTAGCCTGTCCTATGGGGACACGGTTCAGGCCGGGGATAGCGCGTCCGCCCTGTACCGGGCCTTCGCCGTCGTTCGGCGGACCGCTGGGAACGATCCCTTCTTCGTCGACGGGGTCCAGGTCGAACCCGGAACGTTCCAGACGACCTATATTGACGGCGACCAGGACGGATGTTCCTGGGTCGCGGGACGGCATGCGTCCGCCAGTGTACGGTCGGGCACGGCCCGACAGGGCGGGACGATCGTCCCGCTGGCATCCCTGGGCATGACCATCCTGGAAATGGGGAATACGGGCATGCCGCCCGTGCTGAACACGGTCCAGGACTATACCGTCCTGGACGGGGCCGCCTTCCAGCGTCAACGCGCCGCCCTTCGCCCGTTCGCCCTGACAACGTTCATGCAAGGGACGACATGGCCGGAATTGCATGCCGTTCGGCGGGCCGTGATTGACCAGATCAAGGTCAATCGGACCGTCAAGCCCCAGCCGGTCCGCTTCGCGTACACGGGACAGGGCGGGACGAAGTTCCTGGACGCCTATTACGACGGCGGGATGGACTATTCCGGGCGGAACGGTTTTACGGAAACGACCGCCATCCGGTTCATTGCCACCGATCCCATGTGGTATGACCCGACCGACCAGGGGACGGCCCTGACATCCCAGACGTCCCTGGGGTCCGTCGCGTATTTGCTGGAACGACAGACGAACGGGTCCTGGGGGCCCATGACCGGCGTATCGGGGAACGTATACGCCCTGGCCGAACGGGACGGGACCGTCTTCGCCGGGGGGTCGTTCAGCGCAGCGGGCGGAACCCTGGGCGGAAATCATCTTGCCTTCTGGCATCCCGTCGTCCGGACCTGGGGAACGCTGAACGGGACCGTATCCGGGGGGAACGTCCGGGACCTGTCCTTCAGCCCAGACGGGACGCTGTTCGTCGCCGGGTCGTTCGCCGGGGTCGCCGGGACGGCGGGGGCCCGCTTCGCGGCCCTGTACCGGAACGGGGCCTGGGGGACACTCACGAACGGAACCCCGAACGACTATACGAACGCGGTTCTGTGGACCCCTGGGACAATCTTCTGGGGCGGGTCGTTCACGCAGGTCGCCGGAACGGCGGGCGTGTTCAAAGTCGCCACCCATAGTAATGGGCGCTGGGGGTCGGTCGTCGACACGTACGGCGGAACCCTGTACGGCGGCGGCGAAGTCTTCAGCATCCTTCGGGGCGGCGATCGGGGGATTTACTTCGCGGGGAACGTCGGGAGCGTGTCCGGGGTCGCGGCGCGGGGGATGGTGTTTTACGGGACGAACCCGACCCTGACCGGCTTCGAAGGCAACACGTACGGGACCCTTCAGGGCGGCCTGACGTCCGGAACGGTCCGGGACCAGGTTCAACTGGACGACGGTCGAATTATTGTCGGGGGACAATTGACGCTGGCCGGGGGGAACGTCGCGTATGGGTTCGCGTTCTGGTCCGGAAACAACTGGACCAGTCAGTCCCGGACGAACATCCAGGCGTACGCCTTCGACATGTCGTCGGACGGGGCGGACGGCCTTCTGGGACAGTTCCAGAACTTCACCCTGACGGACGTATACCAGTTTACCCCCAGGGTCCAGAACGGATACGTCCTTCCATCGGAAATTCAGTTCGTCAACGGGTCGAACCTTCGCCCGGACCATATCCTTCGGACCAGTGACGGACGCTGGATCGTCGGGGGCTATTTCGACGGAACCGCGACGGTCCCGGCCCTGTCCTATGTTGTGAACCAGTCCAGCCATGACGGGTATCCGGTCGTCCGGGTCAAAAACACGGGCGGAACGACCGCGTACCTTCGTCAACTGCTGAACGTGACGACCGGGGACGGGCTGTTCTTCGAACAGGGTATCGAACCAGGCGAAACATGGACGATCGACCTTCGTCAGGGGCGGAAGTCGGTTCAGAGCGACTTCCAGGGGAACTTGATCGGGGCCGTCCTTCCGGGGTCGAAATTTACGAACTGGCGCTTGACCCCCGGAACGAATACAATTAGCGTTCTGTCGACCCCCGGAACTGTGGAAGTGTCCATGTCCTGGAAGGGTCGGCACTGGTCCGCCGATTAGAAGGAGGGAACCCATGCGAACCCTGTCCATCATCCTGGGAACGATCGTCGTCGCCGCCGCGCTGCTTCTGGGCGTCCAGACGCCCGCCCGCGCATCCGGCCCGCTGGACTGTTCGACGTATACGCCCGACCAGGCCCGCCCCCAGTTAGTGATCAGCGAACACATGACCCGCTCCCAGCTTGCCACGTCCGAACAGACGGTCCAGGTCCGGGCCTGGGCGATCGGGGATACGGACTACGTCCTGTCCGATACGCTGTCCATGACCGGAACCCTGGTCGTTCCAGCGGGGGTCGACTTCGTTCAAGTGACCCCGTATAGCGGGACGTTCTCATTGTGTCCGCTGGCGTACACATCCGCCCTTCCAGTCGTGAGAACCCCATGAACCTGGACGTCACATTGTATACGCCCCAGGGCGTCCGTATGCTGGAACTGGACAACGTGACCCGCGTCAAGTACGCACGGGCCGCGAACCAGATCGGACGCCTGGTCCTGGATGTCCCGTTCAGGGCGGACCTTCCCCGGTCCGCCCTTCGCCGTGACATGGGCGTCATCCTGGAACAGGATGGCGACCTGGTCCTGGACACGCGCTGGTTACTTCTGGGGGCAATGCTGAAGGACGCCCCCAGCGGACAGGTCATGTCCCTGACATGCGTCGACGGGATCGATCTGCTTCGCCGCCGCATCATAGATTACGACGCGGGTTCATCCCAGGCCCAGAAGACGGGCTACCTTGACAACGTCCTGAAGGCCCTGGTCCGGGAGAATTTGGGGTCGTCCGCGTCGGACACGGACCGCCGTCTGTCGACCGGGGTCTTCCAGGTCCAGGCGGATGTATCCGGGTCGATCGCCATATCCGATACCATCTTCGTCCATCGGCGGAACCTGCTTCAGGCATGTCAGGATATAGCGAAGCGGGCCGCCCAGACGGGACAGTACCTGTCCTTCGACGTCGTCTGGACCGGAACAATGTACGAATTCCGGACGTATGCCGGATGGCGCGGGTCGGACCGACGCCAGTCCGGGGTCAATCCCATCACGCTATCCCTGGGGAACGGGTCCCTATCGGAAATTACGGAAGACACCGACTGGGAGCCCGAAGTGTCCCGCATGGTCGTCACGGCATCCGGAGCCCCGAACGTGGAAACGGTCGTCCGGGTTACGTCGACGTCCAGGGCGTCCCAGTCCCCGTTCAGCTATACGGAAGACACGATCAATGCATCCTACGGGTCGACCGGGGACAGTTCCTGGGCGACGACGTTAGGCTATATGGGCCTTCGGGACCGCCGCGCCCGTCAGGTCTATACGGCGAAGGCGAACCCGGACGCGGTCGGGTTCCAGTATGGGGTCCAGTACCAGTACGGGGACGTCATCCCGGTCGAAGCGTTCGGACAGATCGTCGACTGTCGCCTGGACGCGGTCAACGTCGAATGGAAGGGCGGAGCCCAGACCGTCGACCTGGTCCTTCGGAGTGTCACATGAGCATGGATGTTATCCGCCGTCTTCAGGCGATCGAAGCGATCCTGGACCGACTGATACGGGGGAACCGCCCGCCGCGTTACGGATGCGCGGTCTATAAAAGCTCCAACACGTCAATAGCGACCGGCTCCGCGACGGTCCTGACGTTCGATACGGTCCTGTATGATGATGCGTCCATGTGGAGCGGCGCGAACCCGGCCCGTATCACGGTTCCAGCGGCGGGGCGCTATATGATCGGGGTCAATCTGTCAATGGATGCCAGCGCAACCGGCGACCGCCAGGTCTATATTGAGAAGAACGGGACGACCGTTATCATGGCGAAGCTGGACCGGGCCCCTGGAACGTTCGGATGGCAAGCGACCCCGTCGAAGGTCGTCCAGCTTGCGGCGACCGACTATATCCGGGCCGTCGTGACCCAGACGTCCGGGGGGGCGCTGAACGTCAACGCGGACGGCGGGGACGGGTATCAGCAGTCGCTATGGGTCGAACGTGTATCGGACTAAAGCATGAAACAACAAATATGGGTCCTGGGCGCGTTGTGCGCCATTCTGGGGGCCGCTGGCCTGTTCGCGCAAGGGTCTAGCCCGCTGGTCGCGTCCTGGACGTCCGACCGGGTCTTGACCGTGGCCTGGACGGCGACGGTCCCCGCATGCCTGTACCTGGACCAGGTCCGGGTCGACGCGCCATGCGGGATACACGGAGCCGCCGAACTGGTCCTGGGCGGACAGGACGTTCAGTATACGCCCTATGCGGGCCGAACGCTCCGCCTGGTCCAGAACGGGACCCAGGCCGTCCTGGGAACCCTTCCGGTCCCGTACCACGAACCGACCCCGACGACCGGGCGGTCCGGTCGACAGATACTTCCGATCATCCAGACGCCATAACAAAACGGGACCCGCTTTGATCGTGCCCTATCTAGGCGTGTCCCGTTTCACTTTACACATAGCGATCATTCTCGCTACGCGCTGTTCTGGGCCCACACGGGTCCAGGCGTTCAGTATAACAGAAGAACCCCCAGGAATACCAGTCCTGGGGGTTCCGTTCGTCCTGGGGCCGCCTGTCGCGTCCTGGGACCTGTTTTTAGTGAAGTTCAGTGGGGGGCGTATGTGGACATGGGGCGGAGCGTGTACACGTTGACGACCTGGACGTCATAGTCCGGGAATGCCGCCGCATGCTGATGGGCCCAGTTCTGGGCGACCAGAGCGAAGCCGAACGTCCGGGCCTGGTCCGGGTCGTTCGTCCAGTACGTCGCCGCCCCCCATGCGTCCTTCAGGTACATGACTTCGCCGTTGACCGTCGACCGGATGATCCAGCGCTTGTTCGCGGCCCGCAAGGCCGGGGAAACGTTCGGGACCTTCGGGGCATCCGCTTCCTTCAGGACCTGGGGCTTCGTGTTCGGGAACAGGTCATGGGCCGCGTTCCCGGCCCGGAAGGCATCCCCGTACACGTCCCAGCGGGTCGCGTCTTCCAGGCCGGGAGCCCAGACCAGTTCCCCGTCCAGGTCGCGGACGACTAGGAACCAGTTCCCGTCGTCCCGAACGTCCAGGATGACGTACGGGCCCATGAAGCCCCCGTTCCGATTGTACAGGGACTGGGTCGTTCCGGGAAGGAAGTAAACCGGGGGCGGTCCGTCTTCCCCCCGGACCGCCAGGACGCGGGACTGGTCCATCAGGGCCGCCAGCACGGACCAGGCCCAGATCGGGTCCTTCTGGGCGCGAAGCAGGTCGACCATGTCGGGTTCCGGCATGGTCCGGACCTGGGCGATCGCGGAAATCAGAACGGCGGACAGGTCGATCGCGGCGGGCGTGTTGAGTGTCATGGGTTCAGTCCTTCCTTCAGAAGATAGCGGCGGGCCTGGGGACAGCCCCCAGGCCCGAAGAAGATTACATCCAGACCATTTCCATGTTTTTGACCGTGAACCAGCGGCGGTCCAGGTCGTCCAGAGCGATCGACGCGATACCCTTGACCTTGAACCGTGTCCCGGCATCCGCTTCCGTCGTCCAGTAATCAGCCCCCCGGTTCGCTTTGTGGAAGAAGACCCGGTCGCCGTCCAGTTCGCCCTGGATGACCCAGCGGCCCAGGCCCCGCGCTTCCAGTTCGGCCTGGATGCTTCGCCGCATTGACCAGCGGACGTCCGCCGTATAGTCCGACGCTTCCAGGGTCTTCAATTCGTCGACCAGAACGTCGTCCGCCCAGGCGCGAACCTTCAGCGTGTAGCCCTGAAGCTCCGGAGCGACGGCGGTCCAGGCGATCATCCCGTATTCATAGGCCGGAAGATTGACGCGGAAGCCGTCCTGGTTCGTGTGGACCTTCGGTTCGCGGGCGGTCCAGGCGTCGACGACCCGCTGGGCGGACGCTTCGCTGAACAGGACCAGGTCTTCGTTGTTGAGGTCGTTCGTCCATGTGTCGCGGCGGGTCAGGAACTTCGGGGCCGTGCTGTTAATATGCGTCCGGGTGATCAGGAACAGGCGTTCGGGAGCGTTCATGGGTTCGTGTCCTTCCGGGACTGAAGGGCCGGAACGTCCGGCCCGCTGAAGTAAATATACACGGATATACGGATATTGTCAAGGGGTGAATTCTAGGTACGCGAAGACCCCGGACCGAAGGCCGGGGTCAATGCTCCGTCAGGGGCGTTCTAGCGGGGCGAACGGACCGGAATACCCTGGTACGTCAACGCTTCCGCGTAATGGACGGCCCGGATGTGTGGGGACAGCGCCAGGGACGCGATCGACCGGGCGACCCGAAGAACAGCATCCATGTGTCCCGTCGTCGCCCCGATCTGGGCCTGGATGAACCGGGCCTTCAGCTTCCGGCATGGGTCGTCCAGGTCCAGGCGGTCCGCATGGTCGATCATGTGTTCGACCCCCAGCGCAACACGGCGGAAGACGGCCTGGTCGGTCCAGTATGTTTCCGGACTGGTCCGCTTCGCTCCGTCCCCGAACGGGACTTCCAGGACCAGGTCCGCCCGCATGGCGGACAGGTATCCGTCCGAACGCGGATAGTCATGCGTAAGCTGTTCCGAACAGACGCATGGGTCGTTCGGCTTCCCGCTGTTTCCACAGAAGCAACTGAACACGGTCGCAACCGGAAGACCGTACGCCCGTCCCCAGGTCGCAAAGCGCATGGTCGTTTGCGGGTTCCCATGGGACAGAAGCGTCACACGATGGGAGCATACCAGGGCGACTTCCAGGGCCCGCTTGACGTGTTCGTGTCCCTGGATGCTTTCCAGCTTTGGGACCGAACATTTCCGGAAGACCGACATGGGGAACCAGGTCGACGCTTCGTCGACCCAGCGGGCGTCCGATGGAAGTAAGTTCAACGTCTGCATGGGTTCTTCCTTCCAGGATGAGCGGGCCGGAACATCCGGCCCCGTGACAGGGACTATATCAGTATATCCGGATATTGTCAAGGGCATGACCAGGGATACTTCCGGCATGCGTCCTTCCGGACCGCGTCTTCCTGGACGGCGGCCTGTTCCAGAAGGTCGTCGCGTCCCGCGCATGACCAGACCGTATACGACCCGACAGGAAGGGTTCCCGCGAAGACCGTCGCGGTCAGATGGAACGGGGCCGCGTATTCCGGACAGGGGGCGTCCTGGGCCGTCTGGGGCCGTTCTGGGGCCTGGGCGTTCGTCGGGGTCGACCAGACGATCCCGCCCAGGATGACCAGGACGACCAGAAGCGTTCGGTTCATTGACTGACCTTCCGTTCTACGCCGTTCGTCGACCGGCGAAGGTCGACCGCGTTCTGTATCGCGTTCTCATCCGCTTCCGCCTGGGACGTACAGGATGTCCCGACGACTTCGCCTAGCGGGATGCGGCCCGTCGCATCGTACACGATCATGCGTTTCTCATAACACTGGGCCGCGACGGCGGGCGCGGGCGCAGGCACGTACACGGGGTCCGGGGGCGGCGGAACGGCGGTCGGGCGGACGGTCATGTCGACCAGGCCCAGGGGGTCTAGTTCGAACCCAGACAGGGCCGCCCGCTGGACCCAGACCTGGGGTCCGTCCGGGGTTCCGACATGGACCAGGACCCATGCTCCGCCGTCCGCCGTTCCAGCGGGGAAGACCGCCGTCCCGTCGTCAAGCGGGGTCGCCTGGTCCGCGAAGCGATAGTCCCAGCGGGCGACCTGGGAACCGTTCAGGCGGGCCTGGGGGGACGGGGTCGGTTCCAACGTCGGGGGAACGCTGGTCGGACGTTCCTGGGCCGTTCCAGGGGCTTCCAGGCCTGTCTGGGGAACAGCGGTCGGAACGTTCTGGTCAACGTTCGCGGACCCGAAGAAGAACCGGGCTAGCCCCATCCCCATCAGGACGACCAGGACGACGGCGGCGACGTTCGCCCAGGCGTTCCGGGGACGTTCCGGGGCCGCCTGGTCCGGGTCCGCTGGAAGCAGGTCCCGGATGGACTGGGGCTCCCGATATGCGGGTTCCGCCGTTCCGGGCGTCCTGGGCCCGCCTGTCGCGGGCCGGGGGGCTTCCTGGACCGGGTCGTCCTTCGCCGGGGGGGCCGGGTCGTCGTCGACCCAGACCCGTTCGACGAACAGGCGATCGTCTTCTTCCAGGATGCGTCCGTCCGGCCCCCGGTCCGCTTCCGTAATAACCATACGCGGCATGGGTTCTGTCCTTCCTAGAATGTAAAGCGATAGCGGCCCCGCATGGCCCCCGGTTCGACCAGGCCCGCGTCCTTCCACATGTCAAGATAGGATCGGACCGTGCTTTCCGCTCCGTTCATCCGCTCCGCAAGGTCCCGAACGGTCCAGTCCGAACGTCCGACCAGCGCCTGGGCCTTCCGGGCGGTTACGGACGGCCCGTCGTCGTCGAATGCGTCCTGGGATCGATCCTGGGACACATCCGGAACGTTCGGAACGTTCGACGCGGGGTCCAGTTCCAGCGTTTCGCCGGTCGACGCTTCGACCAGTTCCCAGGGGTTCCGGTTCATGGCGTCCAGACCCCGTTCTAACGTTCGTGGGGTCAAGGCCATGCCCGTGTCCCGAACGGCCTTCGCCACAACGTCCAGGCGGGCCGTCCGATAGGGGTCATTGTCCGGGATGGCGACGTCCATCTGAACCAGTTCGCCTAACAGCTTGACGACCTTCTGGGTCCGCTGGTCATGGGCCGTATGCATGGCCCGGACGACGTCCGCGACGTAGCTCCGCTGTTCGACCGTCGCCTGGTCCAGGCCCGCCGCCATAATGGCGTACGCCCGGACGACCGCCGCTTCCGCCAGTAGCAGATCGGCCTGATGGTCCCGCCGCATCCGTTCGACTTCCTGGGACATGGTCACTTCCGCGAACCAGTGTCCCGGACTGGACGCGGACCAGACTAAGGCCGGGATGATCGCCGTAACGCTGAACGTCAGGATCGTATACATCCAGACGCGGCCCGACAGGGCGACGGACGCCTGGGCCGCATAGAACGCCCGCAGCATGTCGATTGACGTCCAGCATAGGAACCCGGTTACGCCCAGAAGCAGGACGAAGCCCAGGGTCTTCCACTGGAATTCCAGAAGGTACATGCCCGCCTTCGTCGACGGAAGGACCTGGGCGAGTAACGCCGGGACGACCAGGGACTGGGACATGGACAGTAGCAGGGTCAACATGACCAGAAGCCCCATGCGGAACATCCCGAAGGCGTTCGTCGGGAACGGACTGTCCCAGGGGATGAGCAGGGCACAATGTACATATAACCAGAAGACCCCGGCCCCCAGGACCCCCAGGTCGGAAAGCTGGTTCTTGACCGTCCGGCCCCCGGCCCGCCTGGGGGTCGACAGAACATTCTGGAACGTGTTCATGGGTTCTTCCTTCCTGTTCCCTTGACCGGACAGGCCGGTCAGGGTGTGTGTACGGTCACAGTATACGACGACGGCGGCTCGTCGTCGTCCGGACGGTCCCGGAAGTCGACGGCGAAGGCGTAACAGAATTCGACCGCGTCGATCCATTTCCGCTCGGCTCCGTGTATTCGTTGATCAAGGGGAAGGTTCCCGTCCGTAATCATATGGATGAGCCCGATCCCCATCGCTTCGACCAGGTCGTCTTCGACCTTGACCTGGACCCGGATCATGGACCGCTCCGCTTCCGACGTAGGCTTCGGAATATTGACCAGAACTTCGTACGTCGCTTCCGCATTATGGCGCGTCATGGGGAAGTCGGGCCCCATCTTGATCAGGTTCAGACACCGGGTCGGGCGTCCAGGCCGATGGGGGACCAGCGTCCACAGAATAGCGATCGACCGTGCTAACGCCTTCGCTTTGTCGTCCGGTATCTTGTCCTGCTTCTGGATGACCCGATCAATGTTTTCGCAGATAGCGGTGTATTCCAGTCCGACGATCGCCGCGACCGGCTGCCCGGTATGGTCCAGCGTGAACCCGCTGGCCCGCCCCTGGTCGTCCCGTTCGATAACGGTCACAAGATGGACGCGGCCCCGGATGGGCCGCTGGAACGGGTTCTGTTGTTTCCCCCACTTCATGTTAGTTCCCTTCCTGGTCAATCGTATCAGTGAGCGATCGGAGCGCACGGGATGCCGTGTCGACGCTGGTTCCACACGCACGGGCTAGAACGGTCGGACTATCCGTCCCCAGTTCCTTCGCACGGGCGACCAGGAAGTCCTGGGTCGTCGTCGGAAGGGCTATGATGGGGGCGTTCTGGATCGTCACGTTGACGCCGCCGTTCGTATGCTCCGTCCGATCGGGCGCGGGGCGGAGCGGAACCAGGTCCAGTCCATCGGACGACAATCGGACGGGGATGCGGGCGTTCGCCGTGAATATCAGATGGAAGACGTACGCGATCATGGTCACGGCGGGGGCCGCCGTAAGCCATCCCCCGGTCTGTCCGTCCGCAACCTGTAAGGCCATAAGGGCCGATACCAGGCCCGCGACGATCGCCGCGACCAGGCCCGCCCCCAGGTCACGGAGCGCCCCGCCCCGCTTCCAGGTCTGGATGGCGTCGACGACGACCGATACCAGGACCAGGTCGAACGCGACGAAGCCTAACAGGGCAAACGCAACGCGGACGATCGCCGCAACGTCCCAGACGACCCCGTCCCGAACGGGAACCGGGATGGAAGCGTTCAGCGTCCATCCCAGGGAATGGAGAAGTATCTTATACGCGGCGGCGGCCCCGACCGTGAACAGGGTCAGCTTCTGATACCAGGTCAAATTATTCATGGGTTCTTCCCTTCAGGCGCGGACCGGCCCCGCCTGGGGCCGGTCAACACATGCGGTCGTCCGACTAGCGTTCGATCTGGTCCCGTATCCATCCCTGGACCAGTTCGGACGGTTCCGGGTCAAGGTCCAGACAGAACGAACGATGGGGGTCCAGGACATGGGTCCATCCGTACCCGTCGAAGAATTCCTGATGGACCCCAGCGACCATGACGGAGCGGGAGCGAACCAGGGCGGGCGTCATGCCCAGTCCCTGAAGTTCGTCGAAGCTGGACACACGGATGACTTCCGCGTACGGAAGGTTCCAGTCGTTCAGCAGGTATTCATGCGACTTCGTATCCCATCCGCATCCGACCAGCTTCCCGCCCGGTCCCAGCTTGTCCTGGGCGGACCAGACCGACGTCGTTTCGCCCTGGTCGTCCCCATACGATGGGACAATGGACCAGGTCCAGCGATACAGGGTCAACGTAAACCCGTCCGGCCATGCGAACGGTTCCCCGGCTTCCAGGCGGGCCCGGTCCAGAAGGTCCTGGGCCCCCAGGCGGTCCGCTTCGCGGGCCAGCCATGCCTGTTCGCGCTTCTGGTCCCGCTTCGCGTTCTGGGCTTCCCGGAGCATACGGGAATACGCCATGTCCGTCAGGACCTTGACCAGACCGTCCAGAAGGCCGCCGATCGGAAGGGTCGGGCTGGAATGGTTTTCGTCCCCATCACGGCCCGCCCGAACGACCCAGACCAGCCCGTCCAGACTGTACGGGTCTTCCGGGCCCTTCGCGTTCTTATACACGATGCGCTGAAGGGTGAATGTCCCCTGGTACGGCCCCAGCTTCCAGGATACGAACAGGGTCATGTCTTCGTCAACGTCCGGATAGTCCAGGTTCAACTGGGCCGCATGGGCCGCGCCCAGTTCCTGTTCCAGGACCCCCCGGAACCAGGCGTCCCGCTGGTCCTTCGCGACCTGGGCGGCGGCCTGGGCGGCCTGGTATGCCGACTGTTTGTCCAGGAACTTCGTTCGGCCTTCGTTCTGGGCGACTTCCAGGATGTCGATTGTCTTCATGGGGTCTTCGTGCCTTCCTGGGCGTTCTGACGCCCTATTTTCAATTGATCATTAGAAACGTAATGTTATTTTAGACCATTATTCCGCATTGGAATGCGGTCTACAAAAACAGGTCCCATCCTTCTTCCTTCGGGTCCGGGATGTCCCGTTCCACATCCAGAACGTCCGCCGCGACATGGACGAAGCCGGTATTCCGGGCCCGCTGGACGAAGATTTGTGTGTTCCATCCGTCTTCGACCAGGTGGATGGCTCCGTCAACGTCTTTAACGGTGACGTACTCCATTCCTTCGTCGTCTGGATCGGCCCCGGCCTTGACCTTCAGGATGTCCCCTGGACGAAGGATGTCCTTCAGGTCGCGGATATACCGCCGTTCCGCCGCGTCCAGGTCTTCGACCGCCCGCGTTATGGCCGCATGTATCTTCGACATGGTTCTGTCCTTCCTGGGGCCCCTGGACGCTTCCCAGGGGCCCTTCTGCTATGCCGCTGGTCCGCGTTAGACCAGTTCGTTCATGGCGCTGGCCGCTTCTTCGACCGTCGTTTCGCCCGTAACGTCTTTCCCGCAACGCGAACATGTCGCCTTGACCGTGATAGTCGCTCCGTAATAATGCGTCTGGGCGCGGGCCGGAAGGGCCTTCCCGTTCTTCCCGACCGTTTCGTATCGGTCCATCGGCTCCGCGTCAACGGACTGAAGTTCCAGTTCCGGGTCTTCGTCTTCGTCTTCGTCTTCTTCGTCGCATACATGGTCCAGTTCGACGTCGTATTCCAGTTCGGCGTCCTTCAGTTCTTCCCCGCATTCAGCGCACGGGATGACGACCCGGACCGTTCCGGTTACGCTCCGATCGTTCAGTTCTTCGTCCCCGCCCAGTTCGACGTCCGGGTCGCCGTTCGACACAAATTTGTTACACGATGGACAGCGCATGGGGTTCTTCCTTCCTGTTCTTATTTTGTTCCCAGGGCCGCCCGGACCTGGTCCAGGGCCGCCCGTGCTTCCGCTGCTTCCGCCTTCGCCCGCTCCGCTTCTGCTTCCGCCGCTTCCGCAAGGTTCAGGGCGACGTCCCGTTCCCCTTCCAGCGTCCGGACCCGCCGTTCCAGGTCCGCCTGGTCTTGTCCGCCGAACGCCTGAACCAGCGTCCGGAACGTGTCGTCATGCTGCTTAACCAGCGCCCCCAGGCGTTCGACTATCGCCATCAGACGGGCGACGTTTCCCAGAAGGGCGTCAAGGTCGATCTGGACCCGCTCCGTGTCCGACGTCGGGGGCGGGGCCTTCTGTTCGTCCTGGGCCCGCTGGTCGCGTCCTGGGGCCTGTTTCTGGACCTTCGACCGGCCCTGGGCCGTCAGGCGATACCCGATCGGGGTCATGGATCGAACCTGTTCGACATCCTTCCGCTTCAGCAGGTCCCGGACCAGGGACGGGACCGTCTTCCCCCGTCCGCCCTGGGCTTCCACATGGGCGACAATGGCGGACAGCGGGCGGGGACGGGCTTCCTGGAACAGGAACGTCCGGATCATGTCCGTCGCCCCCGTCGAACGTACGTTCATCGCTGCATGTCCCTTCGCAAGCCGTCCAGGCATGTCTGATGGACCAGGCCCTTCCCCCAGGGGTTCCGGGTCGTCGGGCCGAACTGGTCCAGTGGGGACAGACAGATCGGACACTTCTTCGGACGACGAAGTAACTGTTCGACCGCCCGGACCGCCTTCTGGAGAAGCTGTTTGTCTGCCTGAACCTGTTTGACGATCGTCGACTGGGGACTGGTCGGGTTCAGTTCGGCCCGCCCCCTGGACTGTTCCAGCATGGACGCCTTCTGTTCGTCCTGGGCCCGCTGAAGACGTTCCAGGCCCTGTTCCTGGGCCGCCCGAAGGGCCGCCGTCCGATCCCGGTCCAGCGTTCCGGTCCAGGCCGCGAAGGCCAGTTCGTATCGCTCCGCCGTCTTCAGGCCCGTCCGATGCGGCGGGCGGAAAATGACGTTCAGTCGTCGGTCGGTGATAATGGTCTTCGGGGTCAAGCGGATATACCCTTCGACGTCCAGGCGGGCGCTATTCGTGACCGTCTTCCATCCGTCGACCGGGTTCGATACCTGGACCGTATCCGTCCCGACATGCAGAAACGATACAAAGCCGATTGACCCGGCCTGGACCGTCCCGCCGTGTAAGTTCTGTTCCGGATACTTCAGCCGAACGATCGTTCCGGTCCGTCCCTGGAACTTCATGGGGTCTGTCCTTCCTGTTGTGCAAGGGTCCATGTATGCCACTCGCGGAACGCTTCCGCGTCCCGATAGTCCGATATGCGGTGTCCGTGATGGGTCAGTGAACACGGGACCGGCTTCCCGTTCGGGTCTTCGACGAACGTCCAGGACCGCGTAATAACCAGGCGTCCGACCAGGTCCAGGTCCGCGATCGGGACCGTGACCCGGAACCCGTCGTCAACGTCGTTCGCAACGGTCGCGGCCTGGGAATACAGGTCGACGTCCAGGACCCGCCCGTACGTTCCGGCCTGGATGTCCAGATACGGGTCCGGATGGAAGTCATGTCGGGCGACCCCCTTCTGGTTCGACCGAAGACGAACCAGGCATCCGCGATAGATCATGGCGTTCCGTCCTTCTTCCGGGCGTCGACCAGGGCGACGTCCCCGCGTTCGATCGCTTCCAGCATGCGGGGAAGCGACCCTTCCCCGCCCCGCCTGTACCCCAGCTTCAGCGCCATCCGTTCCAGGACCTTCCGGGTCTTCGGACTGATATAAACGCTACTGGTCCGCTCCGCCTGACGTGCCATGTCTGTTCCTTCCTAGTAATCAACTGGTCCGCCGTACGGCGGTTCCGGACCGGGGTCCGGGGCTGGTTCTTCCAGGGGTTCTTCGAACGGGCCGTCGACGTCCGGGTCGGGGACCGGGGTCGGGTCAACCATCCAGATCATTCCGCGCCCCCTTCCATCTGATGGGCGATCGACCAGCGGCGGGCCGCGTCCAGCGCCTGGGCGACCGGGAGCGAACAGCGGGGGTTGAACAGGTCCGTCAGTCGCCCGGTCGTCCGGTCCAGCTTCGCCCGGATGCCGCCCATGTCATGTCGGAAGTCGAAGTCCGGGAAGTCCAGAAGGCGCGGGAGGTCCAGCGGGCAATGGGACATGGCCGCGCATAGGTCCATCTCTGCATGTATCCGCGTCTGGTACAGGCCCAGGTCGACCGCCCGCCGCGATATACGGATGACGGTCATGTATTCGTCGGTCGACAGGACGGGAAGGTCAAAATTGAACATGGGTCAATCCTTCCGTATGGACCGGCCCCGCCTGGGGCCGGTCAACGCACACAATACAGGGACCTAGCGGTGATACTTTTCCAGGCCGGATGCCTGTCCGTCCGTGACCCGCTGGATGTAATCTTCAGCGGAAGCAACGGACCGGAAGGTTCTGTTCGCCGCGTTATGGGTTTTAACCCATTCGTCCGTCTGGGCGTCCGTCTGGGCCGCTTCTTTCGGGTCTGTATCCGGGTTCTCCGCCGCCGACTCGGTCCGTGCGAACGTGACCCGCCCGAAGGCGTACGTCGCCCGACACTGGATGCCCGTTACCGGGTTCTGGAAGTTCGCATAATAGGACATGGGTTCATCCTTCCGTATGGACCGGCCCCAGGCGGGGCCGGTCAACGCACACAATACAGGGGCTAGACGGCAGCCGGGACGGTCCGGGTCTTCCGGGCCCGTCGTTCGACCAGGTCCCGAAGGGTCAAGGGGCCCTGAAGACGGGGGCCGGGGTCGACGATCCATCCGTGACCGTCCCGGCTGGACACGGCAATGGGAAGCGGGTCGACGCCCCAGCGCTTCGCTTCGCGGTCCATCATGCGGCCCAGGAATTCCGGGGAATAGGCCCGCTGGGGGAAGACGAAATTGGAACCGAACTTCGTCGGGCGGCCCTGGAACATGCATGACGTATACGACCGCATGTCGTTCGACAGTTCGACCGACGCCCCGTCGAAGCAGCGACAGACGGCGGACACTTCCAGTTCGGTCGGGCCGTCAATCCAGGATACACGAAGGGATGTCCCCCGCGTCGTCTGGACGCGGAAGGTCGTTCCGGGGAAGCGTTCCTTCAGGGCCGTCCGAACGAACCGGGCGACTTCAGCGGCGCTATAGCGCTGGAAGTCCTGGGCCGGGGTCGAAAAAATGTCCAGGGGCGTCATGGGGGTCGGAAGTTCGAAGCTGAACTGGGTCTGGGAAGTCATGGGTCCTGTCCTTCCTGATGGATGTCAATCCGCTTGTCAGGACCCAGTATATAGGGATATGCGGGCATTGTCAAGGGGGGGCGGGAGCAGGGGACCAGGGCCCGCCAGGGTCCCCGCCCCCTTCCTCACGAACGGCGACATGGAACCCATGCAAGGGAAGGCATGTCGGAACCCCGTTCGGTCTTGGTTCACTCCCGGCGCGATTGTACCATGACGCGGGCGCGGCGCATGCGGTCCATCACGTCCAGCGGGTCCTGTCGGACCTGGGCGGCGCTGAAGACCAGCACGGTCCATCCGTTCAGGACCAGGTCCTGAACCTTCTGATGGTCGCGGACCGTGCCATGCTTTCCGCCGCCCTTCGCGTGGTATCCGCCGTTGACTTCGAACCCCAGGCGAAGGTCCGGCCATGCCAGGTCGACCCGGAACGTCTGGAAGGGATGGTCCCGGACCAGGCCGTCCAGGTCGGGGGCATGAACGCGGACCAGGTCCAGAAGCACGTCCGCCATGTCGACCTGGGCGCGGGTCCGCCGCTGGACCTGGGGGTCGTCAAGGACCGGGTTCAGGGCGCGGACGTCTTTAGAATAGCGTGAACGTGACAAGTCCGCCCCCGTAGTGACAGGCGGCCCAGGCAACGACGCCCAGGAACGCAAGGGATAAAAGCTGTCCCAGAAGCGTCATGCGCTTCCAGGCGGAGCCCATCGCCATGCCCCATAAGAACAGGAACGCCCAGATCATGCGGCATCTCCCAGGTCCAGCGGGACCGACTGAAACGGGTCGACCGGCGCGAACGGGATCGGGACAGTCTGGGCGCGAAGGCGTTCGCGGCCCCGCTCCGCGACGTCCGGAAGCAGTTCGGATGCGTACCAGGGGCGACGAAGGGCCTGGGCGACGATCGGGATACTCGCTTCGCCCGTGAACGGGTCCCAGACCGTTCCCCCGATCGGACTGAACACGTCCATCCAGTTCGTCAGAACCCCGACGTTCTTATTCCAGGCGTACGTCCCGGACGGGCCCGCCGTGCTGATGAACGTGTCCGAACAGACCGCCCGGACGTCGACCTGTTCGGCCTGGTCCGGGGACAGTTCGACGGTCGTCTGATACGTGTCCGGAACCCAGCGGCGCGGCCTGGTCGCCCGCCCCTTCCGCTGGAACCACAGACACGGGGTCGACCAGCAAAACAGGTTATACCAGCGCATCCGGAACGTCTTTGCGACGACCGTATACGTGAGCGTATACACGTATTCCAGGCCCGCGTCTTCCATTGCACACTGGATGCGGCCTAACTTCGGGAACCCGGACCAGACCAGGACGACCCCGCGTTCGGTCAGGACCCGCTGGGCGACCTGGGCCAGCCATGCATAGTCGTCGACGTTCTGGTACACGGGGTCCGCGAAGACCAGGTCGACCGACTGGTCCGGAAGACTGGGTTCCAGCGTCCGGGCGTCCCCCGTGACCAGGTCGTTCAGGACGTAGCCTGGGGCCGGGGGCGGGGTCTTCCTGGGCCGTCCCCGCTTGCGCTTCTGTTCGGTCTGTTCCATCTGATTAGCCCATCCTTCTATCGCGTTCAACGTCTTGAACCATGCGTCCTGGTCCCCGGCCTTCCGAAGGACCCAGTTCGCCCGGTATCCGTTCGTGACCAGGGTCCCCGGTTCGATCGTGTATCCCAGCGGGCCCAGGCGGGCCCGTAGCGTGTTCAATTGTTCGATCTGGTCTGTCATGGGGGGATACTCCGCCTGGGCCCGCTGGGGCCGTCCCATAGGGACACTGTCATAAGTCCAGTTCGATCTGTCCCGCGTCGATCTGTTTCTGTCGTCGGGTCTTCGCCCGGTTCAGGACGTGTTCGTTCATGTCGTATAGCAGATGACACCGTTGACACATGGCCTTCAGGTTCTGGGGGCGAACATCCAGCTTGTCATGGGGGTCCCCAGGGGACCCGTCGTCCTTCGGGGCCCCCAGGTGAGCGGTCGTCAAAATAACGATCGACCCCGTGATGGGATGGGGCTGTTTGTGAACAGCCCCGCAAACTTCACACTTCCCCCCGGCCCGGACGAACCGGATGTCATGACTGATCTGTTTCCAGTCCGGGGGATACCGTCGCCGGTCGAATGGCATGGGTTCGTCCTTCCGCGTTCAATTCCGGGTCGTCATGGGCTGGACCATATGCAGATAGGTTCCATCGTGCCCGACCGGGCGGAAGATTGCGCCATGTACGGGCGACTTGACCGCGATATGAACCATTGGCATGGGAAGACAGGTCAAACAGTCCCGGAAGTATTTCCCGTTGACCGCTATCCGCATGGGGGTTCCGTCCAGGCCGGATACGTCCGCCGTCGCCGTCGCCATACTGACGCCGCGCCCCTGGGTCGACGCTTCGACCGTGACCTTCCCCGGTTCGTCGTCGTTCGACCGGGCGATCGTCAGATGGGTTATGTTGTTTGTGGACATGACCAGCGCCTGGTCCAGCGCCTTCAGCAGGTCCGCGACCGCGACCCGAACATGGACCGGGTCGTCGTCCTGGTTCCGAAGGACCGGGTCGACGTTCGGGAAGTCCCCATCCAGGATGCGGGTCCAGACCTGGGCGAACCCCGCGTCCAGGACGAACAGACCGGCCTTCCCCATCAGGCCCCCTTCAGACGCGGCTAGGCCCAGGAAGACGTCGTCGTCGCCCGATAGCCCCAGCGCCTGGAAGGATTTAACCGCGTCGACGAAGCCCTTCGCCGGGACCAGGACGTCCAGCGGAGCGACCGATCCCGGAAGGTCCTGTTCCAGGCGGGCGCAGCGGAACCCGTCCGCCGCTTCCGCCCGGACGATCGTGTCCAGTGTCAGATGGATGCCGGACAAGACCGGGCGGGCGAAGTCGGTCGCGGCGGCGGGGGCGACCTGGGACACGATCGCGTCCAGGCATCCCAGCGGAACGGCCCGGTCGCCCGTCAGGGACGGAATAGCGGGGAAGTCGTCCGGGTCCATCACGTTAATGATCGTCGACGTCGACGGGGCCGTCAGGGATACCTGGGGGCCGTTCAGTTCCAGGTCGACGGCATCCTTCGGGAGCTTCGACACGATCTGGGACAGCGGGTCGAACGGGATACAGGTTCGACCCGCGTCCCATATCTTCGCCGCGACCTTGACCCGGATGGTCAAATGGTCGTTTGACGCGCTGAACACGACATGTCCGTCGTCGACCGTGACCAGGACCGACGTTCGGATGGGATGGGCGGCCTTCGTGTCCGCCTGGACGGCGGGCTTGACGACGGACAGGGCCTGCTTCAGGACATCCTGAAGGATCGTAATGTGCATGCTAGTTTCCTTCTGTACTCAACACGTCCGACAATGCGTCCAGTTCCAGTTCGGCGTACATGGCCCAGGTCTTCGCCCGGAACAGGGCGTCTTCGACCGACAGAAGCTGGGACAGTTCGTCCTTCTGGTCGATCGTCCGCTTGCGACGGCGAAGATACCCGACCATTTGTTCCGGATGGTCCAGGGCCTGGAAATACGCCTTCAGCATGACGCCCCAGCGGCGGAGCGTGTCGATCGAACAGCGACACATGGTCGCTTCGAAGCGATCGTCCGCCCGCTTCAGGGCGTCGTCGACCAGCGTCCGCGTTTCGGACGGGTCGTTCCGACAGGTCGGGCACAACAGGATGCCGTCATCCTGGGGGGCGGTCTTCGTCGAACAGACCCGGCATGTAATCTGTCCATCCATCTCTAGTATCCTTCCGGGCTCCGATAGGTCAGGTCGTCGAAGCTGGTCGTCCGGGCATCGAAGCGGACCGGGATGACGCCCAGCGGACCATTGCGATGCTTTGAGATATGAAGCTCCGCGATCCCCTTCTTATCCGTGTTCTGGTCGTACAGTTCTTCCCGATAGATGAACATGACCAGGTCCGCGTCCTGTTCCAGGTCGCCGCTTTCCCGAAGGTCACTTAGCTGGGGGACGTGGTTCTGTCGCCCTTCGACCGCCCGGTTCAACTGGGACAGCGCGATCGCCTGGACGTCGAATTCACGGGCGATCGCCTTCGTCATGCGGCTGACCCGTCCGACTTCCTGGACCCGGCCTTCGGTCCGCTTCTGGGATGACAACAGGCCGATATAGTCCAGGATGACCAGGGCCGGTCCGGAATGCCGTTGACGCCATGCCCGGACCCGGTTCCAGGTCTGTTCGATCGTGACCCCGGCCCGGTCCCAGATCGTCAGGTTCATGTCCTGGAACTGGTCCAGGCGGGACAGAAGGACGTCCTGGTCGTCGTCCCCCAGGGTATGCATGCGGATGCGGTTACTGTCGATCCCGGTCACGGTCGACAGAAGGCGGGTCGTCAAGCTCTGATGGCTCATTTCGAACGACCCGACGAAGACCGGGATACGCGGGGCGGCCCGAAGTGCAAGTGACATGGCTAGCGACGACTTCCCGTTCCCCGGACGGGCGGCGACGATCCAGTAATCCCCCATGTGGTATCCGCCCGTGATATGGTCCAGGTCGCGGAACCCCGTCATGGTTCCGGGGACCGCTCCGCTGGTCAGGGACTGAAGGACCTGGTCCAGACTGTCCTGGACCGTAATCAGTTCGGAACGGGCGATCGACATGCCGTCCGATAGGGCGGCGGCGGCTTCGTTCAGTTCGGCCAGGACTTCGTCCGCCGTAATGCCGGGGGTCCGGACCCGGACGATCGTCCGTTTCGCCAGGTCGTCAATGCGGCGAAGGAAGAACGCGGACTGGACCGCCTGGGCGTACACGTATCCCAGGGCCGGACCCCGATCGTCCGCCGCCAGCGCCTGGAACCAGTTCAGGTCCGGTTCCGCCATGCCCATGCGGCGGACTTCGCGCCATATCAGAAGCGGGTCCAGCAAGTCGCCCCGCTCCCGCAAGTTCATGATCGCCGTGTACGCCGTGCGATGGTCCGGCCACAGAAACGCATCCAGGGGAAGGTCCCCCAGAAGTTCATCGGTCAGGGCGGCGTTCGTCGTGCAACAGGCTAACAGGGCCCGTTCGTTCGCCCGGTCTTCGGTCGGGTCCATCCCGCTGATCTGGTTCGGCATGGGTCTGTTCCTTCCTGTTTGCTAGGCGGGCCTTCAGGCCCTGGGCGGTCTTCTGGGGCGTCGTCACTGGTTCATCCGGGGTTCGGACCAGGGTCGCCCCGTTCCGGGCGTCCTGGGCCTTCAGGGCCTTCTGGGCGGCCTTCCAGAAGTCCAGGATGGCGGACGGCGGAATACGCTGGTCCGGGTTCGTCGCATAGGGATGCTGGGTCGCCCGGACCCATTTCCCGACCCGCCTAACTTCCAGGACCATGCGGTCGACGTCCCATCCGGGCTCCCGCATGTTCTCCCAGAGCTTCAGAGCGTTGACGTTGACCTGGGCTATTGACTTCCCGGTCCCGTATTCCAGGTCTATCCCGGACCCCTGGGCGAGTGCCACGCGGAGCGGTTCCGGGGACCCCCGCTTCGGGGGACGGCTGTCCCCCTGGTCGGATGGGTCTTCAGACGGAGCGGGCGGACCGGGTTCGCAAGAACCCGCGTCAACATGTAGATCATGTAAGTCATGAGTACCTATATAAGGGGCGTTCAAATCTGATACGATTTTTGTTCGATTTTTGTTCGATTTCGACGAATTCTGGTCCGTTTCGTCTGGAATTCGTATCAACTCTGATACTATTTCTGTTCGATTTCCTTCAGGGTCTTCTGGAATTCGTATCACTTCTGATACTATTTCTGTATTCTTTTCACGGGCCGATAGGACGCGCCAGTCGACCCAGTCCTGGGCGAAGCGGGCGCGGACCCCGCCCCGACCGGCGCTGACGACCATGTCGAAGAAGGGCCCGTCGACCAGGGCCCGCCACCAGCGCTTAATTGTCGGATACGGGACGCCCATGTCCGCCGCGACAGACGGAAGGTTCATGAGAACCCATCCGTCTGTCTGGACCATGTCCCAGCAATACCCCAGAAGCGGGGCCCCCGGCCCCAGGCTGATTACTTCCGGGGACCAGGACGCCCCAGGCGGGACCGGGGGAACCCAGCGCGATCGACCCATGACGAACCCCGTTCTATAGCTTCCCCAGGTCCCGAAGATACCGTTCGTACGCCGCCGCCGCTTCCTGGACCCCTACGGTCCGGACGAAGGCCGCCGCCGCGTCCCGTGCTGACCCGAAGGTCTGGTCCTGGGGGCCTGGAACCCGTCCCAGAAGCCCCCAGGCGTACACGTTCGGGGCGACCTTGACCATGCCGACCGACCAGTCGGGGGCCATGACGACGGCCCCCGTCCCGGCCTGGATGGCGTTCTGGACCCAGGTCACGATCCCCCAGAATTCCAGGTACGCGGTCCGGGCCGCCAGTTCTGATACCACGATGGGATGGGTCATGGGTTCGTCCTTCCTATGCTGTCAACTTGATTGTGCGAACGTCGACGGCCTGGACGTCCAGGCCGTGTTCGACCAGGCATGCCTGGTATCCGTCCTGGAACCCCTGGTCGTATGCCGCGTCCGCCCGTCGTCCGGCCTGGATGCCCAGGTCATGTTCGGCCTGTCGTCGCCCGTTCTCCGTCCCGTCCTGGTATCCCTGGGCGTAACCCCCGGCATGTTCCTTCAGTCGAACCTGGGCGTCATGGGCGTCCAGTTCGGCCCGGTCGACGGCCCGTTCCAGGCGGCGGGTCTTCCAGACGTGGAAGACCCCCAGCGCAATCACGGCGGTCAAGGCGAAGGCGATCGGGTCAAATGTAGGCATGGTCATGCTCCGTGCATTCTGGGGCCGCTGGGGCCGTTTCAGGGCCTGTATAGCGGTGATGGCGGGTCCGGAAGCGGGCTTCGTACCAGTCCATGCGGAGAAGATGGGGGGCCGGGACCATTCCGAAGTCCCAGTCGGGGTCCAGTTCGGCCTGGTATTGACGGACGATCGGCGGGGCCCAGACCTTCCGTCCGGCCTGGGCGCAACAAACGGGACAGAGTAACGGGGCATTGTGCAGGTTCTTCAGCGCCCGTTCCAGGGCCCGGTCGCCCTTCCAGGTCGCCGCAACCTGGAAGACGATCCCGCGTTCGCGGGCGACCTGGGTCAACCGGGCCCCGCGTCCGCGTTCGTGTTCGTCCAGGCGGGCTTCCAGGTCCAGGGCGAACCCGATGTAATGCTGGGTCGTATGCTGGTCGGAAATGGGGGCCGCAAAATGCAACAGGTACACGTCGCCCCAGACCAGGGGCGACGACGTTCGGGGCGTTTCCATCCAGGCAGGAAGGGTTCCGGACGTGTACGTCATCGTGTCCGCCCTTCCAGTTCGGCCTGGTCGTACATGATGGCATTGCGGACCGTTCGGGCTTCCTGGGCGCTCCCGAACGAACCGCAATATTCGCCCCCGACCTTCAGGTCGAAGTCCGCCGTTTCCGGCATGCGCCATATTTCCCAGCCGTCGCCATGTTCGTACACGTACGGAGCCGGAAGACCCTTCCGGGGCTTCTGGACCGTCGATCGGGAACTGTTTACTGTCTGCATGGGTTCGCTGTCCTTCCGTAGTGCTACGTAAATATACGGATATTACGGGAAGTATACACCCGTTGACAGGGAACGTCAAGCCCCGTATACTAACAGGGCCGATATAGAACGGATGTACACGGAGCGAACCCATGACGACCCCCAAACAGAACAGCGGAACGAAGTCGACGATCGTCCTGGAAGACGACCTTCGGACGGCCCTGGACCAGTTCGTCCAGGGGGATGAAGACCGCCCCCGGACGACCCTTCAGGACGGCATGGTCTTCCTGATCAAGAAGGGTCTTCAGGCGGTCGGAGCATGGCCCCGAACGACCGAAGACCCGGAACCTAACGATCGGCGGGCCGCCTGACACGCCGCATGCGGCCCCTGTTCCCCTTCCAGTTCTTCAGAACCTTCCCGCCCGCCGCGACGGGATAGAACCCTATGGTCACAATACGGACCCCGTTCGTCCCTTCGGGGCGAGCGATATACCCCATGTCTTCCAGGCGCTTCAGGGCCCAGAAGATCGCGGCCCGCCCGTACCCGGTCCGGTCCATCAGGCGTTCCGCCGATATGTTCGGGCACGCGGTCACATGGGCCCAGACGACCCGTACCCGTTCCGGAACCAGTCGATCATTCATTGCCGCCCCCTTCCAGGTCGTCCAGGCATGACACGGACTTGACCCGGCATTTCGCGCAGCGCGGCGGGTTCGCCTGGACCAGCGGTTCGTCATGGACCCAGCATAGGTTCCCCAGCATGCCCAGGACGGACCCGGATACCTGTCCATCCCGGAACGCATGGACCAGGGCGACCCCCAGGGGGACGTCCTGGTCAAGGTCAAGTGTGCTAGTCATGGCGGACCATCCAGGTTCCCAGAAGCGTTCCCAGCCCCCGGTCGGAGCGAACGGTATAGACCTGGTACGCCTGGAACTGGGCATCGTAGAACAGGACCGCGTCCGTCATGAAGCGAAGCCGGTCGACCCCGTCCTGGGCCTTCAGGACGAAGACCTGGGTCGCCTGGTCGAAGGCCCGGTCGCCGTCCATGCCGGATGTCAGGAAGGTCGACGTTCCCAGACGGGCCGCGACGGCCTTCGCCGCGTAGTATCCGTCCGTGACATCCGGGACCTGGGCCTGGAACGGAACCCGGACCAGCGTCCCGTCCCGCTCCGCGACCGTGTACGGGACCAGGTCCCGCGTCGACAGGATGAGCCCGATCTGAAGCTCCGCGTCCGCGTACGTATACGCTTCGTCGACGACGACCCCGTCGATCGACGCGGCATACTTGACGACCTTCCCGATCGCCGTGATTTCCACTCCGTCCCGGAACGCCCGATAGGGAAATGTTCGGTCGACGGCCTGTATCTGATGGGTCATGGGTTCCGTCCTTCCTGCTGATTACAATCCAGCAAACATGGGTAAATCCGCGATCTGTCCGCATCCGGGGCTGAACCAGATCATTTCCCGGCCCGCGTTCTCTCGCCCCGCCCCGTCGCCCTGGCTCCCGTATCCGCCCGCCCGCTTCCAGCGATAGGGCATCCATGTGTCCGGCATGACCTGGTCGTCCATGCCACACAGCGCAATCCGGAAGGCCGGGTCGTCCCCGTGTTCGATCGCCCATGCCTGGGCGGCATGCCATGCGTCCGTCCCGCCGTGTTCGTAGAACGCCGTATCAGTGCCAGGATACGGCGGGTCCAGGAAGACCCCACACGTCCCGAAGGCGGTCGTAATGCGGGGCGACAGAACCCGTTCCCAGTCGCCGCACACAATACGTACGTTCCGAAGACGGGCGGAAAGCTGGTCAAAATACGCGAACAGGTTGGCGTTGGGACGATGGATGGTACTGGTCGCGTCGTACCCTTTGCCGTCCGCCCCAACGCCGCTCGGCATCTTCCGCGCCACGCCGCCGCGAAGCCGGGAACTGTGGATGCCTTTTACGTGGCCGGCCCCGCCATCAGTGCCGGCCCCAACACTCGGCATCTGCCGCGCAACCCCGCGAAGCCGGGAACTGTGGACCCCGGCCTGGGTCGCGGACCCCCCGTCGTTCGCACTGACATGCGGCATTTGCTTTGCTACGCCGCCCCGCAACCGGGCGCTGTGGATGCCTGTATAGCCACCGTTTCCTTTACCGTCCGCCCCTACCATCGGCATCTGCCGCGCCACGCCGCCCGCCCGCTTGACGACCTTCCCGTCGTCGACCGACCAGGGGCCGCCCCCGTTACACCAGCCGCTCCCGATCCAGCTTGACGCGCCCCATATCCACCATGCGGCCAGTTCCGGGTCGCAATAATGCGGGTCGACCATAAGACGTTCGGTCAACCCCTGGGCGGCCTGGACCAGCGCCACATGACGGGCGAACAGGTCGATTTCGTTAATAGGCCAGTCGCATCGGGCCGCGACGGCATGCGGAACGGTCTGGATGCTCCGCCAGACGTTCGTAATGTGGCCGCTGGCATCGTTCAGCGTTTCAGCACGGGCGGGAGCGGGACATGCCAGGAAGACGGCGGCGGAACCCGCGAAGGGTTCGACGTACGCATCCAGGGGGCCGAACTGGGACCAGACCAGGTCCGCGACGGCCCGCTTCCCCCCGGCATAGGGGAACGGGGCGGTCAACATGGGGCCCCCGCTTCGACGTCGACGTCGACGACCAGGTCCATGACTTCCTGGGTCCATCCGTCGTCCTGGGGGGCGGCCTTCTGGGCCCGTAACCAGTCACGAAGGGCCCATCGCACGATCGTGCTGACCTGCGTTTCCAGGCGGTCCGCCGCATCCTGGACGTCCTGCTTCAGTTCGGGCGAACACTCCGCCCCGATCCAGGTTCGCCCCGTCCCCTGGGCGTCCTGTCCTGTCTGTTCTGTCATTCCTTCCGCCTTCCCTTATGAACATCCGGTCGCCCGGATAGTGTATCATGATTGCGGAACGGTTTCAATATTTGCGGGATATACGAACATGATCTATAGTTCGGGCTGTCCGACAGGCTGTCGAAGTGTCCGTCCATGCAGACGAAGGAAGGAAGACCCATGCCCATAACAGAACTGGCCCGGTTTTTGCGGGCCGAGGTCGAACGGACGTCCTACGAACAGGTATCCGAACGAACGGGGGTCGGACGGGGGACGATCGAAGACTTGGTCAAGGGGCGGCATAGCGGATACCCGACCCTGGTCACACTCATCCGTATTGCGGATGCGTACGGCATCCCGCTCTACCAGGTTCAGGAAATGGCGGGGGTCGACCTGGACCTTCCCGGCGACAGGGCCGAGCTAACCCGCCGTCTGGAAAGCCTGGTCAGTCGTGAACCGGCCTGGACGCCGCTTCTGGAACTTCTGACGACGGCGGACCCGCGTCTGTCTGGTCCGATCCTTCGTCATGTGGAAGCCCTGTACCAGTTAGGGAAAGAACCGCCGCCGTCGCGTCGACCCAGTGACCGACCAGAAGAATAGTGTCTTCAGTAACCATGCATGCATCCTAGTGTGTGGTGATGATATGCGGTCCGCATACGATAGCACATCCCCCCGGACCCGATCTATAACAGTCCCGTAACACTTCCCCGACAATCTTTACAGTTTATATATCTTCAGCACACGGATAGCGCGTCAGACAGGACCGGAACGCATGTTCTACGTTCTGTCGCATCCGTTCGGGCGGATACTTGACAGGTCGAACGGACGTTCTGTACACTGAACCGGACACATACTGGTTCAGGAAGGGACGTTCTATGACAGCGCTTCGCCATCCGCCGATCGTGACCGGGTCCCCGCCGATGGTCGGGGTATGCCTCACGAAGGCGGAATTCCAGGACTACGTCCAGTCGGTTCCCATCCCCCTGGTCCCCCGCGTATCGGGGATCGTGCTGCACCATACGGTCGAACCGACGCCCCAGGACTGGTCCGGTCTTCGGTCCATGCGGGGCATGCAAACGTACTATCGGCGGAAGGGCTGGACGTCCGCCCCCCATATCTACGTCGCCCCCGATGGCATTTGGATATTTACCCCCTTACACATGATCGGCATCCATGCGAACGCCGGGAACGGGTCGACGAAGGCCGGATGGTATACGATCGGGGTCGAAATGGTCGGGCGCTATGATGCGGCCCGCCCGGACGGAACGATCTGGGACCTGACCCGCTTCGTCCTGGGAACGCTCTGTCGCCGCTTCCATCTTGACCCGGACCGCGATATAGACCCCCATCGGCAATACAACACGGACAAGACCTGTCCGGGCTCCGCCGTCAAGATGGAATGGGTCGCAAACGAAGTGAAGCTGTTCTTACAGCACGAATTCACGGCCCCGCCCCCGGCCCGCGTGTATACCCCCCAGTCCCTCATCATAGCCCCGCCCGGTATCGCGTCGGTCCAGGCTGAACGCTACATGACCGCCCGCCCGATGGGGGAATACGTTCCGATCGACCTGCATGACCATATCCTTCCGGAATACTTCCGGGTCTGCATCCCGGTCGGGGTCGACCCCGCCGTCGCAATCGCGCAAATGATCCATGAGACAGGGAACCTGACCAGCGACTGGGCGGCCCGCCCCCATCGGAACCCCGCTGGGATCGGCGTGACGGGCGTCAAGGGGGAAGGACTGTCGTTCGTGTCCTGGGAACGCCCGAAGGACCCGACGAAGGTCGGGAGCGTCGAAGCGCATATCGGGCGCTTACTTGCGTACGCGCTTCCCCTGGACCAGCGGAACCAGCTTCAGTCCGCCCTGATCTATCGCGCCATGTCGGTTCGCCCCCTTCCGGCGAAGGTTCACGGCTCCGCGCCGGACCTGCTTCGCCTGGGCGCGGTCCATAACCCGTCTGGAAGCGGATGGGCGGACCCTGGGGACGAATACGGCGAAGCCCTGGCCGGACTAGCGAACGCCCTGGTCGTCCAGGCGAAATAGAAGGAATACTGATGGAACCGCTAGACCCCCGCGATGCGGCCATAATTGAACTGAAGGTCCAGGTGGGCGACCTTCGGGACCAGGTCGCCCGCCTAACCGAACAGATCGTCCATCGTATGGTCGACCCCCAGGCGGCCCTGAAGGACCGCCTGGACGACGTCGACCGTCGTCTGGGGACCGTCGAAGAACAGGTTCACGCCCTGATGGGATGGGACCCAGGGAAGGAAGCGCTATGATCCTGTCGACCCTGCTTCAGCAAACCCCGACCCTGGACATCCCGTGGTGGGTTCAGGTCATCCTGCTTCCGGGCGCGGGATGGCTGGCCGCCCAGGTTTTCCCGATCCTTCGGGACCGGGCGCAACAGACCATCCAGACCGAGCAGGAAGAACGGAAGCACCGTTTAGCCCTGGATGAACGCGGGGTCAAGGCCCAGGAGAACATGGCGGCGGCGGTCGACCAGATCGGGCGGACGCTTGCGGTCATGCAATTCCAGATCAGCACGATCGAACGGCATCTGGGCATGAGCCCGGACGACAAAGTCGTTCCGCGCCAGCGGGACCGGGATGACAGGAAGGCCCCATGAGCGGAACCGGGAACCCCATGCGCGTCGACGACGATCGGTTGTGTGGCGCGAAGACCCGGGCGGGCGGGTCCTGTCGCCGGGTCGCAATGGCGAACGGGCGCTGTGACATGCACGGCGGAAAGTCGCTGTCCGGCATCGCGGCCCCTGCGTTCAAACACGGGCGCTATTCGAAGCATCTTCCGGCCCGGATGGCGGAGCGATACCAGGCATCCCTGGACGACCCGGACGCGCTGAACTTGCGACAGGATGTCGCCCTGGTCGACGCCCGCCTGAACGACCTGCTATCCCAGGTCGACACGGGCGAAAGCGGTCGCCGCTGGGGGCTTCTGAAGGACGCGGCGGATGCGTACCAGGATGCGTCGACCCCGGACGACCAGAAGACGGCCCTTCGTCGCATGCTGGGGCTCATCCAGGCCGGGTTCAGTGATCACCTTGCATGGCAGGATATAGGACAGGCCCTGGAACAGCGGCGGAAGCTGGTCGACACGGAAGCGAAGCGCCTGAACCAGAACCGCCTGACTATTTCCGTTGAACGCGGCCTGGTTCTTATGGGCGCTATGGTCCAGATCGTCCGGAACCACGTCAAGGACCCGCATGTCCTGGGAGCGATAGCGGATGAATTCGAACAGCTTACGATCGTCGACGGCTGAACGGCGGATGGTCCAGTACGGAGCGGACCAGCTTCGGGAGCCCGTGACCGACCAGAACGGCCCGATCGCGTGGCGCGGCTCCGCCGCGCAAGTTCAGGACTGTTACGACCAGGAATGGATGATCGCGGGCCCCGCTGAAACGGGGAAGACCTGGGCGGCCTTATGGAAGCTGGACAATCTCATGCGGTCGACCCCGAAGGCGAAGGCGGCCCTGGTCCGGAAAGTCGCGGCGGACATCCCGGCGACGGTGTTACAGACCTGGTATCGGGTCCTGGAACGGTCTGGGAGCGGCGCGGAACCGTACGGTGGGAAACATCGGCCCAGTGAATTCGTCTATCCGAACGGGGCGGTTCTGTATATCGGCGGCATGGACCGGGCGTCCGCCGTGCTGTCCGGGGAACGGGACTTCGTGTACGTCAATCAGGCGGAAGAACTGTCCCTGAACGACTGGGAAACGCTGTCAACGCGAACCACGGGGCGCGGCGCGGTCACGGATACGCCCATGCTGTTCGGGGATTGCAATCCCGGCCCGCCGTCGCACTGGATTTTAGCCCGACAGGGTCTGAAGCTGTTTCACTCCCAGCATAAGGACAATCCGTCCCTGTACCGGGATGACGGGAGCTTGACCGCCCAGGGCGAACGGACCATGAAGACCCTGTCCCGCTTGACCGGCATCCGGCGCGAACGGCTGTTCCTGGGCCGCTGGGTCGCCGCTGAAGGGACCGTCTACGAATTCGACCGGGCGCGGCATCTGCTACCCCGGTTCGACATCCCGAAGGACTGGGCGCGGTATCGGGCGATCGACTGGGGCTATACGAACCCGTTCGTCTGTCAATGGTGGGCGGTCGACGGGGACGGGCGGATGTACCTGTATCGGGAGATATACATGTCCAGGCGGACCGTTCGGAAACATGCGGGACAGATCAAAGACCTGGAACGCTGGACGCTTCCAGACGGCGAAACGAACCCGGACCGGGAACGTATCGCGGGGACGATCGCGGACCATGACGCGGAAGACCGCGAAACGCTCCGCGAAGAAGGCATCCCCAGTCGACCGGCGAACAAAGCGATTACAGTCGGCATCCAGAAGGTCCAGGAACGCCTTCAGGACGCGGAAGACGGGCGGCCCAGGTTGTTCGTCCTGGAAGGGTCCCTGGTCGAACTGGACCAGGACCTGGTCAATGCCCATCAGCCGACGTCGACGCTTGCGGAATTCGACGAATACGCATGGCCGAAGGGACAGGACGGGAAGGCCGTCAAGGAAGTCCCGGTCGACGCCTATAACCACGGGATGGATGCCATGCGCTATATGGCTATGCGTCTGGATCGATCGTATCAGAATACCGCGTTAGGGGCGTTCTCATGATTGACCCATACCTGAAGCTCATGTTCGGCCTGGGCCTTCTGCTGATCTGTCTGGGCGGAGCGCTGGTCCGGGTCCCCGCCGTTCGGCGCGGGACGTACGTCGTCGGGGTCTGGATCGTCTGGGGATGGGAACAGCTTGTCTACGTCGTCGCCCAGGCCGTCGCATGGGTCTATACGGTCGCCCTGCTTCTGATGGGCGCGGTTCTGGCGGTCGTCGCCCTGGTCGGGTACGGGATCGGACTGGCGGCGGGGCTGGTCGTCCGTATCGTTCTCTGGGTCTGGGTCGCCTTCGTGGAAGGGTATAAGGAAACGGTATGAACAGGAAGTCCATCTTCGACCGGGTTCAGGACGCCTTTGTCCGTTCCCGTGCGGCCTTCGCGGGGAAGGCGCTTCCCGATCCCGGCGAACTGTATCGGGGCCCGTCGACCCAGTTCGCCATGACGGGACCGATCGGGTTCCCAGGCTGGGACGAATGGCAGAAGCGCAAGGGACAGGACGCCCAGGACGAACAGCGGGCACGGCGGGCCGTCGCGTCCCCCTGGGTCTTCAGTGACGTCACGGCAATAGCGAACGAAGCCGCCGCCGCCGAACTGGTCATGAAGGAACGGGTCAAGGATACGCTGGAAGACGTCCAGAACCATCCGCTAGAACTGATCTGGGAACGCCCGAACGAGCACATGGGCCGGTCCTTCGTGACGTCATACTGGGTCTGGTCGTATACGCTGGTCGGGAAGGCGTTTCTGTTCTGGGCCCCCAGGGGGAACGACCTTGCGGAAGTGTGGCCGGTCCCGCCTGGGATGCTCATGCCGATCCCGGACCCGAAGACGTTCATCCGGGGGTACATGTTCAAGTCGTCCCCGACCGCGAAGCCCATCACGATCCCGCCCCAGTTCATCACATACTCCCATAGCGTGAACCTGTTCGACATCCGGGACGGCCTGTCCTTCCTGGCGGCGGCCTGGACCGGGATCGAAAGTGACCTGGCGGCGGCGGACTGGAACAAGAACTTCTTTAAGGAAAGTAACGGGGTCCCGGACGGCATGATTACGCTGAACCAGGAAACGCTGGACGAAGACGTTCCGCGTATCCGGGATGAGATACGGGAATTCTTCGGGGGGACGCGGCGCGGGGTCGCGGTCGCCCGCGCCGGGGACATGGACTATAAGCCCTTCGGACGGACCCAGAAGGACGCGGAATTCCTGTCCGGGCGGGCGTTCAGTCAGAAGGAAATTGATCGGACCCTGGGCTTCCCGGAAGGATACTGGTCGGAGCGGGCGAACCGGGCGAACGCGGAACAGGCGCGGGACACCATGATAAGCGGCGCGGTCTGGCCGCTTCTGGTCCGCCTGTCGGAAGACCTGAACGCCCAACAGGTTCGAACCTGGTACGGCCCCCAGTTCCGGGCGGAATTCAAAGACATCCGGGCGGAAGACCGGGACATGAAGCTGAAGGAACAGGAAAGCCGGAAGACGCACTGGACCGTGAACGAACTTCGGGAAGCGGACGGCAAGGACCCGCTGGACGACCCCAGGGGCGACATGTTGATCGCGGAAATTGCGAAGGGCATGCCCATCCCGGCGACCCCCGCGTCCGAACAGACCGAAGCGTACGTTCAGGAACAGGAAACAGCGGCGGGAATATCCCCTGGAAGCGCCCAGGCGGCCCCAGGCGGCCCGGACGACGCCCAGGCGGCGGAAGACACGGCCACGGCCCCCGACGACGCCCAGGACGTTCCAGAAGATATTCCAGGAAGCGACCTTCCGATCCATCTGAAGCTGGTCGACCTGGACCGCTGGGAACGGAAGTCCCTGAAGGCCCTGAAGGCGGGTCGACCAGCCCTGGTCCCGTTCCAGTCGGACGCCCTGTCCCAGGACGAACTGGGATGGGTCATGGAAGACTTGCGGAAGGCGCGGACCCCGGAAGGGGTCAAGGCCGTGTTTACGGAGTATCGCGGCGAACTGAAGGCGACGACGGACGACGACCTGGGGGACGACGTCTGGGCCCTTGCGACGTCCTGGGCGGAAGCGTTCCTGGAAGACGAAGGGGGCGACCGTGCCTGACGTATTGAACCTGGTCATGATGATGGCGGGGGCGCTCCCGGCCCCCGGCGCGAAGACATGGCGGAAGGACATGGAACGGGCGATCGAAGCGGGACATCTGGCCGCATGGCTTGCGGGCTCCGCTGAACGACTGAACGTCCCGGTCGGGTCGAAGCTCTTGAACCGGAAGAACCTGTCCAGGGTCGAACGGGCGGAAATCAAAGCGGCGATCGCGGCCCAGCTTCCCTACCTGGAACGCTTCGACCGGGAGCGGGCGAACCTGACGGACGGACAGATACGGGTCCGGGAACAATTGTACGCGAAGGCCATCCAGGCAACGTACCACCGGGCCCGGTGGGGGGACTGGGACATCCCCTGGGTCCCCGGCGACGGGTCGACGGAATGCCTGGGGAACTGTCTTTGCTCCGTCAACCTGGTCGACAATGGCGACGGGACCGGGGTCTATACCTGGACGCTGGGGAAGGGCGCAAGCGAACAGCATTGCGATACCTGTCCAGGCCGGGAAGGGGACCATGTCGTCAAGCGCAAGGGCTACGCGACGAAGACCCTGTTCGGCTTCCCGATCATCGAAACGGACGCCATGCCGGACGGGAAGGTCCTGTTCGGGGACTGGACCGCCCTGGTATCCGTCCCGATCGGCGCGGCGGCCCAGAAGATGGCAGCGTTCGGGCCTATTGCCATCCAGACGGACTTCGGTCTTCGGGACTGGGTCAAGCACATGCCGGGGGCGCATGACCAGCGGTCGCATGGCCGGTCGACCGGGCGGCGGCGGGCGGTTCAAACAGCGTATCGCGGGGCGCGGGCCGGGGGCGCAACCGTCGCGGAAGCGCGGGCGTTTGCGAAGCAGGTATCACGGTTCGGCGCGGTCGAACAGCGTACGATGAACATCCAGGTTCAACTGAACGGGCATCTGTCCCCAGCGGAACGGTCATCCCTTCAGGCGGAACGCTCCCGCCTTCTGAAAGAGAAGGGCGGTCTTTTGCTGGAACTGTCCAGGTCGAAGCATGTCGACGCATGGCAGGATGCCTACAATCAAATGGGGGACATGGGCCCGACCGTGACAGGCCGGAAGAAGCCGGTCGCGAAGAAGCCCCCGGTCGAACCGGCGAAGCCCCCGGCGAAGCCCCCGGCGAAGCCCCCGGCGACCAGTGGCGACGACACGGGCCCGGCCCCCGCGAAGCAGAAGGGGCCGTTCGCGGACGACGGGTCCTGGACGCCCAGTCCGGAAGCGAAGGCCGCCCTGGAACGAACCCTGGGCGCGGAAGAACGGGTCCGGTCCCAGCTTCAGAAATACGACATGCGGATCAGCGCCATGAACGACGCCCTGACCGCGAAGAAGCTGGAACGCGATCGGTACTACAAAGAATACAAAGACATGGACATGCAATCGGGTATCCCCATCCGGGAACGCCTGGAAAAGAAGGCCGCATGGCTTAGGGCGGCGAAGGACACGGAAGCGCTGAAGGGGAAGATCGACAAGGTCTTCGAACAGCGGGACGAAACGCTAGCAAGCGAAGGTCGGAAGTCGTTCTTCGTTTCGAAAGATCAGCAGAAGCTAACGTTCGGCGTTCCCCTGGGGCGCGTATCGGACACGGCCTTGACCCGTATTCATAAGGGCTTCGACGCGGCGGCGCAAATTACGACGCATGCGGGAGCGCCGCCCGGACACGGCATCCATGTGTCGACCGGGACGAAGAAGACCAGGGCGTACGCGCTAGAATATTCGTCGTCCCGGACGCTGGTTTCACATGGTCCGGACACGAAGGTCAAGGGGCTGATCCATGTCAGTCCGACGACCCCGCTGCGGACCGTTATCCACGAATACGGACACCATGTCGAATTCACGAACCCCCAGGTTAAACAGCGGGCGAACGCATGGCTTGACCGCCGAACAGCGGGCGAAACGCCCCAGAAGCTGTCCGCCGTGACCGGGAATAAGGGGTATCGATCGGACGAAGTGACGACCCCGGACAAGTTCGTCAGTCCGTATATCGGGAAGCGCTACAAAGACCAGTCGACCGAAGTGATCAGCATGGGTCTGGAAATGGCCTGGACGACCCCGGTCGCCCTTGCCAATTCGGACCCGGACATGTTCATGTTTATTTACGACGTAACGCGGAACTAAGGGGGAACGGCATGCCGATCGTGATACGGGCCCTGGACATCCAGATCACACTGGACGACGACGCGGAAGAAACGGTCTGGAAGACGGACGACCAGACCCCCGGCATCCAGGGCTTCCTGGACAGCTTGACGGCCCTATGGGACCGGACCCAGGTCGAACCGTCCGACCCCTGGCCGGACCGGACCCGCCTGGACGCCCTGGTCGACGTTATGGGCGTCGACGTTGTCGACGAAGGTCCGCCCCCGGACCTTGTCGAAGATCGGATTTACTGATGGAACTGAAGATTGTCGTCGACGCGGACCAGGCGCTTCGTCTGCTGAAGATACCGAAGGGCGAACTTGTCCGGAACATATCGGAAGCGGCGGTCGACGCGGTCCTGGACGTCGCCCTGGAAGACCCGCCCCAGACGCATGACCCGCAACCGTTCGTGTCGGACAAACAGCGGCGGTTCTTCTTCGCCGCCCTTCGGGACGGGACGATCGACGTTCCGTACATCCGGACCGGGGAAATGGTTGAAAGCTGGGACCCCCAGTACCTGAACGACGGGGCGGTTCTGTCGAATTCCAGCGACCATGCGTTCTGGGCCCTTGCGAAGGATACGCGGACCAGCTACTTCCAGGGCGGGCCCTGGATGGACGAATACGATATAGCGGACGAAGCGGAAGGGCCGGTCGGGACCGCCGCCGCCGACGAAGTCGAAAGGATGATCGGGCCGTGATTGCACATGACGACGTCACAGTCGCACTACTCGCCACCATGCGGATGAACCTCATCCTTCTGGAAACGGCGATCGTCCCCAGGCTGACCCCGGACCAGGCGAACCGGGTCAAGGCCGGATGCCGGATGCTTCTGGGCGGGGTCGAAGACGTCCTGGGTCTGGAACGGACCATCCCGACCCATCGGGAACGCCGTCTGGGCCGCGACCAGACGACGGAACGTAGCACGCCGGGGACTTGATCATTATGCTATACTTCCGGGCAAGGGGATGAACGTCCCCGACCCAGGAAGAACAGGGGCGGTCACTTGATCCTTGCGCCGCCCCTGGAACCTAATATCCGACCCGTGTTGAGGGCCGATCCCGGAAGGGGTCGGTTTTTTCTATGCCTGACCAGAACGCGCCGCCCCCAGGGGCCGATCAATCCGTCAAGCCGGGGTCCGGAAGCGGACCGGGCGGCAAAATGACACCGGCTGAACGGGCCCGCCATGCGTCCCTGGTCCGCTGGAAGAAGGAACAGCCCTTCGCGGCCCGACTGGCCGCCGCCCGCGAAGCCCGGAAGGCCGCGAAGAAGGGCGGCAAGGGGAAGGGGAAGGGCGGCGGGGCGAAGGAAACGCCCGACCAGAAGAAGGCGAAGGCCCAGGCGGAAGCAGCGAAGAACCGCGCCCAGGTCATGGCCGCGTTCAGTGGCGCGTATGACACGGACATCCTGAAGAACATGGAAGCCCTGGTCCGGGGGGACGACCTACCCGAAGACGGGGCGGACGACATGATCCGGTCTGGACTGGCGGAGCGGGTCGGACCGGACGGAACCCTGGTCCCGACCCCGGCGCTTCGTCAACTCTGGAACGCGGCATCCGATGGGGACCGGGGCAAGGCGAAGGAAATCATCGCACGGGCGGAAGACAGTTACGACCAGAAGGTCCAGAAGGACCAGGCGAAGGCCGAACGCGAAGCCGGACGTACGTCCGGCAAGAACGGAACCGAAGGCCGGGGTCTGGACAAGTCCGGGAACCCAGCGGACGCGATCGGGAAGAAGGGCGAAAACGCCCCCCAGGACGCGACAGGCGGGTCCGGGACGGGCCTGAAGGACAAGCTGAAGGGAATGATGGGGGAAGCCGGTTCCGGCGCGTCTGGGGCCGCCCAGGAAAAGAAGAAGGGCGGCGGGGGCGGCGGCGGGAAGGGGAAGGACGACAAACCGACCCCGGAACAAACCGCAGCGGACACCGCATCCCAGACGACGGGCCGGTCCGCCGTGTCCGACCAGGATGTATCCGCCCTTCGGGACCTGTCCCAGGGCCGGACGGCGAAGAACACGGACCGCCTTCGGGCCCTGGGCTATATCGAAACGGACGACGACGGGAACGACGTCGCCACATCCGAAGGACGGCGGGCGCTGTCCGCCCTGGAACGCGGGGACCTGGGAGCATACCAGGCCGCATATGAACAGGCCCGGTCGAAGAAGCGTTCAGCGGACCGGGCCCAGGTCGACCGGAACCAGCGGGGGAACGCCCAGGCCGAACAGGACGCGGAACGGCGGAACGCGATACGGCGGGCCGTGACCCGGAACCCGATCAAAGCGCACGAAGGAACAGACATGAGCTATGCGGACATCCTGGAAGCCCTGGACCCGCTCCCGGACCAGTTAGCAGACTACGCGGACCGCCTGGTCCAGGACGGAACGAAGGCCGGGGCGCGAAACAGCGCAGCGGACCAGGCCCTGATCAATGAAATTTACAACAAAGCGGAAGACCTGCTTCTGTTAGCGGAAGAACTGGGGGCCGAACTGGGCGTCGACCTGGGGGACGAAGACCAGGAAGAACCGGACGACGACATGGACGACGACGCCATGAAGGCGCTGTCCTATGACCAGGCGTCCGAACAGGTCCGCTCCGCCTGGTATCAGGCCATGCGGTCGAACGGCCCGCCCATGCTGGACGACGACGGTCCGGCCCGTATCTATCCGATCGCAATCTACCCGGACGCCCTGATTATTGAACAGGGCACGAAGAAGTACAAAGTCGGGTACACGGTCCAGAACGGCGACTATACCTTCGCGGACCGCTCCGCCTGGGTCCAGGTCGAACCGGCCTGGGTCCCGGTTCAGGCCCCGCCGTCCGGCCTGGAAGCGGTCAAGGCCCTGAACGATACCGGGAAGGTCGGGGCGTACGCCATCCTGTTCGGGAGTGAAGATACCCCGGACCTGTCCCCGTTCCAGGACTTCTTCACAAAGAAGACCGACTTCTGGCTAGGGGAATGGTCGAAGCGGCCCATGCTGTTCCATCACGCAATGGACCCGGCGACGAAGGCCGCCCCTGTTATCGGGACCTGGAATAAGGCGGTCCTGGACGACGTCGGGGTCTGGATGGAAGGTCAACTGGACATGGCGCATAAGTATGCGTCCGCCGTCCAGCAACTGGTCACAATGGGGAAGCTCCGCGTGTCCAGTGATAGCGCCCCCCACCTGGTCGTCCGCGACCAGAAGCCGAACGGGACGAACGAAATCAAGCGCTGGCCGATCATGGCCGCGTCCTTGACCCCGACCCCAGCGGAACCGCGTTTACTCCCGGTCGAAGCGCTCAAGAGTGTGTTCAGCGCGGCGGGTCTTGACTTGCCGCTGGAACTTATGCAGACCCAGGACGCCCCCCAGGCGTCGACGAAGGCGGCCCAGGCCGCGAAGGTCGACCCTGAACACGAACGTCAACGTCTGCTTCTGGAACTGGATTTAATGGAACTGGAAGGCTAAAAACACATGACAGTAGCAGAACTGATCGCCCAGGCGAAGCAGAAGCTGGACGCGGGGGACCTGGACGGCGCGAAGGCGCTTCGTGACCAGGCCGCCATGCTGAAGGACCTGGAAGCCCTGGAAACGCCCGCCCCCGCCCCGAAGGAAGAAGTCAAGCGTCTGGACTTCGGGAACCCGGCCCCCGTCGTCGAACAGTCGACCGCCGCGACGAAGGCGATCGAAGTCGCGTATGTGAAGAAGTTCGGGAACCTGGACGAAAGTGTCAATCAGGTCATGCGCGAACTGTACGGGACGGAAAGTTACGCTCTGATCCGCGCCGCGAAAATGGCGGACATGAACCGCTATCTTCGGACGAACACGTACGATCCCCGCTTCCAGAAGATGGTCCTGTTGACCCCGGACCAGGTCCTGGCGGCGATCATGACGGGCGTTCCCGTCGCGGACGGACAGTACACGATCAAAGCGACAATGGTCGAAGCCCAGGACACCCTGGGCGGATACCTGGTCCCGGAAGAATACAACCAGGACATGGTCGAACGTCTTCCGGGCCTGACGGTCGTCCGCTCCCGTGCCAAGAAGTACAACACATCCCGCGATGCGCTGTCCTTCCTGGTTCGCACGGGCGGCGACAAGCGGCGTATCGGCGCGGTCCGGTCGAAAATGACCAGCGAGAACCCGACCGGAACGTATAGCACGAACGCGACCTGGGGGAAGCTCGCCATCCCGGTCCATGTGAACCTGTCGAAGGTTCCGGTCACGAAGTCACTTCTGGAAGACGCGACTATGAACATCATGTCGGATGTTCTTATGCCGGAATTCCAGACCGACCAGGCCATTCTGGAAGATCAGCAGTTCCTGTGTGGAAGCGGTTCCGACGAACCTCAGGGCATCCTGAAGCCTGACTTTACGGCCCCCTGGTCGCCCGATACCGTGACCCAGAACACGGGTTCCGCCGCCGCCGTCAACTTTGACGGCATGGTCGCGGCTCCGTTCAAGCTGGGAGCCCAGTACCGGGCGCGGAAAAACCCGAACGTCGCCTGGACGTTCAACGCGAACACGGCGGCCAGTATCGCGGCCCTGAAGGACCTGGATGGCGCGTATTACTGGGCGGAAATCCGGGGGAATAACGCGGTCGGGAACCCGGACACCATCCGGGGATGGCAATACGCGGAAAGCGAAGCGCTTCCGAACGAAGCCGCGAACGTGTACGTCGGTATCTTCGGGGACTTCAGCGGATACCGCATCGTGGACCGCATCGGCATGAGCGTCGAACGCTATTCCGATAGCGCGACGGCGGATACCGACACGGTCGTCTTCTATTGCCGCCGCCGCTATGGCGGTCAGGTCGCGGAAGGCTGGAAGTTCGTCGGTCTGAAGTGTTCGACCTAGTCCCGGCGACTGGGCTGTCCGGATAGATTGACCGGGGGAACGGTCCCCCGGTCCATGCCATAAGGGGAAATCATCATGTCGAACCGGAACCTATTTGCAGAAGCCCGCGTGACGTCCTTCGCCGGGGCGGCGGGCCTGTTCGTCAATACTCAAATGGGGGGAACCGTGAACGGGGCCCCGCTGGGCGAGTATGAATACCATTCCGTCCAGTTCGTCGGGTCGTTCGGACACCAGGGAACGCTGAACGTGTACGCATGCACGAACGCGGGCGGGTCGAACCCGGTCCTGGTCAAGTCCCTGTCTGTCGGGTCGGGCGACAATCCCGCCGCCGCGATCGACGTCAAGTCGTCCGCGTTGGGAAGCCTGGGCGCGGCCCTGGGAACCCCGTACACGCATCTGGGCGCGATGGGATCGGTCGGAGCGGGCGGAACCTGGCGCGGGGCGCTCATGATCCTGTCGACGAACGGACGGGTCGAACCGCCCGGAACGACGGGCCTTCAGGGATACGGCTCCTTCCTGTCGGGTCAGTAGAACGCGAAGCCGGGGACCAGCCGGTCCCCGGCAAGTCTGGACTAGCACATGATCGCATTCGTTCAGGAAGCCCCGACCCAGAATACCGCCGCCGCTTCGCATGTGGTTCCCATAAGCAGCGGCGGCGGTTCGTGTTTGGTCGCCGTGATTGCGGTCCGGACGGGGGCGACCCAGTCTGTCACCGGGGTCAGCGACGACGCGGGGGATACCTGGACGGCGGGTCCGATCGGCCTGGTATCCGGGTCGAACACGCGCATGGAAATCTGGTACGCGCTGAACGCCGCCGCCGTGACCCAGGTCCAGGTCGACCTGTCGAACAGTCTTCCCGCGACGATCAACATCCTGGAATTCTCCGGGGTTCTGGACGCTTCCGCCCTGGACCAGTCGAATAGCGCGTCGAACGCGTCGACGTCGACCCCGACGTCCGGGTCTGTAACCACGGCAAACGCGGACGACGTTTTGATCGCCGCCGTGTCCAGTACGTCGACGGCGACCCTAAACAGCGTGACCGCTGGATGGAACGCGCTGACCGGGTTCAGCGGGGTCGGGACGACGAAGCAGGGCATGCAGAATGCGTATCAGATCGTCAACGCGACCGGAACCTATGAATGTATTTTTACCATGTCCGCGTCCCAGAACTGGGGCGGGGTCATCCTGGCGCTGAAGGCGGCGGCGGCCCCAGCGGCGGCCCGTGGTTATATGACGCCTAATATTCACTTCTGGGGATAAACATGGCCGACAATGTAACATTCCAGAATACCGTAACCGCAACGCCCCCGACCGCGACGGTCGTCGCAACGGATGAGATCGGCGGCGTACACTTCCAGCGGGCGAAGATTGCGTTCGGGGAAGATGGGACCGCCTGGTCTGTATCAGACGGGACCCCGTTCCCTGTCCAGACGATCGGAACTGGACAGGTCCTGGGAACCGTCCAGGGCCTTCCAGGAAGCGTTCATATCGCGTCCCCTATTCCGGGCACGGTCCAGGCGCTGGGGACGTTCCAGGGCCTTCCAGGAAGCGTACACGTAGCGAACCAGGTCGACGCCCAGATCGTCGGGACCGTCCAGGCGCTGGGGACCCTTCAGCCGTTAGCAGGTTCCGTCCATGTGGCGAACCTGGCGCTGACGACCGGGACCGTCCAGGTCCGGGGAAGCGTTCAGCCGTTAGCGGGCTCCGTCCATCTTGCATCCGGCCTTCCGGGAACCGCCCAGGTCCTGGGAACCGTCGTCGTCATGCCGCTTCCGACTGGGGCTGGAACGCCCTTGACGGTTCGACTATCGGACGGGGCGTCGTTCTATACCGCGTCCGGGGGCGCGGGCGGCGGCGGAGCATCCGCAACCGACCAGGCCGCCTTCAGCGCCGGGGTTCTGACGGTCGCCCCCATTGCGGGGGTCAGTACCATTACGGCGATCGGACAGGGAAGCGTCGGGGCCCTTGCGATGGACCAGTCCCGCGTCCTGTACGTCCGGGGGACCCTGGACGGCGGAACGGTTCAACCCCTTGCGGGCTCCGTGCATGTGGCGAACGTTCCCCAGGTCACGGTCGGGGGAACCGTCCAGGTTCTAGGAAGTGTCCAGGCGGTCGGAACCGCCCAGGTTCTAGGAACGGTCCAGGGGCTAGCGGGGTCCGTGCATGTAGCGAACCTGGCGCTGACGACCGGAACGGTCCAGGCGCTGGGGACCGTTCAACCGTTAGCGGGGTCGGTCCATGTGGCGAACCTGGCGCTGACGACCGGGACCGTCCAGGTCCGGGGAAGCGTTCAGCCGTTAGCGGGCTCCGTCCATCTTGCATCCGGCCTTCCGGGCACAGTCCAGACGCTGGGAACCATTGTCAATACCGGCTTCGGGTCCAGCGGGACCCCGACCGCCGCCGCCGAACAGTCCGCCGTCCGGTTCTGGGTCGACCTGAACGGTCGACAGGTCATCCGGGGAACGATCGACCAGGTCCTGGGAACCATCCAGGCACTGGGAACCGTTCAGCCGTTAGCAGGTTCCGTGCATGTCGCAAATGTTCCCCAGGTCACGGTCGGGGGAACCGTCCAGGTTCTAGGAAGTGTCCAGGCGGTCGGAACCGCCCAGGTTCTAGGAACGGTCCAGGGGCTAGCGGGGTCCGTGCATGTAGCGAACCTGGCGCTGACGACCGGAACGGTCCAG
>CAYYSG010000004.1:0-37988 GCA_964474375.1 uncultured Candidatus Saccharibacteria bacterium
GTTCCCGCTCCTGCGAAAGCAAAGCAGGAGGCCATGCCGCTATGAACCAGATCGCCCAAATCCGCGAAGGTTTCACATTCGAGATTCCCGGCACTCCGGTTGCCAAGATGCGTCCGCGCTTTACCCGCAACGGCTACGCCTACACCGCCGCACCGACGCGGGCTTATGAACGGCACGTCGCTGAAACCGCGCAACTCGCCATGCTAACCGCCAAGCGCAAGACCACCACAGCCGCCGTATCCGTCGCCCTAAGCCTTTATTTTCCCATTCCTGAATCGTGGTCGAAAAAGAAAAAGGCCCTCGCTCTTACAGGTGAAGTTATTCCGACCTCGGTCGATATCGACAACGTAGCCAAGAGCATTTTGGACGGCTGCAACGGGGTTGTCTTTAACGACGACGGCCAAGTGGTCGAACTGTACGTCTCCAAACGCTACGGCGCGGAAGCCAAGGCCCGTGTTTTTGTGAAAGAGATCCAATGAAACACCCCAAAGACCTCACCGGCCTGTTCTTCGGCGGGTTGGAAGTCATCAAACCGGCCGGCAGGGATCGCAACTACAACCCCATGTGGGAATGTCTCTGCGGGTGCGGCCAGACCAAGCTTGTGCGCCGCTGCAACCTCATTGGCGGGCATACGAAAAGCTGCGGCTGCATGACCAAGCAAAAGCAGTCCGAGGCGATGAAACGGATTCGGGCCGAGAAGGCTGCGGCGAAGAAAAACCAGCCCGTCAAATACTACGGCGCGAACCTAGACGACGCGCTCGATAGCCTGGGGGATTTGTCATGACCCGCGACTGTCTCCTAACCGGCGACACCCTCGTCAGACCCTTGCACGCCATAGCGATAGAGGTGTGTGAGAAGTACGAACTGACGCTGGACCAGCTTCAATGCCACCGCCGCCACCGTTTCCTTGTGCTTGCCCGCCAAGAGTTCTGCTACCGCGCCAAGAACGAGGCCAGGGCGAGCTTTCCGCAGATCGGGCACTTCCTCGGCGGACGCCACCACACCACCATCATGCACGCCTGTGAAGCTTACGAAGGCGACATGTGGGCCGCAAACCAGCAGGGGGAAGCCAATGGCGCGAATCAGAACGGTTAAGCCCGCGTTTTTCCGCCATCGCCGCCTGTATGTAGCCGAGCAGGAAAGCGGTTTCCCCTTGCGCGTGGCGTTCGCTGGGTTGTGGACGTGCGCCGACCGTGAAGGGCGGTTTGCGTGGGAGCCGGAAGAACTGAAGCTGGACTGCCTTCCGTATGATGATGTGGACTTTTCACGCGTGCTCGACGCGTTAGCCACGCGTGGCTTCATCGTGAAGTACGCGTACCAGGGCCGTCTTTTCGGCGCGGTTCCAAGCTTCAAGGACCACCAAGTCATCAATAACAAGGAATCCCTGTCAAAACTTCCGCCCTTTGAAGAAAGAGACGAAGAAACAGATACTTGCACGCGTGAGCCTCGCGTAGTGCACGCGACCGCCACGCGTGAAGTGAATACTCAAGGGGAAGGGAAGGGAAGGGAACAGGAAGGGAAGGGAACTGAGATACCTCCTTCGGAGGGCGCTGACGCGCCGCTGAAGGAAAGGATTTTTGGCCCCGCTCTCGACTGGCTTGCCAAGCAATCGGGGAAGGACGCCAAGAAACTCCGCCCTCTCGTTGGCCGATGGTGTTCGAACCACGGCGACGGCCCGACCTTGGACGCTATCAGCGCCGCCGCCAAGAACGCCCCGCTTGACCCGATCCCGTACATCGAACGTGTTTTAAAACCAAAGGTTCCCCATGGAAAACCTACCGCACAACAGGCCGCTACTGCTCAGTTCGAAGGACTCGCCCGCGCTCTCAACGTTGGCCCGATGGGAGCCACAGAACCCGAGCCCCTTGGCGAAGGACGAACTATCGACGGTGATTGCCGACCTGTCGGAAGCGATGAAACCCGCGACAACTCAGCAATACGCTCAGGCGATGGTGGCACTGATCGAGTTCGCGGCGGCGTTCGGCATACCGTGCCAGGAACCGGACGCGGTGCAGAAAATCTACCACGAGACGCTGAAGCACCTGCCGGCCGATCTGCTGAACACGGCGATAGCGCGGGTCAAAAAAACGTGGGTATGGGGCAACCGGATGCCGTTCCCAGCGGACATAGCCAATCAGGTCAAGGACGATTACGCCAAGCGGCGGTCGCTGCTCTCGCGGGCGCAAGTGGCGATGCTGAAAGCCCCGGAAACCAACGGGCAGAAGAACGTGATTTCAGCGGAACGGTGGGAGGAACTACGCCGCACTTTGCGGGCCGTCCCCAAGACGATGGCTATGACCAAATCCCCGCGTGTCTCGACAAACGACGGGCCACCGCTTGAAGAACCCACGCCCGAAGAACTTGAATCCCTGAAACGCGCCTTTATCGCGCAGTGTGAGGAGTGATGATGACACCGAAAGAAGCCGCCGAAAAACTGAACGGCAACCAGTATCGAAGCGAGGGAACGCCCGACCTGTTCAAGGCCATGAAAGCCGCGGGACTAGTTGTGATTTACGGGGCGTCCGATGACCTCATGGAGATCGAGGGGGCCGCGTCTGACGAAATCGGGGCATACGGCGGCGGCACGGCCTATTTTACGCGGGAGGGGCTGTATCGTGCCCGCTGCGAGGATGATGATTGCCCGCACGAAATGGAAAAGCGCGACCAGTGTGCAACGGTCGAGGCAAAATGGGACGACGGCGGATTTTCGTGGCGCTACGAGACGATCATCCCGCATGAAAAATTCATCATCTACGAGGACGACGAGCCGTATTGCGAAGGCATTGTGTTTGCCCTGAAGGACGTGCCCGCATGACCCTCTCCACCGAAATGGAACTGCGCGCGGCGGTCGCTCTGGCCCGCGCCGCTATCAGGGCAATGCGTGAACCGACTGAGGAAATGGTGGCCGCTTATATGTCCGCGCTTGAACACCGTGCCGACCCAAAGAAAGAACCTTGGCACAAAGTCAAAATGATGAAGCGGTGGAAAGCCATGATCGACGCCGCCTCACCCCCGGAGGAAGCATGAGCACCACAACGGGTTCGCCGCGAAACATTGTTAATCGTGAAACACAGGAACACCCCATGACCGAACCAAAGACGCCCAAAACAGAAATTATGTACGTGTTCGAGGATTGGCCCACGCGCATTGCAAACGACGTTCTTTCGGTGGCCGTGCCCGTCGTCTTGATGGGCATCGGCGTTTGGCTGGAAAGCGGCGCAATGCAGTGGTTTGGCTTCATACTGGCGTCCCTGTGGGTCATCGGGCGCGTCAAGAACACCGCTGAAAAATACCGCATGACACCGCAGGAAGCGGCCAACCGCATTGCCGAACGGTTCGGTGTTTTTGCTGAGCGTGGGGAGAAGTAGGCCATGACACGCAGACAAGTACCAGACCGCCGCACCGGGCCTAAGTGCAGGAGAGAGGAATGCGATGATGTTGCCCCATATTCCCGCCGCGTGCTTAAGGGGCGCAGCGGCGCAAGCATTTAGCCCCAAATTCAGGCAGGCCACAGATTAACAACTGACTAGTGGAGAGTACCAACATGACGACGATTAACCGCCTCGGCGGACAGACCAAAGAACAACGCCCCCTGACCCCCTACGAGCGCGGCCAGATCCTCACCCACTACCCGACCGTAGGCCCGCGTGAAATGGCCCGCCGCCTTCACCGCACCCCGGAGAGCGTGAAGCAGCATTGGAAGCGAATGCGCGCGGAGGCGAGAGAAGCGCAATACGCCGCTTGACAATCCGTGGTGTCAGGGTCTTCTGAAATGGGGTCGTTCAACTCAAAGAGTTACGCCCCATGGCCCAACGTGAATCTGACCGCTACTTTGACCAGCTAGAGCGCAAGCCACGCGCCAAAGAAGCGCACCGCCAATCCAAAGAAACATACACCCTGCACAAGAAGCGCCAAGCCGCGCTGAGTAACCTGACCAATGGCGGCTTCCTTGTGCCGAAGCCGGAAGTCCTGAAAGAAGGGCTCCAAGAACTGCGCGAAGTCGGCCACGCCAAAGCCGATAAGGTCGCCCAAATCCGCCGCCGCCTGAAAACCTAAAGTAGTTGGGGAAAAGGTATGGGCGCGCGAGGTCCAAAACCCGGAACGTCACGCGTCGGCGGTCGCCAGAAGGGCACGCCGAACAAAATGACCACGCTTGCCAAGGATGCCATCGCCCAAGCGGCTGAGGGCCTTGGTGGAACAGATCGCCTCATCAAGTGGGCAAAGTCCGACGAACAGAACGAACGCGTGTTCTGGGGGCAAATCTACACAAAGCTTCTGCCGCTGCAACTGACCGGGGCAGACGGCGGCGCGATGCAGCACGAACACAAAGCAACGGTGGAATTTGTCCGTCCGGCTAAGGATTCCTGAAGCCTATGAGTTCCTTTGGACGCCATCGCGCTACAAGGCCATCTACGGCGGTCGCGGGTCGGCGAAGTCTCATAGCGTGGCCGGGAAGTACGTCATCGAGGGCTTTGAAAGCACGCAGCGGTTTCTCTGCTGTCGTGAGCGGCAAAACTCCATTGGTGATTCGGTCAAACAACTCCTTGACGACAAGATCGGGGAGGCTGGTTTGACGGACTTTTACACCAGCACAAAGACCGAGATTGTCGGCCGGAATGGGACGCGGTTCCTGTTCTCCGGCCTGCATGACCAAACGGCGGACAGCCTGAAGTCGAAAGAAGGCGTGACGCGGTGTTGGGTGGAAGAAGCCCACAGCGTATCCCAGCGGTCGTTGGACATTCTCATGCCCACGATCCGCACGCCTGGGTCTGAAATCACCTTTACGTGGAACCCGGACACCGAATTTGACCCGGTAGACATGATGTTCCGGGGCAAGCACGTACCGCCCAACGCCATCGTCCGGCGCGTCTCATGGCGGGACAATCCGTGGTTCCCCGAAGTCCTCCGTCAACAGATGGAGTTTGACCAAAAGACGGACCCGCAAAAGGCCGCGCACGTTTGGGACGGGGAGTATCAGGCCGCACCGAAGGGGGCGTATTTCGCTGAATTGCTGGCAACCGCGCGCCTTGAGCGCCGCATCGGGCACATTCCCGCCGAACCCTTACTGGAAACCCACGTTGGCTTTGACTTGGGCAACGGGCCGAACATGTGTCTCGTGTTCACACAGTGGATCGGCAAAGAGGTCCGCATCGTCGAGACGCTGGCCGGCAATGACGAGGCTGCGTCTGAGGGCTGGCCCTGGTACATCCGCGAACTGAAGCGCCGCAAGTACGTGTACGGCAAGATCATCCTGCCGCATGACGCCCGCATTCGCCAAAGATCGACCGGGAAGGGTGACGAAGCCGCGCTGATCGAAGCCGGGTTTAACACCACGGTCGTTCCGAGAATGGACCCTGGCGAACGCGTGAAGCTGATTCAACGCTTCCTGCCGTCTTGCTGGATTGACGAGAACAAGTGCGCTGATGGTCTCCGGTCGTGGAAGTCCTATTGCGAGGACTACGACGAGAAACTGCGTATCTCACGCGGTCCGCTGCACAACTGGGCCTCGCACTATTCGGACGCATTGGGCCACGTCGCCCAGGCCTACGAAATGCCCCGCAAAGAAGAACCCACGCCCTACCGCCCGCGCTATCAGGGAAAAGCATCATGGATGGCATGAAGATCATTTGGACTAGCGGCCCGCTTTATAACGTCGAGAAAGACTGCATGTGCGTCGATGTTCACATGCAGTTCGGCGACGACTTGAAGGTGGCAACGGTTTCCATCGCTGATGATGGCGCTATTGATCCAGAACGCCACCTGCTTCCTGCGATCTACGCCCTTCTCTCTGCTTTTCGTGATGGGGTGCCGTGATCGATGGCATGAGCCACCCGTTAGAGGACACCATCGGCCCGACCATTGGCCGCATCACCGCATGGCAGCATGTGGAGCGGACCAACTTTGCCCTAAAGCATATCCCCGATGAGACATGGCCGACGATTGGCATTCTCAATGGCAAGTATGAGGGGTTTCGCGGGGTTATCGTCGGTGGCGGGCCTTCGATCGATTGGGAATTGATTAAGCAGGAAGCCGACGCCCGCGACCGTGGGGAGCCTGTGCGCATCTTCGCCCCGAACCGCTCACATGACGCCTGTATCGCGCATGGGATTATCCCCGACTACGGCGTTCTCATGGACCCGAGCGAACACGTTGTGGATTACATCACACCCCGTGATGACGTGGTGTATCTCATTGCAACGGGTGTTCATTGGAAGGTTCTAAAGAAGTTTCTCGGCTCCCGCGCGATGTTCTGGACGCCGCTTTACGACGTTGACGCGGCTGACATGAAAGCAGTCGTAGAGGCCAACCCAGGCCGACCGATTACGTTCATTTCAGGCGGCTCTACGGTGGGCTTGCGGCTTATCAACATTCTGATGGGCTGGGGCATGTCGCCGCATCTTCATGGCTTCGATAGCGCCTATGCGCCGGGATCGAAGAAGCTTTACGCCTACGACAAGCCCGAGCAGACGACGGAGTTCTGCGACAGCACGATTGTGTCCAAGACGACACAGCGCCAACTGCGGTTCACGTCGAATCAGCACATGGCCCGACAGGCGATGGCGTTTGAAGGCTTTATGCACCGCCTTCCCGAAACGACGGTCAACGGCAAGTCCGCCCCGCAAGAAGTTGTCGTGCACGGCGACGGCCCGATTGCCTGGATGGCATGGCTGGACGGTGGTGAGTTGCTGCGTCACGCCAACCCCGATGCGATGGCCGCGAAATACGGCACCACGCAATATTGGGACTATCAGGGCAATTGCATGTCGTTCGATCCCTTCGTGGATCTGAAGGCCCCGGACCCTGAATACAACATCACGTTTCCGTTCTCATGCTTGACCAGCATCCCCGTGTCGTATGCCGACCCGATTGGAATAAGCCCATGAATACCATCGTCATTCTCACCCCCGGCGAACTTCACGCCATGGAGGCCAACGGCGGCGTCCATTGGGACAACATCCGCGCGCGTCTGATCGAAAAGGGCGTGGCCGAGGACGTGATTAACCGTTGCGTCCAGGCCGAGCCGACACCTGCCGGACTTCAGCTTGAATTTGAGGGCACCGAAAATGGCTGACAAGGGCGGGGTTGTCGAAGAGGCGATGGAACTCTTCCAAGAGGCGCAGGAAGCGTGGTCGCCCATGCAAACCGAGGGGCTGAATGACGCCCGCTTCGCTTTGCTGGGTGAACAGTGGCCGTATGAGATCGAAAACGACCGGCTTCGCCAAGGCCGTCCGGTTCTGACCATGAACCACATGCCTAAGTTCATTCGTCAGGTGACGAACGACGCACGCATGAACAAGCCGCAGGTGAAGATCAGGCCCGTTGATAGCAACGCCGATCAGAAGATTGCGGAGGTCTACGGGGGGTTGATTCGCCAGATCGAAAGCAGTTCCGACGCAGATATTGCCTATGACACCGCCGCGTTCTGCGCGGTCACGCAGGGTATTGGCTATTGGCGCATCGATATTGATTACGCGACCAACGACAGCTTCGATTATGACATTAAGATCGGGCGCATCCCCAACCCGCTTTCGGTGGTGTTTGATCCCCTCAGTCAGGCCGGGGATGCTTCCGATTGGCGGTATTGCTTTGTCACAGAGGAAGTCGAAAAGAAAGAATTTGAGGCCCGTTTCCCCGACGCGGACACGGCGGGCTGGAAAGACAGCCCATGGCAGGAGACGTGGTTCTCCGGGAACATGGTCCGCCTTGCCGAGTATTGGCAGCGCAAGGAGGTGGAACGCAAGATTTGGCTGATGAGCGATGGCCAAGTCATTGACGAAGAAACCCTGTCCCGAGAGGACGTGCGCGCACAATTTGAAATGGCCGGGATTACTGCCGGCCAGAGCCGCGTTGTCCCGTCCTATGACGTGATCCACCGGCTGATGACCGGGGCCGAAGTCTTAGAGGAAAAGAAATGGGCCGGGTCGCTGATCCCGATTGTCCCGGTCTTTGGCGAGGAGTTTTGGATCGAGGGCCGCAGATATTGGCGGTCGCTGATTCACCACGGCAAGGACGCACAGCGCAATTTCAATTACTGGCGATCGGCGGGGACCGAGCTAATCGCCCTCGCTCCAAAGGCTCCCTTCATCGGTAAGAAGGGCTTTATCGGCACCGGCCAGCAGGCGGAGAAATGGGGATCGGCCAACGCTGAAAGCCATGCCTTCCTTGAATACGACGGGGACACGCCCCCCGAGCGCACGCAGTTCGCAGGCGTTCCGGCTGGCGTTCTGCAAGAGGCCAACTTAGCCGCCGCCGACATGCGCGAAATCATCGGCATCAACTTGGCCGGGTTTGGCGTACAGGAGCAAGCGGGCGCTGAATCCGGCCGCGCGCTACGTATGCGCCGCACCGAAGGGGATATGGGCACCGCCCACTTCCACGACAACCTGATGCGGGCCGTGCGGTATTCGGGCCGGGTGATGGTTGAGCTTATCCCCAAGGTCTACAACACCGCCCGCACGCTGCGCGTTCTCGGTGACGACGGCGAACAGCACATGGTGCCTGTAAACCAGCCCGTGAACATGGGCGGGATGCAGATGACCTACGACATGACCGTGGGCAAATACGACGTGGCTGTGGACGTTGGCCCCAGCTTCACGACGCGGCGCGAGGAAGCCGCCGAAAGCATGACGGCGTTTATCCAAGCCTTCCCGCCCGCAGCGCCTTTGATGGTGGATGAGATTGCCAAGAACTCAGACTGGCCCGGCGCGGCCAAGATTGCCAAGCGCATGGAAGCGTTGTTGCCGCCCGAGGTTAAGGCGATGGAAACCGGACAGCCGCCACCCCCGCCGCAAGTGCCCCCTGAAGTCCAGGCGGAACAGGCTAAGGCTCAAGCCATGATGGCGATTAACCAGCAGAAGGCCCAGCAGGACTTTCAGCTTGAGACACAGCGGGCGCAGAACCGGGCGCAGATCGAACGTGAGCAAGCCCAGGCCGACATTGCCGTGATGCAGATGAAGGCCCAGGCAGACATTGAAATCGAACGGCAAAAGGCTGGTGTTCAGATGGAACTAGAGCGCCAAAAGGCGCAGTTGCAGGCTGAACTGAAGGCCGTTGAATTTGCCATCAAACCCCGCAAGACCGGAGAAACCGAATGAAATCCCGTGTTTTCGACGTGATCGACCTGATTGAATTTAAGCCGCGTAGCTGGTGCTTTGCCGAGCCCGATGCCGACATGGACCTGGGCGGTGGTGGAGAGGACAGCGACGAGCCGTCCGAAGAGGACATTCTGGCCGCCGTGGATGAGGATGGCGAAGGTTCTGAACCCGACGATGCCGACGAACTCGAAGAGGTTGAACTCGATGAGAAGGACGGCAAGAAGAAGGTTAAGGTCACGAAGGGCTTTAAAGACCACCTTCTGCGCGAGGCGGATTATCGCCGCAAGACGCACGAAACGGCGGAGGAAAAGCGGAAGATCGAGGCCGAACGTGCCGCCTTGGCAGAGGAACGCAAACTCGTTTCGGCTTTTGACGACGAACGCGCCGAACTGAAGTCACTGGACAAGCGCCTTGCCGAATACGACGCCGTGACTATTGAGCAGTGGCAGGCATGGCACGAAAGCGACCCCGACGCGGCCCGCGCCGCCGAACGTGCTGAAACTTTGCTGCGTAAACAGCGCGAGAAGTTGTTGGGGTCCGTGAAAGAGAAATACGAAACCCTCACGGCCAAAGAGCGCGAGAAGGCTAAGGCTTGGGAGGAAGAAAACAGCAAAATCATCAAGGAAAAGGTCCCTGATTGGACCCCCGACAAAGCCAAGACGGTTGCCGAGCACATCGCGCCTAAGTTTGGGCTGAAGGTCGACGCTCTTGTGAGCATCAAGGACGCGGGCGTCATCGCGCTGCTCAACCACGTCTACAAGCAAGACAAGGCAATCGAAGCCGCGAGGGAAAAGGCCAAGGCCGCGCGCCGTGAAGGTGAGCCGACACCGGAGCCGGTCAAGAAAGCATCGGGTGGAAAGACCGGCGCACCGCTTGGCCCGAACGCTCACACCGTCAAAGCAAACCCGGCTGCGTTCGACCGTGCGATTTCCAAGATGATGTACGGAGGTTAGCGCCCATAGTTGCACTCGCGCGCAAAAGCGAGTAATATTTTTGGCATCGGCGAGAAAGGCGTTTAGGCGGAGCCGCTAACCGTAACTGGGGAGGCCAAACCGTCCGCGCAAGATGAATCCCGAACTGTCTGTCAGTTCAACCCACAAGGGATTCATCACTCATGGCGAATACATTTCTCACGCCGGACATGATTACGCGCACTGCGCTGGTCATCCTGCACCAAGAAGCCCACTTCATCGGCAACATCAATCGTCAGTACGACGACAGCTTTGCCAAGGCTGGCGCGAAGATCGGGGACACGCTCCGCATCCGCCTGCCGAACCAGTATCAGGTCATCAGCGGCTCGACCTACACCGACGTGGATCAGACCGAAATCTCGACCACGTTGACCATCGACACTTGGAAACAGGTCCCGATGTTCTTCGGTGATGCTGATTTGGCCCTGAAGATTCAGGACTTCACCCCGCGTTTCATCCAGCCCGCAACGGCTGCGATGGCGGCTTCCCTTGAGGCTTCTGCCTTGGAAATGGTGAAGGACGTTTACAACGTTATCGAAAACATCGGCTCCAGCATGTCCTTGCGTCAGGTTCTCGACGCCAAGGTGAAGATGGAGCAAGACCTGACCCCAGCTGACGGCCGCTGGATCGCGCTTTTGCGTAATCAGGACCAAGCCGACCTCGTGAACGCCAATAAGGGCCTTTTCCAAGACGCTTCGGAGATTTCGAAGCAGTACAAAAAGGGCATGATGGGCGTGACGGGCGGTTATTCGTTCTACGCCACGACCCTCATGAACACCCACACCTCGGGCACCATGTCGGCCACGAATAACTACACGGTCAACACCTCGATCACCCCGAGCGCCACGACCCCGACCACGACGCTCAACTTCCTCAACAACACCGGCCCGCACGGCACGTTGAAGGTGGGCGACGTGTTCACCATCACGGGCGTGAACAAGGTCCACCCGGAAACCAAGTCCGACCTGGGCGTGACCCAGCAGTTCGTAGTGACCGAGGATGTGGCGGCCGGATCGGCCCCGGCTGTGAAGATTGCCCCGGCGATCTACATGACGGGAGCCCGTCAGAACGTCACCGATGTACCGTTCGTCGGTAAAGCGGTGGTTAAGGTTGGCGCGCCGTCCTACGTCTACAAGCCCTCGCTGTTCTTCCACCCCGACGCGTTCACGTTTGCGACGGCGGACTTGGAATTGCCGCGCGGTGTGGACATGGCAAGCCGCCAGGAGAAGGACGGTATCTCCATGCGCTTGGTCCGCGACTTCGATCCGGTGTACAGCCGCATGATTACGCGTCTGGACGTGCTGGCTGGCAAGAAGGCCATTCGCCCTGCTTTGGCTGCTCAGGTTCTGAACGGCTAGTGAGGACGGGGAGGGGCTCTAAACAAGCCTCTCCCCCTCTTTCCAGGGGTCCGCATGGCCTTTTCCACTTACGACGAACTACAGGCATCGTTGGCGCTGTGGCTTGACCGCGCCGACATGACCGCGCGTATCCCGGACTTCATTACGCTGTGCGAAAAGTCGATGAACCGGCTTTTGAAAACAGCGGAAATGGAGGTCGAGGCTTCGCTTGTCACTGTCGCGGACAATGCCAATGTCGCGTTGCCTACGGGCTATTCAGGTCTGCGTAGATTGCGGGGCAACATCAACGGGGTATGGCGGGATATTCAGATCCTTCCCCTCGAACCCAGCTTGGACAACGGCATTGTCGGCGCTCCGCCTGTGGCCGCGTCTATCGTTGGTAGCAACTTAAACTTCCGCCCCATCCCGAACGGGGCTTATCCGCTTCTCATCAACTACTACGCCAAATTCACACCGCTTTCCGACAGCGCGCCGAGCAACTGGATTCTGGACGAACACCCCGACGCGTATTTGTACGGGTCGCTGCTTCAGTCGGCCCCGTATCTCGGGACGGACAACCGCCTTTCGCTGTGGGCTGATGGGTTTAATTCGGTCATTCAGCAAATCAACGAAGAGGACGTGGATAAGCGGTTCCGCAACATGAAGCTGCGTGCTGACCCCGCGTTGACGTATCCGCGTCAGTTCAACGTCCGCACTGGTTGGGGGTACTGATGACCCTCACGATTTCCAACACCGCCCCGCCCTGGGCTGCGGACATGGCCCGCAAGATCGACGCGCTGATTGATGAAGCGCGACAGGGCCAGTTTGTGAGCCTGACGCCCTATGACGCAAGCGGAACCCTGCCGGACGCAACACGGAACACCAACAAATTCATCATGATCCGCAACGCTTCGAGTGGGGCTCCGCTTGCCGTCAGTAATGGCGTGGACTGGATCGATACGACGGGAGCAACGCTCTAATGGTTGATACGCCCTCAGACGGCTACGGCCTACGCCTTCAGGAGTTGGGTACCAACGTCGCGACGTGGGGCGACCCGAACCTGAATCAGCTTTTCACCTGCGTCGACCAGATGTTCGGGACCGTGAAGGGCATCACGGTTACGGGCAACTATACGATTACGTCCACGAACTATGTGTCCACGGCGGACAATAAAAACGCCGGGTGGAGTTTTAACGGCACGCTGGCGGCGGCATCCAACGTCATTGTCCCCGCGACGAATACGCGGTTTCACTTTGAGAACGCCACGACCGGAGGCTTCAGCCTGACGGCCAAGACCAGCGCGGGAACGGGCATCACGGTCCCTGCGGGCCGCATTGCTTACCTGCGCTGTGACGGTACCAATGTCGTCAATGCATTCCCGACGCACATGGGAACGACGTTTACACCGTCTCTGCCGGGTGATGTGGCGAATGTGTCGTATGTGCAAGCGGCCATTGCAACGGCCTCTCTCCCGGCCACGGCTGGCACCGTGCTTGTGTCAGGGTCCGACACCACGGCGGGGTATATCTCCACGAAGATTGCGGGGGCGGGTGCGCTTTCGGTCGCGGTCACGAACCCCGGCGCGAATGAAACGCTTACGCTCTCAGTCGGCTCCCTCGGCCTCACAGACGGCGGGACGATCAGCGGGGCGTCTGCTGTTGCGGTCAATACGAAGTACCTGTGTGACTTCACAGCGACTTCTTACACCGTGACGCTGCCAGCGGCTCCGGCTGTAGGTGACATGATTCTTTTAACCAAGTTCGGCACCGGGTTGATGACGCTCGACCTCAATGGTCTGGACTTCAACGGATTGTCCAATAACCCCGTTTCGTCTGGTGAGGGGCAGTCATTGCTCCGATACACCGGCGCAACGCGTGGATGGGTGGAGTTGTAAGATGGCGCTATTTACGGCGGGCGGCAAAGGCATCGCGCACTTCGTCCAGTTCTCCACTGCTGGCACGCGGGTTTTCCGCGCCAAGTATACCGGCTGGCACTATGTTCAAGTAAAAGGGGCTGGTGCGGGTGGTGCGGCTGGCACAACGAACAGTTTGGGCGGCGGCGGTGGTGGTGGCGGTGAATACCGCGACGGCTGGGTTTTTCTAACTCAAGGGCAGACATACAACGCTGTTATCGGCGCTGGCGGTGCGGGCGGCGCGTCAACTGGTGCCGATGGCACGGACGGAGGGGCGTCGTCGTTCGGCGCGTTTATCACGGCAAACGGCGGTATTAAGGGGCTCGCGGCGGGTGGCGGCGGCGCTGGTGGAACGGGCGGCAGTAGCGCGAGCGTTTCCAACGGCGTGAACTATGACGGCGGCGACGGCGGCGCAGGTGCCGCAAAGGCCACAAACGGTTCGGCGGGTGGTGGCGGCGGTGCTCCGGGGACTCAGTTTGGACCGGGCGGCGATGGTGCTCCGGGCTTTGCTTCCGGCAACAACATGGCGGGTGGAAGCGGCGCTGGCTGTACTGGTTCGGCTGTCGTTGGAACGGCCAGCGGTTCTAGTCAGGGCGGCTTCCCGTATGCTACCGCGTCCGTGTCTACGGTTCCGCTCGCGGTCAACGTTGCGGTCGCCGCGCTTGGCGCGGGCACTTCGGCGGCGAGCACAGAAACCTTTATCAACATTCCCTACGGTCTCATGGCGATTGGGCCGAGCAACTATTTTTACGGTGCGGCGGGCATCGGTTCCGCTGGCCCTGGCGTTGCGGGCGGAATCTTCGGTGGCGGCTCTGGTGGCTACGGCACCAATACAGACAGCAATCGCCAGGGCGGCGCGGGTGGAATCTTCGGTGGCGGTGGCGGATCGGTTATCGCTAACCAGAACAATGCCGCAGGTGGGCTTGCCGCAGGCGGTGGCGGGGGTAGCTGTTCCGGTGCGGCAGCGGCCCCAGGCGGCGCTGGCGGCGATGGCTACATTCTCATCGGTGAATTGGAGTCGCCATAATGACCTGGGCGCAGATTATCGACGGCGTAGCTTGCAACCCCGTCACGACAGACCCCGCGCAATGCTTCACGGCGGCGTGGCTGGCAAGCAATCCTCCGTTCGTTGAAGCGCCGGATGGAACACTTCACGGCGCGCGGGACAATGGCGACGGGACTTTTACAAATCCCACGCAGGGTGCGGCTACGGCCAGTTGGGATGAATTTGACTTTCGGCGGCGGTTCACGCGTGAAGAACGCAAGACGATCTTGGCCGCGTCTAAGGTCAACGATGATATCGCGGAGTTTGAGGCGCTTCTTCAAGCCGCAGGGCGGACCGGCACACGCATCCATGCGGATGACCCCGACTTAATCGACGGAGTGACAGCATTGGAAACCGGAGGCCTGATTGCTGAGGGGCGCGCCGCAGAGATTCTAGGTCTTTAGGACGCGTTCATATGAGGCAGTCCCACGTCAGGCATTTCAGCTTCGCACGCCTCACAGAAGGCGCGGAGGAAGGCCTGCGGGTCTGTTTTCAGAAGGGCGTAATCGACAACGCGAAAGTCATGCTGATGGAAGTCTTTTTGGACGGCGGCAATGTCTGAGGCCGCAAAGAAGCCAAGTCCTCGCGGTAGGCCTTTAAGCATCCACGCTTTGAATGCCTCTAGCGTATCGGTGCGACCGGGATTGTTCTTGAGAAACTGAGCGTGAAACGACCTAAGCCTTTCCTCTGGATCGCGGTGGACAAACACCACAATCGAGGGGCCGAAAACATCGAGAAGCCTTTGAGAGATAACAGGAGCCGGAAACACTTCGAAGTCGCCAAGGATTTCAGCGGAGAGAATTAGACCTTCGCGGAATCCGCCCATGAGTTGAGGGGCCACAGGTTCTCTACAAAGCGCCTTCGCCCATACCGGCTTGATGAGAAATGGACGCCCTAGTTTTGGGATGATCGCTTGTAATGATGTTGAGGCCGTCTTTGACGGGCCGATGTGGAGAACGGGTTTCATGGGAAGCCCTAACGCTACCACACCCTAAACCTTTTGCTCTAGGGCCGTTTTTAAGGTAAAAATACTGCGTCGGTGAGAAAGGCGTTTCAGGCTAGAGCCGTTATCCCCTCGGGGTGAGGCCAAACTAGCCGCGCAAGATGAATCCCGAACAACAGCGAGTTGTTCACCCGGAAGGGATTCATTGGCCTACGTCTCATTCCCCCTGCTGTCTGGCGTCTATAAAGACGAAACGCCGCTGTCCGCGAAAGGCTATTTCACGGACTCGGATAAGTGCCGTTCCGTGCGCGAAAAGATGCAGGTTATTGGGGGCTGGGAATCGGCCTCCACACAGATGTTTGACGGGATCTGCCGGGGCTTGTTTTCCTGGCGCGACGCGGCCTCTCAGTCTTACACGGCCATCGGAACGCACACTCACCTTCAGGTGATGTACGACGGGCTGATTTACGACATTACGCCCATTGTCGAGTTCGGCGTCGAGACGTTCAACGTTTCCACGACAGACACCGAAACGACGGTTACGGTCACGGGCTGGGCGGGCGATGCTGTCATTGCCGGCCAAAGGTTCACCATTGCGAACGCCTCTCCCGCATCGGTCGGGGGTGTTGCCCTAGACGGCGATTGGGAGGTGCTGGAAGTCCTTAGCGCGTCCTCCTTCACCTTCACAGCCACGGCTGCGACTTCGACCGCAGGGCCTACGTCCGTTGACTGCGACATAGACATTCGCCTTGCGCCCGGTTTGGTCGATAACCTCGGCGGCCCTGGATATGGCGTCGGTGGTTTTGGTCTTGGCGGCTTCGGGGAAGGGGCTGACGAAACCGTATTTTATCCCCGTACATGGTCCCTCGATAACTGGGGCCAGAATCTCATTGCCAACCCTCGCGGCGGGGAAATCTTTGAGTGGGCTCCAAACTTCTCAGATCCCGAACTTGTCACGAACGGCGACTTCGCCACGGATTCCGATTGGACCAAGGGAACGGGCTGGACGATTGCCGGTGGCGAGGCGATTGCCACGGCTGGGACGGCGTCTCTGCTGTCTCAGGAGCTTGATTTAGAGCCTGGGGCGTATTTCCTCCTTGAGTGCGACGTGACCGTGAACGCGGGCAGCGTGACGCCTCAGATTGGTTCCACGGCTATCGGCACCGCAATCACAGCGACGGGGCGTTGCCGCCGTCCGTTCTATTATGGGACGGGTAATTTTGCTTTTGCCAAAGCCGACGACTTCTCGGGCGAGATTGCTAACGTCTCGGTCACTCAGCTTTTAACCGCCCAGATCATTCCCAACGCGCCCACGCAGAATACATGCGTGATGGTGACGGCGGAACGCATCCTCATGGCAATGGGGACTGTGGAGGCTTCGACAGGCCTATTCAATCCCTTGCATGTGCGGTGGTCGGATCAAGAGGACAACCAAGACTGGACGCCCGCGCCTAACAATCAGGCGGGTGATTTCACCATGGCCCGAGGTGGCCGCATCGTTGCGGGCCTTGTGGGCCGTGGGGAGTATCTCGTCTGGACCGATAAGGGCCTTTATGTGGGCCGCTACATTCCCGACCCGAATGTGGTCTATCGCTTCGACTTCACCGGGGCGGGCTGTGGCCCGATGGGCTCACATGCGCCTGTCATGCTTGCCGGCAATGCTTACTGGTTGGCCAATACCGGCGAGTTCTTCCGCTACACAGGAACGGCTCCTGAGCCTCTTTTCAGCCCGATCCGCAAATTCATTTTTGACAACATGGCGCTGTCTCAGGGCGAAAAGGTCTACGCCTTCGCCAATTCCGCCTTCAAGGAAGTCGGCTGGCTCTACCCCGATAAGCGCGATGGAAACGAGTGCTCCCGCTACGTCCTTTATAGCGTGGCGGACAACGCCTATTCGCTCGGCACGTTCGACCGCACGGCTTGGATTGATTCGGGTGGGGCGCAGTTTCCCATCGCGGCGGCGACGGACGGGCAACTCTACTACCAAGAAAAAGGGGCCAGCGATAACGGCAACGCCCTTGTGTGGTCACTGACAACCGGGGCCATCGATATCAGCGACGGCAACGAGTTGATGCGCGTGCTTGGAATGATTCCCGACTTCGATGATTTCGAGGGCGGCTGCGACGTGACGATGATGGCGTACCTGTACCCCAACTCGACACCTGTAGAGCAAACCCAGCCTGTTACCAGCACGACCACGCGCGCGGATTACAGAATCACGGGCCGACAAATCCAACTGAAGTTTCAAGGCAATTCCGCCCCCGCATTCATGCGCACGGGGCAAATCAAAATCGACGTTCGTAGAACCGGAATGGTGAGATAAATGGGCATCCTCAGTTCAATCTTCGGCTCTGGCCCGAAGGCCACGCAGACGCCGTTTAGCCAAACCAGCACCGGCACGCAGTCCAGCAGTTTCACGCCGGTCGCACCCGAGGGCTACCTTGAAAACCTCTTTGGCTTCAAGCCGGGCACGGGTGGATTCAATCCGGCCCAGCAAGGCGGGATGGATTGGTACACTAAAATGATGGGCAATCCCGACCCTGCGAACCTGGGAATGACGACGGGGTATTTCCAAGACACCCTTGCGAACCGCGAAGCCCCGACCTTGCGGAACCTGACACAACTTGACCCCACGGCCTACGCCACGCCCGCAAACGTCAGCGCGGATCAGATTAGCGCACAGCAGGGCGCGAAGTTCATGGATCAGTATCGCAATCCTTTCGAGGATCAAGTGGTGCAATCTGCTTTGGGCGACCTTGAGCGCCAATTCGGCGCCACGCAAAACGCGTCAAATATGCAACAGGCGGCGTCGGGTGCTTTCGGTGGCGGGCGTCATGCTTTGCGTGAAGCCGCCGTGGCTGATGATTACCTGCGCACGGTCGGGGCAACGTCGGGTGGACTTCGCGCGCAAGGCTTCAACACGGCTGCGGGATTGGGGATGCAGGACGCCAACCGCGACATTGGCGCACAGCAGGCCAACCAGTCGGCCAACTTGGCGGCGTCCACGTTCAATAATCAGCAACAGCAACAGCGCAACATGTTCGATGCGAATATGGGGATGCAGTACAACGACCAGCGCGACGGCGTTGCCAAAACCCTCGCGGACCTAGGCGTGCTGAATCTCGGCGTCGGCCAGGACCTCGCGGGCGGCATGTTCGGCATGGGCACAACCGGCCAGGGCCAGAACCTCGATTGGCTGCAACAGTTCGCGCCGCTGTTTGGCGGGACCGAGACGGGCACGCAGAGCGAAAACACAAGCGGTTTCAACACGCAAATTCAACCCGGCAGTGGCGGCCTACTCGGCACGCTCGGGCCTCTCATGACGGGCCTGGGCGGCCTGGGGCTGAAGTTCTAATGGCAAACACCCTCGAAAAACTCGGCCTCTTGATGAGCGGCGTTGCTTCTGCACGCAGCCAAGACCCTACGTATCTCCGCTCCACCCTCACCATGCAGGACGCCTTCCAGCAGATGAAGGACCGGGAGCAAGCCGAGCGTCAGGCCAAGGAGCAAGACGCGCTCCTGATGCGCCTCATGTCCCCACAGATCGGTACGCCCGCGACAAAGGCGTTTCAGGTCAACGGACGCACGGTAGGACAAAACGCCCCGGCGCAGATGACGAACGTTGCGCCGGATGCGAAGTTGCGGATGCTGTCTCAGATGCCGGGGTTCCGCGATGAGGCGCTAAAGCAGCTTCTGGCCAAGCAGTTCCCGCAGAAGAATAAACCGATGGTGGTCGGGGCGACAGACCGCGTTGTTGATGGTGATACCTACAAAACGCTGGTGGAAGCAGCCCCGACAGAGCCCAAGCAAATTGACGTTGAGCGCCGCGCGGTTTTGGCGGGCTACCAGCCGGGCACGCCTCAATTCATGGAATTTATCCGCCAGGCCACGCTACGCCCCAACAGCGTCACCAACGTCAACATGCCCGATGCAAAGGGCGATGTGAAATACATGGAAGAAATTGGCAAGTTGGTTGCGGAGGATTTTTCGAATCTTCAGCGGGCAGGAACGGCGGCCCAGACTTCGCTGGGCAAATTCGACCGGCTCGGTGGGCTTCTCGAAACCCTGGATACCGGCGCGTTCAAAGGCACCACAACGCAGCTTAAGTCGGCCGCCAAGAGTGCGGGCATGGACCTTGAATCCATGGGAATCACCGACGACGTTGCCCCGGCCCAGGCGGCGGCGGCTATTACGAATGAAATCGCCCTTCAACTTCGCAACCCCGCTGGCGGTGCTGGTATGCCCGGCGCAATGTCGGACAAAGACCGTGAGTTCCTTGTGCAGATGGTTCCGGGCCTCGAAACTACGCCGGGCGGCAATAAGCTTTTGGTCGACTATTGGAAGCGCCTGAACAAGCGCAACATCGAAGTCGCCAAGATGGCGCGCGACTACATGAAGAAAAACAACGGACGGTTTGACTACGGGTTCTATGACGAACTTGCAGACTATTCGGAGAAGAATAGCCTTTTTCCGGAAGCCGAAACTACAGCCCCGACCGCGCCTCCCGCTGTTCCATCAGGATGGTCAATTAAAAGGGTTGGCCCGTAATGGCGAAATATATCGTCACCGGCCCTGATGGCGTCGAATATGAAGTCAACGCGCCCGAAGGCGCGACCGAACAGGACGTGATGGCGTATGTTCAAAGCAACGCCAGCGCGCCAAAAACATCGGAACCCTCCGCAATGGACCGGGTGAAATCTGCCGGGCGCGCGGTTGGTGGTGTCTTAGAAAAGGGCCTAACAGGCGTTGCGCGCGGCGTCTCAGGTGCCATTGGCCTTCCTGGCGACGTGCGCAGCATGGTTGCTGGCGCTTTACCGGAGGGGGTTATTAAAGATGCCTATCAGGCGCTAAATTTGACCCCCACCTCGGCGGATGCGCGGAAGTTTATATTTCAAGACGTTGGGCTTCCCGAAAGGCAGGCCGAAAGCACGCTTGGCAAAATTGCCCAAACTGGCGTCGAGGGTTTGACGGCTGGGGTCATGTCTGGTGGTCTACGTCCGCTGTCCTTGGCGATGGGGTTTGGCGCTGGCGCTGGATCTGAAGCGGGATCGCAAGCTTTCCCCGAATCAAAGGTCGCCCCTGCCATCGGGGCTATCGCTGGCGGCGGCATTCCTTATGCGCTTTCCCGATTCACGCCGGGCGTTGATTCTCTGGTGCGGAATGCCATGCGCGACACGGCCCCGCGACAGGTCGATGAGGCGTTGCGAGTACAGCAGACGGGCCGCGCCATTGGTTCGCCTGTCACTGGCCCCGAGGCTTTGAACTCGCCAGAACTGTTGCGCCTTCAGCGCACGGTAGAGCGTTCGCGGGCAGGCGGCCCTTTGAATGAAATGGTGCAGACTCGCCCGGCTGGGCAGTATGCAGCCGTGCGGAATGTGTCGCGGGAAATCGCGCCTTCCGTCGCCCCGAGAGAGGCGAAGCAGGGGATTGCGTCCGCTGCGAAGGCAGCGACGGGCCGCGTTGAAAGGGCACGCACAGACGCTGCAAGCCCCTTCTATAGGGAAGCCGCAACAGAGGCCGTCCCGGCGACGATTCTCGATGACGTGATTGCCACCATTGATGACCAACTCACAAAGGTCGGAACAGAGAGCGGCATCGGCAAGCAACTGATTGCGTACAAAGACAAGGTGACAAGTGCCATCGCCCAAGGCGAAGCGCGCGTCGGCCCGTTAGACGCGATCTACAAGGAAACCCGAGACGCCATCGGCAAGACAAAACTAGAGCCGGGCGCTTTGGACAAAGAAGTTAAAGGCATCCTTAGGCCCATCAATTCCCAGCTTGGAAACGCGCTTTCGAGAGGAAGCCAAAACATCGCCATGGGCCGCGCGGTTTATCAGCAGGAGACACCCGCCGTCAAAGCTGTGGCGGAATCTGTTGGGGACCTAATCCCGAGAGGTGGCGCAAAACCCACGATCAAAGGGCAGGCGACGGCGCTACTCAGCCCCGAAAACGCACGCCCCGACACCGTATCGAAAGCCATGCGCACACTCTCGCGGGAGAATCCAGAGGCGGTGTCTAAGTGGATTGGGGCTTACGTCGATACGACGATGGATACAGCTATGAAGCGTCTTGCCTCTGGCAACATCGAAAACGCAGGCGGAAAGTTCTACACCGCAATTGCCGGAACGCCGATGGCGAAGGCCAACCTTCGCGCTGCCTTCAATGCGTTGCCGAGTGGGTCAAAGCGGTGGAATGCCCTTGAGAACACCTTGAAGGTTTTCGAGGCTCAAAGCCGTCGCCTTCCGGTTGGATCGGCCACAAGCGAGAACATCGCCACGGCTGCGCGCCTGAGCGGTGGGGCAGGACCGCGCGTGATCAACTGGATTGATGAGGCTTTGCGCGATTTGCGGTTTGGCCGCAACACCGGAAAACTAGCGGAGATTTTTGCGCGAACCGACAGTGTCGATGAGCTTGTCAGGATTTCGCGGCTTAAGCCAGGAACCAAGGAGGCCGCCGACGCTGTTGGCCGGTTTGTCGCGCTTGAAACGCAGGCGTTCAGAGAATGATTTTGCTTTGTCGATCAGAAAACCGAGGAACACCGTGGCGACCAATGCCGCACCGACAGACATGGCACCCGGCGCATAACCGTAATCCTGCGTGGGGTCTAGATTGGTCTGAAGAAACCAATACGTCCCGAGGGTGACGGCGATTTGAAAGACGAACCACATTGCCCAAGGCTAACACCGAAGGGCCGAAAGACGAACGAAAATTAGAGCGCGCCACCGGGCCTGGTTGGACAGATCCCGGTGACGACTTCCCCCACAGGCAAATAGGAGTTTGCCGATGAGAGCGCGAGAAAAATGGGCAGGTATGGCCTCCGGTGGCAAGCGTGACGTTCGCCATGGATAAGGAGCAACTGGAAGAAATCACGACCCGCGCAGCCGTTAAGGCGTTGGAAATGCGTGGGGAAAGTGACGTTGAGCGCATCTTTGAAATTCTCGGTGCCGACATATCCACACCCGATGGCCGGAAGGCGATCAAGGATAACTGGTCTTGGCTGACGGATACCCGACTCGGGACACAGTTTGTCCGCAAGACGACTTGGGGCGCTGTGATTGCGGCCTTTGTGGCGGGGCTGGCGTGGCTGATTACGAAGGGCATCGCTGTGGCCTCGAACTTAGCGGCCAAGATGGTGAGCACGCCATGAACCTCCTGCCCGACTGGAAGCGCGTGATCCGCAGGGCGTGGTCGATCCGGTTCATCATCCTTGCCGGGGCTCTGACGGGCCTTGAGGTGGCTCTACCGCTGTTCGGGGATGCGATGCCGCGTGGTGTGTTTGCTGGCCTATCCGTAATCGCTTCCATCGCAGCCCTAGGTGCGCGCGTGACAGCGCAGAAGGATGCGAATGACGCGTAGCCTCCCGAGGGTCAAACGGTCGCACAAGGTAGCCGCTGCCGTGGTTGCGTGCGTCGCGGGCTTTGAAGGGTTACGGACGGTGGCTTATCTCGACTACGGGCCTCAAGTGCCAACGATCTGCTACGGCGAAACGCGAGGGGTAAAACTTGGCGACACGGCCACGGTTGAACAATGCGACGCGATGCTGATTGCCACGCTCACGGAGTTTTCGCGCGCCATAGACAAGTGCCTGCCGGCAGACGTGCCCGATGAGTCTTACGTTGCATTTTTAAGCGCGGCCTACAACGTGGGCACGACCGCCTTCTGTGGCTCCAGCATGAGCCGTAGGGCTTTGCAGGGCGACCTTGTCGGGGCGTGCCATGCGTTGCCGCTGTGGAACAAGGTCCGCATGGCTGGTGTGCTTGTGCCTTTGCCGGGGCTGACGAGACGGCGGGAGGCGGAGAGGGATTTGTGCTTATCAGGAATAGAGGAGGCGGCCTAATGGGTGAAGTTGTCAGGGGCCAATTTATTACCACGCGCGACACAAGCCCTGATCGCGCATTAGAGGGTGCGGCAGAGTATGGCCTAGAGCGCGTTGTCATCGTAGGATTCGACAGCGACGGCGAGTTTTACTTTGCATCGAGCCAAGCCGACAGCGGAGAGGTTCTGTATTTCCTTGAGCGTGCGAAATGGGAACTGATGAAAATGGAGGATCATATCCGCGAAAACGGCGACCCTCGCGGTAGGCCTGGGCGCGGCGCGTGACCCTCCCCCGCATTCCAAGCCCCTGGATACTCCTTGGAGGCTTAATCGCCGCCCTTATCTACGGTGAGATTCGCGCCTATCAATCTGCGGCAAACGTGCATGTACGGTGGAATGCGGAGAAATCCGAAGCCAACGCCACCGCCGCCCGCGAGAAGGCCCGCATAGACGCTGAGAACGCAGCCAAGGCCCAGGCCGCCGCCATTGCTACAAGGAATAGGGATGCAGAACATGCGAAAGAAGTCGCCGCTATTGAAAGCAGCCGCAACGCTGCTGTGCGTGAGTTTGACCGCAGGCTGCGCCTCGCCCAAGCGCGATATTCTCATTGCCAGTTGCCAGGAACCGCCCCTCATTCCAGCGTTCCTGAAGGAAGTGCCCCCGGAAGCGAAACAGGACTACCTCCAACGGCTGCTGGCGATCTGGCCGCAATAGGGGCTGACGCTAATAAGCTGGCGGCTATCGTGAGGCAGTGCGTGGACTGGGCGGGGCAGGTGGGGCGGTGAGTCCCACAGACCATTTTCGTGGCGTCACGAATATGGCGTGTGGCGGTGTGGGGCGGCGTGGGATGGAAAAATCATTTGGCGCACGCGCGCCGTATGATGGAAGTCGAGAAGGGTTCATCCTCTATCCTCCGTCAGTGCGTGGCGCGGGTCCATTCTCTCACTCTCCTTACGTATGAGGGGCTAGCAAATTTTCTGCGCCCGGAAGTGGTAGCCAACCTTCAAGCCACTCATCAGGAAAACCGCCCATCCCGACTGGCGCGGCGAAGTTCCAATTCATGTCATAGCCATCGTCGCACAGTTTATTGCGCCCGACGAAAATGATTCCGTTCCATTGCTTAACGTCGGGCCTGCCGGGCACTTCGATATCATCTTTGAACTTGAGCAAAACCGCGTGGCCGTTCTTTTGATCTTTCGTGATTGGTCTCCACATCACACCCCACTCCCCACAGGAGACGCGCCGAAAAGTGGGCAACAACCCCACGCAACCCATTGATCTTTGGTGCGCCCGTTCGCTTGCCCACCATATGCCAAGCCGTTGAAATATAACACCTGGGGCGCTCCGGCCCTGGGCACCATACCTTTTTTCGCTCTCATGTTTTCAATGCCTTAGAGGGTGAATCTTTCCCACTTTCCGCCATGTCGGATTCAGGTGGGCAACTTTCGTCCGCGTTTTGTTCTGGAATGACCTTGTGCATGGCACCTGCGGCCAGCTTTTTCTTGTTCGCTGTCCGGGTGTATCGCTCGGGCTCTTTTAGGGTTGTCCATCCGCCCATGGCTTGCAGTTCGAGGGTGGTTGCCCCTTGCTCCCCAGCTATCGTAGCGGCGGCCTTTCTCATGCCGTGGGCCGAACAATGGTCTAGCCCAGCGGCGCGGCATTGCTTCTTGAACCAGTTGCCGAAGCCGTTGGCTGTGAAGGGTTTGCCGCTCTGCGTAATGAGGTAGGCGAGGTGTCCTGACTTCGTGGCGTCGATAGAGGCGCGTAGGGGCGGTAGAATTGGTATCTCCCGGTCCTTGATGATCCGGTCACGGCCCTTCGTCTCTCTAAACCTCAAGCTTCCATTGCTCTCCATCTGCGGGCCAAGCTTTACAAGATCGGAACGACGGACCATCGTGAAAAGCAGGAGGTCAAGCGCAAGCCTCGCTCTCGTTCCAATGGGATGGGCTTTCCAATACTGGTGAATCTCTGAAATCGTCCACGCGTGCCAGCCCTCGGGATTGCCTTGCAGGTACTTCACGGCCTTTGATGGGTCGGTGTCGGCCATTTTAACGGTGTCGTCTGTGGCCCATTTAAACACCTGCCGGAGAGCCTTTACCCTTGCGTTTGCGGCCTCCGGAAGTTCGGCCTTCACATCACGAATTTGTCGAACGTGGCGCGGCTCCATCATGGCGTAGGGCAACGATCCGGTCGGCACGTCGCTGAAAATTGTTTCCTCGCAAATGCCCTCAAGTATAGCACGCCGGACCATCTTTGTCCGCGCGCTCAGTCTGCGAAATTCGGCGCTTTCAAAGTAGCGAGTGAAAAGATAGCGAAGCGATCCCGGCTCATGCGTTGTCTTGATTGTCGGCCGATTTACCTTTGGGGCTTTCGGTGAAACCCCATTCAGCGCGGCGCGGTATTGTTCAAGGAAGGCCTCAGATCCATCGGGGGAGAGCGTGAGCCTGATCTTGCGCGCATCCTTGCGCTTCACATACCAGCGTTGATTGCCATGCCGGTCAAAGTCGGCGTAGAGATAGCGCAACTCCACAACCCCCTGTCCGCTCGGCAATCTGATGCGTTTCACACGGCCCTCAGCGATTTAGTGTCCCACGGATTACCGGGCGGCATAGCCTTCGATTCCGGCTCCCTATGAGGCAACGCCTTGAAAGCCATTGTCAACTCGTCTCGGTCCCACACGATTTTGGTGTTCATCTGGCGGGGTTGCGGCATCCTACCATCGGCAACCATTTGATCGAAAAGGCGTTCGGAGGCGTTCACGTAAGCTGCGGCCTGGGGGCGCTCTAAGCCTAAGCGTTCGTCAAGGCGGTATCCGTCAAGACTTGGCATCACGTCTCTCCCTCCCCCTCAGCCCCGGCGCGGATAGAGGTTGCAACCCTCGCAGCAGCCAAACTCCTGTTGGCGTATGCAATGCTATCCTCAAAGTTGCGGTCGGCGGCTGCCCGCGCGGAGTGAAGATCAAACGTCTTGGAATGAAGGTCGGCAATCTTAGCGGCTCGGTCACACGCCTCCCGCCACTGTGAGAGGATTGCGGCACGCGCCATTTTTCGATACCGCTCCTTGGTTTCATCGTCGATGTTCTGAGGACCCTTACCAAAGTCCCATTCGGTGCAATGCACGTCGCCTTTGAGCGAGTCAAAGATTGCGCGGGCGACCGTCTCGACCCTCGCTGCGTCATGTGCCTTCACGGCTGCGTCGGTGGTCATGGCTCTAACTCCATGGGAACAACCTCAATGGTCTTTGAAGGCGTCGTCTGATCGACAAGTTCCTTGAGCCTCTCGGCCGCGCGCTGCGTCTTGAATGCAGCTAACAGAGTCTGGCGTCCCCGGTCGCTGCCGTCGCTGTAGTAGCCGAGAACAACCCATACCCAGTCGGTCATGGCTGCTCCTGCGGGGTGGTGGGGCGGCACCAGTCGCAAGCGCGCGTACAGGCGTCGCATCCTTCATCGGGGTACATGCACGCAAATTCCTGGAAGCACGACGACACAAAACCTTCGCCACCACAGTTCGCGCACTCGCTATCATCGTAGTCGTCAAATTCATCTTGGAGGCTCACTTCCCGCCCTCCTTCTCTGCTACAGCCTCAGATGGATAAATAAATATCATTAGGATTGGGTCGCCGTTTTCGTCCTCTCTTTCTGTCAGGGCGTTCACGGTGCCTATTTTTGAAAGCACCTTGTTGGCTTCGGCCTCATTGCATTCAATCGCGGCCCGAACGCACCTTTCCCAAATGTCGGCACCCGTCAGGTATCCCTTACCTTCTAGAAAAATCGTCGCGTTGTTGCTCACGAAAGACGTGGACTCGGCTTCTTCTTTGGCGTCGGCAAGGTATCCAGCCGTATTGCACTTGGGGCACGGATAGGAGCGATCGTTAGGGTCGTACCCATCGCTATCGGCGTCCCAAAGGTATCCGTCGCCGCGACATTCCCATGTGCCGTTTTGAAAGTCGCACATCTATGCGGCGCTCCCTGCTACAGCCTTGAGCGTGGCTGCGCTGAGGGCGGCGGCGGGGTTTTCGTGTTCCCCTTGGTGGCGTTTTTGGCCGATATAACTACCGTCATCTTTTGGGAGTATCACGCTTGCAAAAGGGCCAAGCTCCATAGAACCCACTACCCATAATGCGCCTTCAGGCAACATGTCCACGGCGTCTTGGAGGTTGTCGAGTGGGGCATTCATAGCAAGCACGTAAGACCCGTCAGGTAGTTCCCAGTACGATTTACCTTCTCGCCGCATATAGCCATGCGCCAGCAGCACCTCGTCATTCAGTTCCCGCGTGATCGGGCCGCGCTCGATACGGGAGATTAGGTCGGGGAGGGAGGTCATGTTGCTACCTTTTCAGCGATTAGCCGATGCGCTGTGCTTGATCGCCCACACCCGGAACGTCTTGGGCTGCTTCTTTTTCATTGGTCCGACTCCACGATTTTCACGCGCAAGCACCGATACCCCTCCCTCTCCAGACCCTTCCATGTGGGCGCGTATGGAGGGCTGCGGTAAAGTGCTTGGCAATCGCGCACAAAATCGTAGATGCACTGGCGCTTGGTCCACCGCGACGTGTACTCAGCCCAATCTCCGTCAGGGGGAAGAATCATCCACCGCGTCCTACTTGTGCTGTTTTCTTTCTTTTGTTTCATCGTCCTGACTCCCTAAAAGGTGCGAGGGCTGCGGTGTGGGCTTCGACGGCGCGGCCAAGATGTTCGAATAATACCTTGTCTTCCGACTGCGGCCTGTTCTCCAGCACTCGGCGGTTTAGCGCCGTTCTCATCCGCTCCACTTCAAGCGCAGCCTCAACGGCGGTGAGCAGGGCTAGGGCCACCTTCTTGTCGAACAACAGCATGAATTGCGCGTCCGCATCCGTGGCGACCATCGCTTGAAAGCCGCCGCTTTGCGTTACCTCTGCGTAGTCTTGGTTATCTAAGCGAACGCGCGGATCGTCGCACGCCTTCTCCGCAACTTCCCTCAACGCTTTCAGGTCCACCCGCTCAGACATTGCCGGACTCCTGCGCCTTAACTCTCGTGGGGGCTTCTGTCTCAAGGCGGTGGATTAACGCAGCATGGGTCATGGGACGCGCTCCTCGATCAAATATCCAGCCTTGGTAGCGGCCTCGAAATGCAGCCGGTTACGAATGGGCCGTTGCAACCGCTTGCTCTTTTCTAAGGCCACGACAATCTTCTCGATTGTCTCGGGCGCGATGTTCTTTCCGCCCCTCATAATTTCAGAGATAAACGCTACGGATATCCCGCTCTGCTCCGCTAGATCGGTTTGATGCCAGCCCCGGTCTAGCAAAAGCTGGTCTAGGTAGCGGCCAATTTCTCCGCGCTGTTTCATCACGTCTCCTGCTTCATTTTAGCCATGCGATACCGCTGGCCGTGTGGGGATATGGTCCAAAGCGAATCCCCCGTCTCGCTGAAGGACACGCCGTATTCGTCCTCAACGCTGCTTTCGCTGCGGGCCCATGAATCGAGTAGGCTGTGACCGGCCCGGCAGATCGGGGAGACGTTGTTATCTCCTCCACCAGCGCCGCGCGTGGGGCTGTGGTGAGGGTCCAGGCGTCCGCAACAGACGTGCGGCTTCCCGGTGATGTTGGAAACCTTGCCAGCAAGAATGCAGCGCCAATCGCCGCCAATCACCCAATTCACATGCGGGCGGCAGCGGATGGCCTTCTGCCTCCGGGGCTTTGTGCGCGGGCGAATCTTCTTGGTCTGCGCTTTGTACTGGCGAAGGGGGAGGCTCATGAGTTATGCCGCCGCCGTGCTGAATCTGTCCGCGAACGGATCGTCTCCGGGCCCTTCCTCAACGTCGTCGTGGACGGCTTCCTCGTCTGCCTTGGCGGCGATGCCCTTAAATTCTTCCAGGTGCGGCTGAAGTATTTTCTTCTGAGCCTTATTCAGTGAACCCCAATGCTGTTCCAGGCGTGCCATGCCAAGCGTTGCAACGTCGCGGGCTGTGCGCTTTAGCTTTTCGGAGTCTTGATCGAACGTCGCCCCGCCGTTGACCCAATCCGCAATTGTTGCGCCCGTTTCCTCCGACAAATATTCTCCCGGTTTGATCGCCCCCCAAATCTCATCCGGGGCCTTTACTGCCGGCACGTCCGGCGAGCAGCGAAAGCGGTCCGTTTCCTTGTGCAGGGGCCGATGATCGGGCCCGAGCAGAACGGATACGGTCATTTCGTAGATGAAATGCTTTTCGCAGATTGGCGCGAGACCTAGGCTTTCAATCTCAGCATCTTTGCCGCGCCCCTTTTGGCGCACGGCCTCTTTGGCCCGCAGGCAGAAGATGACGTGAAACGGAGCCCGCAACAGCCCGTTAAGCATTCGCTTGTATGCGGTCTTAGGAGCATTCCACTTTTGAAGGCCGGTGGAACTGTTGGCCCCGGCAATATCCAGAACGCCGCCCTCTCCCTCCCAAACGTGGCTCATGCTGTCCACGATGATGCAGCCATATTGCCCCGCATCCTCGAACGACTTGAACGCCTGGGTGTAGCGCGAGGGGCCAAACGGCGGCTGAAGGTCAAGATGATCCCACCCGCCCGCGACGTTCGCGTAAAACTCGGCGCGGCGGTTTTCGGTGTCGATCATGCCAATCTTGCCCTTGGGGCCCACCAGCCCCCGCGCGATCCGCAGGGCGCTCATGGTCTTGCCGGAACCGGACGGGCCCCAAAGCCCAATCAGCGCCGGGGTGGCCTTGCGTTCGGCCTTTACGATTGAAAATGTCATTTGTGCGTCTCCTATTCGAAGGCCCAGGCCCCAAATTCTTCGTCTTGGAACGGGCGCATTGGTTCGGGGGAAAGCCATGGCACGCTTGGGTCGGGCCCGTAGTGTTCAATACATTCGCGGTAGATGCGCAGGGCCTCGCGGTAACAGTCCCAACCGTGTGTCCAGAGCAGGTTCTCCGTAGCGCCGCTGGTAGCGCCGCGAACGTGGCGGGCGAACTTACGAAGGCGCACCTCTGGGACCGCGCCCTGCTGAATGAACACCCAAACCAGTTGATGCTCTGGCTGCTCGGCGAAGGCTTTGAGCCAGTCAGCCGGCACTGGTCCGTGCACGTTGCCTTCGGCCACGAACTGCTTGGCGCGCTCGATCGCTTCAATTTGTATGCGGGCCTGCATGTGGTATTTGCGGCCGGTGACGGCGCGCGCAACGGCCTTTGAAATCGGCAATTCCTGCTGATTCGAGAACGTCTTCAATTCCACGTTCGATTTGATCTTCAAATAGTCGACGCGGCATTTCATCCGCACGCCGGTTGCCGGGTCGGTCCACAGAACGGAAACCTCCGCGTGTCCGCCACGGAAGGCGTTCTGCGCCTCGGGGTGCATATGGATGGTGCGCGCCGGGATTTCGATCTGGCGCCACTGTTCGTCGGTCAAAAGGTCCTTGCCAGCGTTCTCTGCGTAAAAGGCCTTCATGCGTTCCGGCCAAAGCTTCGCCTCCGGATTGGCTTCGAGAATGCGGGCGCACATTTCAGCGATGGTGCCGCTTTTCTTCAAGCCAAGGTCGCCGCACATTTCCCGCAGCCGCTCGCCGCCTTCGGCGTATTCCCCGTCGTTCTCCGGTTTCACCGCGAACAGGGTCTTGAACACCGCCTCGCCTTCAAGGATCCGAGCATGGAAAGCGCGACCAATCATGCGGGCCTTGGTATCGACGTCCTCGCGTGTCGGGTCGACGCAGTGTGACCAAAAGGTCAATGGGGAAACGAGAATGTGCTTGCAGCCGTGAAACGAGAGGCGGCGCTCGGCCAAGTATTCCTCGAATGGCAGGCCAAAGTACAAGCCATCCTGAATGCCGTCGTGCGGTAACGGCTCAGAATGGGGCGCTTGGCTATCGTAGGCTGCGCGGATTTGAGAGGGCGTAATCTTGTTCATTTCATCACCGCGTCCAGCACCACCGACCCCGCAAAGAGCGTTGCCATGAGGGATGCGAATACGAGGGCTTCGAAGGCTGTGCGGATCATGGCTCACGCCTCCCCGTCTATGCGGGCTATGAGGGCGCGTAATTTAGCGGCCCTTTCCTCAACCTCGGGCCACGGTCCACCTTCGTCGTTGTGACCAACCCATCCCATGCAATCGGGATTGTTGCCCGTCAGCCACTCAAGGTCTGTGAGACACCGTTGCAGCGCCTCCAGCATGGCCGGGGCTTCTGCTCTGATGCGTTCAAACCGGCTTCGTAATGGGTTTAACTGCGGAGGTTTCTGCCCAATCCATTGCCAAATTTCGTCAGATAGAGCTTCTGGATGGGGCATGTTGTCTGCAACTGCGTAAAGCCTGAAGGCGTTCCAGACCGTTGCCATTGCGTCCGCCTGTGCTTCAGGGAAAAGCGCAGGCTGCCCGACGAAAGGCCATCCGCTGTTCGTTCCAACCCATCCCGCGTTTGTCAAACTCAGGGCCGCAAAACCATCGGGGATTTCATTGCGGTCATCGTGCGTAAGAACCTTCATAAACCTCCCCTTACCGTCGCTGTATGGGGGTGCAGGTGTGTGCTTGCTCATCTGATTCACTCCGCTACCTGCCAGCCATGATGCTCGATCATGTGCTTGGTTGCTTCGTCGCGCGTTGCTTTGATCCGTTCCGCGATCATCTTGCCGACAGCGGACGTGAACGACGGGGCGCGCTCGATAATGCCGCCCATCATTTTCATGCTGGCGCGCAACTCGCGTTCGTCGCGAGGCATGGCCTTTTTCAGGCGTTGCCAAACGCTCTTGCAAATGGCGTCCCATTCGTCGTCTTGGGCGTGGTTTTCGACCAAGAAAAGGCGGCCAACGTGGTCACTTCCGTAAGGCCGCGCCGCCTCCTGAAAGGCGTCGGTGCCGCTCATAAACACCTCGCATTTGCCATTGCTCACCGAAACGGAACACGTAATGCCATGGTCATAGCCAAGGTTTTTGGTGATATACTCCCGCCACTGCACCGTTGCGCCGTGCATGTCTTGGGCCGTCACGTCGATAAACTTTGTCATTCCATTCACTCCGCTGGCTGTTTCTGCTTGCCCGCACGCCAAGCGTGGTCGGCATTGATCCAATATTTCCAAACGTCTCGCTGGTCATACGTGAGGGTTTCGCCGGGGTTGGTTTGCTCGACCCGCAGAAGCGGGTAGTCATCAAGCTCCCATGTCGTCATCATTATTGGACCACCGCCCCAATCCGTTCCGTGCGATGCGGATAGCGTTGCGCCCAATGTCAGGCATCGTTCGCCGCCGCGCTCCCGTTTCACCGACGCCGCAACGGCGTAGTATTCTTCGCGGGTCGCTGGGATGAGATAGCCGTCGAGCATTCTCATTCCGCCGCAGCCCGCATCGTCACCGCATCCTCTGCACACGCTATGGCGTGGGACACGTCGCTCTTGCTGTCGGTAAGACCGTTAATCAGGTCATCCAGTGCGCCCTTCGTTGCGAACAGGATCGCGCTGTTGTCCTTGAGGGCCGTGATCGCGCCGATAACCGCTTCAAGCTGGCTGCGCGCCGTCTCAAGGTGCACAAGGTCCGCATTGATGAAACGCGGGTTCTGGCCGGTGTAATCCGACATGACGCGTTCTCCTGCTGAAAGGTGCGCGCCCGCCGCTGACGGAGTTGGGGCTGAAGCGGCGGGCGCTGGCGCTGCCGTGGGGGAAACGGCTGGCGCGTGGGGAATGTGGTTCATGGCTAGGTGGCCTTCTCGATTTCGGCGGGGAACAAAGCGAAGTGGCATTCAGCAAGCGCGGTGAAGGCCGCGTATTCCTTCGCGTGCTCGTTCGATCCGTGCGTTGAAATGACCTTCGCCTTGAAGGCTTCGAGCGTGTCGAAAAAGCATCCGGCGCGGACGTAAATCCCACGATCTGTGAGATAGGCGTAAACCGTGCGCCGTTCGGAACCGATGGGGCCGAACCATAAAGCGGGGCGAGGTCCGACGAGCGTTAGTTTTTCGCCGTCGGCACCCGCGAGGTAGGCATCCGCGAGGTAGGCATCCGCGAGGTAGGCACCCGCGAGGTTGGCGCCCGCGAGGTTGGCGCCCGCGAGGTAGGCATCCGCGAGGTCGGCACCCGCGAGGTCGGCGCCCGCGAGGTTGGCACCCGCGAGGTTGGCATCCGCGAGGTCGGCACCCGCGAGGTTGGCGCCCGCGAGGTTGGCACCCGCGAGGTAGGCATCCGCGAGGTCGGCACCCGCGAGGTTGGCGCCCGCGAGGTTGGCACCCGCGAGGTTGGCGCCCGCGAGGTTGGCACCCGCGAGGTTGGCACCCGCTTTAACTGCCAGCTTAATCGCCGCCCCACGCTGAATGCCGTACGACTGATTTTCGAACGACGCATCCAGTTCACATTCGAACCGGACTTCATCGGACCACCGCGCCTTGATCTGAAACTTCATTTCATCGCTCCATCTGTGGGGAGCCCAGCGGCTCCGGTGTGATGGAGCATTTATACGCATACGAATATGCGGGGTCAATAGGAAAATATGCGCTTACGAATAAAAAATCGCGCGCCTATGCAACCGCCTCTTAGAAGATACTAACTACAGGGTAATTGGCGCTCTTGCCCTAGAGGCTGGGCGCTAATCGCGCTCGCGTCTGTAACAGCCGATAACCACGCCGGTTATAACGATCTCATCCGCCGAATCGTCTAGCAGGATCGGCGTTTGATGGTCCGGGTGATCTGATCGCGGCCACAGGTATTGCTTGCCGTCCGAGACCGCAAGCTCCTTTACGGTTGCCTCCACAAGGCCGGATCGGGACTGCTGGCATATCACCTTATCCCCTGGGCGCGGAGCGCCCTGAAGCTCAATACACGGCACGGCTATGACGTAGGAGCCGTCTGGGTAAAGCTTATTCATAGACGGGCCATCGATTCGGAAGGCCGCGTGAGTTAATCCTAGATAACGCTTATCTTCTGGCACCATGATTTCAAATTGCTCGTCCGGAGCCCATTCCACCGCCTCAACCCAAGCCCCAGCCTTTAGAGCCCCCCTTACCGTTACTGGCAGAAGGTTAACGGTTCCGACCCGAACCGAATAGCCTAGAAATGCCTCCACAGACTTTCCCGCTATGGCTGCAATAGCGCGCAGTGCTTCGTACTCGGGCTCTTGCTTGCCCGACTCCCACCGGCTGACGGTCCCCTGACTTGCGCCGATTTTCTGGGCGAAGGCGTTTTGATCCCACCCTTTGACCATGCGCAGGTCTTTTAGGAGAGAGGGGAGGCGCTTCTGTAATTCTGTTTTTTGCATAGCGATATTATCTATTCGCGCCCGGTATGAGTCGAATACGCCGACGAATTAATCCCCTTGATCGTCTATTCGTATGCGTATATATTCGCCGCATGACCCCTTTCCGACGCCTCCGCAAAGAGATTTTGAAAGTCACCCAGGCTCATATTGCCGAGGTGACAGGGACCACGCAGGCCACGGTTTCCCGCTGGGAATCTGGCGAGCTTTACCCCGACGCAAGACAGCTTGCCGCGCTGCGCTCCAAGTGGGGCCGCAAGGTGAATTTGAATACGCTGTCTGAGGGTGAGGCGGCGACATGACCCCCCAACCCCACGCCCTGCGCAAAGTTGCGTTATTTTCGCGGCATCCTGTTGAACAGCAGTTCAGCGTGGGCGCGACCATCGACCTTGCGCGGGTCCGGCCCCCGATCCCCATCGGAATCCCGCGCGCGCCGCGCGTCCGGTCGCTGCGGCGTTTTTTTCTTCGCACACCACGCGTCTCTCAGAACGCGGGCCATGACTTCATCCAGTCGTTTCATGTGGTGAGCCTCTGTAGGGCGGGGGCGGCGATATGAGACTTGTTGCGCTGTCACGCGGGGCATTCACGCTAATTGACGACGCTGATTGGGAGCTTGTTCGCGGCCATACTTGGTACGCGCACACCACGGGCGTTGGCTTGATCTATGCCTGCACGACGTTGCCGGGAGCAAAATCCAAGACCTGTATGCATGAAATTCTCATGCGCCCACCTGAGGGCATGACCGTTGACCATATCGATGGGCAAACTCTGGATAACCGGCGGGCAAATCTTCGTGTGTGCACGATCTCTCAAAACGCGCACAACCGCCGCAAGGGCCAATACAAAGGCAGAAATTGCACCTCGAGATTTAAGGGCGTCACCAGATTTATCTACGAAGGAAAGGCCGGAACTATTATCCGGTGGCGCTCTAAAATTTTCCACGAATCCAAGTGCCATCACCTCGGCACTTTTGACCATGAGATAGAAGCGGCGCGGGCTTACGACACAGCCGCCAAGCAGTTCTTCGGCCCGTTCGCGCGTCTCAATTTTCCTGAACAAAACGTAACTCCCTCTAACGGTCTTTTTTTTAAACCGTTGGAGAGTTCCGAATGCGAAACGAACCGTTCCGCTACCGAAATAACGGGGACCGCCGCATGAGTTGTGCGTCCGCCGTTCTCGATGAATGCAACGACATGGTGAAGCAAATGGCTTTGCCGTTGGTGCCTCAACGCCGCGTCAAGGGTGCCTTGGGTGCCGTCTCGCGTGAATCCGGTATCAGCTATTCCAAGGTCCGCAAAATCTACTACCGCCTGACGGACCACATTCTTGAGTTTGAATTTCGCAGCATAGCGAAAGCATACGAAAGACACGTCGTGTCCCAGGAACGCAAGCTTGAACAAGAACTGGCTGATTTGCGCGCGCTTCGCGAAGCCCGCGAAATGAGGGAACGGCATGGGAAACTGGATATATCGACACCTTCGCGCGGTTTGGCTTCGGCTGAAAGTGCGCGCGGCCATTCGTCGTGAAATGCGAATGCGCGATGACACCGACTATGCCGGTGCAGACCGACCGTAATTAGCCCTTAGGGCCAATCCGCAGCCGGGACGGCCTCCCGGTGCACGTCAGATGGCTGAACTTCCCCCGCTGCGCCCCACGTGGCGGGGGACACGCCAAGGGGATCAATAAATGACCATCGGGCACAACTCCACAGGCCAAATCAAATCTATCGTTGATCGCGTCGAGCGTATCGAAATGGACCTTCTCGCTGTCCAGCAGGACCGCAAAGAGATTTACGCGGAAGCAAAAGCAAATGGGTACGACGTTCCGGCGCTAAAGGCTGTCGTCAAAATCCGCAAGCAGGACAAGGCCGAACGCCAGGAACGCGAAGCCATCGTGCAAACCTATCTCGATGCAGTAGGTGAGTGATGGAACCGACCACAGGCCCCTATCAATCCAAGCGCAAGAGCATCCTCCGCCGCCTAGAGCGCGAGAAGTTCAAGGCTGTAGCCCTCGGCATGGTCAAGGACTTGCGTAAGGCTGGGGTACGGGTGGCGCGGAAAACAGAACGGGCGTTGAGGACACAATGAATGCTCACAGTACTCGATCTTTTTTCAGGCATTGGCGGCTTCAGCCTCGGGCTAGAGCGCACGGGCGGCTTCAAGACAATCGCCTTCTGCGAGATAGATCCGTTTTGCCGCAAGGTTCTCGCAAAGCATTGGCCGGGAGTGCCGATTTATGAAGACGTCGCAGCAACTAGCTTTCCTAGAGGATTTGCCGATGTCGTCTGCGGAGGATTCCCGTGCCAAGACGTTTCAGAAGCCGCTTCCAATCGCGCGGCAGGTTTGGCCGGCGACCGTTCGGGTTTATGGGATCACCTGCAAAGAATTATTGGCGAAGTTAGACCGTCGTTCGCAATCGTGGAAAACGTTTCAAACTTGCTTGCGGGCGAACGGGGCAATTGGTTCGGCCGAATTTTGCGAGAGTTGACCGCGCTCGGGTATGACGCAGAATGGCATTGCATACCGGCTGCGGGAGTTGGTGCCCCTCACATCCGTGACCGCGTATGGATTGTGGCCTACCCCAACCAAAAGCCCGTCGGACAACTGTGGTGGGGCTGGCGCGCGGCAAAAGGCGAAAAGGACCGGCCGCTACATTGGACGGAAGCAGAACCCAGAATTGACAGAGTGGTTGATGGGGTTCCCAACCGGGTGGACAGAGTTGGAGCCCTCGGCAACGCCGTCGTGCCTCAAATCCCCGAACTCATCGGACGCGCCATCTTGCAAGCCGAAGGACTGAAGCAATGAAAGACACCCGCCTCCGCCCCTTCGACTACGGATGCATCCTCATCATGCTGGTGCTTCTGTACCTGATCCCCGCCCAATGCTCGATGGCTTACGACGCATCGCAGTACAATGCGAGTGAGCATTTCTTCATGGAGGGGACGCGGTGAACCACGAAGTCGTGACCATTGGCGACTGCACGCTTTACCGGGGCGATTGTCTCGAAATCCTGCCGACGCTGGGCAAGTTCGATGCCGTCGTGACCGACCCGCCGTATGGCAACGCAAATCATGATGGTGATTGGAACGCAGCCCTTAATGCCCATCGCGGCATTGAAAACAAGCCGATTGCTAATGACGGCGCGGACTCGATGCGTGTCGTTGTAGACGGGATGCTTACCCTTGTGGCCGACCTTCTGAATAAGAAGGCGTCGGCGTGCTGTTGCTTTTGTGGCGGGGGGGGGGGCCGCGTCCGGTATTCGGCTGGCTTGCCGAGCGTCTCGACCGCAGCGGTTTGCAGTTCTTTCATTCGCTCATATGGGACAAGAAAAACCCCGGCCTTGGGCAGCGTTTTCGGAGGCAACATGAAATGATTATGGTTGCACACAAAACGGGTGGGCGCATTTCGTGGAACGCAGACGGGCGCAAACTACCCAACGTAATTTCTTTAATGCCCGACCGAGATCGCGTTCACCCGAACGAAAAGCCCCTTGCACTAATGCGGACGCTGATCGACACCCTCAGCAACAAGGGGGATGCAATACTTGACCCCTTCATGGGTTCCGGCACCACTGGCGTCGCGTGCGCCAAGATGGGCCGCAAGTTCACCGGCATTGAGATCGACCGGCATTATTTTGAGATCGCCTGCAAGCGTATCGAGAAGGCATACGCTCAAGGTGACATGTTTGTTCCCG
>CAYYSG010000005.1:0-19408 GCA_964474375.1 uncultured Candidatus Saccharibacteria bacterium
AAAAAATAGTTGAATACAAAGATGCGAGTGAGAAAGAAAAGGATATAAAAGAAGTGAACCCAGCGTATTTTTGTTTCAAAAAAGACTGGCTTTTTGCTAAGCTAGAAGAAGTTAAAAATACCAACACTCAAGGCGAATACTACCTGACAGACTTGGTAGAACTAGCCGGAAACGACGGAGGCATTGCATCAGTCCATATTTCACCCGAAGAAGCATTGGGAGTAAACACAATAGAGCAACTAAGAGAACTAGAAAGCATAATCAAAAAATCTGAATAAAAAAAATGCGGAGGCCCGGCCTCCGCATTTTTTATTTAGTTTGAATAAAAGTATAGATGTCTTCGATGGCTTTGACTGCGTCGCCAGCGGCAATGTTGTTCTGGTGGAATTTGCCGTTAGTTACGTCACCAGCCGCCCAAATGCCCGGAATGTTGGTTCGTTGATCCACTGGGTCAACTACAATATTGCCGGAATGGTTTAGTTCTACAACATCTTTTATAAAGTCAGTATTTGGTATTTGGCCTATTTCTACAAACACGCCACCTATTTCCAAAGTTTTTTCTTCACCCGTAGATTTGTCTTTGTAGGTTAGAGATTTTACAAATTTTTCGCCATCAACACGTAGTATTTCCGCATTCATGACAGATGTTATGTTTTCTTTTGCTAAAGCTTTTTCAACTGTAATTTTATCTGCTTTGAATTCGGCATTTTTGTGAATGATGGTTACGGTTTTGCAGTAAGCTGAAAGTTGCAATGCTGATTCAATACCAGCGTTACCACCACCAACTACAATTACGTCCATTCCGGAAAACATAGGTCCGTCACATGTGGCGCAGTATGTTATACCTTTGTGTTCGTACATATCAGCATTGATAGCGTTTAGTTTTTTGCGAGATGAGCCAGATGCAATAAGTACAGACTTTGTTTTTAAAGTATTTCCGGCGTCAGTTGTGACTGTGAACATATTTTCTTCAGATTTTTCGATATTTGTGACTTTTTGATTATCATACGAATCCAAATATTCTCCAACATATGACAATGCATGGTCTTTCAAATCAGTAGCTAGTTTTGAACCGGATATTTCTTTGGTGCCGATCCAGTTGTATATGGTTTCGGAAACTTGGGATTGTCCACCCCATTCGGAAACGATAATAGCAGAATGTAGTTGCTTGCGTGCTGCATAAACAGTAGCCGCAGCACCAGCTGGGCCTCCGCCGATAATCACCAAATCATATACTTTGTTTTCACTCATGATTGTTATTGTAGCACACAAATTATGTTACCAAAAACACAAAACCGCGACTGTTTGTCGCGGTTTTGTGTTTTATAGGGATTAGCGTTTACTGCGTCTTAGAAATGCTGGTACAGATGACCAATCGTCACTACCAGAGTCTTCTGAAATAGTATCATCTATTACGATATCTGGAGTTTTGACTGTTTCTGACTTTTTAGAAGTTTCGGACTTCATAGCTACATTGTCTTCCATTGAAGCCAAGGCAGCTGGAGAATTCTGAGTATCATAAGCGTTCACAACGGTTCTCTCTTCTATAGGAGCACGCAATACTGATACAGAATTAGGACTAAATGTGTTGTTTCGTTTCGGCAAATCAGTAGGGAAACCAGTAGCAATAAGAGTTACCTTGAGTTCGTGTTTATTTAGTTTGTCGTCTCTGATCATACCAAATATAACTTTGGCGTCTTTGTCGACGTTTTGTGTAATCAAATTAGCAGCTTCACTGACTTCGTGGATAGATATATCGTCCCCGCCAGCAATAGCAAGTAGTACCCCTTTGGCACCTGAAATAGACAGGTCAAGTAATGGTGAGTTGATTGCTTCCATAGCAGCCTTGCTAGCACGGCCTTCGCCAGATGCGCGACCAATACCCATAAGAGCAGACCCAGCATTCGCCATAACTGCACGAATGTCGGCAAAGTCCACGTTAATCATACCCGGAGTAGTAATAAGTTCGGAAATACCTTCGACAGCTTGACGAAGAACTTCATCACACATCATAAATGCATCTTTGAATGAAGTATCTTTCGGTGCAACTGATAGCATTCTTTCGTTAGGAATTACAATAATTGCGTCTACTTCTTGTTCCAAATCAGCAATACCTTTTTCAGCTAAACGCATTCTTTGTGTACCTTCGAACATAAAAGGCTTGGTCACAACAGCAACAGTTAGGATGCCTTGTTCTTTTGCACTAGCTGCAACAATAGGAGATGCTCCAGTACCAGTACCTCCGCCCATACCACAAGCAATGAACACCATGTCAGCACCTTTTACGGAATCTTGAATTTCGGCTTTGGTTTCCTCGGCGGCCTTGCGTCCAACATCTGGATTCATTCCCGCACCAAGTCCACGAGTTAAATTTTTACCAAGGTGGATTTTCTTTTCAGCTTGAGATTTGTGTAAATCTTGAGTATCTGTGTTCATTACAATGAACTCGACTCCTTTTACTTTGGATTCGATCATGTGATTAAGAGCATTAGCACCGGAGCCACCGATTCCTATTACTTTAATCCTAGCGAATGTTTCTACTGGTGTATCAACCTTTGGCATACTGTCTGTATAAATTAATGTATAACAAAAGAACTATAGCAGAAATAAGATTTTATGCCAAATGCTAGTTTTGCACCCTTAGGGCATCAAATCATGGAAAAATGAGCTGATTTTTTTACTAATACTAGTTGATGTACCAGATGTCTTTATTTTATGGGAGTCGTTTTCTTCTTTGTAGGATGCTAAACCATAAGCAACTATCCAAGACACGTCACGAATGCGGGGTTTCATTTGTAGCAAATGTTCCGGAATACCAGTTCGGCAAGGTAGCTTCAAAGTATTGCGCGCTAATGATTCAATTTGTGATATATGTGAACCACCACCAGTAATAATGATTCCAGCTGGCAATAATGCGTCGCGGTTTATTTTCTTTAAATGTTTTTCAAGTATTTCGAACACATCACGCAAACGTGCTTCTATAATTTCAGATAATTTTCTTTCTGAATGGGCACCTTGTGAGCGACCCATTTTAATTTGTTCAGCTTCTTCAACTGGTATTTTAAGACCCAAAGCAATGTCTTTTGTAAAATCAGCTCCACCAATAGGGAATACCTGCAAAGACAAAGGCAGACCACGTTCATAAACAATGATCGACACTGTTTCGGCGCCGATATTAGCTAGCATGGTTCCATTTTGTCTTTGGTTTTCAGACAAGGCAACATGAGCTGCTGCTATAGGGGAAGCAATTATTTTTTCTATTTCGATACCACGTTCGGTAAACAAATCCACCAAGTCTGAAAGATGTTGCGCCAAACAAACCACAAAGAAAACCTGCGCGATTATTTTCGAACCACGCATGCCAATGGGACGACCCAGAACTTCTTTGCCGTCTATTTTATAAAGGATAGGTAATGTGTAGAGAACTTCTCTGTTTGTTAAGTCTATTTTTCTATGAGCTTCGGCGGTAATTTTGTCGATATCTATCTGAGTTATGATGCCGTCGGCTCGTCCGACTACTGTTTCGCCAGTTGAAATTACAGAAGTAATACTGATGCCACCAATGGCAACGTTAGCTTTTTTGACTTCGATTCCAGCTTGATCTTTGAGTTGGCGAATTAGTTCGTCTAAAGTTTCCTTGGCGCTAGGCATATGAGTAATATAGCCATTACGTAATCCTCTGGTTTCGGTCATAGCTACAGCAACTATTTCAGGTAAAGGGTTTTCGTCGTTACGGCGAACAGCAATAGCCCTGGAGGTGTGAGTTCCAATATCGATTCCAATACTAAATTCTTGCTTGTTTCTACTGCCTAACATTATTTTTTTTCAAAAGGGGAGAAAAATATTTGAGTAACTGATACTCCTTGGTTTCCATTGTACTACTATGTTCCATTCCTTTCAAATGCAAACAGCCGTGGATAAACAAAAACAAAATATATTTTTCAAAATCCATATCGAAATCCGGTGCTTGTTTTTTTGCAGTAGGCAAGTGAATAAAGATTTCACCTGTATCTTTACTGTACGGGAAAGATAAAATATTCGGCACGTAGTCTTTGCCGCGCATCCGGATATTTAGTTCTTGAGCAGTTTTTTTGTCAGCAAAAACTAAAGACAGTTGGTATTTTTTGCCTAGGATTTTGTCTTTTACAACAACAAAAGGAAGGCTTGGAACCTTCCCTTTGCTCATAGAGGTTATTTCAGTAGAGAATAACTCCGGTTTATTCATTGCTATGAACTACGTCCACGAAATACACGTGGTTTTATTTTACCTAGCTTTTTTAGTTTTTCAACTTCTGCGCGACGTACAAGCTTTTTAAGTGTACTAACTTTTTGCTTTAGTTTTGACTTTGGGCGTTCGTTGTATCTTTTTGCTCGTACTTTTGGAACGATTGCTGCGTCTTGAACTTTACGTTGAAAACGACGAAGTAAAGTTGCGCTAGATTCTGCGCCTGACTTTACTACTTCTACTTGGTATGTTGATGACATATAGGAAAACTATAGCATAACTTCAAAAATTTGCAAATTTAGAAAATACTTACATTACAGTAATTTGTATATATTTGAGAAAAGGTAAAATTTCTTTAAAAATGAGCTTGGGTGTCTTTGATTTTAGGGGGCTAATACTCCAATCCATCCGGTCAAAAGAAGCACTGATTGTAATTAGACCTACCAAGTCCTTATTTTTTGAAACAGTATTAGCTATGCTGTGTTTTTTAATTATGTTTTCTATAGCATTGGCTAGTTTAGGGCTTTTTGAAGCAAGAGCATCGAGTTTAATGATGACATGCCTGTCATATGGTGGATAATGCAGTTCCTGGCGGTCGGAAATTTCCTTTTTTAGCCAAACAGTATTTTCCTCACTCAGAAAATCAGCTTCTTCGTCTTGCATGGTTTGAATGATTACTTTTTCGGCAAGATTCTCGGCGCTTGTAACTATATTTCGAATAGTTTCGCCGGATTCAAATGATGAATTATATATATAAGCGGATAGAGATGGAACAATTACTAAATCAAACGAATCAAGTTCATAAACTGAATTGAACCTGTCTATTAAAATGCCGCCGGATTCTTGGATTATTTTTTTGTTTTTGATACTTTTAGAGGAATGTTCGTTATGGACATAGAATTTGGGTAAATTGTTTTTTATAAATTCTTCTATTTTTTCTGAACCGTATCCCAGTGCAGTCATGTTCCAACTGTCACAATTCCTGCATTTGATTATGGAATTTTCAGCATAATCACAATTTGGACAAACATAAATATATTCGCCAGCTATTCCGTATTTTCTTGCGTAGATCCGGCTATTTTTTGCCAGCACTAAAAACCCGTCACATGTATCGCATTTGTGATACTGGTGACAGTCGCTACACATGGTCCTGGTTGCTATATTTTTAGACGAAGCAAGTATTAGAATTTTTTTGTCTTTAGGTTGCTTTTTAAAATAATCGACAATTTCTTTTGTTAAAGGGTCGGATTTTGTAGTGTGTTTTTCAAGAGACCTGCTTATAATGGCTAGCTTGCCTTCGGATTTGGGTCTTTTGGGTATTGATACGTTCCATTCACTCCAACGTAGCCTGTTTACAGATGAATCAAATTCGATTTCAAAACCAAACTTATTCTGCATAAAAAAGAAAAGGGGCAATAAGTCAAAACCCAGTATATTGATGCCATAAATACTGAACGATTCGGGGTTCAGGATGCGGATTTTTTTAATTGTTGTGTTTTTTGTATTCAAAAGAGCAAAAAAAGCATGGAAAGAAACAATGTCGGAATTTTTTATTTCTTTAGTTGTAATTGTAATTAGGGGATTTAGTTCTTTTGGGTTTTTGAAATTTGTTTTGTTCAGGATTTTATATAGAACATCTTTAAAATCAGCTATTGAATATGTAGCAAAATCTTGGATGGCTTCGATGTATTTTTTGTTTATTTTAGAAACAATGGTGACTTCCTCTAGTTTGATTAGTTTATAGTTCAAAGATTTTAAAAATTCTTTTGCCTCTACTGCGGGACTGGATTCAATTACAAGACCTTGTTCTTGTTTGTTTTTTATTGGAACAAAAATAACAGACCCAACATCAACTTTAGATTTGGTTATGTAACTCAACTCGCCACCGGGAATGCGTCTTTTTAATGGTACAACTTTGACTATGTACATACTGATACTGTATCACAAAAACCATTTCAAGCGGTTTTGGCGATAAATAAACAAGCTATAGCACATAGTAAATTCTATGTTATACTGCCCGCTATATGGGTATATTTCGGAAAAAATTAGGTATTGACCTTGGAACAGCAAATACTCTTGTCTTTATGCCAGGCAAAGGCATTGTGCTTTGCGAGCCTTCTGTGGTGGCTATATCCGAGCAAGACAACAAAATAATGGCCGTAGGCGCAGAAGCTAAAGAAATGATTGGTAAAACTCCTGACTCTATTATCGCATACAGGCCAATGCGTGACGGTGTTATAGCTGATTATCGAGTAACCGAAGCCATGCTACGGCACTATATAACTAAATCTTTAGGGCGATGGTCGTTCGTTCGTCCTGATGTATTGATATCTGTACCAGCTGGAATTACATCCACTGAACGCCGTGCTGTTATAGAAGCAGCCCTAAAAGCTGGCGCGAAAAATGCTTATGTTGCCAAAGAGCCAATACTAGCAGCAATAGGAGCGGGGATACCGATTTATGAATCACGTGGACACATGGTGGTGGACATTGGTGGTGGTACAACTGACGTTGCTGTAATATCACTCGGCGGTATAGTGGCATCGACATCGGTCAAATGCGCTGGTAACAAACTAGATGTTGCGATTACTGACTTTATTAAAAAATCTTTCAATTTAGCTATTGGTGATAGGACAGCAGAACAAATAAAAATAAGAGTTGCTTCGGCTGTACCAGTGGAAGACGAAGTCACAATGCTAATCAAAGGACGCGACTATGTAACAGGCTTGCCTCGTAGCGCCCAAGTTACAACTAACGAAATATGCCGAGCAATAGATAAAGAACTCCGTATTATGATAAAAGCCATCAAAGATGTACTGCAAGAAACTCCGCCGGAATTATCATCGGATATTATTGACCATGGTATTATAATGACAGGAGGTACATCACAACTGCGTGGCTTGCCGGAATTAGTTTACAGACGCACTGGTGTAAAAGCCCGCCTGGCTGATGACCCTATGCTATCTGTTGCCAAAGGCACAGGTGAAGCACTGGAACATCTTGATATGTACAAAAGAGCATTATTACTTAAACAAAAATAAAATGCAGGCAAACCAATTTGCCATATTAGAAAATAAAAAAGACTTATCCCATGCGTACCTTTGCTATGGGGATTTTACTGAATGCGCGGATTCTTTTACGGATGTTCTTTCAAAGTTAAACATTCGGTTACGATCTCCAGGGCATTATATTTTCGAAAATGAAACTTTTGGTGTAAATGACGCTAGGGATTTGATCGAATGGTATCATAGCGGGCAAACCAGTAACGATGATTCCCGGACTGTAGCTGTAATAACATCTAGCGTTATTAAAAAAGATGCCCAACAAATGCTATTAAAAATATTGGAAGAAGCGAAGCCTCCTTATACTTTTTTTATATTTGTAAAACCTGGTACCGAAATAATAGAAACAGTCCTGTCACGTGTGCAAATTATTAATTTACATTGGAATGAGGACAGGGAAATATCCAAATTTGTAAACCTTAGCCCTGGTGAAAAAATTAAAAAAGTTGCTGCTGACATAAAAGGCATGGAAAGCAGTGAAGTCCGGAACTACACGGAATCATTAGCTCGATCATTAATTTTCTTTTATTCCAAGGATTTAAATAAAGAAAATATTACAAAAACCAAAGAATTATTAAAAATCCAAAAGTTCCTTGCTGATTCTTATATAGCTCCAAAGTTTATTTTGGACTATATAGTAACTGTGGTATAATAGACATATATATGGCATACAACATAAAAAACGCACAAGCTGAATTTAAAAAATCCGAAGAATGGCTAACTGCTGAATATTCTGGACTACATACTGGACGAGCAACCCCGATGGTGCTGGATTCTGTTATGGCTGAAAGCTACGGATCGTTGCAACCTTTGAGAAACATGGCGTCTATTTCAATAGAAGACCCTAAGACAATTCGTGTAGTACCTTGGGATAAGAATGTAGTTAAATCAATAGAGAAAGCCCTGACTGATGCTAACTTGGGACTAGGCATAGTTGCTGATTCTGATGGGATTCGTGTTATTTTTCCACCCCTGACAACTGAGCGTCGCGCACAAACTGTAAAAATCCTAGGTCAACTTCAAGAAGAAGCTCGTATTCGTGTACGCAAAATCCGTGAAGCTGAAATGAAAGAAATAGAATCATTATCCAAAGAAGGCATGGGTGAAGACGAAAAGAAAAGATTTCAAAATGAAATCCAAAAGTTAACCGATGAATCTAATAAAAACTTGGAAGCTATTTTTAAGAAAAAAGAGTCCGAAGTAATGGGCCAATAATATGCCAGTAGCAATACTTTTTTTAATTGTACTACTGATAGTCGTCGTTGTTCACGAAGCGGGGCATTTTTTTGCTGCCAAGCAAATGGGTATGCGTGTCAAAGAATTTGCTTTTGGTTTTCCGCCGAAACTATTTGGTATCAAACGCGGCGAAACTGATTATTCTTTTAATGCTATTCCACTAGGCGGGTACGTAGCAATAGATGGTGAAAATGGAACAAATGATCCAAATGACCCACGGCTTTTTACTAACAAATCCAAACTTGCGCAGGCTTGGGTGCTATTTGCAGGGCCACTAATGAACATTGTGCTGGCGTTTGTCCTAATGAGTATTTCATTTATGGTTGGTTATGGAACCAAAGCTGGCGATGTTAATAGTATAGTAATACTCAGCGTTTTGCCGGACAGTCCAGCTGAAATTGCCGGCATGCAGTCAGGGGACAAAATAAATTCTATTTATGTCGAAAACCAAATAGACCCTACAATCAATCCTGATATTGATTCTTTCCGTGATGCAATAAACTCATCTATGGGGTCAGAAATAACTATTGATGTACTGCGTAGTAATGAAATAGAGAGCATCAGCCTAAAACCAAACGAAGAAAATGGTGAATACAAAATAGGTGTTAGTTTAGGGCTTCTTGAATCAAAAAAGTTAGGTTTATTTGCTAGCATAAAAGAAGGTTTTATTAGCACCATAGCAATAACAAGAGACACAGCCGTAGGGTTTGTAAAAATAATAGCCAGCGCTGTAACTGGTGGCGACGTCAAAGGCACACTAACTGGCCCAGTAGGCATTGCTCGTGAAGTAGGAGTGGCTAGTTCGTTCGGGTTTGCTTATTTATTATCATTTATTTCAATAATTTCAATAAATCTGGGTGTACTAAATATGTTCCCATTCCCAGCGCTCGACGGTGGAAGACTACTCTTCCTAGGAATAGAGAAAATAAAAGGATCTAAAATAAAACCTGGTGTTGCTAATGCTGTAAACACAATTGGTTTTGGGCTGTTACTACTACTCATGATAGTCATAACAGTCAAAGATGTAATTAAATTATTCTAAACAAAAAAAACCGCGGAACCCCGCGGTTTTTTATTCATTTATTAGGCATCAAAATTATTTAAATTTTCTAGAAGTAGTTTCAATTATAATAGAACCAATAGTAAGTCCTATTAAAAACAATAAACATATTTCAGAAGTTAAATCCCAGGTGGCTTTAAAAGAAAAGTTTGTATCGAATAGATAATTCATGGCATTACTCAGGAAAGATAATATTCCTGGTATCAAATCTACAAAGCCAATGATAAAACATACAAATAAGATAGCCGGTATTTTTTTCCATTTATATTCTTCGTCTTTATCAGTCTCACTAGGGTCTTCAAAATTTTCACCTTGAGTAGGGTATACCATTTTACCTAATGCCCAAGAAGCAATTGATCCGACAAACAGCAGAATGGTAAAAATGGCATAAACCCAGTAGGATAATAATTGAAAAATTGAGATAAATCCAACAATTAAAGTAAGAATGCCAGTGCGGTACACTGAATTAAAAGCCACATCTTTTGAAAGGCTAGGGACTTCTTTTTTGTCTGCAATAACAAATGAAAATACAAACCCTACAACAATGAAAAGATTTTCAAAAGAAAGAGATAGAAATTTTTCAAAAGCAAAGCTTGATTTAGATAAAAAAAGAGCAATTAGTGAAAAGATAATCCCGATAAACATCAGGATACCGAAGATTTTAACGTCCTTCGTAGGAGTTGGTTTTGAGATAGTTGTTTCCATGATATAAAATTATTAAGGTTTTTTAAATTAGAAATATAATACTCTTATAAGCCTCATATGTCAATAGCCTGGATTTGCTATTTCTACTATTCTCTGGTACTATATTACTTATAAATTACGGCTTAAGACCGTGTTTTATTTTTTACTCATATATAGATACAAAATGGAAATTCGAAACATCGCGATAATTGCACACGTTGACCACGGCAAAACTACATTAACTGACAAATTAATGGCTTTTTGTGGTACAGGAGACGCATCTTCAACTATGGATACTAACGATCTTGAAAAAGAGCGTGGTATTACCATTTATTCCAAAAATACTTCCGTAAACTGGAAAGGTACAAAGATAAACATCGTGGACACACCTGGGCACGCGGATTTTGGAAGTGAAGTTGAACGTGTACTAAAATCTATCGACTCTGTACTACTACTAGTTGATGCGCAAGAAGGCCCAATGCCTCAGACTCGTTTCGTATTAAAAAAATCTCTTGAACTAGGACTAAAGCCCATCGTTGTACTAAACAAAATCGACAAGCCAGCAGCTAACCCATCTCGCGCGCATGATGAAATATTGGAATTATTTATCGAGCTTGGTGCAGGTGACGACCAACTGGATTTCCCAATGATATATGCTATTGGCCGCGAAGGTGTAGCAATGAAAAATTTAAATGACGAGCGTAAAGATCTATCACCTCTACTTGATATGATAATGGAACATGTTCCTAATTCTACTAAAGATGAGGACAAGCCATTGCAAGCTCAGGTTTTTTCACTAGGATATGATTCATTCTTGGGACGTCTTGGAATTTGCCGAGTATATTCTGGTAGTATCAAAAATGCTAGCAATATTTATTTCCACGCAGTGGACGGCACAATAAAAGAAGGAAAAATAACAAAGTTATTTGAATTCTCTGGTGTTAACCGTGTCCCAACTGAAGAATTAGTCAGTGGTGACATTGGAGTTATTGCTGGTATTCCGAACATTACAATTGGGGAAACTATAATTGACGACAAAAACACCCCATCACTTGGTGAAATTACTATTGATGAGCCAACTATTTCACTACGCTTCTTGGTTAACGACTCACCATTTGCCGGCCGTGAAGGTAAATACGTAACAAGCAGACAAATCCGTGAAAGACTAGAAAGAGAATTAGAAGTTAACGTAGGGCTACGTGTAGATTTCCAAGAAGATGGTTCAGCTCTTGTTTATGGTCGTGGAGAATTACACATTGCGGTATTATTGGAACAAATGCGTCGCGAAGGATTTGAAGTTCAAGTATCACAACCACATGTTATTATCAAAAATGAAGGAGGTCAAAAAACTGAACCTTATGAAGAAGTTACTATCGATGTACCTACTGAATTTTCTGGTGCGGTACTTGAAAAAATGACACGTCGTCGTGGACAAATAACCAACATGAGTGAACGTGAAGGTATAACTAGAATTACACTGGACGTACCTACTCGTGGACTATTGGGATATCGTTCACAATTCGTTATCGACACAAAAGGTCTTGGAATATTATCATCTAGATTTATAGAATTCCGTCCATATGCTGGAGTAATTGAAAGTAGAGACACTGGTTCAATGTCATCTATGGTTTCAGGTAAAGCTGTATCATTTGCACTGGGTAACCTGGAAGACCGCGGAACACTATATATAGAACACGGTACAGAAGTATACGAAGGTATGGTTATTGGTAATACAATGAAAGGCGATGAACTAGCAGTAAACCCAATCAAAGGTAAACAGCTAACAAACATGCGTGCATCAGGAACAGACGAAACTATATACCTAAAACCAGCTTATGTTATAACAATTGAAAGAGGCTTGGAATTAATGAAAGATGATGAATATCTTGAAATAACACCCCTAAACGCCCGCCTAAGAAAGAAGTTCCTAACCGAACAAGATAGAGCTAAAAACAAGAGACAAACCATAGACGGAGATAAATAGTTTTGCACAGTTTTGTCAAGAGCTCCATTTGACTTTTTCTCAGATATACCATATAATCTAGTACATAAGAAGTTATTAATTTATCAACTAATATAAAGTATAAATGCCTAAAGACACAGTAACTAAATCCAAATCTGCAAAGCTAACTTTCAAGCCTAAACAGCTAACAAAGAAGCTTATCGGGCACCTACAAGACCGTTCTAGCGATGTCATTATTAGTCGTTTCGGACTAGGTAACGACTTGGAACACAAGACATTGGAAGCCATTGGCGACAAATACAACATCACAAGAGAACGTGTTCGCCAAATCGAACATGCAGCACTAACTGCTATTCGTAAACACTCATCTTTCAAAGAAGAAGGCGCGGTATTCCAAGAATTACGCAACTTGATGAAAGACCTAGGGTCTTTCATAGAAGAACAAGAACTACTTGAAAACATCACATCTGACAAATCCATCCAAAATCATGTTCATTTTTACTTAGTACTGGGTGAAGATTTTAAGAAAATAAAAGAAGATGATCATTTTAAATCACGCTGGCATACAGACGATGAGCTAAGTGGTAAAATTCATGATGCACTACATTCATTGTATAGCTCACTCAGTGATGGCGAACTAGTTACAGAAGGTGATTTCGTTACAAAATTCATAGAAGAATGCCGCAAAGTCAATGCCGAAGTATTGTCACACGAAGTAGCTCAAAGATATTTACGTACTTCTAAAAAAATCGCAAAGAATCCACTAGGCGAATGGGGTAAAGCAGGCTCATCAGGTGTTAAGACTCGCGGTATCAAAGACTATGCATACCTAATGATGCGTAAACATGGTTCACCAATGCATTTTCGTGAAGTAGCCAAAGCCATCAGCGAAACTTTCGGTAAGAAAACCCATACAGCAACATGTCACAACGAACTAATTAAAGACAATCGTTTTATACTAGTTGGGCGCGGTATCTATGCGCTAAAAGAATGGGGCTACAAGCCAGGTATCGTACGCGAAGTAATCAAAGACATAATTCGTAAATATGGTCCAATGAAAAAAGAAGACATTGTGGATCATGTAATGAAAGAAAGATATTTGAAGAAAAACACCATCTTGGTTAATTTGCAAAATGCTAAATTTTTCAAAAAAGACAAGAACGGTCTTTACGCACTAATCTAAAAACAAAACCCTCTTTACACAGAGGGTTTTGTGCTATAATAATCAATATGTTGAAAAAAAGTTCTGGGGGAGTCGATAGTTCTACCATAATCATAGTGGTTTCTATTTTGCTAGTTGGAGCAATCATTGGTTTGTTCTTACCAATTGGATCCAAGGATACAGGAAATGGAACCTTGATCAAAAGATATACCCAAGGTGAAAAAGTAAATCCTATATCCGAAAGAGTCACCGATGCATACTATACCAAAGCCAACATCGATACAGCAGTATGCGGAATCAAGGTATTTTCACCATTACCTGGTCAAAAAGTAGGATTTCCTTTGGAAATATCTGGTTATGTTAATGGATGTAACTGGGTTCCGTTCTTAAGTAACGTCGGCACACTGGAAATTCGCGACCAAGAAGGCGTAATTTCACCGGTCGTGATTTTACCTATTGAAGTAGACGACGGAACACTACCGGCTTATTTTAAAATAAAAGTAAGTCCTAGCATAAACCCAAGAAGTAATTCTGGTGTTCTAATTTTTAAAAATGAAAAGAATTCAAATGAAATTGTTGAAACTTTTCAAGTTCCGATAATATTTTAATTATGTTTGAAGTTTATTTATCAAATATTCTAATAGGTGTTGCCAAGGTATTAGCAATATTGCTACCAATACCGCTAATTTATGCACTAAGGTATTTATGGCACAACTATGCTATGCGTAAATTTATTTCGGGTATTGAATGGCAACTGCTCGAAATAGTAATACCTCAGACCATAGTCAAAACACCATTGGCTATTGAAACAATCCTAGCAAATGCTATGTATCAAAAAACCAAAAAAGACCTGTACGATAAATACTGGAAAGGTCAGGTGCCACTTTATTTTTCATTGGAAATTGTATCCATAGAAGGACAGATTCATTTTTATATTCATACACCGTCACGTATTGCACCGCTGATAAAAACTCAGGTTTACGCGCAGTACCCCCAAGCAAAAGTACTCGAAGTCGATGACTATGTATGGAGCGTACCCAAAGTTGGTAAAAATACCGACTGGAATGTGGCTCTTTTTGATTGGTCGCTGGAAAAAGAAGATGCTTATCCTATAAAGACTTATGTTGATTATGGGCTGGATAAAATAGTCAAAGACCCTAACGAACAAGTTGACCCACTAGTGTCACTAATTGAATTTATGTCAGCTATTGGTCCAGGGGAACAAATGTGGTGCCAACTAGTAATAAGATTTGGCCATAAGAAATATAATGGGCTTGGATTCAATGACTATGTACAAAAAGTACTAGAAGACATCAAGGAAAAATATACCCAAAAGAAAGAAGGCGAGGAGGATGGATTTACTCAACTAAAAATACCCGAATACGTTAAAGACCAAATGAAGTCCATTGCAAAAAAGCCCCACAAGCTATTTTTCGACTGTGGTTTGCGTACTGTATATATCGCTAAAAATAGCGTATTCGACCCCCAGAAAAAGAGAGCCCTGCGGATGATGTTTCGCCAGTATGGTAATGAACACTTGAATTCTTTCGGTATCAAAGGTAAAACATCTGATGACTATTTCGACTTGGCTTCCCAGGGCCAAATGAATGGATATTTGGATGCTTATAGGACACGTTCGTTCTTCTACCCGCCATGGAAAATGGCTGCTGATATGCCAACAGTATTAAAAATGTTCATATGGGACTACAAGACTCCATCAGTCTTTACTCTTAACACAGAAGAAATAGCTACACTATGGCATTTCCCAGCAGGAGTTATTTCTACTCCTTCTATTCAACGTGTCGAAACCAAGACTGGTCAAGCTCCAACAAATCTTCCTCTTTAATTTTTATGCGATTTTCATACATACTAATAATTGGTTTTATTGTGGTTTCCATTGGAGCTATTTCGTCATTCCTAAAACCAATGAAGATTGATGGCGAAAAGATAGTTGAAATACCCTATGGGACTTCAGTACAAAAAAGTGCGAGTATTTTAGAAGAATCAGGCATAGTTTATTCTAAGGAATCATACATCCTAACCACAAAGATACTGCATTCCAAAGGCATTACCGCTGGACGATATTTATTTTCAGGTAGTGTGAATGTACTAGAAGTATCAAACCGTTTGTCGCGTGGGGATTTTGGGCGTGAACAAATTAGACTAACAATACCCGAAGGATTCACAATAGAAGAAATAATAAACAGAATAGAACGACTTTTCCCAAATGTAGATATAGCTACTGTTAAAAAGAATCTTTATGGTAAAGAAGGTTACATTTTCCCTGAGACTTATTTTTTTGACGAAGAAGTAACAGCTGAAGAGCTAACAAAATACCTTATAGAAAAAAGTCAGGTAAAATTATCATCGATTTTCAAAGGTAAAGATATAGATAGTCCTGAAGTAAAAAAACTATTAATAATAGCATCGCTAGTAGAGTCCGAAGGACGTAACTATGAAGAAAGACGGATGATTGTTGGAGTCATAGACAACCGCATGGAAATCAACATGGCTCTGCAACTAGATGCTACGCTGACTTATATAACAGGCAAAGGTTCCAGCCAGCTAACACTGTCCGACCTAAAAATTGATTCGCCTTATAATACATACGTATATCGTGGCCTACCGCCTACACCAATTAGTAGCCCGGGTAAAGAATCCATCGATGCAGTCCTAAACAAAAAGGATAATGATTATTTGTTTTACCTACATGACAAAAATGGTCAAATATACTATGCTAGGACACACGACGAACATGTTCGAAATAAAAACAAATATTTAAGATAAAATGTGGAAAACACCTAAAGACCCAAACTATGAATTGATCGATTCCGGGAACTCTATGAAGTTAGAGCGTTTTGGTGATGTAACACTGCTGCGTCCTGAACCAGAAGCAATCTGGAACCCAGAAAAGATCGAACTATGGGACGATGCTGATTTTAAATACGAACGCAATTCTAAGGACAAATGGCAAAAGAAAAGAGGATTACCTGACTCTTGGGCTATTAATTATGGCGGAATTAATTTACTAATAAAGCCAACTGCTTTTAAGCATACTGGGCTATTTCCTGAACAGCTATCCAACTGGCAAAGATTCGAAGAAATAACACAGGGCAAGAAATTAAAAGTCTTAAATTTATTTGGTTATACAGGGGCATTTAGTGTACTGGCTTTAAAAATGGGGTACGCTGTAACCCACGTAGATTCGTCCCAGGGTGTAAATGACTGGCTTAAAGATAATTGTAAATTAAATAACCTTAATACTTCTAACCTAAAAATTATTACAGATGACGTAAATAGTTTTATAAAAAGACTCATTAAAAGAGGTGAGACTTTTGATGTGATAGTTCTAGACCCACCAGCATTCGGACACGGCGCTAAAAAAGAAATTTGGAAAATAGAAGATGATTTACCTAATTTGATAAACTCATTAGGGTTTATTATGTCGCCAAAACCAACTATGGTTATACTTTCGGGATATGCTGCAGGATACAGCGCTGAGACTTACAAAAACTTGCTTTTGCCTATACAAAAATCATTTGGCGGTAAAATTGAATCAGACACAATGGCAATAGAAGATTCGTCTGGACGCAATCTTTCTATCGGTATTGCAGCAAGGTGGATAAATGAAAAATAAAACAGTTTACATAGGTCTTTCTGGAGGCGTAGATTCCGCTGTATCAGCGGCGATCTTAAAAGATGCTGGATATAAAGTTATAGCTTGTTTTATTAAAACCTGGGCGCCTGATGGCTACCCATGTCCGACTGAGCAAGACAAGTTGGAATCTATGCGTGTAGCTGCACATCTCAGTATTCCATGGATAGAAATAGACGGCGTGGAAGCGTATAAAAACAACGTAGCCAATTACATGTTGAATGAATATAAAGCTGGCCGCACACCCAATGGTGACGTGTTTTGCAACACTACTGTAAAGTTTGGTACATTCTTTGATTTAGCTATACAAAAAGGTGCGGACTATATAGCTACAGGACACTACGCACAAATGAAAGATGGCCAAATGTACAAAGGAATAGACAATAGTAAAGACCAAACTTATTTCCTATGGAACGTACCAAAGGAAAAATTAGCAAAGACTTTGTTCCCAATAGGTAACATTCCGAAGACTAAAGTCCGTGAGCTTGCTAAAAAGTACAATTTGCCGAATGCTGATAGGCCGGATTCTCAAGGAGTATGCTTCTTGGGGCCAATAGACATGAAAAAGTATTTGAAAGAAATGCTAAACCCCCAAAAGGGTAATGTGATAGATACGAATGGCAATGTTATAGGTACACATGACGGTGCAATACTGTATACAACAGGCGAGAGACATGGCTTCCAGATAAACAATTCCGGAGGTGAAGCTTATTTTGTAGTTAGTAAAGACACAAAACAAAATACAATTACTGTTAGTCCTAATAAAGAAGATACTTTGGTTAAAAATGATATTGTTATTACAGATATAAATCACTTAAGTAACGGGGAATTATTTAATAAAAAAATCAAAGCCGTATTCCGCTATCATGGCGAAGAGTACGACTGCAAGATAAATAAAAATGGTGAAATAGAATTCCTAAATGACAAACCAGTAGTAGCCCCTGGCCAGTCCGCTGTGTTTTATGACGGCAATATCTGCCTCGGCGGGGGAATAATAAACTACAAATAAAATAGTTTAAAAGCTATATCTTATATGCTACAATAGGCCTACTATGCTATCCGCAAAAGAAATTCAAGCACGTTTTTTAGCCTTTTTTGAGAAGAATAATCATGCTGTTATTCCATCTGCCAGCCTAATTCCAGAGAATGACCCATCTGTCCTATTTAACACTGCCGGAATGCAACCACTGGTGCCGTATCTTTTGGGTGAGAATCATCCAATGGGTCAAAGACTGGTAAACATCCAGAAATGTGTCCGTACAGGGGATTTAGATGAAGTTGGTGACAATACTCACTTCACACTATTTTTCATGATGGGTAACTGGTCATTGGGCGACTATTTTAAAAAAGAAGCTATTAGTTGGAGTCACGAATTCCTAACTAATAAAGAAATTGGTTTGGGACTAAATGTAAAAAGACTATACGTTACTGTATTTGAAGGTAACGATGATGCTCCAATGGACAATGAGTCTAAAGAAATTTGGATGTCACTGGGTATTCCTGAAAATAGAATTTTTTCATTAGGAGCAAAAGACAACTGGTGGAGTCCAGGTGAAAATGGCCCATGTGGTCCAGACTCTGAAATGTTCTACGACCTGACACCTGACGGCCTTGGTGACATATCTAAAGACGAATTCATTGCACATTGCGACACGCAAGATATAGTTGAAATTTGGAATGACGTATTCATGGAATACGAAAAGAAAGACGGCAAAGTCATAGGCAAACTAAATTCCAAAAATGTCGACACTGGCTCTGGGCTTGAAAGAGTCACCGCAGTAGTACAAGGTGTTAAAACAGGCTACGACACTGATTTGTTTAAAGAAATATTTGAAACGATTCGTAAACATAAATTTAATATAAATCCTTCAGATGACGTAAAAGCAGAGAGAATCATAGCCGACCATGTTCGTGCTAGTGTTTTCATGATAGCTGATGGAGTTATTCCAGCGAATTCTGACCGTGGCTATATAGTAAGACGGCTATTAAGACGCACTACAAACTATGCAAGAAAAATAGGCGATGCTTATTTAATAATATCAGAGGTTTCAAAAACAATATGTGAGGTGTATGAAGACTGGTTGAAATCAAGCCCTGTAAAAGAGCAGGATATTTTAAACACTATCTCTGAAGAAGTTGTTAAGTTTGGGCAAACTCTTGAAAAAGGAATGAAAGAATTCATGCGCGGGGAAGATCCTTTTGTCTTGTTTACTTCATATGGTTTTCCAATAGAACTAACAATGGAATTAGCTGCTGAACAAAATAGGCAAGTTGACTTGGCTGATTTTAATACTAAAATGAAAGCTCATCAAGATTTGTCTCGTGCTGGCTCCGAACAAAAGTTCCGGGGAGGTCTAGCTA
>CAYYSG010000005.1:19508-28565 GCA_964474375.1 uncultured Candidatus Saccharibacteria bacterium
CATCAAGATTTGTCTCGTGCTGGCTCCGAACAAAAGTTCCGGGGAGGTCTAGCTAACCACAACGAGCAAACTGTAAAATTGCACACTGCTCATCATCTGTTACTGGCAGCACTCCAAGAAATAATAAGTCCTGAAATAAAACAACGTGGTTCTAATATAACCGAAGAGAGAATGCGTATGGACTTTTCATTTGAGCGCAAACTAACACCGGAAGAATTAGCTAAAGTAGAAAATAGAGTCAACGAAATAATCGAAAAGGATTTAACTGTCGTAAAAAGAGAACTACCAAAAGAAGAAGCATTGCTCCTAGGTGCGGAAATGGAGTTTGGTGCTAAATATCCAGACATAGTTAGTGTTTATTTTATTGAAGACAATGACGGTAATGCATTCAGTAAAGAATTTTGCGGAGGCCCACATGCTCCAAACACAAAAGAATTAGGTAAATTCAAAATACAAAAAGAAGAAAGTGTGGCATCAGGCATACGCAGAATCAAAGCTGTGCTATTATAGATGTATGTGGTTTAAAAAAAACCGAAACAAAGATGAAGAAAATGTTCTATACGTTTCTGTAGATGGCAGAAGTATTGGTGTTGGTTTTTATACTGGTAATGTATGTCATTATTCTGAAAGACGTATCCAAGTCGCTGGCGAAACAACAAGACCAATCGAAATACTTTTCAAAGACATACTTTATGCTTTCAAGCATGTAAACACCCGCACGATAGACCGCATTGAAGTTATATTGGAAAATCCTTGGGTGAAAGAAATCAGCTATTCCATAAAAGACAAACGTTTGCGTCCTTTTGTAGTTACGGACAAAACCATAAATGAACTAATCAAGAAAGATTCAAGCAAAAACAAGCAGGATATTGCTGATGCTGTAGATTTGGGTTATTTTCTGGAAAGCGTCAAACTAAATGGCTACAACTATAAAGACTATTTAAATAAAATAACTGATGAAATAGAACTGCACGTTACTAGGTTCTACGGCGACAAAGCAACTATCGATATCGTAGATTCTGGTATAAAAAGTTTTTGGAACAAAACAAAAATTAGCTTTACTACTGGTAACGAGTTTTTGTTCAAAATTGCAAGCCAGAATAATTTAACAAACGAAATGTATGTTTCGTTGGGTTCGACACATTTTAGTATGCGAATATATTCCCAAGGTATCGTTAACAAATCATCCTCGGTGGCTTTTGGTTTCCAGAACATAATCCAAAAGCTAGGCGAAATATGGCAAACAAACAGTACTGAAACCAAACACTGGTTAGACATGCTAGTAAATGGTGAACTATCAGACGAAGAATCCACCAGAGTTAGCGCGGACATCAAAAACGCTATTATTCCTATGTGCGACCTACTAATAGAATCTAGCAAATCTGGTTTGTCTTTGGAACTAGAAAGACCGATCGTGGTAACAGGTATCGACAGGTCATGGAACGAGCTGTTTGTGTATATGTATAAAAACAAATTCTTTGGTGAAATATTTCCACATGCCGAAGGTTCCAAAATTGTAATTCTAAATACAAAGGAAAACAAAACAAAAAGCGATATTTTGATAGCACTTTATGTTGAAGAAATAACAAAAGATTATGCAAAAAAGAGTAATTAAGGACATTCAGGTTCGCAAAAAAGTAACTAGTGAAGTAAAACCCACTATGAAGAGCTTTGACGCTGCGCCCAAAATACCCAAACAAAGCTTTATTGAAAAACTAGCCCCAGAAAGAAAACCAGCTAACCCAATAGAAAGCAAAATCATTGTTCATGACGAAATTCCACCACAAATCAAGCCTGAATTAAGTCATGGAGCTCAAAATTTAAAATCACGCATACCTGAATCTGTTACAAATACGGAATTCAGTACTTTTGAAGATCAAATATATTCCTATAAACCCAAGAAGTCGATAAATAGAAAATCCCGAATCTTGTCCGTGGTTTTAATCGTTGCTTTGTTTGTGCTCGTTAGTTTGATTTATATTATTACCGGTACAAAGCTAACCATAACTCCTAAAATACTGGATACTAGCGTAAACGAAAGCATTACGGCAACTTCTTGGACTGTTCCTTTTAAATCCACGATTATGGTTATAGCTGAATCTGCCGAAATAGAAGGCACCGATGAAGAAACAAAAACTATTCTTGATGAAAAAATAAAAAACAGAATGAAGTACGATATGCCACCAGGATATATTCTGACCCCTGGATGTAAAACCAGTACATACTACGAAACAATCGAAAAAGAAGACAAAACAAAAGTAATCGAGGCCAAGGTAACGTCTCTTTTGATTGAAGAATCAGGTTTGAAACAATATTTAATAGACTCGAACAAGTTAGCCAACATGGAAATAAAAAACATGTTTGGACTAGACTGTGAACTAAAAACCGACATTACCAAATACAAAATAGGTGACAAAACAAATAACCTGGCATTTATTCTATCTGGTAAAATAAAAACCGAATACATAATAGACAAAGAAGAAGTAGCAAGTAGCGTACTAGGTAAGTCTAAAAACAACGCTCGGGATTACCTGAACAAACAAGAGGGAATATTGAATTATGTTATAAAATCCAAACCTTTTGGATTCATGCCAGTAATTCCTAAAAATCCAAATCACCTAGAAGTTGTAGTTGAAAGCGTTCTTTAGGATTTGATTTTAAAATGCTTGTACAAATCCTGCATGGTGTCTTCGTCTATAATATTGGTTACTAGGATTGTCATTTCATTTTTGAGTCCAAGGATTTTCTTGATGTCCATTATTACGTGTTCCAACGGATAAGGTGAAACCCAAACAGAGTTTTTAAGACAATAAAACCCGGCTTTACGTAACAGATAACGGATTGAATCTCTTAATGGTTTTTGGCTTTCAGGAATATCTAAAATAACGAAACGGAAATACCCATCTTGGCGACTATGTGCCAGATTGGTTTTGGAGTCGAACATTGAGCTAATCAAACGCTGTCTACCAGTCGGAGTTATCCTGATATATACGGTTCTGTCGGCCTGCAAGGGCTCTATAAGCCCCCTAGAAGCAAGATTCTTCAAAGATCGAGAAATACCATAGTATGGTTTTTCGGACTCGCTTAAACCACATTTTTGAAGATACTCGTCAATCTTTAAAAGCAGGTCATCCTCGGAAAAGGCCTTTTTTTCAGCGACTATCTTAAGAATTATATTGGATATAGGTAATTTATCCTTCATGTTTATTTTATATCATAGTTATCCACATTATACAAGGTTTTACCGCTCGCAAAATACTTGTCAAAAATAAGAATCGGGTATATACTACGATTATCATTAATTAATAATTAATAAAAACAAGTAATTTATGTCAAAAATAATCGGAATCGACCTTGGTACTACAAACTCAGCAGTATCTATAATCGAGGCTGGCCAACCTAAAATTATTGAAAATATCGAGGGTAACCGCACCACGCCTTCTATCGTAGCTATTAGTAAAAATGGCGAAAGATTAGTAGGACTACTAGCAAAACGCCAAGCTGTAACTAATCCTGAAAATACAATTTACGGTATCAAGCGTTTTATGGGTCACAAATTTGCTGATCCTGAAATACTGAAAAACAAAGACCAACTGCCTTTTAAAATAAAAGAAGGTAAAGACGGTGGTGTTGAAGTAGCAGTCGGCGGTAATGATACACGTCCCGAGGAAATTTCAGCGATGATTTTAGCTAAAATCAAAGCCGACGTAGAAGCTAAACTAGGCGAAACAGTAACCGAAGCTGTAATTACAGTACCAGCATATTTTAACGATGCTCAAAGAAAAGCCACCAAAGACGCAGGAGCTATTGCAGGACTTGATGTAAAACGTATCATCAACGAACCAACAGCAGCAGCACTAGCATATGGATTCAACAAAAAGAAAAATGAAAAAATCGCAGTTTATGACTTTGGAGGTGGTACATTCGATGTGTCCATTCTAGAAGTAGGCGATGATGTTATTGAAGTTAAATCAACCGATGGAGATTCACACATGGGTGGTGAAGACATTGACCACAAAATAATTGAACACATTGCAAACGAGTTCAAAAAAGAAAGTGGAATAGATATAACAAAAGACACTCTAGCACTACAACGCCTAAAGGAAGCTGCTGAAAAAGCAAAACACGAACTATCCACAACTAACGAAACTGAAATCAACATTCCGTTCATTACATCTGGTGCTGACGGTCCGAAACACCTATTGCAAAAAATGACACGCGCGAAATTGGAAGATTTAGCTAGTGAATATATAAACCGCTCTATCGAAATAACCAAAAAAGCAATCGAGGCTAGTTCTTTCAAAGCAAATGAAATTGACGAAGTTATCATGGTCGGTGGTCAAACCCGCATGCCGGCAATAGTTGAAGCTGTCAAAGCTTTGTTCGGTAAAGAACCTAACCGTACAATCAACCCTGACGAAGTAGTAGCTCTTGGTGCTGCAGTACAAGGCGGAGTATTAAAAGGTGACGTACGTGATGTACTACTACTAGACGTTATTCCATTGTCTCTTGGTATAGAAACATTGGGTAATGTTGCTACAAAACTAATCGAACGTAACACTACAATACCAGCGTCACGTTCCCAAGTATTTTCAACTGCAGCCGACAACCAAACTTCTGTGGAAATACACATTGTCCAAGGTGAACGCCAAATGGCACAAGACAACAAGTCACTAGGACGATTTATTTTAGATGGTATTCCACCAGCACCACGCGGTATGCCACAAGTTGAAGTAGTTTTTGATGTTGATGCTAACGGTATACTAAATGTCAAAGCTAAAGACAAAGCCAGTGGTAAAGAGCAAAGTATTCGTATCGAAGCATCTAGCGGACTAACCGATGCTGATATCGAAAAAATGAAAAAAGACGCTGAACTTCACAAAGAAGAAGACGAAAAGAAAAAGGAATTAGTTGAAATCAAAAACACTGGTGAAATGCTAGCTTATACAGCGGAAAAATCATTGAAAGACGCAGAAGGTAAAATCGGAAATGATACCAAAGAAGAAGTTGAAAAAGCTTTAGCTGAACTCAAAACCGCATTATCGTCTGGCGAAAAAGATGCTATTCATACAAAAACAGAAGAACTTAGCACTAAACTAAGTAAAATAGGTGAGGAAATGAACAAAGCTAACCAAGAAAACAAAGAAGAACCAAAAGACACCGAAGTCAAAGAAGCATCTTATGAAGAAACAAATACCAAAGAAGACGAAAACAAATAAACACCACACTGTCCAAGTGGAAGCTAAGCATCACGCAAAAGAATATTCTTTGCGTGATGTTCTGGCGTCTACGAAAGACCTGCAGGATGTTTGTATCGTAATACTAGATGAGCTGACTGACGTACACAACGTAGGTGCTATCATAAGATCCAGCGTAGCTAGTGGCGTGTCAGCAGTAGTTATTAGCAAACACAACCAAGCTCCAATAAACGAAACTGTTGTTAAAACTTCGGCACACACTGCACATTTAATGCCGGTGATTCCTAGTAATGTAAACGAAGCTATTCGCACACTGAAGAAAAACGGGTTTTGGATACATGGGCTTTTTATGGATGGAAAGGAAAATCTTTGGCAGAGCGACCTAAAAGGTAAAGTCGCAATAGTGGTTGGGTCCGAAGGCGATGGTATACACGATGCAACTAAAAAGTTGTGTGATTACGGAATAGCAATACCGATGGACGCGCGCGTTGAATCCCTAAATGCATCTGTCAGCGCCGGCATTGTACTGTATGAAAGATTAAGACAAATTAGTTAATTATGGCGAAAGATTATTACGAAATTTTAGGAGTACAGAAAGGTGCTTCAAAAGACGAAATCAAAAAAGCTTTTCATAAAATAGCGCACAAATACCATCCGGACAAAAACGGCGGTGATGATGCCAAGTTTAAAGAAGCTAATGAAGCTTACCAAGTACTCAGCGACGAAGGTAAACGAAAACAGTACGACCAATTCGGTAGTGCTGATTTTACCGGTGGTAACCCATATGGTGGGGGCGGTTTCGGCGGGTTTGATTTTTCCGGGGCGCAAGGTTTTGACTTTAACATGGGTGACTTGGGTGATATATTCGGGGACTTTTTTGGTGGCAATATGGGCCGTAGTGGCGTTAAACAAAAAAGAGGTCGCGACATCATAACTGAAATCAATATGCAGTTGTCCGAACTAATACTTGGTGTAGAAAAAACCATCCGAATTCATAAATCTTCAAAATGTGAGACTTGTGAAGGTAACGGACTTGCCAAAGGCGAAAAAGCCGACACATGCGACGAATGTCGTGGGTCAGGCAGAATAGCTCGTATCCGCAAAACCATAATTGGTTCTATTCAGGAAGTCCATGCATGCGAAAAATGTGAAGGCGAAGGCAGTATAATAAAACACAAGTGTAAAACTTGTCACGGCACAGGCGCGGTAGACAAAGAAAGTGAATTCAAAATCACTATTCCCGCTAAAACAAATGATGGCGAGACTTTGCGCATCAATGGCAAAGGCGAATACAAGCGTGCCGGAACTCCGGGGGATTTGTATATCAAAATCAAGCTGGATTTCCCGAAAAAGCTAAACGACAAACAAAAGAAACTTTTAGAAGAAATGCAAAAAGAAGGACTCTAGGTGCTATAATATTCGTATGAAGAATTTGTTTGGACTACTAGGAATTGGGGTTATTGCATATATGGTATACACGTACCATACGCCTGTTACTGGTAACCTAATACCCAGTATAGAAAAAGGTATTCTGAATACAACTAGCATCATAAACAATATTAGTAGCAACCTAATAACAGAACTGCCTGATATAACCACAGGTATTACAAATAATTCTAACAAACAAATATTTTCAAAATGTAGCCAGCCTATTAATTACCGAATAGGTGAATTTGCTAATGAATTTGGAGTGAGTGAAGAATATTTTCTAGACAGCATAAAACAAGCTGAAAAAATATGGGAAGACGCATCGGGTAAAAATTTGTTTGAATACAACGAATCCAAACCTGATCTTGATATTAATTTAGTATATGACTATCGCCAAGAAACCATGACCGAACTAAAGGATTTAGGTATCGAAGTCAAAAAAAGTCGTGAATCCTATAACGAAGTCAAGGCTAAATACGACTCAGCCAAATCAACATATTTGAGGTACAAAATAAGCTATGAATCATCTGTTTTGTCTTTTAATACACGAGCTAAGACTTTCGAAAGTCAGGTAGCGTACTGGAACGGTAATGGCGGAGCTCCTGAAGACAAATACAAGGAACTAGTCAAAGAAAAAATATTTTTAGAAAAAGAATTAGTCAGACTAAGTACAGCACAAGCAGAACTAGCTAAAATTGTTAATCAGGTTAACGGACTAGCTAACACACTAAACAAATTAGCTGAAATACTAAATCTAAATGTTAACAAATATAATTCAGTTGGGTCAGAGCTAGGGGATTCTTATGAAGAAGGTCTGTATACTCAAAACGAAACAGGTCAATTTATAGATATTTTTGAATTCCAGTCCAAAGACCAACTAATTCGAATACTGGCTCATGAAATGGGTCATGCACTAGGAATAGGACACCTGGAAAACGAAGAATCCATAATGCATGCAATTAGCTTATCTAAAAACCTAGCACCAACCAACGAGGATCTATCAGCTTTGGCTGGTATTTGCGGACTAACAGTAACAAACTAATATGAACAAATACGATGTAATTGTAATTGGTGGTGGAGCCAGCGGTATGATGTCAGCTGGGGTTGCTGGCAGTAAAGGTAAAAAAGTACTACTACTGGAGAAAAACAAAACTCTAGGTAATAAGCTATCCATATCAGGCGGAGGGCGGTGTAATATAACGAACGACGAGGATGATTTAAAAATATTCCTGAAAAACTATTCCAAGAAAAAAGGCACTGACCAATTTTTATTTTCACCATTTGCACAGTTTGATAAAAACAGCACCAAAGAATTTTTCACAAAATTAGGACTACCTATTATAGTTGAAGCTAGAAAAAGAGCCTTCCCGAAAAGTCAAAAAGCTACTGATGTTACAAAAACATTGGAAGATTTTATAAAGAAAAACGGCGTTGAGATCCGCACAAATTCCCAAGTAATAAAAATAGAAAAATCTGACGACAAAATAAATTCCGTTAAAACAAAAGACGCGGAATATTTTGCTGATAATTTTATATTAGCTACTGGTGGTATGTCGCACCCGGAAACTGGTTCTACTGGGGACGGATTCAAATGGCTACGGGATTTGGGGTTCAAAGTAAACGAACCCACACCATCCATAGTGCCACTAGCTGTAAAAGAAAAATACATCAAGGATCTCTCCGGAACTAGTTTGTCGTTCATGAAAATTACATTCTATGTGGATGGAGTCAAAAGCTTTGTTAAAAAAGGTAAAATACTATTTACTCATTTTGGAATATCCGGCCCACTGATACTGAACAGTGCGTCAAACGTGTCGGACTTACTGCACGAAGGCGTAGTTACAGCCAACATCGACATGTATCCGGATACTGACATAGGCGGTCTAGACAAAAAAATAGTAGGTATTTTTGATGCGAATAAAAACAAAATGTTCAAAAATGTATTACCGGACTGTGTACCCGAAGGTATGAGCGAATCTGTAATGCAATTAGTCAAAATAGACCCTGATAAAAAAGTCCACAGTGTCAGCAAAGAAGAAAGGCGCAAATTAGTGGACATACTAAAAGCAATGCCACTAACCATTACAGGGCTTATGGGTTACGACAGGGCAGTAGTTGCCGACGGAGGCATATTGCTGGATGAAATTGACATGAAAACCATGAAGTCTAAAAACATGCCTAATTTGTCCATAACAGGCGACCTATTGGACATAAACCGCCCATCTGGAGGATTCTCGCTACAACTATGCTGGACCACAGGCTACGTCGCAGGGTCTAATGTATAAAATATAAAAGCCCGCTACTTCTGTAGCGGGTTTATAATGATTTAATAAAATTGTCCATACCCTGAACAACCTTTCTAATAGAATAGCACATTATTTAATATAGTGCAAGTTCTATTATTTTATAAGGTTTTTATACCTTGACTTTT
>CAYYSG010000006.1:0-27324 GCA_964474375.1 uncultured Candidatus Saccharibacteria bacterium
TTCATCATTCTTCTCTATTACTTCTACCACAGTACCTGGAGCTATATCATGAGCAATTATATGAGTCGCTATTGGGTTCAGGATTTTAGTTTGGATTAACCGGTTCAGTGGGCGCGCTCCATAGTGCGGATCGTAGCCTTGTTTTGCCAAATAAGCATAAGCAGTGTCTTTGATTTGCAAATCTATACCTTTGGTTAGCAGTCTGTCTCTTACGGCTTGGGTACGCATTGCTACTATTTGTTTTATAGTTTCTATACTCAAAACATCAAAGACTATTACTTCATCCAGTCTATTCAGGAATTCCGGACGGAAATGATTCTTCAGTGCACTCATTACTTTGTCTTTAGCATCTTCATATGCCAAAGCTTGCGTATTGGTGCCAAAACCAATTGATTCCATTTTGTCTATAAATTGTGACCCAATGTTCGATGTTAGGATTATGATGGTATTACGGAAGTTAACTACTCGGCCTTTGGCGTCAGTCAACCTGCCTTCGTCCAGTACTTGCAGTAATATATTAAATACTTCTGGATGAGCCTTTTCTACCTCGTCAAACAAAACTACAGAATAAGGTCGGTGTCTTACTGATTCAGTTAGTTGGCCTGACTCATCATGCCCCACATACCCTGGTGGTGAACCTACGAGTTTTGAAACACTGTGGCGTTCCATGTATTCGGACATATCCACACGAATCAAAGCCTTTTCATCATTGAACATAAATTCCGCCAATGCTTTGGTTAGCTCGGTTTTACCTACTCCTGTTGGACCTAAGAATATAAATGATCCGATTGGTTTATTAGGGTCACCTATTCCAGCACGGCTTCGTCTTACTGTTTCAGCAACTTTTTTTACAGCATCGTCTTGCCCTACTACACGCTTACGCAATTCGTCCTCCATACGAAGAAGCTTTTGCTTTTCTTCTTCCAGCATACGCATCAGTGGTATACCAGTCCAACGACTAACAACTTCAGCTATATCTTCACTAGTTATTTCTTCCTTTAGAATACGACGGGTTTTCTGCATTCTTTTTAGCTTTTGCATTTTCGAATCCAGTTCTTTGCGTAATACCGGAATTTCCCCATACCGAATTTCAGCCGCGCGAGACAGGTCTTGTTTTAGCTGAGCACTGTCGGCTTCACTGCGCAAAGCTTCCAAATCTTTTTTAATTTGACGAATACTGATAACGATTTCTTTTTCGTTAGTCCAGCGTACTTCTAAATCTTTAGTTTTGTTTTTCTGAGTTGCGATTTCGTCTTCTATTGTATTCAGTCTTTCTTTTATTTCTTTAGAAGACCGTGTGTCTTTTTTACTGATGTCTTTAACCAACGCTTCACGTTCAATTTCAAGACGCATTATCTTACGATGCGAATCTTCTAATTCTTGAGGTTTGTTTTCAAGAGCAATTTTTAATGATGACGACGCTTCGTCTATCAAATCCACAGCTTTGTCAGGTAGGAATCTATTTGTAATATATCGAGTCGATAAATTAACCGCGGCAAGTATTGCGTCGTCTGTAATGTGTACGCCGTGGAATATTTCATATTTATCTTTCAATCCACGCAAAATTGCAATAGCGTCTTCGACACTTGGTTCTTCTACATACACTGGCTGGAATCTTCGTGCTAGTGCTGGGTCTTTTTCAATATGCTTTTGGTATTCTTTTACAGTTGTAGCGCCAATAGCACGTAGTTCGCCGCGTGCCAGAGCTGGTTTTAGCATGTTTGAAGCGTCTAGCGAGCCTTCTGATGCGCCTGCGCCCACTATGGTATGGAGTTCATCAATAAACAAAATCACACGTCCGTCGGACTTTTCGACTTCTTTCATTATAGCGCGTAGTCTTTCCTCGAATTCGCCACGGTATTTAGTACCAGCCAGTAGTAATCCTAAATCAAGAGATATGACTTCTTTGTCTTTCAAAGTATCTGGCACGTCGCCTTTGACTATACGGTTAGCTAATCCTTCAACAACAGCAGTCTTACCAGTACCAGCTTCACCTATTAATACTGGGTTATTTTTTGTACGGCGTGAAAGTATTTGCATGATGCGCATTATTTCAGTGTCGCGCCCTATTACAGGGTCTAGCTTGTCGCTGCGTGCTAGGTCGGTCAAATTGCGAGCGTATTTTTCCAGGTTTTTCATTTTTTTATTAGTACTCTCTGGCATGTTTTGCTCGGTCTTTGATTCTTCTAGCACACGCAAGACTCCTTCTTTTGTTATTTTAAAACGCTCTAGTATATGGCGAGCTTCGGACTGCACATCAAAAAGAGCAAAGAACAGGTGCTCCACATCTACAAATTCACTTTTTTGTGCTGTAGCGACTTTGCTGGAATGTTCAATAACCTGAGCCAAGTCAGGGGTTAAATAAATTTGATAAGATGGTGACAAAGTATTACCTCTTTCTGGAATTTCAATATGCTCCAGTATGATGTCCACTAGATGTGTGGTATCAATGTCCAACTTCTCCAGTATAGGTAAAATCACTATGTCTTCAGATGTAACAAGTGCCGCTAGTAAATGGAGTGATGATACATGGTTCTGACCACGCTCTATCACGAATTCATGCGCGCGCCGAATAACTTCTTTTGCTTTGGTTGTAAAATGATGAAATGGTGGCATATATGTATTTAGTATAACACACCCTTGTAGGTGGTGTTTATATTCGATAGGGCTTTTAATAATTTAAAAATGTCTTTTTTTGTGGTTTCGGGACCGAACGAAATTCTGATTGTCCCATATTTATTATACGTTTTATTTTCAGAAATATTACGGATTTCAGACACTACATAGGACTCGCCGGACTCTTCGGAATGGCACGCGCTTTTACTAGACACTGCAACACCGCGCGCATTTAGCTCCACTGCCATTTGTTGCCCTGAAAAACAAGGAAAGGACAAGCTAATAATACTTGGTATTCCGGATTCGCTACTATTGAAAACAAATTCTATATCCCCGACTTTGTTTATTTCATTTATCCCTGCCGTTAGAATGTCTTTTAAATTTTTATATTTTTCTTCATATGCAGGAATCAAAGGTTGGAAATTTTTTACAGCTTCAGCGAACGCATAAATATTCATCACGTCACTTGTTCCAGGACGTAGCCCGATTTCTTGTGAGCCTCCTGCATACAATGGATTTATTTTAGCTGAAGATCTTTTATACAAAACCCCAACCCCAGCTGGGCCACCTATTTTGACACTGTTAAACGAAATCAAATCAATGCCTTTTAATACAAACGGCACTACATCCATATGCACATAGGCCTGGGTAGCATCAGTATGCAAATATGGATAAAAAGACTCATTCACAAACCGCATGCTTTTAATATTGTATTTTTGTTCTTTATAGTTATTTAGCTTTTTTATATAAGAAGCAATATCCTGCAAAGTACCTAGTTCGCTATTCACTGTATGGATAGAAATTATTACAGTATCTGGAGTTATTGATTTTATAATTGTATCAGCATGAATTATACCTGTGACCTCGTCTGGTCTAATATATGTCACGGTTGCTAATTTATTCTTCTCTAGTAGTTTACAATTTTCTATAACTGCACTGTGTTCAATGGTTGAAGTTATAATGTGCGGCAAGTCTATTGAATCTCTGGCTTTCATAACTGTGCCATGAATAGCCATGGCAATACTCTCAGTAGCGCTGGAAGTGAACAAGATTTCACTAGTTTTTGACTTTATAGAATTAGCTACTATTTTTCTAGAATTTTCTAATATGGATTTTGCTTCCTGCCCAAAACTATGGATTGACGCTGGGTTGGCAAAATATTTTTTCGTAATAGAGTGTAACGCCAAACTAGCACTTTTTAAAATAAGTGCTCCTGACGCGTAATCTAAATAAACTTTATTTTTACCCAAAAAGCTCATTTTTAAATGCTAACATACAAGAAGAGACCTTGCAAAATGGGGATTTTCATGTATAATTATAGTCATGTTTTCAGAGACTATTATTGCTATTCTAATATTGTCGGTAGTTATCATATTTTTGATAATTCATGCTTTTGTACTAGAGAGAAGGATTAAAAAAATGCTACGTGGGAGCAACGGTAAATCATTAGAAAAATCAATCACTGACATGCAAGACCGCATATACAACAGTGAAGTTTATATTGCAAAAAACAGCGAAGACATTCAGAATCTTTTCCAAAAGATGAAAAAACGTATTCGCAATGTTTCGACATTACGTTTCAAGCCTTTTGAAGATGCTGGTAGTACTCAAAGTTTTGCCATAGCAATAGTTAATGATGAAGGTGACGGAGTAGTATTGTCTAGCTTATACACACGCGAAAGAATGAGTGTATTCGCAAAACCTGTTGTTGGCAACAAGTCTGAATACGAACTAACGAACGAAGAAAAAAGTGTTTTGGAGTCGGCAAAACAAGAAGCTTAATTAAATAAAATAAATATGAATGAAAAGACGAAAATCATTGCACGTCCTCCGGTTGTTTCTGTTATGGGGCACGTTGACCATGGTAAATCAACTCTTCTTGACTATATAAGAAAATCTAACATCGTAGCTGGCGAATCTGGCGGTATTACTCAGCACATTGCGGCATATGAAGTCCTGCACGAAACTAGTGGTGGCGATTTAAAGAAAATAACATTCCTGGATACTCCTGGACATGCTGCCTTTACCGCTATGCGCGTACGTGGCGCGTCAGCGGCCGACATTGCAATACTTGTAGTTTCCGCCGAAGACGGAGTCAAAGCTCAAACAATGGAAGCATTAGAAGCTATAAAAGAAAGTGGTATCCCTTATATTGTAGCTATAAACAAAATAGACAAACCTGGCGCTAATCTTGAACGTACTAAAAATACATTACTGGAAAACGGAATATACCTAGAAGGAATGGGTGGCGATATTCCTTGGAGCGCTATTTCAGCTAAAACTGGCGAAGGAGTCAACGAGTTACTCGACATGATACTATTCGTAGCAGAATTCCATGATATGCGAGCGGACCTAGCGAAACAAGCATTTGGTGTAGTCCTGGAATCACATCTTGACCCCAAGCGTGGTATTACCGCAACAATGATACTTAAAGAAGGTACTTTGAAAAAAGGTTCGTTTATTGTAGCTGGTGAATCTATGGTGGCTACTCGAATAATGGAAAACTTTATGGGTAAACCAATTACTGAGAGTTACTGTTCATCCCCTATTAATGTGGTTGGGTTTGATGTTGTGCCTCCAGTTGGAGCAATGTTCGAAGTTTTTAATAATAAAAAAGATGCTGAAAAAGCTGTACTGAAAAACAAAGAAGCATTAGGTATACGCTCAAGACTTAGCAGCGAAAATAGTGAATTTTGTATACCTTTGGTAATCAAAGCCGACACTGTTGGGTCAATCGAAGCTATCGAAAAAGAAGTTCTAAAACTAAACAACTCCGAAAACGGATTCCAGATAGTAAAATCAGCAGTTGGTAATATTTCAGAAAACGACATCAAAACCGCAAACGGTAACAAAGACACAATCATAATTGGTTTCCATGTAAATATCGACAGAAAAGCCGAAGACGTACGCCAGCAAATGGATGTAACGGTTTTGACATTTGATATTATATACAAACTAACAGAATGGCTAGAAGAAGAACTGGAAAAACGTCGTCCCCGTAAAGTAGTAGAAACTGTTAGTGGTTCTGTGAAAATCCTAAAATACTTTAGCCAGACAAAGGAAAAACAAGTTGTGGGATGTAGAGTTGAATCAGGGTCAGTTAAGATTGGATCAACAGTCAAAGTCATGCGCCGTGACAACTTTATTGCAATTGGTAAAATTACTGAAATGCAACACAATAAAAGTAAAGCTAAAGAAGTCTTCGAAGGTGACGAATGTGGACTACAAGTCGAAACTAAAATAACTTTAGCAATTGGCGACATATTAGAAGCTGTAACAAGTGAAATAAAATAATATGGGTCAGTATAAAAATAGCCAAGTTCCTGAAAGAATCCGTGAAATAGTTTCCAAATATGTATCCAAGGAAACCAACGGTAAATCTATAATAACTATCAATACTGTTGATATGAATAGCCATCGTGACCATGCTAGTATATTCTTTACTGTTATTCCAGAATCAGAAGAAAAGCCAGCACTGGACTTCCTAAAACGTAAACGCACCGAGATTCGTAAAACAATAATGAAAGAAATGCCGATTGCCAGAATTCCATTTATTGAATTCTACATAGACGTAGGTGAAAAATTCTCTCGAAGAATAACCGAGATAGAACAACAAGAAAAAAACCAAGACTAACGTCTTGGTTTTTTTCTATTGTGCCCCGTGAGGGGATCGAACCCCCGACCATCTCCTTAAGAGGGAGCTGCTCTACCAGCTGAGCTAACAGGGCACTTTTAAATTCAAAATTTAACTTCGTTTATCATAATACATAACAAGCATAAAATCAATCAGTTGCTATTGAATTTTTAATTAAAATAGTATAGAGTATATCCATGCCGAGGTGGCGAAATTGGTAGACGCACTGGTCTTAGGAACCAGCTCCGCAAGGAATGGAGGTTCAAGTCCTCTCCTCGGCACTCGTACTTTGGCGCCCAAGTGATGGAATGGTAGACATAGGGGACTTAAAATCCCCAGACCGCAAGGTCGTGTGGGTTCGAGTCCCACCTTGGGCACAGCCCTGCCCTGGTTAAATGACCCAGTCGCCAAGTGGTAAGGCCAGGGTCTGCAAAACCCTTATACGGCGGTTCGATTCCGCCCTGGGTCTCAAATATAACAAAACCCGCTCGCAACGAGCGGGTTTTGTTATATCTTATTAAGATAATCCTCGGAGAGTGTCCACTAGCAAATTTAATATCCCATAGACTCCGAACATCACAACTAGTCCTACCAATCCCCATATCATATGAGTCTGCCCTTTTTTACGAGCATCTTCTGAACTAGCATTCATTATCATTTCTACTACCCCCCATATGAATACAAGAATAGCAACAATGAACATCAATTTAATCAAAGGCTGAACAATGTTACTTATCAAAGCTCCAATGATTGAATCGGTAGTCATAGAAGATTAAGAATTAACAGTTTTGAGTTTGACCAGGAACACAAGGTAATACAATAGTATCAGATCCAGGAGTACCAGTACCAACTGTACGACGAAGTATACCAACTAGTCCCCAAATTGTTGTAATAACGAAAAGACCTAGCACACCGTACAAGATTGTACTTTTTGCTTTTTTCTGTTGGTCTTCACCATCAGCCATCATGAATTTGATAACACCGATAACGATCCAAAGAACCGCAAACCCTACAAGCACACGAATGATCAGGTTCATTAAACTTTGACCAGTAGCAAGCAATGTAAACACATTTTGGTTACCAGTATAAGCTGGACCAACATTGATGTTTTGAGCCATCGCTAGAGCTGGAGCCAGGAACCCAAGAGCTAGAACTATAAATTTACGCATAATTAAAAATAATATTTTTCCTATTAATATACCCTTATTATACCACAATAGGACTTGTAAAGGTAAATTCTTCAAGTCCTATTGTGTATAACCTAAAAGCTATTTTACTTTTTTAGACCAGCGTCTTTTGATATATTTGAGACTGTTTCTATTAAGACTGTCGATATTAGCTGGGCGCCGAGCAGTACAACTGCACCAACTAGCGTCCACGTCAGTGTTTGATGAGCTACTTTGATTTTGTCAGGATTACCACGTGCGATAACATATAGGAAACCTGAATAAATAACCATAACTATTACAATAGGTAGCGCAATATCCACAATGACTTTCATAATAGAACCGACTATGTCTTTAATTTCGGTTTTACCATCACCTAGTGGATTTTTTATTCCGACATTTAGTTCAAAAGTATCAGGATCCTGAGCAGATACACCACCAAATGCAGGTAGGAGTAGCATTGTTAAAAGCAGAGCTTTAAAAATAAATTTCTTCATACTATTTTAATTTTTGCACTTTTTCTTTTAATTGTACATATGGGGTTGTGTCTTTTTCAAAGTTTGACGGGAATTTCAAAGTTCTTGTAAGTATGGAAACCAGTGCATAAACAGAAGTTATGACAAAGAACCCAATTATACCCCACAGAATGAATGTTTTACCCTCTTTTTGAGATTCTTCATTATCTGGATGACGAAGCATTACAGTTACACCCCAAATAAAAGTAAGTAACGCCAAAGTAAATACAAATGGTAAAATAGCCACACGAATCATACACCCGATATAGTCAACGTAGCCACTCAGGGTTCGTGCTGAAACATTACATCTATTATTAGACCTATTTACATTTGTGTTAACTTCTTCTATTTGAAAATCATTGGTTCCAGTAAAATTAAAAGCATCCCCTCCACCTACATTGCTAGCCCCACCGACAACACTAGTGTCCGTTGTGTAGCTAGGTACGCTCAGTCCTGTTTCATCAACAAAACCAGTAAACTGCGCATAACCAAGACTAGGCAGGGTGATTAAAGTAAACAAAAATGTATAAAATATTTTTTTCATTTTATGGAGTTTTAATTATAAAAGGATATTCAACTCTTTCCTTCTGAAAAGTAGACCCAGCAAGAACACAGTTATAAGTCGTGTTTGGCTTTAAACCAGGCAAATTATTCAACACTGGTATTGCTACGGGCATTCTTATACCTAAAGCTTGTGGCGGCCAAAATGATTCACCTGTGTAATTCCCTGACGAGTGACTACATGTATAGTTTACACTATTTTCAATTCTTGGAGATGCGACTATTGTAAAATTAGCGTAACTATTGTTAGCTGAAATATTTTCAGCAGCTAGCACCACTGGGCCGATTTCTGTTGGGTCTATACTAATAGGTACAGTTGCAATAAAAGACCGCACCTGAGGAATACCTTCTACGGTAAAGCCCAGCATGCACACATAGGCTGATGAATGCATAAAACCACCTACAGGGGTCCGAGTAATAGGAATAGAGAAACCGCTACCCAGCGACAATCCCCCATATACATTTGAAATTCCAGTAGTATTTGAGTCCTGTGTTTCAGAGACTGTTACCAGTGTAGAATAAATTGACCCCGCAGAAACACCCATTATGCTGGTACAGGACATGTTCATCTGAGATGAATCAACAACAAGACCGTTAGTTACAGGTACGAACATCGCATCAGGTATTGGCTGGCGGAATTGTGACTGCGAAAGATACGGCCCAGAAGAAAATATATCGACGGGCTTTACATAAGGATAATTCACATACACTACTCGTGGTGAGCCAATTGACACATGGTAATTTAATTTTGAGTCAAAGATTTTTGGTGGAGGCAACATAGGAGTTACTAGACTAAATGTATGGTTTTTCTTAACAACTATTTGGTCTTCATAGCCTATGACTCTAGGCAAAGTCTCGCCTTCTAAATTACAAAGATATTGCGATCCAGGACGCAGTCCATAACCATTCCATGCAACCGGTATATTTATCGGTACAGATACTGATTCATCCCGAGATACATTAGGACTAGTAGGATCAAATGTGACTCTAGAGCGAAGAACATGATTAGAATTATTCGAAACACAAACCAAATTCATGCTTGGGTTTATATTAACAGATCCATTAAATATTAGTGTTACAGAATCCGGACCTATTTGGTTTTCGGTTACTAAAAATTTTGTAATTATACCCTTGGTTTCTTTAGTACTAGCAATAAAACCTGAAAATTTATTTTCATTTTCTTTAAAACCTGTTCCGTCTTTTACGTAAGTATAGAACGAACAATTAACGTTAACATTACTAGTAAGTCCAGCAGTCATCCCTATAGGAAAAAAATACTGTATTTGACGAACATCCCGCCCTGGTGACCTATCAAGAACAACGCTAGATTTTGGAAATAGTGCGGTGTTGGTCGCGGTATCAATACAATAAACATATGCAACTGGACTAAATAATGAGCCTGCATTCCTGTATCCAATATTTATTTCAGCATCTCTAATACCAGCTCCTAGGAATTTAAAATCATCATTCAAAGGCGAAACTCTTGGAGTTGTTATTTCACCATCAGTAGGGTCAGATAGTTTGATGGTTCCTTGAATATTTTCAACCATACAAGTGTACTCAGTTTCTTCTTCTAAATTTAAAACAATAGTGGTTACACTACTGTCAAGCTCTATGAAATTCTCACCCGTGCTGGATAGACTTCTGTCTTCATTACTACAAATCATCCGGACTGCCATTCGGTATGTTGATTTAGGTGTTATGGTCACAGTAGCTCTTGAATTAGATGGATCAGCCACATTAAAATTAATAGTTGCTGTATGATTTGAATCCACAGTACTGCCTGTGCTAGTACCACCAGATCCATTATTTAAATTTAAATTAGGCGCACTAATACCAGTGTTATTTACTGCATCTTTTTGCCAGTCTATGGTTTCATCAGACAGTCCAGCTCGGCCTCTGGATGTATCCACTTTAAAAACTTTAAACACAAGATAGACTATTGACCAAGCAAACAAAACCATCAAGACACCGATGGCCATATTCTTAAAGATTTTTTTAGCAGTGGCTCTTTTGCTAGTATCACCACCTGAAGTCATAAACAAAAAACCAGCATAACTAATGAGCACTATCATTATAGGCAACATGACCGTAGTCAGGAAAAACTTGATCAAACTATTGATCAAAGTAAAAACATCATTAAATCCACACATCTCAGCTGTGCCGCGTGAACACGGTAAAACTATTTCAGCAGAAGCCTCAATGGGCACAATCTGCATAAAAACTAGTATTATAAAAATGATTAATGTTTTTTTGATTTTCATGTTAGCTAACTAGTGTGTTCATTTAATTTCCAGCCGGCTGATTAAACTTTACCAAAAGAAGAGACAAGGCGGAATCAGCTCTTTCGTATGCTCCGTCAGCATCAGCACCACCAGCTAAAATAGACTGGGTTAATTCTCTGAATATATTCATTGTTCCGGTACCATTTGGATCACGGAAAGACACGGCTCTTAGTGCAGCGGCTTGCAAGACTGACTGATAAGCCAACGAAGGATCAGTAGCCTGCACTAAATCAGCACTATATGGCGACGGTAATGCCATGGAACGTGACAAATTAGCTGCATGATAAGGACTAGCTACTGTTTGCATAGTAAGCAGTGCTGTCAATTTATTTGTACTGTATTTCGAAAGAGCGATTCCAGTAATTTTTGCATAAGTCTTTTGATTCGTGAATCCGCGGGGCTGTGGTATATCAGTTACAGCCAAAGCAAGATTCGGGTTCCTTTGTTGAAGCTTGAATAACTCGCTGGCGAACCCAGGATAAAGAGCTATTCTTTCGGTTAAGAATGAATTTGTAGCATCAGGCAAACTTTTATTCCATGAATAGACTTCGGTATCAGGTGAAGAAAAATCTGTAAAATATTCCATTACTGCTGGAAAACTTTGCCCGAGAGATGTCCTGTGATCTGTCAAAGTTGAAACATAATAACCATCACTATTAATTCCAACTATATTGTTCCCGACTTGGGTAAGTAGCAACACTATTAAATCCTTGGCGTTGATTATATTTTCGAACCTACCCATAGCGATAGTACTTTGCAAGAATAGCCCGGTAGTGTCACGCTTGGTTAATTTTTCGGTCATAGGTATTATTTCATCCCAGTATTTCGGAGGCGTCGCAATACCGTCGTTAGATAACAAAGTTTTGTTGTAATACAGAACCATTGGATCAATCAACAGTGGATATGCCATGGAGCCTCTGGAAGTAAGGAATGTGGAAAAAGCTGTCGGGTATGAAGATACAAATGTTTTTTGTGGTAATGTCGTATAACTAATGGGTTCAATTTGGTCGCTAAAACGCATTACATTTTCGTTGGTCACAAGAAACATATCAGGAGCTCGGCCGGCAGCAAAAGCTTCTATTAGTTCTGATTCATAAGTAGCAGGATTTTTCGAAACATAGCTAATACGAAAATCCTGAATACCGTCAGCCAGGTCAGACATATAAGAAACAAACTGCTGAGAATCAACAGTACCCCAAATCACAACAGTACCTGTGCCTTTTATTTTTGTTTTACTGGCAGGGGTTGGAATATAACCAGCAAAAACCATAACCGCAAAAACGGCGCCGATACTAAATATAACTAGTAGAATTGTTTGAAATTTATTCATGCATTATTAATCAACATTATGTAAAGGACATACTCCTATAATACCATACTCATGTAGATTAGTGTCAAAATTTTCACCCAAAAGAAAACCCGCGCGATCTAAATACTCGAGCATGTCATCAAAAATTATTTTTGTATCAGGATGTGAATCAACACCCCATGCATTTGGCGCAGACTCTATTACTACTATTAGTCCCCCGTTTTTAATTATTCTGACGCAGTCTTTTAAAAAAGATTCCCGATACATAATGAATCTTAGTGAATGCGCAAGTATCAATACATCACAAATTTTATTTCTAAATGGTAACTTTTTACCATTATCAAAACTATAAAAAACTTCTTTGAATTTGTTTTCTATGTTAAAAGATTTTTTATTCGGATCGATGTTAAGAAGAGTTAAATTCGTAGAGCCAATTTTATCAGAAACATCATTCAAATACCTTCGGAGACCGTCTCCTACTACTATGACTTTGGAATCCTGCTTGATCGGTAGTGAATTAATGACTTCTGATACACTAAAAGTCATATTATTAACTTATTATAGCTAAAGATGCTATGGAATCCCCTGGTTTTAATTTCATGATCGTTACACCTTGTGTGGAGCGGCCCAGTATTGGAACAGAAGATATATCAGTACGGATTGTTTGGCCTTTTTTAGAAATAGCAATCAACTCACCTTCGGAACTTGCAATTCGAGCTGACATTATGTCACCAGTTTTGTCGGTTACTTTAGCAGTAAGAATACCACTGCCTCCACGCTTTTGAACTTTGTATTCAGTTAGTTTTGTTCGTTTACCAAGACCTTTTTCACTAATAGTTAGAATGGTCAGGTCTTTTGATTCTGGAGCATTAGATATAGAACTAACTCCGATAACAATGTCATTTTTATCAAGCTTCATACCGATAACACCAGCTGCGGTTCGTCCCATTTGGCGAATGTCGGATTCTTTGAACCGAATAGACTGACCGTCTTTGGTTACCAAAAGAACATCATCATTTTTTTCAAGAGCTAATACTGAAATTAGTTCATCACTTTTTTCCAGAGTAATAGCAATTAGTCCACTACGACGAACATCTTTGAATGATTCATACGCGACCTTCTTTGCGGTACCGTGTTTCGTAACCAGCATCAAAGATTCGTATTTAGCTTTGTCATTTTTACCAATAGGTAAAATAGATGTAACTTTTTCGTCACCTGTTAAAGACAAGAAATTATTTATAGATTTACCTTTGGTTGCACGTTTACCTTCAGGAATATCGAACATTCTTATTTGATAAGCTCGGCCTTGGTTAGTGAAGAACAGCAAGTCAGCATGAGTATTAGCGTCTATTAGCATCGTTACGAAATCTTCTTCCTTGGTTTCGATATCAATAGTACCTATTCCGCCACGATTTTGTTTACGGTATTCTGTTGGGTCAGTACGTTTTACATAACCGCCGGCAGTGTACACAAGAACTGATTCTTTTTCTGGAATCAAATCCTCGTCACTCATGGACTTTAAGCCTCCTTTGATTATTTTAGTACGTCTCTCATCAGAATAAGTTTTCTTAATGAATTCTAATTCATCACCAATAATTTTTGTAACTTTTTTAGGAGTTTTCAAAATACTTTCAAGCTCAGCAATTAATTCTTGCTTTTCTTTTAATTCAAGCTCTACTGCTTTGCGTTCTAGTCCAGCTAATTTTTGCAAACGCATTTCCAAAATAGCAGTGGCTTGCAAGTCACTAAATTTAAACCTTTTTATAAGTGCATCTTTAGCAAAGCTAGCATCTTTAGAACCACGAATGATAGAAATAACTTCATCAATGAAATCTAATGCCTTTTTAAGACCGAGCAAAATATGTTCACGATCTTTAGCTTTGGTTAAATCAAACTGAGTACGACGCATTATAACTTCGCGACGATGTTTTATGAATTCTTCTATGAAAGTTTTTAAAGACAAAGTCTGCGGAATCCCATCAACCAAAGCCACCAAGTTGTAGTGAAATACGCTTTCTAGCTGAGTGTGTTTATAAATATAGTTTAGGACCTTTTGTGGATGGGCTCCGGTTTTAAGGTCAACAACTACACGCATATCACGAGTAGATTCATCGCGAAGTCCTTTGATACCGTCTATTTTCTTTTCGCGAACTAGGTCAGCGATTGATTCAACAAAATTAGCTTTGACTACGCGATATGGCAATGATGTAATTATGATTTGGAATTGGCCGCCTTTTTGTTCTACTACTTCAGCTTCGCCACGTACAGTCACACCACCGCGGCCTGTTTGATAAGCATGCAATATATCTTTTTTATTATAGGCAACAGCCCCAGTTGGGAAATCTGGCCCTTGGATAAATTCCATCAAATCTTCCGTAGTAGCGTCATTATTTTCATTAAAATGAATACATGCATCCATGACTTCACCTAGATTGTGTGGCGGTATATTTGTAGCCATACCAACAGCAATACCTAGTGTTCCATTTAGTAGTAGCCCTGGCACCACAGCTGGCAACACAGAAGGTTCTTTTTTGGTTTGGTCGTAGTTAGGGCGGAAATTAACAGTGTCTTTTTCTAAATCTTGCAAAAAAACATTCGCGATTTTAGACATGCGGGCTTCGGTATAACGCATAGCCGCAGCGCCGTCACCATCGACTGACCCAAAGTTTCCTTGCCCGCTAACCAAAGGATAGCGGTATGAGAAATCCTGCGCCATGTTAACCATAGCATCATACACAGAAGCATCACCGTGCGGGTGGTATTTACCCAAAACCTCACCGACTACAGTCGCTGACTTACGAAAACGAGACGACGAAGTCAAACCCATTTCATGCATAGCGTAAAGTATACGACGGTGAACTGGTTTTAATCCGTCACGTATGTCCGGCAATGCACGTGAAGTAATAACACTCATCGCGTAGTCCAAATAAGAATCCCGCATTTCGGAAACTATAGGGTGTATTTGGATTTTGTCACCTGGGTTTAGGATTTCTTCTTGTTCTTGTTTTTTGGGTGTTTTTGCCATACTTCTAATTTATTAATTTCTATTATTTATTATTTCTTTGCCGGTCTTTATACTACTACTGGATTTTTTAGCTGCTTCTTTTATTTCAGTATATAGCTTACTAGCTTGGCTCAAAGGGTCAGAACTGTCGGACTTTTCATATCTTACGAATACTACATAAAAAACAGCAATCAAAAGCGTCAGGATTATTGCGTATATTATAGCTTTTCTTTTCTTTTGATTAAAATCAGATTCCATAATATAAAATAGCGGTCATGCTAAGCATCCAGTAAGACTATTTCGCCTTCCTTACCTGACAGGTCTTTCTTTTTAATTGTTAACTTATCAATAGCCTTGACGCTTTCTTGTCCTGCTTCTTTTAGGAAAGATTTTATTTTACCTGAATCATTCCCTACTGGAACTACAATACTAGCGTCAGACCCAACAGCCATCTTATAAGCCATTTGACTGGTTAGCCCGTCATGGTCGATTGGTAGGAATATAATATCGCAAGTACCAATTTTTCCACGGAATTCTGGCGTTAGCATTTCATCAGTTGCATTACCTAAGAAAACTAAGTTCATGCCGTCTAGATGGGTTCTATATACAGTATTAATGTAACGATCTTTTCCTATAGTGACCTCGCCGCCTATGCCTTCGATAGACATACCAGCGATTTCGTAGTTACCAGGCCCATCAATAACAAAAGGCACAGTGGTTCCATATTCCATATTTTCAGGACCATTAGATGAATCCAAATGTGTTGAAACCAAAACAACGTTAGCTCCAAATCTTGGAACTTTGCCGTTTGATACTATTTTAGGTGGGTTATACGCCAGAGTAAAATCTCCGTACTGAATCTTTAAACAGCTCTCTCCTTGGTATGTGACAATCATAAGTCTAATTATAGCTTAAAAAATAGCGAGAGTAAACGAACTCAGCACTTGCCAAAATGGTAATTTTATGCTAGTTTTTACACAGTCTTATTATTAATAGTAACGCTTTAGGTTAACGCTTGCTCTGGTCCTTTTTATAGGTCAAACTATTTCCCGGTACAGAGAAGAACTAAAGCAAATATATAGATATTTATGAGTGATGAACTAACACTAAAGTCCATCATCGAAGATTCAGCTAGCGTTCCAGCTATTGAAGCTCTCGTTGAAGGCCCAGTGATAGGTATCAAAAAGTCATCGGTCTACATTGACCTGGCACCTTTTGGTACTGGTATCATATACGGTCGCGAATTTATTGCGGCTCGTGACATTATAAAAAAAATCAGTATTGGCGACACAGTCAAAGCTAAAATTGTTGAAGTTAAAAACGAAGATGGTTATGTAGAACTATCTTTGAAAGAAGCAAAACAAGCTCTGATTTGGAGTGAAGCTGAGCGTCACATCAAAGCTAAAACTGTACTGGAAATCCCAGTCAAAGAAGCCAACAAAGGTGGTCTTATACTGGACTGGCAAGGCATCAGTGGATTTCTTCCAGCAAGTCAACTTCGTCCGGAAAATTACCCAAGAGTAAATGATTCTGACAAAGACAAAATCCTGGGTGAACTAAAGAAACTGATCGGTAAAAAGCTTTCTGTTACAATCCTAACAGCAATTCCAAAAGAAGGTAAACTCATCTTCTCTGAAAAGGAAAACAATCCTGAAGAACGTGCTGAAACATTGTCTAAATACAATTTAGGTGACGAACTAGACTGTGAAGTATCTGGTATTGTGGACTTTGGAGTATTTTTGAAAATTGAAGAAGGATTAGAAGGATTAGTCCACATTTCAGAACTTGATTGGGGACTAGTTGAAGACCCACGTGCAATGTTCAAACTAGGTGAACCAATCCGCGCTAAAGTTATTGAAGTTAAAGACGGTAAAATATCTCTTTCTATCAAAGCTTTGAAGGAAAACCCTTGGGCAGAATTTGAAGGCAAAATCAAAAAGGGTGACATCGTAAGCGGTGTTGTAATCAAATTCAACAAGCATGGTGCACTGGTTTCAATCAAGCAAGGTGTCGCTGGCCTATGTCACCATTCTACAATGGGTGGCGAAGACAAGCTTCGCGAAAAGCTTTCACTTGGTAAAAACTACAATTTCCAAGTAACACTATTTGAACCAAAGAACCAAAGAATGACTCTAGTATTACTAGAAGACGAAAAAAAGGCGTAAAATACCTACAAAATCCCCTGATTTACTATGTAAATCAGGGGATTTTTGTTTATTTGACTAAAATCCTAAATATGCTATAATTAACCTAATATAAAAATATCAGTAAAAAATGAAAGAAAATCAATTAGAAAAAAACTTAAAAAACAAAGAAGAACAAAAAACATTATTTTCACCTTTTAGTGGGTGTATTTTTTTGTCAGTAATGATCGCTCTGGTCATCATGAAATCCTACGATCCTACCAATGGACTTAGTCTGTTTGAAGGATATCTTATCTACACTTCGGTATTTTTATTTTTCACAGGAATTGTTTTTTATAACAGCTCCAAAGAAGAAAAGGAATATACAGTAGAAACAAGAAAACCAGTGAGAGTCCTGAAAATGATTCCAAATTCTATTCTAGCGCAGTCATCTCATGATGAAGCACCGGAAAAAGAACCCCATGAATCAAAAGAAGAAAAACGTGAAAGAAAAACAAAAACCGCTAAAAATCAACTAAGTTTAGAACTCACGCACTAAAAAACAAAGAAACTTTAAAAAACCAAGTCTATGACTTGGTTTTTTTTACTTTTGATTTATTAGATTTGCAGCTACGTCTTTACCTTTGATTATTATTTCTTTTATAGCTTCTACTGATTTTTCTATAGACTGCTTTAATAATGCTTCGTCATTCTGATCAAATTCACCTAACACATTAGGTTTATACAATTCCCCATTTTCCCCTATTTTAGAAATACCCACACGTATACGAATATAATCCTTACCACCAAAATACTGATTGATAGATCGTACGCCATTGTGGCCGCCATGACCCCGGTCGTAGTTTATTTTTACAGTACCGATCGGTAAATCTATTTCATCATGCACCACTATCATACTGTTAGTAGCATATGGGTTAATGCGTTTTATACCATCTAAGACTTTGCCGGATTCGTTCATAAAAGTCTCTGGTTTTATTAAAATAACAGGCTTACCATCGATATCAATAGTGCACTTGTTAGCTAACAAATATTTGTCATATTCCCAGTCGTACGTAGTAGAGATAGCATCAAGTACCATAAAACCCACATTATGCCTGGTCTTTTTATATTCATTACCTGGGTTACCCAGTCCGATTATCGGTATCATACCTATATTATAGCACATATATTAAAAAATATAAGCGACATGATGTCAAATCAATTACATGCTATAATATTCTCATATATGCAAATTATAAAAAACACATTGAACGAGACTACCCCGAATCTACCCAAACCCGAGGAAAAGAAAAAGGAAAGCATCTGGGACATTGTCAAATACATAGCTCTGGCTATTATTATAGTATTGCCAATACGTGCATTTATTGCACAACCATTCTTAGTAAAAGGCCGGTCTATGGACCCAACATTGCATCAAAGCGACTATCTTATAGTAGACGAAATATCCTATAACATTCGAAACCCAAAACGTGGTGAAGTAATAGTATTTAAATTCCCTGGCAACCCGAAAGAGCATTTTGTAAAACGTGTAATTGGCTTGCCTGGTGAGACTCTGCAAATAATCAATGGAGAAGTAACAATAATAACCAAAGAAGGCGTTATTATGAAACTAGACGAACCCTATGTCATAAACCATTCCTATGAATCATTAGAAGACATTACCGTACCCGAAGGCAGTTTGTTTGTTATGGGTGACAACCGTGCGGAAAGTTACGATTCACGAAACTGGCGTTTCCTACCTATAAAAATGGCAACAGGCCGAGCATTGGTTAGACTATACCCTTTTAACAAAATCGATATGTTCCCTGGCGAATATTCATACCCAGAATTAGAAGAAGTATCTGTAAACACAGAAAATAATTAATAAGATCTATATGGCAACACAAAAACCAAGAAAAGAACCATTCCAAAGTCCTAAAGGCATGCACGACCTGATGTCTGAAAAATACTACGCACACCAAGGACTTTTCGAAAAAGCTCAGGAAATATCTGTATATTATGGTTTCAAACCTATATCAACACCAATAGTAGAAGACCAAGAACTGTTTGAAACTACAATCGGTATTGGTACTGATATAGTCGACAAAGAAATGTACACCTTGAAAACAAAAGGTGGCGACCAACTAGCACTAAGACCTGAATTTACAGCTAGTGTAATGCGCTCATATATAGAACATGGTATGGGGTCAGAACCTCAACCGATAATGTTTTATTCTTCTGGTCCGGTATTTCGCCATGACAAGCCCCAGCGTGGACGCTACCGTCAATTACACCAATTTAATTTGGAAGTACTTGGCACAAAGAAAAGTATTGCTGACGCTCTGGTAATCAAAACTACAGCACTTATTCTAGAAGAAGCTGGTGCTAAAAATCTAGTAGTTGATATAAATAGTATTGGTGACAAAGAATCACGCACTGCATATCTAAAAGAATTAACAAACTACTACAAAAAGCATTTAAACCAAATGCCAGCAGAGGCTCGCGAAAGACTAAAGACAAACCCCCTAAGACTACTGGACTCCAAAGACCCTAAAATGATAGCTATCAATGTAGATGCACCAGAGTCTGTGGCGTCACTGAACCCTGAATCTAAGAAGCACTTGAAAGAAGTTCTTGAATACCTAGATGAAATGGGAATAATGTACAGACTGAATAAGAATCTTGTACGCGGTCTTTCGTATTACACCCACACTGTTTTTGAAATGGTAGACGAGAGCGACCCAGAATCAGGTCCTTTGTCTGTTGCTGGAGGTGGACGCTACGATTATTTAGGAACAATGATTGGTTCCAAAAAGGAAATCCCCGCAGTAGGTGCAGCAATTGGTATGGATCGAGTAATAGAAGCTCCTTGGTACGCAGGACTGACTCCGAAAATCCAAAAGAAGCCAAAATGTTATTTTATTCAACTAGGATTTGAAGCTAAATTAAAAGCTTTGCCTATTATAGACATATTGCGCAAAAGCCACATACCAGTACTCCAGTCTTTAACAAAAGATTCTCTTTCAGCACAACTAGCAATAGCTGAACGTAGCGGTGTACAATTTGTTATAATTTTTGGACAAAAAGAAGCTATTGAAAAAAGTGTGATCGTAAAAGATTTACAAAAACATTCCCAGAAAACTGTTAAGATCGACAAATTGGTCGAATATCTTAAAGAGCTAAAATAAAAATGAGACTTCCTGTATTACAAAATCCTAATAAGATCCTCCGTAATATTTCAAAAACCGTTGAGAGAGAAGAATTCCAGTCCACTACATTCCAAAAACTAATCGAGGACATGAGCGAAACTCTAGCCGGAGAATCCGACGGAGTAGCCTTAGCTGCGCCCCAAATAGGCGTAAACAAAAGAATATTTGTAGTATCGGGCCGAGTTTTTAACTTTAAAGAAGACGGCAGTACTGATAATTTTAAATACAAAGACATGGTTTTCGTTAACCCTGAATTTGTTAAAATTTCTAAAGACAAAAAAATGATGCACGAAGGCTGTTTGTCAGTACGTCCATACTATGGTGACATTAGACGTGCATCCCGAGCTACAATAAGAGCCCAAGATGAAAATGGTGAATGGTTCGAAATGTCAGGCAGTGGACTACTAGCCGAAATATTTCAGCACGAAACTGACCATTTAGACGGGGTTCTGTTTATCGACAATGCTACAAATGTACGCGAAGTTGACATGCCGGAGATAATAAAAAGCTCAAAGAAAAAATAACATGCTTAAATACATTTATTTCGGAACACCGGAAATTTCCAAAAATGTTTTAGAGGACTTGGTTAAGACATACGGCAAGCCCGAACTAGTTATAACAGCGCCTGATGCCCCAAAGGGCCGCAAACTAGTACTGACCCCTACACCAGTCAAAACATACGCTGAGTTAAACCAGATCAAATTCTTAACACCTAACAAACTAATAGAAATAAAAGATGAGTTAGAAAGTATTAACTGCCAAATTGCAGTACTTTTTGCCTATGGCAAAATAATACCAAAATGGCTGCTGGAACTATTCCCATATGGCATTATAAATGTACACCCATCACTCTTGCCACTATACCGCGGAGCAAGCCCACTAACTGGCCCAATACTGCACGGTGACAGTACAACTGGCATAACAATAATGGACATGGATGCGGAGCTTGACCATGGCGATATATATTTGCAAGACAAAATAGAAATCAGTAGTGACACAAATAGAGAAGACTTGGAAAAATATGTGTCCCTGAATTCCGCTAAACTTTTAAAAGAAGTAATGGATGGCATAGAATCCGGAACTCAAAACAAAACACCGCAAGACCATACAATCGCAACATTTACCACCAAAATCAAAAAAGAAGATGGTGAACTAAAGGACGCTGACACTGCTGAAATAAAATACCGCAAATATAGGGCCTACGTTGGATGGCCAGGTACTTATTTTTACAAAGATTCCAAGCGCATAAAAATAACAAAAGCCCATATGGATAATGGGATGTTTGTTATAGATAATGTAATTCCAGAGAATGGCAAAGAAATAAAATACTCTGAATTCCTAGCCAACGACGCTCTTTAGAAAAGCTCCAACTGTATAAGCTACTATTGCAGCTATCCCCCCGACAACTAATGTTTCAAATCCAGCATCAATTCTGGATGTTTTTGTTATTTTTCCACGAACCTGCCCGATCATAATAAAAGCAACTGAAGTTAACACTGCTGCTATTCTGAACTCGTAGCCTTGCCAAATATCAAATATAGCGCTAATTACATATGACAACAGCGGTACTGTACCCACAACAACAAATGATATGAATGTAGCCAAAGCTGTTTTCATAGGGGTATGTTCCGGAACGATACCACTTTGGGTTTGGTGTGATTTTTCAGAAAGATAGTTACTCGACGCCATAGAGAAACCATCAGCTAATACGTTTGAAACCCCAAGTATAAGAACAATAGCTGGGCTAAGATTTGCCCCAGCTACGCCCGCAATAATAGCAAATGTAGTAACAGTACCATCTAGCGCCCCATACACGAATTCCGGTAAAAAGTTTTTTAAAAAGTTCTTCATTTATTTATAATTAAGTAATAATTTCTTTACGAATGATACTATATGCGCAAACTGGAATATTCAGTATTTGAGATAGTTCTTCCCCTAGTACACGCATATAAGTCCCAGTAGATACATTCGCATATATTTTAACAATTGGCAATGTTATATTTAAATCATTAAAATTTTCCCATGAATTCAGTATTTCTTTTTGACGGAAATCCCCCCGAACCAGATTTGTTATATGTAGGACTCTACTATATATATCACTAGCCGAGATTTGGCTCAGACTGACTAATTCTAGTCTTTTGATATTTATACGGTGCGACGCACTGACTTCGTTACCATTTCGAGAATGTAACCATAATGGCTTGCCTCCTATGGACTTTGATGAAAAGGCATGGAATGCCTGCTGACGCTCACCGGTAAGAGAATTCAGTGCGGTTTTTATTTGGGAATCTTCAACTGATATTTGTGAATTTATATTAGATTTCAAAATACCCAATAAATCCCCTGTGTCAGTACTAGCGCCCAGGATGTATTCGACTTCGTATATTTTATCAAGACCCAAATAATTGTCTTTATGGGCTATATCTTCAGCTGTTATGATATATATTTCGCCTTCGGCTGCTGGGTCAAGACGACCAGCATAAGTCATAGACACGCTAGAGTCGATGAACTTCTCTAACCTGATTCTTTCGAGGCATTCCAAGGGTGTTTCGCCTAGATTTTTATAAACTTTATATACCGACACAAATTATTAGTATTTAGAAGTAGATGGGTTTCGCCTAGAAAGGCCTTTTAGCATTTTCTTGACACTGCGAGCCCCACGAGTAAATAATGTTTGTTTACGCTTTTTTAGTTCAATAAATTTTCGAGCTACTTCTTCACGAACAATATCAATAGCAGAATAAAGATCAGATTCTACTGATTCTGCATAAAGAGAAGTTGCTCCGTCGTTTATTCTGAATTCTGCACGATATAATTCACCATTTTTATGATGCTGAGTTGTCTTACCTACTTCGACTTTGATTTCCGGAGATTCAGTCTTGAATAACTTACTCAAACTTTGAACTTTTTTGTTAACATAGTCGGAGATAGCGCTTGTTAGTTCGATATTTGTTGCTTTTATGTTTATATTCATAGATTTTGCATAGGTTAACTTATATAAATACATTATATCATAAAAAAAATCCCGACTATTCACAGCCGGGACTTTTATAAAAATATAGAAATGAAAACTTAAATCTCTTTATGAATCGTGTGACCCAGAACAAGGAATTTTTTTGACTTATTACCCTGCTCAAGTAATTTTTTTAGATAAATGTAGCACTTTATTATAAATTTTTCTTTTAACAAAGGAACATTGCCCTTTTTAGAAAACTTCATAAAACTAACATTTGCATAATCCGCGTGAAAAAGTTTGGATTTACTTATACCTATTTTCCTGCAGATTTTTAAAAGTTGACTAATTTCCATACTTGTTAATGGTTCTATTGTAATATAGCCTTTTGTTTGCCCAAAACCAGTAATAACCATTTTTGAAAGTAAGTTTTTTAGTACACTAATCCTACTTGTTTTTTCTGTATACATATTTTTGATATATTTGTGTTCTTTTATATATTAACACACATATAGATAAAGTCAAAATATTTCCAAACAGTTAGTTTAGTAAATTCTTTGAATATCTACAAAAAAGACATATAATATAAATATGAAAAAAACTGGGCGAATAGTAAAATGGTTCTTCTTGCTTTTATACTTTTTGTCTTTGATATACATACTACTGAATAACAGCTATTACTCTAGTTTTTTGGGACTGCCTGTATGGCTAATCCCCGCTGTTACTGTAATTAGTATTATTATGGCGGGTATTAGTTATATTAAAATATATTTAAAAGTAAATATATTGGAATATGAATTTACATCCATAGTTAACCATACATTTCGCACACCACTAACCCGCATAGTTTGGGCACTAAAAGAAATGAGGGATAATGAGGTAGACAAGCAAAAACTACTGTATATTCAAAATGTCGATAACTCTGCGAACCGTATACTAAATATTGTCGACATACTTGTAGGTATGCAAGACATCGACAACAAATCCAGTTATTTTTGGAGCCCAATATCAATTCGTAAAGTCTTGGAAAATTCCATTTCAAAATACCGTGAAATAATCGACCAGAAAAAGTTTAACTTCAAAATATCACTTTTTACTGAAATTCCCCCACTAACTGCCGACCTGAAAAAGATGTCATTTGTATTCGACGCTATTATGGAAAATACATTATGGTATACGCCTGTTGGTGGCAACATTACAATAGGCTCCATCAGAAAAAAAGACAAAGTTATATTTTACGCGGAAGACAGTGGGATTGGGCTGGATTTCCATGACAGGAACCGGATATTTTCCAAATTCTATCGTGGTGACGTAGCTCGCAAAATGAACACTGACGGTATGGGACTGTCCATGTACTTAGCTCATAAGATAGTCGAGCGCCACGGTGGCCGTATATATGTTAAAAGTAAAGGCAGAAACCGCGGTGCTACATTTTTCGTGGAATTGCCGATAGGTAAAAAAACTGGTGAAATAAAATAAAAGCGGACAAATGTCCGCTTTTATTTTATTTGACAATATATTTTTAATTATGTATAGTTTAAAAAAATTTAATCCCCATGAAAAAGAAGTTCTTAGTAATGAACAGGCGCAGGGGTGCAAGGATGGAAGAACTGGGTAATGCAAGCCAGAATATTATAGAGAATGATTTACAAAAAATGAAGCAAGATTCTAAAATAGAAGACTATATAAAAACCGAAAAATGGAGTCTGGCTGACAGACGCGGTGCTGATTTTATTATCACAACTCTTGATAAAAAAAGTATCCCCTTGCAAGTCAAAAGTTCCACACGTGGAACCAAAACCCATAGAAAAAAATATCCGAACATCCCCAGTATTGCAGAACCCAAGCATATTGAAAATCGCCTGGAAAAAATTATGCGAGTAATCGAAGCATTTACAAATGGTAAGGTGTTACACCTAAACCCGTTTAATGCTGAAAATTACGCAAATAAGTAATCAAAAAGTCCTGTCTATTTAAGACAGGACTTTTGTATTAGAAATTTTAAGATTTATCAACTAGGTATTTAAAAGCCAGACTAATAGCAAATGAAGACAGTATTATAAATATATTAGAAAAGAATAATATGGGTATGATACCGTCCTGATCCGGACCACCAGTCAGCATCATTGTAATACCTAACACTCCAAAAAGAATGGATGTAGTAATGAATATTTTTGTAGCTATTTTTTGCATAAATGTATTTTAGCACAAAAAAGCCCTGTATTAATACAGGGCTTTCGCTATAGGTTTGAGTTAGTCTTAATGCTTCTTTCTTGGTATTTTTAGGCTGAATATTTTGTAGCCAAATAAATGCCTGTAAGACACCCAGACGAATGTAGCTACAATTAAAGAAGACGCAAATATTTGAGCATAAGCTATCATTTTAATATTCTTAGGTAGATCTGTATTTAAAACATAAAAGAAGCAAAGCAGAAAGCAACAAGTGAAAGAAATCAGCGGTAAAAATAATGCCTTATAATCTTTGGGTTTTAATTTGGTTTCCATATTTTGATTTGAGTTCATTGTATAATTATTTTTATATATAATACATGTATTTATGTATTTTGTCAAATGGAGCTCTGGCAGGGATCGCCTCTCACTATCGTTCGAGATCCTCAATTTATTTCTAAATAAGCTATAATAAGCTAATGATTGAATCACATAACTTAGTAAAGATGGAAAATCCAATGATTGAAGAAGCCATCAAAAATGATTTTGGTTTTGAAGTTAAAAATATAGAAAAAGTAACAAAAGGATATTCAAGCCAAGTATACGAGGCAGAAATGGATGGTAATAAAATCTACGTTAGGATTAACAAAGACCCGAAAATATTTGAATCTGAAATCTTAGGATATGAAATATTTAAAAAACAAGGTATTCCAGTACCAGAGATTTTAGCTTATAAAGAAAACCCGGAAACAATAAAAGAACCTACAATGATAATGTCTGCAGCCAAGGGTAGTTTAATAAATAAAAATACACCAGAAGAAGAAAGATCGATTACTTTTAAAAATGTAGGCAAATTATTACACAAAATAAACGAAACAAAAATTGAAGGCTACGGAAAAGTTATTCCTAAGGCTGGTCATTTAGTGGGTAATTTTTCTACATGGAAAGAATTTTGGGCTGACCAACAGGGTCATAATGACAGGGCTTTAGATTTTTTAATTGAGAACAAAATAGTAAATAGTGAAGAAATTGAAAAAATAAAAAAAATCTATGAAGAGATTGGAGATTTAGATTTTGGTAAAGCCTCACTTTTACATTTGGACGTACATCACGGTCATTTTTTTACAAACAAAGGTGAAATAACTGGTTTAATAGATTTAGGTATGCTAACTGCTGGTGATCCACGGTACGATATAGCTATGAGCTTGATATTCCAAAAAAATGAAGATCGCGAAAATTTTAAACAGGGGTACGGTGAACTTGCAAATGATCCTATTGTTAATAAATACTATGCAATCATAGCCATTAGAAAAATATATTTTAGATCAAAGCCTGGTATGGAAAAACCAGAAGAATCTGCAAAATTTATACAGGAACTAAAGGATGTTTTGGAAAGAGTTTAGGGCTTTCTATATTTTATATATCAACTTCAAATCTCCAATCCATAGGCGTAAGAGTTATTGTTATTGGATTGCTAAAATTGTTAGCTTTCTTCCAATCAGACAAATGGGTTTTTATTTCTTGAAACAAACTCTCTTTGTCGGATACTTTACTAGCACTCATTTCAACAAAAATCTCTATAGGGGCAACATCGATTTTAATTTTAGGACTATCTGCATAGACAAAAACCTCCTTGATTTTTGTGGCATCAGATACTATCTTCTGAACTGCTTTTGATAAAAGCACAACCTCGTCGTCTTTTACCTTAACATCATCATATTTAATGGTTATCATTGGCATAATTTAATACTAACATTTTTACAAAAAGTTCTGAACCCTA
>CAYYSG010000007.1:0-27012 GCA_964474375.1 uncultured Candidatus Saccharibacteria bacterium
AATTAATTCTTAATTTCACTTGAATGTAGGTAGATCTTGTTTAGTATAAAAATGTTACATAGAAAAAATCCCCGAATTACTTCGGGGATTTTTTATTTTAGTCTTACAAACGCTAATGAGGGGTATTCTTTTTTGGAATAAATAATAAAGCTCCCCAGTATGCAAATACAGTCGCGCACCCTATAATGTATCCTTTGAGGCGTTCAGTAATATTTAATTCTTCAACAACAAGGTTAACAATTAAATTAGCTGTTATTGTTAAAATTATACAGATTACAAGTCTTTTCACCTTATACCTCCTTTCATAATTTTACCAGCATAGGTCTGACCTTTTGAGTCAGTGTATCTGACAAATAAGACTTGTCCGGATGGCAGGTTAGAGTAGTCATTACCACTAACTTCATATTTCCCTAACAATTTGCCACTAATGTCATAAACATCAGCTAAAACTGTTTCGGTTAAATCAGAAATTGGTTTGATACTTAGGCCATACTTCATCATGTGTTCCATGACATTACTGTAGTCAATGATTTTGCCATCAGTAGCATTGCCCCAGCCAGAATAATTCCATGTACCCACAGGTACATTTTCGAATACTCTGTTCATAACCATACCGTTCTGGCTTACAAGTTCTAAATCCAACTGTTCTTCCGGGGAAGACATGTCAGAATTATTATCCCTGTATAAACCAACGCGGGCAGTAGTGTTTGGCGCAAGGTATACAGTATAAGTTACTGCTACTTTGCCAAAATTACCTTCAACTTTGTTTATTACAATGTCGAAAACTGCAGGCTTTGATGGCATTACGTAGTAACCTTGAATGTCTTTGGCTTTACCAATAACATTTTCAGAATTAGCTTCGTAATAAACCTTTTCACCATAATTCCTGTTAGAAATTGAAATAGTGTACATTTGGTTGGCATAGCCTTCAAAGCTGACTTTAACGCTAGTGTTTGTGTCCGCCTGGTTTAAACCGTAGCGAATCCATACATCAGTTTTAGAGCCAAAAGCATTTACGTAGCCTTTGATTTTCAAAGTCAGTCCATCGTTCCAAACAGAGTCAACTCTTACGAGTGGTGCTCGTTTAGTAGGGGCAGCTACAGCTTTTTCAGTACTGGTTTTTACTGTTCCGGATGCATTTTCAAAATCAATTCTGTACCAGGTAATAATACCTGATGGTACTTTGTAAGAATCAAAAAGTGATTTGCCAATTGTATCGGCTTTTACATTGATGATTTTACTTAGGTAAAGGTCTGAGCCAGTCAGTCCTTTATAGATTTTGATTTTACCATCCACGTTACTGCTGTATGCGAATTGCATACTCACAGTGTCGTTCAGGTTCTGCGGCTTTGAAACCCAACTGATCGTACCATTCTTTGGCACCGGTGTAACAACGACCGGACGTAGTCTGCTGTAAGTAATCCTGGTTGTAGAAGAATCCATTATGGATATTCTGATACGTATCCAGAATTCTCCAGCGATAGCCATTGGAATAGTATCCATTTTAATACCAGTTTTGGTTTCCCAGGTTGTTTTAATAGGGATACTGAATGATGCTGTGTCCGAAGATAGGTAAAGAAATACTTCTCTTTTCGCAGTCTCACCAGAATCAATTCCACCAATGCGCTCTTCTGTGAAGATTTGCATAGTTCCACCGGTAGCATTGACCAGTGTGTCGGTCGGGGACTGAGCTTTTGCGTTTGTAATGTTAAGGATCGTTAATACTGCGAGGGCAAGGCTAAAGCCACATCCTCTGTTGATTTTTTTGATTAAATTTTTCATTATTATGAGATTTTGATTTATTAGTCACATTATATCACATATCTTGACAAAAATCAAGGGGGTATGCTATAATACCGACATGAAAAAGATATACGCTATTTTAGCTTCTTTTGTATTCCTGGCAGTAGCTGGGACTGTTTCGGCTGCTAGTCCAGCTATTCAGCTCACAGGTTATACTCCTGTTAGTAATAATCAGGTAAAACTAGAAGCATTTTACAGTTTAGGGGATGCACAATCACTAGACCTGTACTTTTATTGGGATAATATTTGTGGTGTTTTTAATAACCAATCATCTGTTTACCGTGTTAGTAATACATCAGGCTATATTAGTTATAACGTAAATGTGCCACAGTCTGGAACATACTGTTACAAGGTATCAGGTATGGCTCACTACAGTAACGGTACATCTGACTTTATAGACAGTGGTTCACCGTCTTCAAAAGAATTCAAGACTTTGAACTCTGGTAATAACCAAAACAATGTAACTACTCCATCTGTCCAAAATACAGGAGCAACTTCTGTTACATCAAACAGTGCCCTACTAAATGCATACTATAATTCTGGTAATGCTAGTGCCTCATATATTTATTTCATGTATGGTCCAGCATCACAAGGTGCTATATATAAATCATCTGAAATAACTCGATCTTTATTGAATGGTGACGTGGCTACTACTGTAACAGGATTAAATTCTGGAACTAGTTATGTGTACCGCGCTTATATTCGTACATCATATGGTACAGTAAACGCTACTAATACTGGCACATTTACTACACTAGGTGGTAATAACAACACTAATACTTGTACTATCAGTAACTTCTATGCGGACAGTAGCTCTATAGCTTATGGGTCATCTACCACACTACGCTGGAATACTAACAATTGTAGTTCTGCAAGTATAACTAATTTCGGTACAGTTTCAACGAATGATACTCGTTCCACTGGTAGTCTTTATTCTAATACTACATACACACTAAATGTATGGGGTAATAATGGGTCAGATTCACGCAATGTAACTGTTAGCGTTGGGTCAAATAACAACAATAATAATTACCCATCTTGTTACTATAACTATACTTGTTACTGGAATGGATCTATTTGGGTAGCTTATAACAATAACAACAATAATAGTTACAATAATCAACCAAGTTGTTACTATAGTAACCAATGTTACTGGAATGGCTACAGCTGGGTAACATATAGTAATAACTATTACCCAAACAATAACGTAAACACTACTAACAATTATCCATCTTGTTACTACAGTGCACAGTGTTACTGGTCAGGAACAACTTGGATATGGAATACTGGCGGTAATGTAAATGGTAATTATGACGCATACAGTTATAACCCACATACTCCATACACCGGTGGCCCAAACTACATATACAGAAACATAACTGTACCAGGTGATGTTGTTTATGTGAACGAACCAACAAATGTTTATGGTTATAATTACAATGATATTATGTATCGTTATAATCCAGACTATCGTTATATCGATACTATCAACCGAAACAATCTAGTCGGGGCAGTAGGTACTACTGGTCAAATCACTCTAATAGGTTTATTGATTGCTCTGATTATAATTGCAATAATAGTCTACGTAGTAAAATCTTCACAAGAAAAATAGTAATTTAAATAATTTTTAAAACCAATATATCGCTCGCCAGTCCTCGCTGTGCTGCGGAACCTCGCTAAATATTATTTTAAAAATTATTTTCTAATAGCAAAAACTCCCCAAAAGGGGAGTTTTTGTTTGATGTCTTACTTCTGCCAGCGGGTGCGAACCCCAACACAAATGCCTACGTGAGTGCAGCCGCCAGCAGGCGGAAGACATCGTGCATTTAGTATAGGCAAGATTTAGTAATAACGCAAGAACCCCACCAGTAATGGCAGGGTTCTTGATATTTGTATGCATTCTATAAGCCGGATTCTGTCGTTCTATGCTTATGCACAGAACGGATGATCATTTACCTTGTTTTATTGTTACCAATAAAATCTTTGCGGCACTCCGTAATCCGCCAGCTGGCGGACAGGCACGGCCTTGCATTCATGTATGGATTTAGCCGTTTCACTTCTGTATTACTACAGACTTAACCCATGAATGGGTTCCTAGCATTACTGCATCGGCGTCACTGCTCGCACCACGATGTTTACACATGAAGGGGATTACCCTCTACACTCTCCAAATAAATGGCTGAAAGTCCGGACTTTCCTCGCTCCCAGTATTGGGTCGCGCGATCATCCGAATGCACTTGTTATTTATAATATACTTTTGTGTTTTTATCAAGACCTGATCTTACTCTTTCACCTGACGCCATTTCCAGCACATATAGTGCATTTCTTTCAGGGTAGAATATTGTTGGGTATGTACTAGGCGCTACATCATCATAATAATTAATCACATTCATTTCCGAATCCAAGAACACAATGTCGATGTTTATTAGCATGTCTTTCATCCATATGCCATGCATGTCTTCTTTTTCAAAGACAAACAGCATTACATCTTTATTGCTTAGTTCCGTTGTTCCGGATAATCCTGTGATTCTTTTTTCGTCAGTATCAGCTAGTATGACCGAATAATTATTGTTAGGAGTTTTAATAAAAACTTTATTTTTATTACCAAACCCAACAAAAATAAATATAACAATAACTATTAAAATAATTAAAATACCTTTTTTCTTCATAAATACATCATAACATACTAAAAAACATATAAAAGCGTTATAATGTACTAGTATAATATTACAAAATTATTTTTACAAAACAAAGTTATCCACAGTTTTAATAAAAAAATACTTGCGAGGAAGTTTTTTTTGCGAGAAAATATATCTAGTGAGATGTGGACACAAATTATTTTTTAAATAATAGGTCGACCCGCATAATTCACGTTAGTAATATTACTTAACATACTAAATATATGCCAGCAAAAAAGAAAGCTGCTAAGAAAAAGGTAGCAAAGAAAGTTGCCAAGAAAAAGGTAGCTAAAAAAGCTGCTAAAAAGAAGACAGCTAAGAGAAGAAAGTAATTTCTTTCTCGGATAAAACTCCCTCTCTATCGGGGGGTTTTATTTTTTTTATAACTTACCCTTAATTACTGTCCTAAAACCCCTCTCGATTTATGGTCATAATTATGCTATATTTAGCCATATGTCATTTTTATCATCACTTTTCGGTAATGAGTCTCAAAAATTCATTACCAGTATAAAACCCACAGTAGACAAGATAAACTCTCTCGAAGCAGGTATGGTTAGTTTAACTGATTCTGAATTGGGTGCTAAAACAGCTGAATTTAAATCCCGTCTGTCTAATGGAGAATCTTTGGATAGTTTACTGCCTGAAGCTTTTGCCGTCGTGCGCGAAGCCGCCAAGCGTATATTGGGCGAAAGACACTACGATGTACAACTAATGGGGGGTATTGCACTATACCAAGGCAACATTGCTGAAATGCGTACCGGTGAAGGTAAAACCTTGGTAGCTACACTGCCAGCATACTTGCAGGCACTGACTGGCAAAGGCGTGCATGTTGTTACTGTGAATGACTACCTAGCCCGTCGTGATGGAGCCTGGATGGGTCCGGTGTTTGCAATGCTTGGGATTAGCCTGTCTGTTATTAATGGTCAAAACGTATCATACATATATGATGACACTGTTAAAAAAACTGAAGCCGATGAAGAACAGGCTCTTTATAAAGTTGACTATGACAACCTGCGTACAATTTCCAGAAAAGAAGCTTATGAAGCTGATATAACTTATGGAACCAACAATGAATTTGGTTTTGATTACTTGCGTGACAACTTGGCTACAAATTTAGATAATGTAACCCAGCGTGGTCATGTGTACGCTATTGTGGACGAAATAGACTCTATCTTGATCGACGAAGCTCGTACACCGCTTATTATTTCAACAGAGTCAGCTGATTCTGGGGAACTATATGCTACTTGTTCTAAAATTGCCGCTACTCTTATAAAAGATGAGGACTATACCGCCGATGAGAAGCATCGCTCGATTGCATTGACTGATTCCGGTATTGCAAAAACAGAAAGTGCTTTGGGTATAGATAATATTTATACAGAAAAAGGAATAAAATTCGTTCATCATATAGAGAACGCTGTACGAGCACGCGCTCTATACTTAATAGACCGTGATTATGTTGTTCAGAATAACGAAGTCATAATAGTGGATACATTTACCGGACGTATGCAACCTGGGCGTCGCTGGAGTGATGGACTGCATCAAGCCATCGAAGCCAAAGAAGGCGTATTGGTCCAGAAAGAAACAAAAACAGTTGCTAGTATAACATTCCAAAACTATTTTAGGTTCTACGAAAGAGTCTGTGGTATGACCGGTACAGCCGAAACTTCAAAAGAAGAATTGCGCAAAGTCTACAATTTAGGTGTTATCGTGGTACCAACACATAGAGAAATCCAAAGAAAAGATTTACCTGACTTAATTTACCAAACCGAAAAGGCCAAGTTCCGCGCTATTGCGAAGCAGGTCAAAGAAATCAACAAAACCGGACAGCCTGTCCTAATTGGTACTGTGTCTATCGATAAAAACGAAATACTTTCAGCTTATCTTACGGCCGAAGGCGTAAAACACACTGTACTTAACGCGAAGAATCACGAACGAGAAGGAGAATTAATTGCTGGCGCCGGCAGGAAGGGTGCTGTAATTGTAGCTACTAACATGGCTGGGCGTGGAGTGGACATCAAGCTTGGTGGTGTACCGTATGATAAAGAAAAATATGAAGAAATAAAAAACCTGGGCGGCCTATATGTTATTGGGTCCGAGCGTCACGAAGCCCGTCGTATAGACAACCAGCTCCGCGGGCGTGCTGGACGTCAGGGTGATCCAGGTGCTACCCAGTTCTATGCATCACTCGAGGATGACCTAATGCGTATATTCGGAGGAGACAGAATGAAGAACATCATGACACGGTTCAATTTCCCTGAAGACATGCCAATAGAGAATGCTTTGGTTTCCAGAACTTTGGAAAATGCTCAGTCTAAAATAGAAGGTTTTCATTTTGATTCACGTAAACACACTCTAGAATACGACGATGTGCTGAATATTCAGCGTAAAGCCGTATATGCTAGACGATTCAATATATTGAACGGGGACCATGATTTACTAAAGAAAGAACTAGAGTCTATAATCCAGAACGAAGAAGGCTTGGATAAGATCATAGAGGACAAGATAAATCTTGCAGGGGAACAGAACTTCTTTGAGACTTTGCGCCGAATAATGCTATACAGTACCGACATTCACTGGCAGGAACACTTAGAAATGATGGACTATGCGCGTAGTTCAGCATCACTTCGGGCTTATGGACAAAGAGAGCCACTAATAGAATACAAAAAAGAAGGCCTACGCCTATACAAAGAGTTCGAATATGCAATCAAGTCAAATATTATTGAGCTGATCAAGGGAATAGAGGTCACAAAATAGGCCTAAAAAACTGTTATATTTGTAGAAAATCAGCCAATTTTAGTGGTATTTGTCAAAAATTCCAAAAACCCCAAAAAGTCCTTAATTTCAGGTATCAATACCACATTATTTAAGGCAAATTGTCAAACTACTATCCTAAAAAACCCTTATTTTATAAGGGTTTTTTAGCTTGACGTATAAATAAAGTGTGGTATAGCTATTGACTTTTAAATCAGGATATGCTATTATATATATAGATCCGAAAGCTACATTGCTTTTGGTTTTTTGTTTAAAGAGGTTCTATCCCTTTTTACAATATAAAACAGACACGTCGTTCGGGAAAGCGTAATTCCCATTTATGCAAAAAACAATAAAAAATGCTCTATTTGGTGTTATTGCCATGCCAACAATATTTGCGAGTACTCTTACAATTAACCCCGCAAGTATTGATCAGGTGATTTCATCAAAACAATCTTCTTTTGAAGCAATCTTAGGTCTTAACCTTAACAAAGAAGAAAATACAGAAAACGATTCTAAAGAAATCGAACGTAAACAAATAGCTAATAAGATTAATACATACTATGAAAGTAAGAACATGAAACTTGCTGGTCATGGTATGGGAATGGTTATAGCATCTGAAAAGTACGGTTTGGATCCTTATATGATGGCAGCTATTGCTACAAAGGAAACAACTGGTGGTAACGCGGCTTGTCCTGTTACAGCTAAACGTACTGGAGACATTCGTTATACTTATAACGTATTCGGATGGGGTAGTTGTAAAATATATTTCGAAAGTTATGAACATGGTTTCGAAATAATTGCCAAAAACCTAACAGGTAATAACCCTAAAACAGCAAGATATTATTCTGGTAAAGATACAATTAGTATCCTAGAGTCATATAACCCACGTCATGTGGTACGTGACTACCCAGAACAAATTGTTGCTATTATGGAAACAATCAAAAAAGTCCCAGTTAATACTGAATTAGCTATGAACTAAAAACAAACCCCCGCATTACGCGGGGGTTTGTTTTTTATATGTTGTTAGTTTGTTAGGACTTTGATAGCGTCCAGTATTGCGGATTTTTCATCATTACGGATGTTTACTTTGCCTTTTATGGCTACACAAGTGTCCTTGACCAAGACAGTATGCACATCGTTATAGACTTTTGGGAATACGGCTATTTCTATAGTGCTAGTAAAGTCAGCAATTTTGACTATAGCCATGCGGTCATTCTTCTTTGTAAATATATCGCGAATGTCAGTTATGATACCAGCAAATATTATGGCTTCGTCTTGTACACCGTTTGCTTTTATGTCGGAAATTGGGCGACCTAGTTTTTCTATCTTTTCGCGGTATTCTTCTAAAGGATGTCCGGACACGTATAGTCCTAGTAATTCTTTTTCAAAAAATAGCATGTCTTTAGTCGGCATAGGGTTGGCTGTGATCAGTCTTAGCTTTACGTTTTCTTTCATAAAGTCGTTACCGAATAGTGATGGCCCTGTTGGTTTGTCTTCTTTGTGTAATTTTTTGTTAAATTCCAGAATACTTTCTGTGTTCGCTAGTAGCTGACCGCGTTCACCCATGGAATCGAGCGCTCCACTTTTAACCAAAGCTTCGAATGACTTTTTGTTAAAATTCTTGTTGTTTACTCTTTGGAGCAAATCTTCCAAGCTTTTATATGGTCCGCCACTCTTTCTTTCGGCTATGATATGGTCGGCAATGTCACCACCCAGATTTTTAATAGTATATAGTCCAAAACGGATTGTTTGATCGTGGTCTTTTTCTGAACCATGAACTACAGTGAACCCACCATATGATGCATTGATGTCGGGTGGTAGTACTGTAATACCCATGCGTTTAGCCTCGTCGATTATTTCAGCGATTTTTTCTACATCACCGGATTCAGCGGTCAGGATAGCGTTGATATACTCGACAGGGTAGTTAGCCTTCATGTAGGCTGTTTGGTACGCTACAAGCCCGTAACTGGCCGCGTGGGCCTTGTTAAATCCGTACGCAGCAAAAGGTTCGATGAGTTTCCATAATTGGTCCGACTTTTTTTCGCTCATGCCGTGCTCGATCAAACCAGACAGTAGTTTTTCTTTCTGGGCTTCCATCTCTGCTGGGATTTTTTTACCCATGGCTTTACGTAATTTGTCGGCTTCTAGCCAGCTGTAACCCGCTAGTTCGATAGCAATCATCATGACATCATCCTGGTATGTAATAACTCCGAAAGACTGATCCAGAATGCTTTTCATTCGTGGGTCCAAGTATTTGATTTTACTATTGTCGTGTTTACGAGCTATGTATTCGGGTATCATTTCTAGCGGTCCTGGACGGTATAGCGCGACCATCGCGTTGATATCAAATATAGTCGAAGGCTTTAGCTGTTTTAAATACGAAGTCATACCTGTTCCGTTTAGCTGGAATAGTCCCATAGTTTCGCCACGAGCTAGAATGTCGAATGTTTTTGGGTCGTCCAGCGGGATGTTGTCTAGATCTATTTTAACTCCATGGATTTTTTCGACGAGATTAACAGCGTCAGCTAGTATTGCCAAGTTACGAATACCAAGGAAGTCGAATTTGGGCAAGCCGACTTCTTCGACATAATGCATATCGTACTGAGTTATGATGTCGCCACCTTTCGGGTCGAACTGTACTGGTACGAAATCAGTTAGTTCTGTTGGGGCTATGACAACTCCGGCTGCGTGCACTGATACGTGGCGGACACAGCCTTCCATTTTTTTAGCTAAATCAATTATTTTCTTTGTGTCAGCGTTTGTTTTGTAGTCTTGCATTAGTTCGGGTACTAGTTCCAATGCTTTGTCGATAGTCATCGGGAATCCTTGGGACCCTAATGGTATCATGCTCGATATTTTGTCACCAACAGCATAAGGATAACCCAATGCTCGGGCTACATCACGTACGGAACCTTTGGCCATCATGGTACCAAAAGTTCCTATTTGAGCTACTTTGTCAGCGCCGTATTTTTCCTTGGCATAAGCTATGACTTCATGGCGCCGGTTATCAGCGTAGTCCATATCGATATCGGGCAGGGATGGACGCTCGGGGTTTAGGAATCGTTCAAATGGTAGCTTGTATACTAGTGGGTCAACATTTGTAATACCGAGTAGGTACGTCGTCAAAGACCCCGCAACAGATCCTCGGATGTTTGTCAGGATGCCATTTTCACGGGCGAACCGTAGCAAGTCGGACACAACCAGGAAATATCCAGGGTAACCTTTTTTCTTGATGACTTCTAGTTCGTAGTCGAGTCTTTTTGTGTATTCGGGGGTTTGTTGTAGTTTGCGGAATGCAAAACCAGCATACGCTAGTTCGCGCAGTTTCTCATCCAGTGAGATTGTTTCGTCGCCCATATCATATTTCGGGAAATAGGCTACGCCTAATTCTATTTCGTAATCCTCGATTTTGTCATACACGAGCATTGTGTTGTGAACAGCTTCGGGGTAGTCTTTGAAATACTCCAGTGCTGTTGCCTCGTCGATCAATGAAAAGTCGTCGGCTGAGAATTCAAATTGTGCAGCATTCTTACCGTCGGCTCCGGTGTTAATCGCAAGTAGTGTGCGGTGAGCGTCATGGTCGTCTTTACACGGATAGTGCGAATCCTGTGTGGCAACGTATGTAATATCGTGCTTCTTAGCTAGTTCAACTAGTTTGTCACGCAGTTCCTTGTCGCGCTCTATTCCTGGGTGAGACTGGATTTCTATAAAATAATTGTCTTTTCCAAAAGCTTCTTGGTGTTCGCGAATTAGTTCCTCGGCTTTATTTATGTCGCCATTTAATACTGCGCGGGATAGTTTACCGCCCATACAGCCGGATAGACACACGATGCCCTCACCATGTTCCTTTAATAAATCCATGTCGACACGTGGTTTGTAGTAGTAGCCTTCGAGGTTAGCCTTGGTTACGATTTTAAGTAAGTTTTTGTAGCCTGTTAAATTTTTAGCTAACAGTATCAAGTGGTATCTTTTGTTATCAATACCAGGTTCTTTGTCGAACCGGGTACGTTCAGCTACGTAGACTTCGCAGCCAATAATAGGGCGCATACCATTTTTCTTACAGGCTTTGTAGAACTCGATGGCTCCGTGCATGTTACCGTGGTCAGTTACTGCGACAGCCGGCGCGCCGTGACCGTGCGTGATATTAACAATATCTGGGATTTTGGATAGTCCGTCTAGTAGGGAATAGTGACTATGAGTATGTAGATGTATAAAGCCAGACTTCATGTGGGTATAGTATAGCAAAATATCGTTATATGACCATACCATTGACGTTACGTCTTAAATACTGTATTTTATAAAGAAATAACAATCAGCTTATGAAAGAAATCAAACACGAAGACGTTCATCTCGGTAAAAAATGTCCTTATTGTCAGGGTAAAACAATAGTTGAAAGATTTACCTTATTCGAAGACGAAGACGGTATGTTCCATGTAACAAACGATTTCAAGTGTCAAAATTGCCTGCATCCGATCATACCGAATGCAAAAAATAATTTGAAAACATTTGAAAACAGGGAAAACATTAAAAAGTTCTTAATAAGTTTTACGCCTAAATTGGTCCTAAGAGAAATTGTTAATGTTGAGGTTTATTGTAAAAGTAGTACTAAAGTCAGGGGTTTCGCAGAAAAACAATTAGTATTTACTGAAAGCCTTTTAAACCAGTACACTCTTGATTTAGATGGTTTTAAAAATGATGACAATTTTATAACCATTTTTACTTTTGATCAGTATTACAATCCAACACCGTTTTCAGTACCACGAGATGCAATAATTGCACAAAATTCACAATCAAAAGCCTAGCTTATCTGCCACGTGTAGAAAAAGTTACAAAAGCCGCCAGGATAAACCTGACGGCTTTTTGATTTGTAAAATATGATAAAGTATAAGAATGAAGAAGTTCCTAGTTGGGGTAGACGAAGTGGGCAGGGGGCCGATAGCTGGACCGGTTTGTGTAGGTGTATTTGTGGCAACTGAGCAGAATCTTTTGAAGATTATCAAAAATGCACCACATGTTCTAAAAGACTCGAAAAAGCTAACTAAAAACAAAAGAGAAGACTGGAGTAAATATTTGCACGAATGTAAGAAAAATAATTTGTGTGATTTTGCTGTATCTATGGAATCGAATATTGTTATAGACACATCCGGTATAGTTACAGCTATTCAGAAAGCCGTAAACAAAAGCTTTAATAAACTATCTATTACCTACAACCTACAACCTAAAGCCTACAATGTGTTATTAGACGCCGGACTAAAACCACCAGCAGAATTTAAGAACTATCAGTCCATAATAAAAGGCGACGAGAAAGAGCCCGTTATAGCTATGGCCAGTATATTAGCCAAAGTCCATAGAGACAGTTTTATGACCAAACTAGATGCTAAACACCCCGAATATGGGTTCAAAAGTAACATGGGTTATGGCACGGCTGTACACTATATAGCCTTGAGGAATAAGGGTATTTTGCCGGTACATAGGAAGACTTTCTTAGGGAATATACTTGACTAATTCAGTCAAAAGTGATATAATACAGGTAATAAAAATATATATACGAAAAATGAAAAAAATAAAATACTTGAGCATTATTGTATTGATGTACAGTTGCTCTATTCAAAAACTAGGAACAAGTAAAGAATCTTGCTCCGCTGAAAACAATTCTTCTTTGGACTTGTCCAAAACAGGTTTTGTTCCGGTTGAACTGTTGATACCTTTCCCAGAAGAAAAGTCTTACCAGATTCAACTAACAGATACAGTTGGCTCTTCAAGTTCTTATAATTTGAAGAATCATACAGCTATTTGCTTCTCGAAAGAGAAAGCTTTACTTGAAATTCAAAAGAAACTTTTACCAGCTTCATCTTTATGTTGCCGCTGGGATCAAAAAAAAGGTTATTTTGTTACTGATGGTAAAACTGAATCTGTTTTGTGGGCCTATGGTCAAAAATCTGCATTACCTGCAAAGTATTTAGAACATCTTAAAAATAAAAAAGAAGGTAAAGACAACAGAAAATTAGCTTATGCTAATTATTACACTCATGTTGTTTGGCCGGTAACTATTAAGATGTCTAAAGACAAAACATTGGAATGTTTTCAGATCTTAGTCCAAGAATCTAACGACGAAAAAATTAAATCAAGACTAGTTCTTGTTGTCGGAATGGAAGGAGTCAAAGAACTTTTAGGTTTTAATAAATCAGGAATGGTTTTTGAAATCTCAGATAAAGTTTATGAACCAACTAGCGGTAAATGGGTTGATGCTGGTACTGTAAAAGGTCCTTCATACACATTTGCCTGGAATGCTGAAAAGGGTGGTAGTGTTATAGATACAACTATTATACAAAACCATCAATATCAACAAAAAACTACTTCCGGTGTTGGTCATTTCCGTCCTTAGAACAAAATTTATTAAGTCGCGTGCAGATATTCTGCACGCACTTTTTAGTTTAATGCCAAGTAGCAGGCGATGATGCCGGCGGTTTCGCCGCGCAGGGTTAGCTTGCCCAAGTTTTGAATATGGACGTATTTTTCTTTAGCGGATGTTATTTCTTTTTCGGTAAATCCACCTTCGGGTCCAACGTATATGGACAAATTCGCTGTACTTATTTTCGAACTACTGGAATTGGAACCTGTTATATCAAACAATATTTTGTTTTCGTTCGCGTCCTTTTTCAGTGCATCTTCCAGCGCGATTATTTCGTTTATTTTAGTTATTTGACTACGTCCGGAAATTTCACTGGCTTCACGAGCAATTTTGTTTAGTCTTTCGAAATTCAGATTAGTCTTAATTGTGCGCTCGGTTAGAATAGGGGTTATTTCCTTTATACCCATTTCGCTGGCTTTTTCTAAGACTAGTTCAAAATTTTCCTTCTTTAGTATGGCTAAATACAGGTGCACATTTTTTTGCGGTTCGGTTTTGTTAGTATCGGTACTGATTATTTTTGCAGTTATTCTGTCTTTCGCGGTTTCTTCTATGGCGCACAGGTATTCTATGTTGTCGCTATTTGTAAAAATGCATTCCTCGCCATGCTTCAGCTTGATTACATCTTTTATTTGATGTACTACAGCTGGGTCAGTAACTTCTATATGGTTAGAATTTTTCTTATAATTTACTATAAATCGATGTATTTTTTTGCGGTTCATTTTGGTTAATTTGTTGTTATATAGCAATTATACCCATAAACCCACAAAAAGCCATTTCGTTGACAAAATATTCCAATCCTGTAAAGTTTAGGTAATTAAAAAAGAAATTATTATGAAAAATATATTAAAAATATGGATAGCTGTAATTTTTATGGTTATTGCATTCAATTCATTCTCGCAAAATCCAGCCAGTGCTTCTTCTATGGAGTCCGGCTACTGGAATTATGAAATGAACCAGTACGAAGCTGATTCATATAGTATGAACAAGACACAAACAATATTGGTCCACAAGACTGATTCTGTTTGGGCTGAGCTTGATTCTATTTGGAAGAATTTAAAATCCCGTTATCAGACCGGCCACCATTTCAAGACCGTTAGCACAGCCATAGGCGACGAAAGGTATTATGTTTATGCAACTGATAGTACTTTTGAAATAGCTGATATGCATTTACCTAACACTGATAACAAAGTTTGTTTTATTCAAGTATCAGTTGGTGAAGATACAACTTATAAAATAAATGAAGTCTATAATGCAAATGTCGGTACATATTATATGTCTGGCGCTAATAGTGAAATAATATGTAAGCTAATGCGGCTCTTAAAAACCGCGTCAAATTGATTTTAAGAAGCCCTGGGTAATCCAGGGCTTTCGTTTGACAAAATTCACAAATACTGTAAAGTTTATGTAATTTAAAAAGAAATTATTATGAATACAAACAATTCAACAACAAACCAGGACGTCGATTTAGACGCCGGCAACAGTTTTAGCGCTTTTGCACACAAGGTAAATCAATCATCCTACCACAATTCTCCTTTTGTAGTTGTTCGTGAGAGCGAAATTGGTGGCTTCCGAAGTTCGAAGGGATTCAAGCTCCAAAACTTACCAGCAGATTTATGGCTTACTGGTGGGATGGATGGTATTGGAACCAAAGTTTTAATATCAGACGCCGCTGATCTGTACCATTTATCGCCAGCTGACCTTATGGCAATGACCTGCGGAGACATTACTCGCAAGGGTGGACTACCTCTTATATTTATGAATGTTCTTAATGTTGCTTCTCTTGAAGGAGAGAATAACATAAGAGCTCGTAGGCTTATGCAGGGGTTAGGTAGTATTGCGAAAGAGCAAAGAATTGTTCTCTTTAACGGAGAAACAGCAGAGCTTAAAGGTTTGAGTATCGCGGACTCTGATCCAAATTTAAGCTATCTCTGGGAATCAGCAGTTGTAGGTGTCATTAATGAAAAAACTGAAATAACCGGTGCTTCGATTCGTCCAGGTCAGGTCATCGTTGCTTTTGAAGACAAAAGCCCCGGTAGTAATGGTATAACAGAATTGCGTCGCGGTTTGTCTGATTTTTATAGTAATCATGGTTTTTTGTGGTGGAATAACTCTAAGGCTAAAGATGACATTAAAGCAGCAGCTATGCCATGTACACTATATGACAATTTCCTAAATTACATTAATGGCTGGTATGATAAAAAAGGTAATCCTTCAAAAACTTTCGAACCGGTTATTAAAATTCATGGCATAGCGCATATATCCGGTGGTGGTATTCCTGATAAATTAGCAGGAGACCTACTTTTTTCTCAAGGTTATGGTGCTCTTTTAAGAGATCTTTTTAGTCCACCTGAAATTTTTGAAAAAGTTGGTAAGGTTCGCAGAAAAGCTTTTCCTGATATGAGTGATACTGATTACTTGAAACGCGTATACAATAACTGGCATGGAGGACAGAGATTATTAGCCATAGTTGACCAGAAAGATGTAAGCCTATTGCTGTCCGAAGCCAAAGACTATGGATTAGTTACCCGGATTGCGGGAGAAGTCATAGGTCAACCTGTTTTAACAATACGTTCCAAATATGAATTTGATGGTAATTTCGGTCATTCTGTTAATTACAAACCCGAAGACTTGGTTCGTGAATAAATAAAACAATACTATTAATTGCTTCCGAGATGCACTACGTCTCGGAAGTTTTTGTTTGCTTGGATTTGGTAAATATGTTTAAATTACTCAAAATAAAAATCTTCATCATGAATACTAAAAAACTTAAAATAGCAGTATTGTTTTCAGGTAGTGCAAGTTCTGTGCGCTATTTAATCGACAATGATCCTAATTATGGAGTAACTTATGAATTTGTTTACGGTGTTTCCAATAAAAACAACACAAAAGGAATTGATTTTTTGAAAGAAAAAAATATTCCTTGTGAAGTTTTTAATACTAAGGAATTCTGTATACATAATGGCCATAACGGTAAATTGTCAGAAATGCCTGACTGGGTACGTAGGAGATATTTTACATCTCTTCGTGCAAGACTAAATAACATGGCAAAAGACATTGACCTCATATTACTTTCTGGTTTTATGTTGGAAATAGTGCCGCCACTTTTAGGACATAGACCTATTATTAACGTGCATCCAGCAGACCTCAGTATTCAGGAAAATGCAAAACCTAAATACACCGGTGATAATGCTGTAGCTTTGGCTATTAATAGTGGAGAAAAATCAACCGCTTCAACAATTCATGTTGTAGAAGAAGTCGTTGATCATGGACGTATAATCTGTATATCGGAACATTTACCAATAGGGCAAAATATTAGTATCAAAGACCATCAAGAAAAAATGAAGTTTGCCTGTGATGGTCCAGCGTATCAAAAAGCTATTGAAATGATAGTTTCTGGTGAATTCAAATTCTAAAATTTAATCTATTTACATACTAACTTCTGGGTTTTAGCCCAGAAGTTTTTCATTTGCTCAATCTATATAAATATGGTTAAATAACTAAAATAATATCTACAAAAATGAAATATTTAAACAAATTCTCCTTTAAAAAGGGGAATCAAAACCGTTATGTATTGTTCCTCGTGGAATCAATCCGCGAGCTTAACAATGAAGAAAAAGAAAAGATAATTGCAATCTTGAATCCGAATATTTCGGAAGAACTCAAAACCGAAGAAGTTAAATTTGTACAAGGTATGGACATTAAATACATAGGTCCAAACCTGCGTGTTGAAACTCCCGAATCGTCCAAGCTTCGTGCAATTTGTGAATCGTTCCATCTTGATGGTGTACTGCGAATTGAAAAATTCGAACAATACTATTGTAATCCTGGTAATGAGCCCAAGTATGACCTTATGACAGAATCTGTTTATTCAGATTTGCCTTTAACATTGGTTAATCAATCAGTTAAAGAAGCAACAAAAGTCTTACCGCTTATGGCTGGTGGGCTTGGTTATTTTTTTAACTTGAATGATCAAATGGGTCTCGGTATGGATGAATTTGATCGTGAATATTATTTCGATTTATTCATGAGAAATTACAAACGTAATCCAACTGATGTAGAACTAATGCAACTAGCTCAGGCTAACAGCAGTCATTCACGTCATTGGGAATTTAGCGGTAAATTTATTATCGACGGTAACGTAATGCCCAAGACTTTGTTTGAAATGGTAAAAGACACACTGAAGCAAAACCCCAAGGGTAGCGTAAAGTCTTTTAAAGACAATGGCAGTATTCTTGCTGGTGGTTTTGCTAACATACTATTGTATGATCAGGAGGGTGTTTATAAAAGTAGTGTAATGAAAATGAATCTTACTGCAACAGCAGAAACTCATAACCATCCTACTCTTATTAGTCCTTATCCTGGTGCTGCAACCGGTGTTGGTGGGCGTATGCGCGACATTAGTGCAATTGGACGAGGTTCTTTGATTAGTTTCGGGGGTGTTTATTTCCAGACAGGCAGACTTTGGATTAACCATGATTATCCGCCTATTCCTTATCCGGCAAATATGGCTATCCCGAAAGAACTTCTAAAAGGTGCCATTCTTGGCGCATCTGGTTGGGGTAATCCATTTGGTGAACCAACATTACTTTTCGGTAACGATTCTCTTGGATTTGTTTTACCTAATAATGAAAAGTTCGAATCGGTCAAGCCAATCATTTACACTTGTGCCGTGGGTTCTATCCCAGCAGGTGCAAAAGATAAGTCTGAAGCAAGACCTGAGCTAATGATCGTTCGTATTGGTGGCCCAACTTGGCGTATTGGCGTCGGAGGTGGAGCAGCATCTAGTATGGGTGCTGGTGAAAACAAATCCGAACTTGATTTTAAATCTGTTCAGCGAGGTGAACCTATGATGGGTCGCAGCGCCTATAATGTTATTGAAGAATGTGTCTTCATGGGAAAAAATAATCCCATTGAATCTATTCATGACCAAGGTGCTGGTGGCGCTAGTAATGTCTTGACTGAGCTAACTGAACCATGTGGGGGAATTATCGATCTTGCAAAAATGAAAATCGCAGATGATTCTCTTTCGCAGGCAGAAGCATGGGTTGCTGAATCTCAGGAAATATATGGTTTGTTAATAAAGCCAGAAAATGTAGAATTGCTAACCAGAATTTGCGAAAAGCATAATTGCCCAATAGAAATTGTAGGCAAGACAAACGATTCGCAAAAAATTATGGTTATCGATTCGCGGGATAATTCAACCCCTGTTGATTTAACTCTACCTGAGATACTTGGGAAACTCCCACAGAAAACCTATACAGACGAAACAGTGGTTTATAATTTAGGAAACCCATTGCTGGCAAATATTTCTGTGAAGGTCTTACTTCAAAGAGTTGCCAAAATTCCCGGAGTTACACTGATTGATTATATGGTGGATCGTTTCGATGGTTCGGTTGGTGGCAGGGTTATACAGGGTCCAAGATGTGGTGTAAACCAATTGCCGGTCTGTTGTTATGGTTTAATCTCGAATGGGTTTAAAGGCGTAACAGGTTCTTTAGGAAGTTTTGTCAGAAGTAACCCAGCAGCAATGCTTGGTGACGAAAAAGCAAATTCTCGTATGTTAGTAGCTCAAGCTTTGATGAATCTCTCGCTTGTTGTAGTGCCTGGTGGTACAAGTAAGATTAAAAACCGTTTGAATGTCATGTGGCCATTTAAAAAAGCTGGCATGAAGGCCAGACTTTATTCTGCTTATACCGAAGTAACTAACACTTTGAAAGAAGTCGGTTTTGGTGTTGATGGTGGCAAGGATAGTCTTTCAATGACTGTTAAATTTGAGAACATGGAGGTCAGTTCTTTCCCAACTTTTACAATAGAGAGCTATGCGCACGTTGCAGATTTCAGGAAAAGAGTAACACCTGATCTTAAAAACGAAGATTCGGTTTTGTTGTTGATCACAACAGGGAAGCTAAATGGTTCTTTAGGGGCAACAGCATTAGCCGAAAGTTTTGACATTGTTGGCTCGAATACACCGGATGTTGATGTGAAAAAGGCTAAAAATATCTTTAACTTGATGCAAAGTTTGATCAGGAAAGATAAAATAATGTCTGCTTCACCAATTCAAAAAGGTGGCTTGCTTTCAACTTTGGCTAAAATGAAGCTAACATCTCTTGCTGGTTGCTATGTAGATAATCCTACAGATTTGCCAGACGAAAATTTTTACTTTAATGAAGAAATCGGAATGATTATTCAGTGTAAAGAAAAAGATGTTAAATTCATAAAAGGCCGCGTTAATAATTACGGTCTAAATCTGGAAGAGATTGGTACTGTTAAACCAAACAAGCTTTATTTCGAATTTACTGAAAAGATAAGTAAATTTGGCTCTGGTCGTTATTCAGAGCATGTATCAGATCTCTATAGCTGGTTCTCTTGTACTAGTAAGGAAATAAAAATACTTACTGAGGTTAACAAAGACTCGGTTAATTCTGAGCTTTGTAGCGGTATGACTCAAAATTATAATCTTACTTTTAACCCTGATGAAAAGAGGGAAATCAATAAGGACAAAAAGTTTAAGGTTGCAGTATTAACAGCTCCGGGTACTAATGGTCATCATGAACTTGCAAATATGTTCATGGGCATAAAGAAGGGTTTCGAGGTCCACAAGGTTGAAATGAAAAAGTTGATTGACGGAGAAGTCGATCTTAAAGATTTCAATGTTTTAGCTTTTGCCGGAGGATTCTCTTATGGAGACGTAGGTGAATCGGGTAAGGGTTGGGCTGCAAGTATTTTGTTTAACCCTAAGTTAAAAAAGATGTTTGACGATTTCTTTAAAAGACCAGACACAATGTCGTTCGGAGTATGTAACGGATTTCAGGTTGGAGCGTTGCTTGGTATTTTTGATGAAACTTTCTACAAAAAACCAAGATTACTCCATAATAAGTCAGGAGTATTTGAACATCGTCCTGTAAATCTGCTTATACCGGAAGACACTAGGGCTATTATGTTCAAGGGGATGGAAGGTTCTGTCTTGCCAGCTTGGAGCGCTCATGGTGAAGGACGTCTTGAATTCAATTATCGTTTTGATGAATACAAACAATTTGTTGCTGTTTATTATACTGATAAAGAAGGCAATCCAACTGAATCTTATCCAGCTAATCCGAATGGTTCGAAGTATGGTGTTGCTGGTCTAACAACTAAAGATGGTCGGCACACATTTATGATGCCACATATCGAACGTGTTTCAGCTAGTAACCATCATTTGCCTTATCGTCCGGACGGATTTAATTTCAAAACCCCCGTTTGGCAAAGAGCTATACATAACATGTATGAATGGCTCTGTGAGATGGATTCTATTAAGAGTCAGTCAGGTAGAGTTTAGTATCTTTTTATTCTATTTTATAATCCCGCTTGCGCTATGCAAGCGGGATTTTTGTGTCTAAAAAGGCTTATTCTGCAAGGGTTTGGGCGGGGGATTAGGCTTGACAAATGGTATATAAATATGCTATAATGTACTTATGAATAAATATAAAGTTTTTACAACATTTATAGCTCTTGCTCTGCTTGCACTGCCCGCAGTGTCTTTCGCTGATGGTAAATTCTACTATGGTAACGTTAATGTTATTGAATCCCAGCCTGTATTGTCTACTGGTTATAATTTAGACCAAAACACTAATACAGTAGTAGCTGGTTCTGGTTCTACTCAAAATACAGTTTATACTGGTAGTAACACTGACTCATATACTATGGAAAACATCCTAGGTATTAATATAAAAAGTAAAGCTGAACGTGATGCGGAAAAATTAGCCAAGGCTAATGCCGAAGCACTAGCTGCTGAGAATGCACGTGTAGCACGTCAAAATGATGGAACATTTGCTTATGGTTATACCGACGGTACTGGCGCTCAGTATGTAAACGGTGCTCGTTATGTTGACGCTCGTAGTACTAAAAATACCATGTATACTGCTAGTTCTGGTTTCTTGCCGAACACAGTAGGTGGATGGGTTATAGCTTTACTACTAGTAGCTACTCTTGTATACATTGCTCGTAAACTAAAAGAAATGGAAGCTGAAAAGCTTCGTAAGCTAGAAAACAAGAAGCAAGCATTTGCTTAATAACTATAATGTTGCAACAAAAGCCTCACGACGTGAGGCTTTTGTGCTATAATTTGTGAATATGTTGATACCACTTAAAAGTTGGCACCGATTAGGTAGAAAGACTTTTTGGATATTTTTACTTCGTCACAGTAAGCTTTTTTTAGTAATACTGGCGCTAGCTGTATGGTTTACTCGTAATGTGGTTTGGGGTAACTGGCAGGACTGGTATCAAAACTTTTTTATAAACAATCCTGAACTGTATTTGACTCCACAGCTCGTTATAATGACACTGTGGTTAGCTATCGTAGGATATTTGTTGGTGATATTTCTGTATTCTTGGGTTATATATCGTCAGTATAAATTTATGCTGGATGAGCATGCTTTATATGTAAGACGTGGAATATTTTTTATTCGTGAAGCCGTCATACCATACAGACAAATCCAAAATGTGGAAATAAATCGCCCTTGGCTGTACCGCATCATAGGGTTAGCCGAGCTTGATTTGACTACATTGTCCGTACCGGAATTTAACGTGCATCATGCCAGTAAAAAACCAGAAAAGAAAAAGAATCTATTACCCGTAATTGATTACCGTATAGCAAAAATCTTGGCACGTAATTTAGTGGAACGTGGGTCTAGTAATACTTTGCCTCCAGAAGTCGAAGAAGATGGACACCCACTGGGCGGAATGTAATATATGGATTTAATAGGATTTTTTGGTTCATTTGGTATTTGGGGTTTGGCTGTTGTATTAATGCTAGAAACAGCTCTTTTACCTATGTTTTTTTTACCTGGGGACACGTTGCTGTTTACTGCTGGGTATTTAATAAACGCAGGGGATTTAAATATTAGTCATGCATTTATATTGCTCAGTATTAGTGCACTACTGGGTAACGTCATCGGTTACATGCTTGGGGTTTTTGCTGAAAAGCCTTTGATGCGTTTCGCAAAAAAAGAAGGTAGTACTTTTAACAAAGGAATTGAAAGGACAAGAAATTTTTATAAAAAATACGGTATCCTAACTTTAGTCTTTGCCAGGTTCATTCCTTCTGTTCGAACTATTGCACCTTTTATTGCGGGGGCACTCCGAATGCCACTGGGGTCATTTGTTTGGGTTTCATTTTTTTCAGGAATGTTTTGGGTGGCAGTGGGTTTAATGCTAGGTAAATATTTCGGACAAAGAGTCCCTAACATGGAACACATTATGGTGGGTATTGTATTTGTGGCAGTTTTTGTGGCAATTCTACCAATCGCTTGGACTATACTAAAAAGAAAATTTTGGAATAAAAAATAGTATGTTTAAAAAAATATCCTTAACACGGCCTCAGGTTGCATTTGGACGAATAGTCTTGGTTTATATGTTACCAATGCTTTTGGTTTTGTGGGGCGTAATACCTTTTAAATATCATATACCAGTCATGTTATTCATGGCTTTGTTTATATTTTATTTTGCTTACAAGGATGGTTTGACCCGTGCTGATGTGGGTATAGTTAAACCCAGCAGTTATAAAGATTATTTAATTTACTTAGTAGCTATTACTGTTGGTGTTGTGGGTATACTTTATTTTGCTAAATCATTAGGCTATAGTATTATGCCTGATTGGAAAACTCATCCGACTTTTCTTTACCTTTTTATTCCTATTAGTATATTACAAGAATTTGCGTACCGCTCTGTGCTCATGAAAGAATTGCATTATATTTTCGATGAAGATGCGCAAGTGATCCTAGCTAATGCTGGAATTTTTGGAATATTACACATTATGTACCCAAAAGTTTTAGCAGTTTTGCCTTTGACTCTGATAGGAGGATTATTCTTGGCAGCATTGTGGAAAATAAAACCAAATTTTTATCTTATTGCACTGGCTCATACAGTGTTTAATTTTACAGCTTTTATTTACGGTTTCTTCTTACCTGTGGCTTAAAATATGCTATAATATAAAAATGAATAAGAGAATTATTATTTTGGTGGGAATTTGTTTAGTCCTGGTAATACTTTTAGTAAGCAAAAAAACCGAATACAAAGAAACTGCTTATACTAACTTGGATAAAACTATAGCGTGTACCGAAGAAGCAAAAATGTGTCCAGATGGTTCATCAGTTAGCCGAACTGGTCCTAAATGTGAATTTGCTAAATGTCCAGATTTTGTTGCAGCAAAGCCCGTTGTTATTCCTGAAGATGCATCGAATGATGAGTCAGACCCTAATCCCGACCAAATAATTCTAGACCCAACTGTACCCGAAGATGGTGAGGCTGTAGCTTGTACTATGGACGCCATGATGTGCCCTGACGGCTCGTACGTGGGCAGGACAGCTCCTAATTGTGAATTTTCAGCATGTCCGGCTAGTCCTAGTGATTTGTCTCAGAATGACGCCCCTAAGGATACTAAAATCGACCATGTACTAGGCGAAACACGTGAATATAATGGCATCAACATAACCCCAGTTAGTATAAAAGAAGATAGTCGTTGTAAAGACGGCATGCAGTGTATTTGGGCAGGACGTTTGATAATCGACACAAAGATAGAATCCAGTAATACTACATCGTCAAACCCTGTAGCAAAATTCTTTTCAAACACTATTGAACTCGAAATGGGTAAACCATATATTTACGAAGGTAAATCAGTAACGTTATTAGAGGAGCAGGATCATAAATTCAAATTCGAAGTAAAATAAAATATAATGGATACTAAAACACCCTAGTGTAACGTAGGGTGTTTTATTTTTATATTTTGCCGATTAGGTCGACGCCAGGTTTTAGCGTGTCCTCGCCTGGTTCCCAACTAGCAGGGCATACGTTACCGGTGTTTTCTCTTACGAATTTGGCAGCTTTTAGTTTGCGTACCATTTCTTTAGCACTGCGACCAATATTGTTGTCGTGAATTTCTACAGTTTTTAATACACCGTCGGGGTCTATTATAAAAGTTCCGCGCAAACATAGGCCTTCGTTTTCGATATAAGTTCCGAATACTCGGGCTACATTACCAGTAGGGTCAGCTAGCATAGGGTATTCTATTTTACTTATAGCTGGCGAATTATCGTGCCATGCTTTGTGTACAAATGCAGTGTCGGTACTAATACTCATTATTTCGCCATCCATTTGTTTAACCTCGGCGTAGTATTTTTGAGCATCTTCTAGTTCAGTAGGGCAAACAAATGTAAAGTCAGCCGGATAGAATATCATAATGACCCATTTGCCTTTGTAGTCGGACAATTTTAGCTTTTTTATGTCATTGTTTTGGTATGCGTCCAGTTCAAAATCTGGAACAGGTGTGTTGATATTTAGCATGAATGGATTATAACATAGCTATATAAAATAGTTTGTGTAGTTATTGTTTGTTATAATTGTTCCATAATGCATAAGATACCGACAGATTTTAAAAAGGCAATCGAAGGGGATCCTGTAATTAGGACCTTGTGGACCGATATTACGCCTCTGGCGCGTAATGAATGGATATGTTGGGTTATATCAGCTAAAAAGGCCGAAACCCGCGCTAGGCGGATACAGGTAGGCCTAAGTAAAATGCATAGCGGTATGCGCCGGCCATGTTGCTGGGCGGGTTGTAGCCATAGGGGTTAATGGGCTTATTCTTGCGAAAAGCTCCAAATAATGCTAATATTTTTTTATATTCCTCTGTAGCTCAGCGGTAGAGCAGTCGCCTGTTAAGCGATTGGTCGCAGGTTCGATCCCTGCCGGAGGAGCAATACTAAAACACCCAGATTTAATTCTGGGTGTTTTAGTATTATGCTCTTTGTGCCGGGGATCGAACCGCAGGACCCAATTTTAAAGGAATGTAATGACTATAAAAATTGAGGATCTCGAACAATAATGAGAGGCGATCCCTGCCTTCTCTTCGGAAAGTCACCTAGGGCGGTAGTCGAGATCCCTGCCTTCCGAAAAGGTATACAGTCCATGTAATGGAAGATCCCTGCCCGCTAAAATATTGAAATATGAATAAAAATACCCCTCATTAAAATGAAGGGTATAAAGTACAAAAAATCACACAACAAGTTGCGTCTGATAGCCTGGCTCTATAATAAAGCCTTGATTTACAAACTGCATGCCATCAATAATTGGCGGATTTGTTGTAATAAAGAACAGTTTTTGATCTTTTTGATTATTGAATGCATCCCAAACTTGATGCCATAGCTTTTCGCAGAAAAATTCAATAATTTTTTCTTTATTTACAATTTTTGCATTTTCTGATATTCCTGTTATAGCCATAAATTCTTTCTCAAGTGGCGGAATATTATTAGGTGAGATTTCACGATGTATTCTTGTTTTAAAATTAAACACGATGTCGCTACTACCTATTGAAAGTCTGGCTTGTCCTTGCCAGTACGTGTTAGAACAATCTCTATCACCAATTTCTGAATTTCCACCTATCCATTTGTGATGGCCAATTTCTGCTTGAATTTCGAGAGTGTATACACCCCCTGTTAGTTGTAATGTATGCATATTAATTTTTTTAAAGGTTAACGATATTTTTATTAATAGTACCACGTGGTTTGTTTTTGTCAATTTTGACTAATTATAATGACTATAAAAATTGAGGATCTCGAGTGGTAACGAGAGGCGATCCCTGTCGGAGAATGAAGGTGATTTTTTGATACCCCTGTAGGGTTCAGAACTTAATTTTGTTATAATTAAAAAATGAAGACTCTTATTATAAATAACAAATCAAAATATATTCAAGAACTAGCTTCTCTTTTTCCTAATGTGGTTGTTCTTGATAAAGAAAACCTAACCAAAAACTTCGATACAACTGCATATAACTTAATTGTTTTGTCTGGTGGTTCAAATGTTCCAACAGTCTTACGACACCCTGAAGAATATAATATTGAAATTGAACTTATAAAAAATACGAATGTTCCAATAATTGGTATTTGTTTAGGTGCTGAAATAATCACAAAAGCATTTGATGGTGAACTACAGGAGCTTCCAAAAGAACACAGGGGTATTGTTAATTTAGGAATCACACATCCTGATTTAGAAAAAATACTTGGAACACAGCATCTTGAGGTAACAGAAGGTCATCATATTGGTATAAAAACATTACCTAAAGATTTTATCTCTTGTGCAGAGTCTGAACACGGGGTAGAAATTATTAAACACAAAAACAAACCAATTATTGGAGTTCAATTTCATCCAGAAATCTCAAACAATAAAGTCATTGTTCAGTGGCTAGTAGATGAGGTGATTAAAAGTTCTGAAGTGCTGAACTCGGAAACATCTCAAAAATATTAGAGAACTCCAAATCAAAGTGATTTTTTATACCCCTGTAGGGTTCAGAACTTTTTGTAAAAATGTTAGTATTAAATTATGCCAATGATAACC
>CAYYSG010000008.1:0-25560 GCA_964474375.1 uncultured Candidatus Saccharibacteria bacterium
ACCTCTTCCCATTCCGAACAGAGAAGTGAAACGCTGTAGTGCCGATGATACTATTTACATGGAAAAGTAGGTAGTCGGGAGAACAGAGATCTGAACTTTGAAGAAAAGTTAAACCATAAAACCCCTAACTAACGTTAGGGGTTTTATGCTATAATCTTTTCATATGTCATGGCGCTCACGTAGACAAGGTACTTATTTTGGAATATTCGCAGTACTTGTATTTATAGTACTGACGGCTGTTTTTTATCCTGTTTTGAACAAGCCTGCAACTTGTTTCGATGGCAAGCAGAACGGCAAAGAAACCGGAGTCGACTGTGGCGGGTCTTGTGCTATGTATTGTCCGAAAACTGTAGTACTACCACGGATTGAGTTCTCGGCTATTTTCCCAGTGTCAGACGGTGTCTATAATGCTGTAGCGCTATTAACCGCTACTGACCCCAATGCTGGAGCGAAGAGCGCACCTTATGTTTTTTCGCTATACGATGAATCAGGTAGAATAATTGATGAAATAAAAGGCAATACATTTATTCCGTCGGCTAGTCAGTTTGCTGTTTTTGAGTCACAAATCCGCACAGGGGAACGTGTACCAGTTCGGGCGCAATTTCGTTGGGGTGCGGAGCAAATCAAATTCGAAAAAGTTGAATTCAATAGTAATACATTACCAATAGAAGTATCGCTATGGAAAAGAGAAACAGTATTAGCGACCGAAAGACTAAGCGTTAATATAACCAACACATCTTTTGATTCTGTACCAGAGTCAGAATACATTGTTATTGTTTATGATGAAAAAGATGAACCTATTGCTACATCTCGCACCGTTGCAATGGTGCCAGCTCGAAGTTCCGTGGACTTGTATTTTTCTTGGCCGTACGAGTTCAAATCAGCACCGAAAAGATACGAGCTGATCAAGCGCGTGAATCCTTTTATTTATGCAAAATAGAACCGGTTTATTTTCATCATTTTTTCATATTGATTGGATAATGTTTTTGGCTATTGTGCCAATACTTTTAGCAGGGCTCGGTGCACTATGGCCGCTGTCCGGCGAAGATGTTTTCTTTCACAAGCAAGTTATATCTATAATAATTTCATTATGTGTTTTCTTTGGGGCGTCGCTTATTGACCCTAGGATATTTAAAAAGTCTTCATTTGTACTATGGGTTTATCTTGGGGGATTATTTTTACTACTGATGCTTTTCGTTATCGGACAAATATCACACGGAGCCCAGTCGTGGTTCAACTTGGGTTTGTTTGCATTTCAACCGGTGGATTTAATGAAGGTGGTTTTGATACTGATACTAGCTAAATATTTTTCAAGACGTCATGTAGAAATAGCGCATATTCGGCATATTGTAGTATCCGGTATGTATATGGCTATACCGTTTTTATTAGTGTTTCTTCAGCCGGACTTTGGTTCAGCTATGATATTGATACTCATATGGTTCGGAATGGTGTTGGCGTCAGGCTTGTCACGTAAACATTTGCTAATATTGACCTTGATCGGTGGTATCTTGTTTGCGTGTTTGTATGGTTTTGTGTTTGAAGACTATCAGAAGAAGCGTATTGGGAATTTCCTAAACCCATTGTCGGACATTCACGGGTCGGGATACAATGTTTTGCAGTCGACTATTGCAGTAGGTAGTGGCGAGTTATTTGGTAAAGGTCTTGGGTTTGGAACACAGTCACGACTACAATTCTTGCCCGAATCCGAGACGGACTTTATATTTGCAGCTTTTGCCGAAGAATGGGGTTTCGTAGGAGTTATTATACTTTTGGCTTTATATGTTATTGTTATTATTCGTATACTTATGACGGCCTTGTACGGAGCTAGTAATTTTGAAATATTGTTTGGTATTGGTATGGCTATTATGATACTGAGCCATCTTATTATAAACATAGGTATGAATATGGGTATAATGCCCGTGACGGGGATTACATTGCCATTTATGAGCTATGGTGGGTCTCACCTGATAGCTACATTCTTTGGGCTAGGATTACTGCAAGCAATGCGTAAATATGGTCGGTCATTCCACCGCGACGACATTCAGAAAGAATTTTTAGGAGTAGATAAATAATATGATTTTTAACGGCAATAATACAAGTAAAGAAATTCTAGAATCACTAAAATCAAGAGTGGCGGATTTGCCGTTTGTTCCAGAATTTTCAGATATTTTAGCTACGAACGACGGACCGTCTGTGCGTTATGTAAACATGAAAAAAAAGATAGCGGAAAAAGTCGGAATTAAATTCATAGACGCAGTCCTGCCAGATAGTCCAACAGAGCAGGACATAATAAACAAAATAAACGAAATTGCTTTGCGTCCAAATGTGTGTGGAATCATTGTGCAGTTACCACTACCAAACGACATAAATATAGAAAATGTTTTAAATGCTGTACCGCTGAATTTGGATGTGGATGGTTTGTCAGCTGAATATAACAAAATGTTTTATACATCGGATAATTTTGAAAATGTTTTGATAATGCCGACAGTTCTAGCTATTGATAAAATACTGAACATAGCTATAGCTGACAAATCAGGTAAAAAAATCGCGGTTGTTGGCCAAGGCCGGTTAGTAGGCCAGCCACTGACTCATGTGTTGAAATCAAAAGGCTATTCAGTGGATACAATAAACAAAGACACGAACGATACTATGCGTCAGGATATACTACAAAATGCTGATATTGTTATTAGTGCTGTTGGTAAACCAGGTTTAATTAAAAAAGATGATGTAAAAAATGACGTCATTGTGATTGATGCGGGTACTATGGAAATGGAGAATACATTAGTAGGGGATGTTATGCCGGACGTTATAGATAAAGCATCATTTATGACTCCAACCCCAGGCGGCGTTGGGCCAATGACAGTGGCTGCGTTGATCGAGAATGTAGTTAGGGTTGCTGAAGATAAATTAACAAAAAAAGATTATAATTAGATTATGCATAGCTCTATATTTACATTTCTAAACTCTTTTGTTGGTAAGTCTAATTTATTTGATGCACTGGTTATAGTGGGGGCTAGGTATTTTCAATATATAGTTATCCTGTATGCTATGTTGTTGATGTATAGGGAACTAGTATCACAAACACCGAACTTTTCACCATTTCGAAATTTTAAAAAAGTCTTCACCGAAGGTTTTTGGGTGGGGAGTAGCGTAATACTGGCTATGGGTATTACTTATATTTTGAAATACAGTCTAGCTGTACCACGGCCATTTTTAGCTGGTGCAAATGCTCTTTTTATACACGGTGGTTATAATTCTTTCCCGTCAGGACATGCTACATTTTTCGCAGCATTAGCTCTATCAATGTTTTTCTACCACAAGAAGCGCGGTTGGTGGTTCCTGATTTCAGCGGTTATTATCGGCGTGTCACGCATAATATCCGGAGTCCATTACCCAATAGACATAATTTGCGGATATATAGTAGGTATAGCTAGTGCTTATTTTGTAATAAAAATCTTCCGCCCTTGGGTCAAAAAAAATATCTTTAAAATAGAACAATAAAAAAACGGAAGACAATGTCTCCCGTTTTTATTATTATGTGTGTAGCTTTTAGCATCCGCCTTCAGCTGGTCTATTTTTAAGATTTGTTTTTTCGTAAGATTCCAAATTCAGCATACAATCTATCAAAGAATTCCAGTTTGCTTGGGGCTGGCAGTTAGGGTTATTGTTTAGCCAGTCGTAATTGTTGTTGAAATAAATTTGTTTCCAAGTGGTCTTATTACCTTTGGCAGCATTGGGATGGTCGTCTATTAAATACTTACCATGGAATTTATGCTTGGCATGCAATGGCATGAAATCAAGCTCTATATCCGGCAAGTGTTTATGGATCCATCTGAATTTTTCACCAACGATTCTTAACCAGGCCTCGGCTTGTTTATTCTTGTCACCATCGTAATACACCAGGTATTCTTGATTGTTTATTGGCATAGGGGATGTGACAATAGAAATATCTGCTCCTAGTTCCTTAAATCTCATTATTCTTTCAATGGCACCAGGGATTGGTTCCATATTGTAGTAGAAACCAGGTTCCGGGTCAAAGAATAGCTTGGCAATTTCTTTTTGAATTTTTTTTTCAAAGTTTTGGTCGTACTCCCAAATTTTTTGTTCGGACGTTTCCGGTTGTTTCAGAAATGGGAATTTGTTAAAAACTGCTATTCTTGCTGCTTTGGGCCAGTTTGTGATTACAGAGTCCATGTCTATACCAATGGATACTCCTTCTAATGTTAGTTGATTGTTATCGTTCATATTTTGAATTGTTTATTTCTTGTATTATAGCACGTTTTGGTATAAAAATCAAGCATCTAAAAAGCTCTGATTTCTTCTTTTAAAAGACCTATATTTGTGATAAACTGTCCTAGTTATTAGATAAATTCTGATTATAGAAAGTATATTTACTTATGTTTAAAAAGAGAATAGCTGCACTGCTGATTTTAATTGCTGCAGTTTTTATAGGAATATTCATTTACAAGAGTGAGCCAGCATTGTCAGGCGAGCGCGAAAGAACCGGTATAATGGCGAAATCATTTCGCTTGGGACTTGATCTGTCCGGTGGAACTCAACTTGTATACAGAGCTGACGTTACAAAAATCCCATCTGGCGAAGTTGCTGATGCTATGGAATCACTTCGCGAAATTATCGAGCGTCGTGTGAATTCATTCGGAGTATCCGAAGCCGTAGTGCGTACTCAGTCCGCAAGTTTTGCTAACGGTAACGAAGAACGTATTACAGTGGAACTGCCAGGTGTTACTGACGTAGCCGAAGCCGTAGGTCTTATTGGTCAAACTCCAGTATTGGAATTCAAAGTTGAAAAGGATTCATCCGCTCCTATCGAAGTACAAGTTGGTCCTGACGGTAATGTGGATTTGGGCAGTATTGACCCATATACTGCATCAGGACTTGATGGACGTTATTTCAAACGTGCTGACGTTGTGTTCGACCAGACTACTGGCGTACCAACTGTTTCTATTTCTTGGAATGATGAAGGTGCAAAACTTTTCGAACAAATCACAGGTGAAAATGTTGGTAAAACAATCGCTATTTATCTAGACGGTGCTATTATTTCAGCGCCAGTTGTGAACCAAGCTATTTCTGGCGGCCAAGCTGTAATTAGTGGTAACTTTACTACAGTCGAAGCGCGCGACTTGGCTCGTCGTCTAAATTCCGGAGCATTGCCTGTACCAATCGAGCTTGTTTCAACTTCAAACATCGGTGCGATTCTTGGACAAGAAGCAACACACGCTGGAGTAACAGCAGGTCTTATTGGAATACTAGCAATATCACTATGTATGATATTGTGGTACAGATTACCTGGACTAGTAGCTGTATTTAACTTGGCTATTTATGCTCTTATAATGCTAGCAATATTTAAAATCTGGCCTGTTACACTAACCGCAGCCGGTATTGCAGGATTCATAATTTCTATTGGTATTGCGGTGGATGCGAACATTCTCGTGTTCGAACGTATGAAAGAAGAAGTAACTCGTGGCGGAACTATTCGTGACGGATTAACTGCAGGGTTTGACCGCGCTTGGAATTCTGTTCGGGATTCTAATGTGTCATCACTCATTTCTGCTTTTATTCTATACAGTGCAGGAACTACTTTGATTAAAAGTTTTGCATTTACATTTTTCCTAGGAACATTGGTGTCACTATTTGTAGCATATGGAATAAGTAAATCATTCTTCAAAGCCATCCCCGTAGGGCGCGAAGGCAAGTTCGTACAGTTCTTGTTTGGTTCTGGATTTAAAAATGCAAAAGCTAATAAGACTATCTAATAAAAATTTATGAAAATAATAAAATACAAAAAAATATTTATTTCTATATCAGCAACGCTGATGATTCTGTCAATCATTTCGATTGCGTATTTCGGATTTCGTCCAGGAATAGATTTTCGTGGCGGTAGTGCTATCGAAGTAGTCTGGAATGATGTGGTACGCCCAGAAACAGTAGAAATAACTGACATCTTCAAATCTATAGAAGGTGCTCCGGAAATACTAGTACAGCCTTTGGGTGAAAAAGGTTATTCATTAAAAATGCGTGAAGTGGCTCCGGGCGAGCGTGAAGCCATAACTGGTTTAATAAACCAAAATTACCCTGGCATGGAATTAGTTAGTTACACTACCATTGGTCCATCAGTAGGGCAGGAACTACTTCGTAAGTCTATAATTTCAATCATCTTGGTGTCTCTTGGTATTGTGCTTTTTATCGCGTATTCATTCCGCAAAGTATCATATCCGGTAAAGTCTTGGAAGTACGGTTTAACAGCTATAATTACGCTTGTGCATGATGTATTACTGCCAACTGGTATATTCGTAGCATTGTCACATTTTTACGGTATAGAAGTTGATACACTTTTTGTAGTATCAATACTAACCATATTGGGACTCTCAGTTTCAGACACTATCGTGGTGTTCGACCGTATTCGTGAAAATTTGCGCGAAGCTAAAGGTATGAGTTTTGGGGACACTGTTAACAAAAGTATCAACGAAGTTTACCGTCGGTCTATTTTGACTTCTGTAACCATCATGCTGGCTCTTGTGGCATTGGCTGTATGGGGTCCAGAATCAACAAAACTCCTAGCTATTATGCTAACTGCAGGGATGTTCTTCGGAACCTATTCATCTATATTCTTGGCTTCACCATTACTTGTGGTATGGCAAGAATATTCTGATAAGAAAAACCCAAAGAAAGCTTAAAATTACAAAACCCTGGAAACAGGGTTTTGTGCTATAATAGGGATATCTTAATAGTTTAATTTTCATAAAATGTCTACTTTAATTATTGTATTAGCTGCTATTGTTCTTATATTTATCGGGTTCTATAACGGACTCGTTCGTAACCGTAACCGTGTGCAGGAAGCCTGGGCTGACATAGAAGTTCAGCTAAAGCGCCGTTATGACCTTATTCCTAACCTTGTGAATACTGTCAAAGGCTACGCAACGCACGAAACTACTGCTTTTGAAAATGTCACCAAAGCTCGCAGTATGGCTATGAGCGGTGGTGGTGCAGGACAGGACCATGCACAGGCTGAAAACATGCTAACAGGCGCCCTGAAGAGTATATTCGCTATTGCTGAAGCTTATCCTGATTTGAAAGCCAACACGAATTTTATAGAGTTGCAACGTGAACTATCTGACACTGAGAACAAAATTCAGGCGGCTCGCAGATTTTATAACAGTGTGGTGAATACATTTAACACAAAAATCCAAATGTTCCCAGGGAATATTTTTGCTGGTATGTTTGGTTTTACTAAGTCAGATTTATTCGATATCGACGACAATGGTGCTGAAAGCAAACCTGTAGAAGTTAAATTTAATTAATTTTATGAATACAAAAAGATTTATTGGACTACTCGTACTAATTGCTATCATTGTGATTGCTTTTGGTGTTAATAAAAACAAAGCTGTTGCGCCTGATTTAAATCAAATACAGCCGGCTATTATGGGTAACGCAGGGGATTTGGTTAGCTTCTCTGTACCAGCTGGCGGCAATGTATCTGGACCAATGGTGCTAACTGGCTCGGTTCAAAATGCGTATTTCTTCGAAGCGAATATATTGGTCAAAGTTGTAGACGTTAGTATGAACGTACTGCTCGAAACATACGGCACAGCTACAACCGACTGGATGACAACAGCTCCAGTTAGCTTTACTAGTAACGTAGACTTTACAGGACTGCCTCTGGGTCCAGCTTATATAATGCTGGAAAATGACAACCCATCCGGCGACCCAGCACTAGTAAAACAAATCCTGATACCTGTAATAATTAACTAGTTTTTACGTATTAAATTATTGTGACAAATTTATATTCTCATCAATCTAATAATGTCCGAAAAACATGGCTACTAGTTGGCCTGTTTTTGGCTGGATGTGTAGGAATAGGGTATTTTCTGGCGAGTTATTATAACAATCCTGGCATACTAACCATTGCTATTGTTTTCAGTGTTGTTATGAATATTGCTTCGTTTTGGTTTTCGGACAAGATAGCTATAGCCAGCGCGCGTGCTGTGCCGGCTGATAGCGTCAAATATTTGGAACTGCATAGAATAGTCGAGAATTTAGCTATTACTGCTGGACTACCGAAACCTAAAGTCTTCATCATTAACGACAATGCTCCGAATGCATTTGCCACAGGAAGGGATAAAAACCACGCTAGTGTAGCTGTAACTACTGGTTTACTAAACATCCTGGACAAGACCGAGCTCGAAGGTGTAATAGCTCATGAACTAGCCCACATTGGTAACCGCGACATATTATTGCAAAGCATGGTTATAGTTTTGGTTGGGTTCGTTTCGTTAATAGCGGACATGTTCCTGCGTAGTATGATTTACGGAGGGTCTCGCGATAGGGATAGCAAAGGCGGAAACGCACTGATGATAATCGGTATTATATTTATTGTGCTATCGCCTATATTTGCGCAGTTATTGCAACTAGCAATATCACGCAAGCGGGAATTCTTAGCCGATGCAACTGGCGCACTACTGACCAGATACCCCGAAGGACTAGCTAGCGCACTACAAAAAATCAGTAGCTATAATCAGCCTATGGTACACGCCAGCGACGCTACTGCGCATCTTTATATTTCAAACCCATTTGGTAGTAAGGTAAAGGGTAGCTTGCACAAGCTATTCATGACCCACCCACCAGTCGAAAAAAGAATCAGTGCACTAAGAAATAGTTTGTAGAAATTCCATATAATAAAACATTCCGATATTCTTGAGAATATCGGAATGTTTTATTAATTATGTAGGGAAAAGTATTGGTGTTAATAAGAGTATTGCAATATAGGGGCTGGGGGTATATACTATATTGTATATGAATAAAGAAGATAAGAAAAAAGCATTTGACCGACTTAGTCGAATCGAAGGCCAAGTAAAAGGTCTGAAGAAAATGATCGAAGAAGATACTTATTGTATAGATGTTATTAATCAGACATCATCAGTTCGCTCAGCATTAAAAGGATTAGAAGATATACTACTAGAACAACATTTGTCTTGTTGTGTTGTTGATCAAATTAAGTCAGGTAAAGAAAAAAAAGCAGTCGAAGAAATTATCAAAGTCTATAAATTAAAAAGATAATATGATTAAAGAAAAATATACAACCAAAGATTTCATGCCTCTTATTATAATATTTACAATGATACTATTATTCTCAATTATTTCGACAATAATATGGGGTGATGGAATTATGTACGGCATGCGTTACTTTATGGGGGGATTTTTTATTGTCTTTGGACTTCTTAAGGTTATAAAACTCAAAAAATTTGCAGAAGCATATCAGATGTATGACATAGTTGCATTGCGCTCAAAAGCCTATGCCTATGCTTACCCATTTCTTGAACTTACACTTGGTGTTTTATTTTTTATAAACTTTGAGCCATTAGTTACAAATTGGGTAACTTTTGTTTTGATGCTAATTAGTGCGTTTGGTGTTTATCTTAAATTACAAAAAAAAGAGAAGATTATATGTGCATGTCTTGGCACAGTTTTTCAAGTTCCTATGACATGGGTAACTTTATTTGAAGATCTTTTGATGGCTGTTATGGCTCTTGTAATGATTATTGCTTTTCAAGGTGGAATGCATAATATGGATTTAACAAAATTACCAAGTAGAACTCAAGAATTACAGGCCATGCAGGTTATAGAACTTACTAATGGGGGTATTCTTGACCTTGAGGCAAGTATCGTAAAGCAACAAGTTGGTAATAGAACTATTAAAAGACTTGCATATAATGGGCAAATCCCAGGTCCTGTTATAAGGGTTCAAAAAGGTGCAACTATTACAGTAAACCTAACAAACAATATTGATGTTGATACAACACTCCATTCGCATGGATTGCGTCTAGCCAATGCTTTTGATGGTGTACCTGGAGTTACTCAATCTCCCATTAAGCCAGGTGAGACTTTTTCGTATACATTAAAATTCCCCGATGAAGGTGTATATTGGTATCATCCTCATATTCGAGAAGACTATACTCAAGAACTTGGTTTATATGGAAACTTTATAGTTAACGGGGATGATGAATATTGGAATCAAGTGAATCAAGAAGAATATCTAATCCTTGATGATTTTCTTGAAGACGGCGAATTTTATAAAAAAAAGATAACACATACTCTAATGGGTAGGTTTGGAGATATTCTTCTTATCAATGACCAAAGAGATTTCAGGATCAAAGTTGAACAAGGTCAAATAAATCGATTATTTTTAACTAATGTTGCAAATACTCGCGTATTTGATCTTGAGTTTGAAGGAACTAAAGTTAAAAATGTGGGCGGGGATGTAGGTCGAATACAGAAAGAAGAATTTGTTAATGGTATTATTATAGCTCCTGCTGAACGATACATTATTGAAACAATGTATTCAAAGACTGGAACATATAAAATATCTCATCGAGGAAAGAAAATTGGTGAAGTTATTGTAACTAAAACAAATAAAAAACCAGCAACTTCTTTTAGCCTTTTACGGAATAGCAATAATGACTACAAGAGTATTCTAGATAATCTAGATATCCTTAATGCGAAAAAACCAGATAAATCACTTAGTCTCAGTATTGAAATGAAGGGTAGTATGGATAACATGATGAGTAAAAACATTAATCATGATTCAATGATGATGGATTTGAAAGATAATCAAGCAATGATTAATCATTGTAAAATGATGCCCCAAATGGCTGGCTGTGAGCCTTATCTTAATAAAGAATCTACCGAAGATAATTCAAATGATGGAATTGAATGGGAAGATGAAATGGTAATGATGAACAAAATATCAAGCGATAAAAATCTTGAGTGGCAGATAGTTGATAAGGAAACAGGGAAAACAAACATGGACATTAATTGGTCATTTAATCAGGGTGATTTGGTAAAGGTTCGGATATTTAATAATCCAAATTCAATGCATCCGATGCAGCATCCAATTCATTTCCACGGGCAACGTTTTGTAGTCTTGGCTCGTGATGGTGTTGTAAATAATAATCTACAATGGAAAGACACTGTACTTATTCCCAGAGGTGAGACCGTAGATATTCTTGTAGAAATGTCGAACCTTGGGAAATGGATGGCGCATTGTCATATTGCAGAACATTTACACGCAGGGATGATGTTTGGGTTTAAGGTTAAATAGTTCTTAGGTTTTGCGGTGTACTCGGGTATGGTACCCGTGGGTACAACCCTTGTAAGGGTATTTTAGCACGTTTCCGATGGTGGAAATAAGGTTTGTGGGTCGGGGTCTCAAATGCCAACAAATGCCAATTTTCGGCACAGGTAATAGATCGAGAAATTGGACAAAATGTTATAATGGGATTATGAAGAACCTTTTAGCAAAAGAGAAAATTCTTTACGATACTGTCGCAAATTCTTCAAGCGACAAGGATTTTTTTATAGGTTTTCACGCATACTTTACCTTTATTCTGGGCGATGGCGATAAAGTGATTATCGAACAAATTGCTGAGAAATTTATCTCTAGGATTGAGGAAGAAAAATCTATTGAAGCAATAAAAGACAAGATTGTGGTGGAAGCAGTAAAACTACTTGATGAGCTAACTATTCTTTCAAAAAAAATAGGGCTACAGGATAACCAAATCCTTCAGGAAGAAATTCAATCTACCAAGAGTCTTCTTACTGGATCGACTCATGTGTTTGGCGGAGAATTTCTGAATTCCCTGTATGGCGACTTTTTTGATATCTTAAAAAGAATGTCGGATTTAGGTTACCAAAAAGAAATTGAGTCATTTGTAGAACTATCATCTTCTTCTACTATAAAAGATATTCATGCACTGAAAGAAAGAAAAGATTATTTTTATAAGCGAGACAGCTTTTTAAAAAAGGACGCACGAACAGAAGAAGGATCACTTTCTAGACTTATCTTGAAGGAAAAAAGATTACTCTAGTAGACTGACATTTTGAAACTTGCTATTATACCCCCTATGGGGTATAATAGTCTCATGCATAAAGATAAACAAAAACTCATAACACGGCTCAAAAAAATTGAAGGGCAAGTTCGAGGTATCCAAAAAATGATTGAAGAGGAAAAATACTGTATCGATGTCATTACCCAGACCTCTGCCGTAAAACAAGGTCTTTCAAGTATTGAGGATATTCTCCTTGAAAGTCACCTTGGTCATTGTGTTGTTGGCCAAATTAAAAGTGGCAAAGTCGATGTTGCTACTAAAGAAATTTTAAAAGTTTATCAGCTTAAACGAAAATAATTTATGAATACTCCAAAGATATACAAAATTAAAGGTATGCATTGTGCTTCGTGTGCAAGTATTATTGAAAGAACAGTAAAAAAAATCGATGGAGTGGAAGATATTTCAGTAAACAATGGTACAGAGAACGCAAAGATTGTTTTTGATAGTTCAAAAACTAACGCTGAATCTTTTAATAAGAAATTGGAACCGCTTGGGTATTCTTTGATAGTATCTATGGATCATAGTATTGAAAGCATGTCTGCGAGTTCTATGGGCATGAGTGAAAACGAACATGCTGAGCACTTAGGATTAAATCAGTCAAAGAAAGAAAAGATTGAAGAGATAAAGGAAATGAAATCTAAAGTAATGTCGGCTATTCCACTAGCCATCTTTAGTGTTTTCGTTATGACTTGGGATATTCTTGCTCAGTACAGTATTGCCCCTATGATGAGCTATGCACTCAAAGAATTTTTTCACCACCTCCTACCTATTTTTGCGACCTATACTCTCTTTGTTGTGGGGAAACCATATCTTTTGGGATTTTATCGTTTCTTAAGATACGGCAAAGCTAATATGGATACACTTATTGGTATAGGTACTGTTGCCGCTTTTTTATATAGTTTTGCTGTCAGTGCATTTGAAGAAACACTTAGGCCTTTTATAAATGTAGATCACACTTACTACGATGTGACAATTGTAGTTATAACTTTTATCGCTCTTGGTAAATACTTAGAAGCTCGTTCAAAAATTAAAACAGGAGATGCGATAGAAAAACTTTTAAATCTTCAAGCGAAAACAGCCTTGGTTACGCGTGAAGGTAAGGAAGTAGAGATTTCTATAAATGAAGTTAAACATGGAGATTTAATCATTGTTAAGCCAGGAACAAAGATTCCAGTAGACGGAGTCATTGCTGAGGGATCATCTTTTGTTGATGAATCAATGGTAACAGGAGAGCCAATGCCAGTACAGAAAAAGATTGGAGATAGTGTAGTAGCAGGAACAATTAACACAAGTGGATCGTTTGTTTTTAAAGCCACAAAAGTTGGTAGAGAAACATTGCTGGCTCAAATTATACACATGGTTGAAGAAGCTCAAGGAAGCAAAGCTCCTATTCAAGCATTAGCTGATAAGATTTCAAGTGTTTTTGTGCCGATAGTTCTCGTCTTAGCTTTTGTCACTCTTGGTGTATGGTTAGCATTTGGAACTGGTTCACTCGGATTCTCACAAGCTCTTTCATTTGGGCTTGTATCCTTTGTTGGAATATTAGTTATTGCCTGCCCATGTGCACTTGGACTTGCCACACCAACTGCAATTATTGTGGGGGTTGGTAAGGGGGCAAAGGAAGGAATACTTATCAAAGATGCGGCTACATTAGAGAAATTACATAAAGTTGACACTGTTATGATGGATAAGACAGGAACGATAACAATTGGGAAACCAACACTTGTTGATATCCAAAATAGTTCAGATATGAGTAATGAAGACTTGATAGGAATACTTGCGGCACTAGAAAAAAAATCTGAACATCCAATCGCACATGCAATTGTGAATTATGCAAAAGAGAAGAATATCCCTATACAAGAAGTTTCAAACTTTGAAGGAATTCAAGGAAAAGGTCTAAAAGGGTCTGTTAAGCAGATTGAATATTTTGTTGGTAATATAAAACTTATGAAAGATTTAAATCTTTCTTTTGATCAAACATTACTAGAAGAGTTTACATCTCAAGGTAAAACACCTGTCATTATATCTACAAAAGAAAAAGTTCTTGGTTTTGTAATGGTTGCAGATGAAATAAAGCCTGAATCAAAAGAAGCCATTAATGCTCTTCATAAACTTGGAATTAAAGTAGTGATGCTCACAGGAGATGATGAAAAAGCAGCGAAACACATCGCATCTCTTGTTGGAGTAGATGAAGTTGTTGCCCATGTCTTACCTCAAGATAAGTTATTAAAAATACAAGAACTGCAATCCCAAGGACATATTGTTGCTATGGCGGGTGATGGAGTAAATGATGCTCCTGCACTGGCTCAAGCTGATGTGGGAATAGCTATGGGCACAGGTACTGATGTTGCCATTGAATCAGCAGGAATTACGCTCTTGGGTGGAGATATTTCAAAAATTGTAAAAGCAATAAAGTTATCAAAAATAACAATGCGCGGAATTAAACAAAATCTTTTTTGGGCATTTATTTACAATATTGTAGGAATCCCTCTTGCCGCTGGAGTTTTTTATCCAATTTTTGGCTGGTTACTTAATCCAGTATTTGCAGGATTTGCAATGGCGATGTCATCAGTGTCAGTTGTGTCGAACTCACTGAGAATTAAAAGTAAGAGATTATGATTATGAAAAATAAGCACAAGAAAAAGAACAAAAATATCTGGATATGGACACTAGCCATCTTAGTCATTGGGGTTTTTGTTTATTTCGTATATTCAGGTAAACCCTCATCTAATAGTGTGGAAAATCCTTATGAATCAGAAATAATTTCTCGAAATGGAATTCACTGGCATCCTGAGCTTTCCATATATATAAAAGGAGAAAAAGTAGAAATTCCCGCAAACATTGGACTTGGTGCAGTTCATAATCCAATTCACACTCACGACGAAGATGCACAATTAGGAGTTATCCATTTGGAGTTTTCATCAGTAGTCCGAGGAAGAGATACAAAACTCAGTGAGTTTTTTAAAATTTGGAATAAGGATATAAACTCTTTCGGTTCAAATATAAGAATGACAGTAAATGGTTCAGATAACTTGGATTTTGGGAATTATTATATGAAAGATGGAGACAAGATAGTGCTCAATTTTGATTAAAATAAATATTAACTTATAAAAACAATGAAAAATTACAAATTTTATGTAACAGGAACACACTGTGCATCATGTAAAATCTTGATAGAAGATATTTTGAATGAACAACCTTTTGTTGTTAAATCAAATGTGAATCTCAAAAATGAGACTGTCGAGGTTGGCATTAACACTGAACAGAATATCGACGAAATTGCAACTATTATCACAGATAAAATTAAACCCAACGGATACTCTCTATCAGTTGAGAAAGAACTTAATAAAAATAAAGAAGATGATGTTATTTGGAAAGCTATACCTATTGGATTAGTTTTTCTTGTTTTATTTTTTATACTACAAAAATCAGGAATCTTAAACTTAGGTATCGGAGGTAAGACCACCCCCGTAACAAGCTTTATTGTTGGTCTTATTGCATCGGTTTCAAGTTGTCTTGCTATTGTCGGTGGTCTTGTCTTATCTCTTTCTGCGAAAATATCTGAGGATAATATAAGCGATACTAGGACTTTCATACTTTTTCATACTAGTAGATTAGTCAGCTTTGCTCTTTTGGGTGGAGTTTTAGGGCTTATAGGTAATGCTATTGGTATAAGTTTTACATTTTCAGCAATACTAGGCATTGTGGCTTCACTGGTCATGCTACTACTCGGCTTAAACTTAGTAGGAGTTTTTAAAAAGAATAAAGTTACTCTACCTTCAGGTGTCTTTAATTTCTTTAGGAAAGTTGAGCACAAAACTTTAACCCCTCTTATTATAGGATTTGCCACATTCTTCTTACCATGTGGATTTACACAGGCTATGCAAGTAGCGGCTATTTCAAGTGGATCTTTTATGTCTGGATTATTGATTATGTTTGCATTTGCTCTTGGAACATTACCAGTGCTTTCAATTCTATCTTTTGGATCGGCATCTTTTGCGCATGGCAAACACGCACCCTTATTCTTTAAATCTGCGGGAGTTATCGTCGTAGGTCTTGGTATATTTGCTTTACTCGCAGGGCTAGCAGGTCTCGGTGTTATAAATCCATTATTTAATATTTAATTTTGATATAATTACTTTATGAACAAAACAGTTTCAATAATCATTACGCTAGGTCTTATTGTTGCCATAGGTATTGTTTTAACAGGCGGATCAACAACAAAAGACTCAAGTAAAATAATTCAAAATACCGAGATAAAAGACGGTATACAATACATAACAATTGATGCTAAGGGTGGGTATTCTCCACAACTAAGTAATGCTAAAGCAGGTATTCCTACAAAGTTGATAGTGAAGACCTTCGGTACTTATGACTGCTCAGCCTCTCTAGTTATTAAATCAATTAATTATCAAAAAATTCTCTCTCAATCAACAGAAGAAATAATTGATATCGGCATACCTAAAGCTGGTGAGCCACTCAGGGGAACTTGTGGTATGGGAATGTATAATTTTGAAATAGATTTCAGTTAAGAAAAAAGAACGACAACCGTCGTTCTTTTTTCTGCAACATGAAGCTTTGTGGGTCGCACTTAGTACATAACTAAATGGGTCATCAAAACTAACAGGTTGTCAATGCGGAGGCGGGGAGATTCGAACTCCCGATACCTTTCGGTATGCCGCCTTTCCAAGGCGGTGGAATAAACCGCTATCCGACGCCTCCATATTTTTAGAACCGTACTATATTTCTAACATTTAGGCGCCAAACCAGCAAGTTTAAAATTTTGTGCTAAAATAGTCCCATATGAAGAGAATTACAGTTATATTTAGTTTGATATTTTTACTAGGCATTGGGTTTACTGTATGGCAAAGCAATCGTCAAAAAGTTGCCGACAACAAAGCCGATGAAATAGTCAGAATGTGTTATGTTTATTCCAACAAAACACCTAGTGGATTGGAAGACAAATCAGTAATCAAAATAAACATCTTGGGCGAGAATGTCGCTGGGGAATTCGGTTACTATCCAGCTGAAAAAGATGCAAAAACAGGAACATTCGCTGGTACAGTTGGGGCAGTTGACCAAATGAAGATGGCGCGGACTATCAATGCTTGGGCGGAAACTGTGGCCGAAGGCGTAACAAATAACGAAGAACTAATCATTGATTTTGGTGACGGTAGTGCAGCTATTGCATTCGGTGAAATGGAAAAGAAGGGCGAGAATGTTTACTTCTATAAAGACAAAACCAAATTAACTTACGGCCCAGCACTTTCCCAGGTGGACTGCTCTACTTTGGAAACCCCAATCCTGAATAACTAGCTTTTAAATACAGCAAACCCCCGCAATTGCGGGGGTTTGCCTTGTTGCACTATGTTTTGTTATTTAAAAAATCGCAAAACATCCGCGCGTCATAATGAGCGCTTCATATACAAGTATACAATTTTATTCACAGCAAGTGCAAGGAAATTGCTATTTCACAGGCAACTTTATTTAGGCTATACTAACGGAATGAATGACATCTTTGATGCAGAATACAAAAAGCTAAACAAAGCTCAAAAGCAAGCAGTAGATACCCTAGAAGGCCCTGTAATGGTCGTAGCTGGCCCAGGAACCGGCAAGACGCAAGTATTATCGCTTCGTATTGCTAACATACTAAAAAACACCGATTCAGGACCCAGTAGTATACTGTGTCTGACATTTACGAATTCAGGTGTACGCGCTATGCGCCAAAGATTGTTTAAAATCATTGGGCAAGACGCTAGCTCTGTAAATATATCTACATTTCATAGTTTCGCGCTCAACATAATAGAAAAGAATTTCAGCTTACTGGACTATGACTTTAAGCCAGAATTATTGGATACCCAAAGCGCCATTGGTGTGTTCGACTATTTGTTGGAAAACAACGACTGGGAATATCTGCGTCCGCGGTCAAACAACACACAGTATTTCAATGATGTGCGTTCATTGGTTTCGTTACTAAAAAGGGAAAAAATAACTCCAATAGATTTCAAAATAAAAATAGACAGAGAAATAGAATCTATAGAACTAGACCCAGGCAGTATTTCTTCTCGGGGCGAGAGTAAAGGCCAGCTCAAACAAATCATAGTTAAACAAATCGAATCACTAAAACGCACAAAAGAAGTCGTGGGGTTTTATGAAATGTACGAGTCGTACAAAAAAGACAATGGTTATATCGACTATGATGATGTTTTGGCTATGCTAAACGAGCTCGTAAAAATATCCGAAGATTTAGTCTATGAATTACGCGAGAATTTCCTGTATGTGTTAGTCGATGAACACCAAGACTCGACCGGAGTCCAGAATGAATTTCTAAAATTAGTTTGGAAGGAGGTAGAAAAACCAAATATCTTTGTAGTAGGGGATGACAGGCAGCTAATATATGGCTTCGGTGGAGCCTCGGCTTCGTATTTTGAAAACTTTAAAACAATGTTTGGACGCGCCGAACTCATAACTCTCTCCGACAACTATCGTTCAACTCAAACTATTCTCGATGCTGCCGGTCATATAATGCAGTCCAGCATGGCGACTGATTCATTGGTCAGTGCCCACGGCACCGGCGATCCAATCGTATTTATTGAATCACCATTTATGCGTGACGAAATAATAATCGCTGGCAAAAAAATAGAGGATTTCGTTAAAAACGGAGGCGACCATAACGAATGTGCCATCATCGTTCCGAAAAATTCACAGGTTAGGAGCGCTATTACGATACTCGAGGACATGGGGTTACCGGTGTCGTTCGGTTCGCAGACTAATTTGTTCAATATTTATGAAACTAGCATCGTTCGGAGTCTTTTAAATATATCTAACGATCCGAATAACGCCGAATCTATAGCGCAGTATTTACTGTCGAGTTACTCAGGTGTACCAGCGCTAGATGTCCATAAATTCATCCGCGCTAATCCTCGAAAATTGTCTGTAGAAACATTGCTAAACAATTCCGGCAATGACATAACCTTGTTCGGTAAAATGGACGCTATTCACGAATGCGGCGAAACATTAAAAAACCTAATTGAATTTGCGCGTGCTCATAGTGCTTATGAAGTTATCCAATACATTGCTAGTAATTTCCTACTAAAAGATGCCGAAAACCACGATGATCTGATATCACGTTCCGAAGTTATCAGAACTATGCTACACATGGCATTGTCTCTCGAAGAACACAAGAAGACTTTTAGCGTATCCGAATATCTGGATTATTTGAAACGCATCGAATCTTATGGCGAAGTTCTGCCGGTGGCTGGGTTTGCAAAAGACGAAGGTGTAAAAGTCATGACCATGCATGCATCCAAAGGTCTAGAATTTGAATTCGTATACATGGCACATATGGACGAAAAGTCTCTTGGCTCTGGAAAATCATCGGGATTTACATTACCTGAATCGGTCAAAGAACTAGTTGAAGAAAAAAGTGAAATCGTAGTCCGTCGTCAGGTCTATGTGGCTATGACCCGTGCTAAAAAACATTGCTACATATCTTGCGCTCGCGAATCATACACAGGCAGTCCGCTGGAACTAGCGCACATATTTGGTACAATCCCTGAGAATTTATTTGTTAAAATAGGACTAGACGAAACCGAACAAATTTTGCTGTCTGATGGTGCCGTGGGTGCTGTAACTAAAAAAATAGTTCATAAAAACAAAGTCGACAAAAAAGAATTAGCTTCAATTGTGGCTAACGAATACGACAAAACAAAAGTCTCAGTTACACTACTAAAAAACTTTTTCGAATGTCCATGGAAATGGTATTTCCGGAATTTATTACAATTGACTGAAGCCAAGTCAGCCTCGCTACTGTTCGGTAGTATTGTGCACTCGGTAATTGAATCTATCTTGAAAGACCGGTCTAATACACAAGAGGAAACTATCGATGCATATATTGAATCCAGTATAAACAAAAACAACATCATTGACCCCAATGATATTCGCCGATTTAAAAAAGAAGTCAAAGAACTAGTCACAGACTGGATATCCGAAAGGTTGCCGAATATCGCTAAAAATTACGAAACAGAAAGGTCAGTAACATTCATCGATCCAGATTTTCCTCATTTGACTATGTATGGGAAAATCGACCTGACTGAAAAGCCCGAGTCCGACGTTCTGTATATTACTGATTTCAAAACAGGTAAAAGTAAAACCCTCAAAGAAATAGAAGGCGAAGCCGAAGAAGGCCGAATGAGCGACTACCTAAGACAGCTTGCTATGTATACTTATTTGGTTACTGGTTCTATGAAAAAAGTCCAAGTCAAAAAGTCATCACTGGAATTCCTAGAGGCAGGAAATGACGATAAAAATAGGATTTATACGACCGAAATATCGCAAGAACAAATTGATCTATTGCGTAAAGACATAGCCGACTATGATAATTGGCTCAAAGATGGTTCTTGGGTTAGTAGGCCTTGTTATCATAAATCATACGGCAAAGATTCCGTATGTGGTAGTTGCGAATTAGCAAAACGAATTTACGAATAATTAAACTCGTCCGTTATCTAGCCAGCCAGTAAAAAATCCAAGTACTAAAAATAGAAATATAATTAGAAGCAATAGCTTCATGAATCTTTCTTCATTTATCCAATTAGACATAATACTAGTCTAACATATTTTATTTGTGATATAATTTATCCATGTCAAACAAATCACTAACCGGTATTATTTTATTTTTGTTAGTACTATGTGTATTAACTTTTGGGGCTTTTTATTTGAAAACTAATCCCGAGCTTGCTATCTCACAAAAAATATTCGGTGGTGCAGTGTACGATACAGAAAATTCTGTTAACAATTCTAATTCACCATTCATAAACGGGCAGAACAATTCCAACGTTGATTCTAATACTGTAGTCGCTACTAGTAACCAAACCAATAGTCAAAATGGTGTTACTGTGCAGCCCGAAGGCACAGGTGCTGAAACCGTATTCCCAAACACCGGAGTCGTCCCAACAACAACTACAACTAACAATACTGAAACAAAAGACATCATAACCCGAACTTTGAAAAAGGGTTCCAAGGGTGCTGATGTTAAATCAGTCCAAGCATATTTGATAAAAGAAAAATACCTAACAGGCAGTGCTGACGGTTCATACGGCGCTATGACCGAAACTGCTGTAAAAAAGTTCCAAACTGAATACAGTATCAAGGCCGATGGGGTAATTTCCGGGGAAACAATGAGCCTTTTGAACGAGCTTTTGTCTGCTTAGTTCTTATTTGTAAAAAAGCCTTAAAAAGAGTAATATTGTTCTATGTCTCAACACGACAAGGGATCCTTGCATCCTCTTACTATTCTAACTAAAGAAGCCTATGATGTTTTTTCTGGGCTTGGTTTCGAAATACATTCTGGTCCAGAAATGGATGACACTTTACATAACTTTGACGCCTTAAATGTTCCGAAAGACCACCCCGCGCGCGACATGCAAGATACTTTTTATATAAAGAAAATAACTCCACCACAAAGCGCTTCTGATTACGCTTTAGTGTTAAGAACACACAATACCAACACCACTGCTCGCAAGTTGGAAGAATTAGCCAAGTTGGGTAAAAAAAATGGCGCTTATATTTCAGTCGGTAAAGTTTTTCGAAACGAAGCCACTGACGCTACACACGAAATGCAGTTCCATCAAATAGATGGTTTTATGATAGGCGAAAATATTAATTTAGCTAACATGAAAGCTGTGCTAATAGAATTCTATAAAAAAGTTTTAGGTCATGATACTGAAATAGAATTCCGTCCTAGTTTCTTTCCTTTTACGGAACCTAGTGTCGAAGTCCATGCAAAATTCAACGGACGTTGGCTCGAAATGATGGGCGGAGGCATGCTACATCCAGAAGTTTTGCGTAATGCAGGGTTTAATCCGGATGAAGTCCAAGGTTTTGCATTTGGTGGGGGACTCGACCGTATAGCTATGATACGTTGGAATATACCGGATGTAAGGTTGTTTTACCAAGGGGATTTAAGAATTAATCAGTTTTAAAATAAAATGAAAAAAGAATTAGGAAAAATAGGTGAATATAAACTAATAGTTAAAAGAGCTCGTCCTGGGTCAGGATTGGGTCTTTTTGCTGAAGAGGATATTTCCAAAGGTAAATTTATTATTGAATATTTTGGTAGAGAATTAGCCCCAGGTGAAGAATTTACAAGTAAAAGTAAATATCTTTTTGAAATCACTAAAAAACGCACTATCGACGGTACAATCCGCGAAAATACTGCACGCTATATCAATCATTCTTGTCGTCCTAACTGCGAAGTTGAAATTAAGAAAGGTCGTGTACTTGTTTTCTCTAAGAAAAACATCAAATCAGGTGAAGAACTAAACTACGACTATGGTAAAGAATTTTGGAATGAACATATCAAGCCAATAGGCTGTAAATGTGACAAATGTTTCAAGGAATAATTTTCTTTTAGAATATTTTTATGAAAATCAGCTACAACTGGCTCAAATGGTATATACCAAATGCCCCAAAACCTGAAGAACTGCAGGATATTTTGACGTATCATTTGACTGAAGTTGAAGGTATTGAAACCCTAGATGACCGTGACGTAATTTTGGATGTAAATATATTACCAAACCGTGCGCATGATCTTTTGTCACACAAAGGTCTTGCTCTTGAAATTTCCGGACAACTCGGGATTGATTTTACTGAACCAGCTGGTCACTATGAATCAATACTTGCTAAAAAAGAAATAAAAAAGACTGATTTAAAAATAAATGTAGAATCTGACATGGTTCGTCGCTATCAGGCTCGCATAATTCGTAATATTAAAATCGGTCCAAGTCCTGAATGGATAGTAAAACATCTTGAATCTATCGGACAGCGTAGTATTAACAACATAGTTGATGCTACAAATTTACTCATGTTCAACTGTGGTCAGCCCGCACATGCTTTTGATTTACGTAAATTTAGTGATAATAAAATAGTCATTAAAAATGCAGTTGATGATGAAGAATTAGAGCTTGTTGGACGCGAAAAAATAATAGCTAAATTAAAAAACACTGATTTAATTGCGGTAAATTCTAGTAACGAAACCCTAGGCCTAGTTGGCGTAAAAGGTGGAGTTAATTCTGGTATACAGGACGATACTGCTGATATTGTTTTAGAATGTGCGAATTTTGACCCGATAACAATCAGGAAAACAGCACGTAGGATCGGGGTCCTGAGTGATGCTGCAAAAAGATTTGAAAACGACCTAACTCCGGAATTATGTTCGTATGGAATGTTGGAACTAACAGCTCTTATAGCTGAGATGTGTCCAGATGCTGTAATCGAAGAAGTCGTGGATTACTATCCGCACACACAAAATGAAACTAAAATAGCATTTACTGCTGATTTTATAAACAAGAAATTAGGTAGTAATATAGAAAATTCTGATATAGAAAATATTCTAAAAAACTATAAATATGAATATAATTTCGATGGAGCAGATTTTAGTGTAACTGTGCCGGTTTTTAGACTGGATTTAGCTTGCAAAGAAGACATGGTGGAAGAAATCGGCCGCATTTATGGTTATGATAAAGTCGCGCCTGTTATGCCTGTTTTGGATTTTAAACCAAATCTAAATGAGCAATATGAAAAAATAGAATCAGCTAGGAATGCTCTAATTCATGCTGGCTATCGTGAGACAATGACTTATACTTTTACTAAAAAGGGTGACATTCAAGTTGCTCGCGGTACCAAAGGCAAGGATTATCTGCGAACAAATTTGCTAGATGGACTAAAAGAATCTTACGAACTAAATAAAAACAATGCACCGCTGATTCTTCTTGACGAAGTAAAGATTTTTGAAATTGGTATAGTGTTTGCTAATGGTAAAGAAGAAATTCATGTAGCTTATGTGAATAAAAAAGAAGCAAAGGAATTTAGTCTGTACGATATTACCGAATCCGAGATGCTTTCTGAAAAGTCCTCGGGTCTCCTCGCAGAAATAAAGTCACAGCTCGGCCAGACATTTCCAGAAAGCATCTCCGATTCTGCTTCTTTGGCCTTTCAACCTTGGTCAATTTATCCATTTATAACACGTGATATTTCTGTATGGGTACCAGCGGATTTTGACAAAAAAGACTTAGAATATATATATAATTCTGGCGGGAATGATCTTTTGGCTGTACCAGCTTATATGGTAGATACTTTTCAAAAAGACTCACGAATTTCATACTCCTACAGACTAGTTTTTCAAGCAAAAGATCGTACTCTTGAGAGTGATGAAGTAACAAAAATCATTGATAAAATTACGATAGAGTTGCAAAAAATAAATGGTCTTGAAATAAGATAAAATTAAACTCTTTTGACAAAATTTAATATCGAATGTGTAACGAAAGTTATCAACAGTTTTTCTTGAAAATATTTATCTTTTATAAGGCTTTTTGGTATAATATTAAGTAACACAGGTAGAGGAAAATAACTTATTTGTGTGACAAGAAAAATATGATTATCAAGTGGCTAAAGGAACGTAGACAGTTTATCATTGCCACTGTGATCTTCAGCCTCTTTGGAACAGGGGTGGCTTTCGGTTTCCCATATTTCCCATCTGACGCTGAACTTGATCCAACTTGTGCACCTGGTGATGCTGATTGTTACGTTCAAATACTTCCTGACCTTGCAACTGGTTCAATAATTTTTTCTAATGGCACAACTCTTGCTGAAGACAACGCAAACTTTTTCTGGGACAACACTACAAAACGTCTTGGTATTGGTGACGCTACACCAGCTTCTGCTTTAACTGTTGGACTCAATGATGCTTTTCAGGTTAATGCTGCAGGTGATTTAATTTCAATCAACGGAGTATCTTATGCATGGCCTGGATCCCAAGCTGGTGGTGCAGGTTACGTTTTGTCTAATAACGGTTCTGGTACTCTTTCATGGGTCGCATCCGGCAGTGCAACTATTTCTATCGGTAGTGCTGTTAACACTGGTACCGCTGGTTCAGCATTGTTTATCGACGGTGCAGGTAATCTTGCTGAAGACAACACAAACTTTTTCTGGGATTATACAAACGATCGTCTTGGTATTGGTGACAACACACCAGCATCACTTTTCACTGTTGGTACAGCTGACGCATTTCAAATCAATGCCAGTGGTCAAATTATTGCTGGTTCTATTACATCAGGATTTGGTGCTATAGATGTTGGTGCTGATAATATAACTACAACTGGTAGTGTATTCGGTAATATTTTTGATAGAACTACAGCTGGTGCACTGACTTTCGGTTCAACTAACGCAACATCTATTGTGGTAGGTTCTGCATCAAATGGTTCATTTACTGTAACTACTGACGGCACAGGCAATGCCGAAGTGGTGTTGCCAACAGGTTCTATCTCTGGAACTGAAATTTTAGATGATACTGTTGTTCTTGGTACTGATACTGCTGGTAACTATGTTGCAACAATCACAGCTGGTGTCGGTATAACTGGATCTGTATCATCAGAAGGTTCGACACCAACAATTAGTTTTGATTTTTCTTCAGCACTAACTGGTAACCACACACTCTCAGCTAATGAAGCAACTTTTGGTCAATCCGGTATTATATTCGAAGGTGCTACATCTGACACAGCTGAAAGTTATTTTGTTATTACTGATCCAACAGTTGATCAAACTTTCACTTTCCCTGACAGAAGCGGAACAGTCTCTCTATCTGGTGACACATTCACAGGTG
>CAYYSG010000009.1:0-10015 GCA_964474375.1 uncultured Candidatus Saccharibacteria bacterium
CCCAGATTCGGGCCTACAACGGCATCGCCGGGCCGGTGCTGCACGCCGGGCAGGTCCAGGCGGCCGAGCTCGGCGCGCTGCAGGCGGCCGAGACCCTCGACGCGCTCGGCGTCGGCCTCAACTTCAACCGGTTACCAACGGCGGCGGTCCAGAACATCGTCGGCATTTCGCGCGCCGGCAAGCCGCTGCAAGCGCTGTTGCAACCGATGTATGGTCAGGCAACGACCGGCGTCCTGCGCGAACTGACCAAGGGTGTGGCGCTCGGCCGTGGCCCGCGCGAGATCGCGCGGCGCATGACCAAAGACGGCCTGACCGACTCATTAAACCACCTGCTCCTGGTGACTCGCGACCAGTACAACCGCTCGCACCGCACGGCCGCGCTGCAGCGATACGAGGAGAGCGGCTTAGTCAGCGGCTATGTGCGCCGGTGCGCGCGACAGCCCGGGCGGACTTGTCTGGCGTGCATCGCGCTGGACGGCATCTTCTACAAGCTGAAAGACGAATTCGAAGGCCACCCGCAGGACCGCTGCGTCATGATCCCGGCCGTGAAAGGCCTGGACATGAAACCACTCAGCGACGGCAAGGCGTGGTTCAAAAACCTGCCCAAGGAGCAGCAGCTTGAGGTGATGGGCCCGACGCGCTGGGAACAGTGGCAGGCCGGCGAACTGAAATGGCATCAGATGGTCCAGAGGAAGACCGACAAGGTGTGGGGCACGAGCGTCACCACGCGGCCGGTCGGCTACCAGCGCAAGACGACCGGACCGCGGAAGAAGAAAGTCGCGACCGCGCCGCCACCTAAAACAAAGGTAAAGGCGGAACCAAAACCGGAACCTTTGCCAGAGGTCGACCTGGCCGACTTTCCGGACGGTATCGACGGGCTGGAGACGGTGCGCGGTCTGGGTGGGTCGACCGGCGCCAAGCTCATGCGCGATCCCAGGACCGGCCGCCAATACGTCATGAAGCGCGGCGCATCGCCGGAGCACGTCCGGCGCGAGCAGCTGGCCGACGACACCTATCGCGCGCTGGGCGCCAACGTTCCACGGGGCAAGATTTACGAGACCGACGAGGGGCCGGTCAAGCTGGCTGAGTTCGTCGAGGGCAAGACGCTGCGCGACACGATGGTCGGCAACCGGATCCCGGCTGCCATCCAGCGCCAGTTGCAGAAAGATTTCGCGGCCGACGTGCTGGTCGGCAACCGCGATGTCATTGGCGAGGCTTTCGACAATATTCTGGTAGACGGCGAGGGCAGGGTGTGGCGCATCGACAACGGCGGCGCATTCGATTTCCGGGCCCAGGGCGGCCGGAAGGAGTACGACCGGTTCCCGATGGAGTTATGGTCGATGCGCAACCAGGGCATCAACCGGCAGACGCACGCTGTTTTCGGTGATATGGAATATGCCGACTTAATCCAAAACATGCGCACCACTACCCAGCGCGGCCGGGCAGCGGCCGGCTCACTGCCGCCTGAATTGCGCGACGCCTTCAACGGGCGTGTGGATATGTTCGACCGGGCCACGGGCCTCTTTGACGAATTCACGGCCACGCAGTGGAAACCTGGCTACATGGACCGATTTACGTATTTCGATTTCCGCTTCCAGCAGGCGGGCATTGTCGACAGACTGCCAAAGCGACTCAAGCCCGACCGCGCCGGCAGTGTCCGGCTGCTGGACGAGAAAAACCGCGAATTCGACAGCTTGCGCGGCTCGGAATCGGTTATGGTCGACGTCAAGCAAATCATTGAGGATGAGGGTGGGGATTGGGGTATGATATCTTATTATCTCGGCCAGCAGGCCGGTTCCTCCTGGAGTGATGGCGCGCAGGCGATCAAATATCACATTGCTCAAAATATGGAGCTCGACGAGAACAAGGTGTTCTGGAAAGAATCACGAGAAACAGCCAGGCAGCGCTACGACGCGACAATTGCCAAGCTATCGCGGGAAAAGGCCGAAGCGTCGTGGACGGGTTTCCATGCCTGGAATTACAATCTTGTAAGCCGTGTGGATATGCCCAACAACGATCTGGACAACAAGATGATCCGGGTCATTCGGACCGAGGATGTCGATATCATGCGCCAGTATCGGTTCAAAGTCGGGGATAAGAATATCATGATGCCGCGCGGCCTGTCTGAGTCATCATCTCTGGTGCGCGAAGTTTATGTGGGTGGAACCGAGGTGACGCACCAGAACGTGCCGCATTCGCGCGTATTTGCATCCTACGTTTATTCGCGCGAGCCGAGTAGTCTTGGCGCATCTCTCCACAGCGATGGCGAGAACGAGTTCGTTTTCATTCCGTATGGCATCCCGTTCGACTATATTAAATCCAGGTATTAGTCATGAAAATATTGAGTCATTCTATGAAACGGGTGCAGGGCTATCGGATATTGCTAATCAACACAGATCTGGGCCAGCTAAATATCGGCTATGAACAGAAGTTGCTGGATGAGTTTGGCCTGATATTCTGCGGGGCGATGGCATCTGAATTTCTACCGCCGTTCGAGGTACCGACGGACCAAAGCATCGGCCGCGATGGATGGACGGCCACCGGATTTACCGATAATCCCGAGGTGTTGGCGTTGTATCGGAAATATTTCCTCAACGAAGAGGGTACGTGAACGACTCGAACGATTCCGGCGAGATGATTGACGCGCGGCCGCCGGCTGCTGCCGACGAGATTCCGTACCAACCGCAGAGGAGAATCACGCCGATGGAAGGCGCGGACCTGTTTATGCTCTACCTCATGCGCCGGCGCGAATCGCTGATTATAGAACTGCGTGAGATTGACCGCGTTCTGGGACGGCCGCCAACCGTGCCGCTGAGGGAACGGTAGTATGTTGACACGACGCAACTGTTGCAGTTATACTACTGATGATTGAATAAGCGGACGACTGTCCGCTACAACTGAATAAGTCGCTAGGATTACCTGGTGGCGCTGTTATGTAGGCTGGTGGATTACCACAGGCCGGCAAAAGCAGCGCCACCTTTTTTTGTTCCAGGAGAACGACGACGATGACAGACACGACTCAGGAAGTCACCCCTCAGACCCAGGCGGTCGAAGGCCAGCAGGAAACGGAACAGCCCAAGACATCATTGTCACCGGAAGCGGCACTTGCGGCGCTAGAGGCGACGCGCAAGGAGGCGGCCGAATACCGGCGCAAGCTACGCGAGGCGGAAGGCAAGCTGACGGCGGCGCAAAAGGCGGAAGCCGAGGCAGCCGAACGACAGGCAGCGGAGCAGGGCAGGTTCCAGGAGTTGTATCAGGCGGAAAAGGCCAAAGCTGAGGCGGCTGAAGCGCGATTGCGTCAAATCGAGTTTGACACGTTGCGCAAGGACACGGCGGCGGCGGCGGGGATTCCGCAATTGTGGCAGCGCCTACAGGGTGTGACGGCCGAAGAACTGGCCGAAGACGCGAAGACGCTGGCGGCGTATGTCCAGCCGAAGCCGGACGCCAACGGGCAACCGGCGCGGGCGGGAACGACGCCGACGCCACAGGCGCAAGGGCGGGCCGGACTGACCGACGAGGAGCGCCGGGCGCGGGCCGTTAGAACATTTTAGATTGAGGAGTATAGAACATGGCAGTATTGGCTATTACCAAATGCGATCCGGTGCTGGTTGAACTTCAGTTCACCGGCCCGGCCATTGAAGCCATCGCGGAAGGCGACCGTTGCCGCTTCGACGCCACGACCGGGGAGATCGCCCTGGGCAACGGCACGAATGCGGCCGAGATCGCGCCGGGCGGCATCGCCCTAAATGCGGCAGTCATCGGGCAGGCGGTGACGATTGTCAACAAGGGAATCGTCGATGTCGGGCCGCTGACGGCGTTTGACGCGCTGAGCTTCAATGACCCGATTTATGTATCGGACACCGACGGCCAGTTTTCGGCCGACGCCGGTGACGGCACGGTAGACACCATTGTCGGCCGGGTTATTCCCGGTTGGGACGGCACAACGGCACAAAACCTGTTGTACTTGAACGGACTCTAGGAGAGCGAGGTAAATCATGAGCACGTTTGGTTTTGTTGGATACGAAGACCTCGCTGACGAACGGGTAGTTGACGGCAATGTCGAGTATGTTTCGACTGCTATCGCCCGGAGTCTAGAGGAACATAACCGGCAGGTTAGCGCGGGCCTGGCTGAATTGGCCGAGGTCACGACTGACTACACCGTCCGCTACAAGATTGGCAGCGGCGGAACCCTGCAACCACTTGACGAATGGGGCAACCCGCTTCCGGTCAAGGACGAAGGTTTTTACGATGTCGCCTTTCCGATTCAGGGCGGCGGCACGGCGTGGGGCGACAATCGCGTTTCTCGCGCGCTGATGACGGTAGGCGAGGCCCAGCGCTACACGATGGGCATGTTGCGGCGCGATGCGGACTGGGTGCGCCGTCACTTCCTGGCCGCGCTGTTTGACAACACGACCTGGACTTTCAACGATGAGGAAAAGGGCGCGTTAACCGTGCAACCGCTGGCGAACAGCGATACGGTGACCTATGTCCGGCAAAACGGCACGTGGGCGACCGACAGCCACTATCTGACCCAGGCCGGGGCCATCGCCGACGCGACCAACCCCTTCCCGACCATTCGCACCGAACTGGCCGAGCATCCTGAGAACGGCGGGCCTTATGTGGCTTACGTTCCCTCGGCGCTGACCGGCGCGGTCATGGGACTGGCGAATTTTGTTGACGTGACCGACCCGAACGTCAACCCCGGCATTCTGGCCCCGGCACTGTCCAACGTGCCCGGCCGCGGGTTTGGCGATGCGGTCCTGGGTTACGTTGACGGCGTGTGGATCGTCGAATGGTCATTCCTGCCGGCGACGCACATTATCGCCGTGGCGCGAGGTGCAGAGACGAAACCGCTGCGGATGCGACAGTATCCGGCGGCCGCGTTGCAGGGCTTGATTCAGGAGAACCACAGCCCGGACGGCAACCTATTCGAGCGCCGCTTCATCCGCTACGCCGGGTTCGGCGCGTACAACCGCGTGGGCGCACTCGTATTCGAGCCGTCCAACGCTGGTGCATACAATATTCCTGCTGGTTTCAGTACTCCCTTAGCTGTCTAAGCTAGACGAGATGTGACCAAGAATGACCGGACAGGATGTGGTAGATCGCACCTTTGGTAACAGAGAAATGAGTCGCAATATCTTGCGCCTTCATTCCGCTTGCGGCCATGGCGCGTATCTGCCTTACCTGTGTTTCAGAAAGCTTGGCACTTCCGTTCTTTTTGCCCTTCGATGCGCGACGATTTGGGTCGCTGAGATTACGGCCGTTGGTAACGTGATGCCAACTGATGCCACGAATGACACGGCTAATAGTTTCACGCTTCACTCCGTATTCCTGACCGAGAGCCTCCTGAGTAACGCCACCCGCTTTGTATCGGGCGCGGATTTCAACAACCTGCGCCTCGGTAAGTTTAGCGACCTCGGATTTACTTCCACGGCGCACCAATTCAGGATGTTTGCGAAGGCCATGCTTATCACCGGCCGCCGTATTAAGACGGCCCTTGATTTTGCAATCCTGCGCGTTGTCTTTCACCGTCCCTGCAAAGAGATGGTTGGGATTGCAACACGAGGGATTGTCGCAAGTATGACAGACAAGATACGGAGCGGGGTCGATGCCATGGGAAAGAAGATAGGCAACGCGATGGGCTCTGTTAGTCCTTCGTTGCGCGACAAATCTTCCGTAGCCATCGGGATCGCGGGCTCCCTTCCACGGCCAACAGTCGTCGGGGTTCCCTGTAGCAACGCTCGACCAAAAACGACTTACATCACGGGCACTAAGAACGGGGAGAAGTTGTGGAGTAGCCATAACAGAATTATACCCTGTTGTGACATATCTCGCAACATAGTAAAGATACCGAGGGAATACAAGTTATGAATAGCACGATCCTGGCCGAACGGCAGGCAAAGGCGATTCAGGCGATTCAGGCGGAAACGGCGCGGCTGGGCGGCGAGTACGTCCAGCCGACGCAACGGGTAGACAGCCCGGCGACGAAGTACACGTTGATGCTAGAGGCCATAGCGCAGGCGCTGGCAAGCATCAAGATAGAGTTACCTGTGTTGCCGGAACCACCCGCGGCCGTTGAAGCGGTTGAACCTGAGAAACCGAAAGCCTCCCCCGCGACAGGCAAGCGCAAGGGGAATCTTTAGATGGCAAAACATAAGTATCCATATCAGGCGCTGATCAAGCTGTTGAACGCCAAGACGGAGTTGGCGACGGCCGACTTTAACGGGTTGGCCGACATAACATCATCGGCGGCCGAGGTCAACGTTCTCGACGGTATTGCGGCCGGTCTAACGGCGGCCGAGTTGAGCATCCTGGACGGGGTGACGGCCTCGACGGCCGAACTCAACTATCTGGACACGTCGGCGGTCGGAACCGTGACGGCCTCGAAGGCGATGACGGTTGACGCCAGCTATCAGGTAAGCGGCTGGCGGCGTAAATCCATCGACATGGACGGCGGTGGCGTCAGCGCGGCGATGGCCGGAAGCATTATCAGCAACGAGGCATCCGGCAGCGCGGCGACGTTCAACCTGCCGGCGGCGCTGGTGGGCATGGAATTTTATTTCTATGTTCTGGCGGCGCAGGAGTTGCGGATCAATCCCGACGGCACCGAGACGATCGGACTGCCGTCATCGGGCGCGCAGCAGGCGGCCGGTAAATACATCACGGCCGATGCGGTGGGCGAGTATGTTCACATCATCTGCGCCAAGGCGGGCCAGTGGGAAACGCTAGACTACCGCGGCACCTGGGGCGTAGAGGGTTAATCCATGACGGCGCTTAGCGACACGGTGGCGCTCATCGACGCCCGGCACGAGCCGGTCGTGACGGCCTACAGCATGGCCGACGAGACGCTTGACGAACTGGCGCAGGAAGCGCTCGACGCCCTGAGCATCGACGGAACCGACGCGGTGTTGGCCGCGGCCGACCTGCCGTCGATGCGCCTGGCGCTCGATGTAGTGGTGTGGCGCTGGGTGGAGGCGCGAGCGGCGCTGGGGTTCGACTTTTCGGCCGACGGCGGCAGCTACCAGCGGAGCCAACTGGCAAAGCAGGCAAGCGACATGCGCCGGCGGGCCGAAGACCGGGCGGCGGCGGCCGGTCTGAGCGCTTACGAGTGGCCGGCGGTGGAATACGACAAGCCGGTGAATAACCTGCTGACCGACGAAGGGGACACCGGCTATGCTGGCATTTACCAGTGGTGAACTGGCCTTGATGCAAGGCACGCAGGAAAGCGCCATGCAGCACCGGGCGCTGTGGACACCCTGGCGGCCGACGCAGGACGCGGACAGCGGCCAGATGGTGAACGCGGCCGAGGTGGGCGGGTCCACCGTCTGCGGTGTGGACTACAGCGCGCAGGGCCAGCTGGTCGAGAACAGCGAGGGCACATTCGTGGCTCACTACCGGATACGGCTGCCGCTGGTCATGGCGGCCACGGCGCGGCCGCTGACCCGCTATCGCATTGTGCAGGCCTATGGCGCAATCCCGGCCGAACCGCTGACGCTGGAACAGGTGTCGGAACCGGCGGCCGGACCCAGCGGTATTGTCGTGTGGGCGAGGAACGTGCTATGAGCGACGAATTCACGGCGAAGGTCGAGATAGAGGAGTTGCTGGCAGCGCTGGGTAACCTGGAACACATCGATTTAGAAGAGGCAGCGATGGCCGGCGGCCTGGTGGTGGAAGGCTACATGAAATCCAACATCATCGAGGTCGACTTCATCGACACGGGCGCGACGCTCAACAGCGTGGCCGCCAGCGACGCGGGTAACGGGCTGGTCGAGATCGGGCCGGCGACCGAGTACGCCATCTTTGGCGAGCTGGGCATCGGCCAGAGCGAGAAGCGCTTTGCCCGTAACGCGCTGGAACAGAACAAGGGCCAGATTCTGGCGGTTATCGCCGCGAACCTGAAGGAACAGATTCAGAAGAAAGCGAAATGAGCGAGCCGATTGAGTTGGGATTCAGGAAACGGGTGGCGGCGGCGTTTGCGACCGATTTAGGTAGCAAAGTCTATGAGCTAGTCGTGCCGCCGGATGTCAAGCCGCCGTTTGCCGTATACCGGCGCGTGTCGCCCGGTGATACGCAGTACCGGGTGAAGACGGCGCGATTGCAGCTCATGCTTTATGACGACACGTATACCGAGGTGAAGCGGTTACAGCGGGACATCGAGCAGTACCTGGCCGGACTGCGGCGCGTGTGGCTGAGCGGTGACGGCGATGAGTGCCCGGTGTGGGTGCATCTGATTAAGGCGTTCACGATGCCGGACGGCTATCAGGCGGCGACAAAGAGGCGGGTGGCCGTCTCGGAGTTTGAAATCAAATACGCAGAGGCGTAGATATAGCGCGATAGGAGTTAAAAATGGCAGAAACAGTATTAGCGCAGCAGGAAGTCCTGGGGCCATACGTGCAAGAGACGGCGGCGGCGCAATTCACGACGTTGACGACCACGGCCTCAGACCCCACGAACAAGAACATCATCACGATGTCATCCGGCCGTACCCTGCTCATCGTCAACAACAGCGACGCGGTGAACACGGAGTGGGTGACGGTCGAGGCGTCAGATGACGCGTATGGCCGGGCGACGCCCATCACGCAGCAGTCTATCCCGGCGTCAGGCTGGGTGGCGATGTTCTTCGAGCCGCACGGCTGGGAGAAGACGCTGGGCGGTAAAGACCTGGTAGTCGATAGCGAAAGCACGGACGCCAAACTGCTGGCTATCCCCGTCTAAGGACAAGTGAAGAAACATGGCAACGATTACAGTTCAATCGATTAACGGGCCGTATGTCGGCAGCGCCGACACCACGCCCATGAGTACCCTGACATGGACGGCGGCCTCGACCGGGGCCGACACCATTGTCATCCCCAACAAGCGCGTCCTTGTGCTGCTGCGCAATGGCGGCGGTACACCGCGCGCCGTCACCGTCGCGTCCAATTTTGACGCTTACGGCCGCAAGGCTGACATCAGCGGGACCAACATCGCCGCCGGCGCGATTTGGGGCCGTATCTTCGAGCCACACGGTTGGGAACAATCGCTCGGCGGCAAGAATCTGTCCATCACGGCGGCACATGCCGACGTGGTTATCGCGGCTATCGCGCTGGACTAAGGAGCATATAAGATGAGTTGTACACCTCCTGAAGAACTGGTCGGCTATGGGGCCGTCCTGGAATACAAGAACCCGCTGACTGATGCCTGGGTGACTCTTGGCGGGACGAAAGACCTGTCATTGCCGGAACGGACGCGCACGGCGCTGGAAACGACCAGCGGCACGAGCGGGCGCTGGCGCAAGTACCGGCCGGGCGTTATGAAGGAACAAGGGCCGGTCAGCTACGAGATGAATTTCATCAAGGCGCAGTGGTTCGTGTTGAACGCGATGCTTGACGATGATGTCGTCTATGAGTGGCGTTTGGTCATGATGGAAGACCCGGAGCAGTTTTACTACCAGTTCTGCGGGTTCCTGACCAATATCGGTGACGAGTTCCCGATGGAAGACCTGGTCATGAGCACCATCGAGATTACGCCGAGCGGCCGGCCGACCAGCGGCAACCTGATATAAGGGGGGCGCTATGTCAACAAAGACAGAGATGGCCGGGGACGCCGTTGCTATCAAGGAACCGATTAAGCCAAAGCCGGCGGCGGCCGAGTTGCTGGAGCAGGCGGCGCAGTTGATAGAAACGACGAAGGGCACGCACAGCGAGAAACATTATCGGATGCTGGCTGAGGACGTGCGGCGGCTGGCCGCGCGTCTGGCTGAATGAGAGGGGATAGCATGAGTAGCGAAAACGGCAGGGTATCGCTCAGCGCGGTTGACTTTTTGGGCTTGGTCAAGCAGCGCAAGGTGGCGCGGCTGGATTTGGCCGAAGTCGGGTATGAGGGCGTGATTTACGTCCGCGACCTGTCGGCGGCCGAGCAGAGCAAAGTAACCTCGACAGGAAGCGGCAAGACAAAGGCCCGGTTCTATAACGACAAGTCCTACGAGATGGATTTGGCGGCGCTGACGGAAGCGGCCGGGCCGCGGTTCCTGGCGGCG
>CAYYSG010000009.1:10115-24705 GCA_964474375.1 uncultured Candidatus Saccharibacteria bacterium
TAGATAACCCGCTCCTGATGCTGGCTTACCGGCTGGTGGCGCACGGGATAGGCGGCCGGACGGTCCGGGAATTGAACGAGGGTCCTGATGCCAGTAACGAGGGAATGGACGTGGACGAGTTTATGACCTGGGCGGCCTACTTCGCAATGGAACCACCGCACGAATTGAGAGCGGACGCCCACACCGCTATGCTTATGGCGCAACAATACAATATGAACCGGGGCAAGGGCAAGCCGGTCAAGAAACCGGCTGACTTTATGCCGCGCTGGTATACGCCGCCGAAAGCGGCAATGGATTCAGGCGAATTGAAGCGGGTTGCCATGCTGCAATATCTGGCAATGGGCGGTGACCCGAAGGACTTGGAGCGCTAGATGGAATTGCAGCGCATGTTCGTTACGCTGGCGCTGAAAGCCGACGAGTTCAACCAGGGGCTTGATAGCGCCAGAAAGCAGGCTAGCGGCTTTGCGTCTAGTTTTGGTAGCAATTTTCAAAAAGCCGGCATAGTTGCGACCGGCGCGCTGATTGGCGTAGGGGCAGCGGCCGTTGGTGGTTTTGGGCTGGCAATGAAATCGGCTATTTCCATGAACGCTTCGCTAGAACAATCGACCATGCAGTTTACGACACTGATGGGCGATGCGGATATGGCGGCCGAGCATGTGGCGATGCTTTTTGAGCTAGGGGCCAAAACGCCGTTTGAAACCGAGCCGATTATCGCCGCCAGCAAACATCTGCAAGTCTTTGGTGGGGCGGCGCTTAACACGCGCGAGAATCTGGTCATGATCGGCGACGCGGCGGCGGCGGTCGGCCAACCGTTTGACGAGGTGGCTTTTTGGGTAGGGCGAGCGTATAGCGCTATTCAGGGCGGGCAGCCATTTGGGGAGGCGGCGATGCGCCTGCAGGAAATGGGGCTAATGACCCCGGAAGTGCGCGCGCAGATGGAAGGTTTACAACAATCTGGCGCGGATGCCAGTGCTGTTTGGGGCGCGTTTGAGGGGCAGCTAGGCACGTTTACCGGCGCGATGGAAATGCAGGCGACATCATGGGCCGGCATTACGTCTACTCTATCTGATAGTTTGCAGATGTTGGCGGCTAACGCGCTTGCGCCGTTTTTTGACCTTGCGAAGCGGGGGGTTGAAACCTTTACTAATTTACTCAATAGTCCCGAAGTGCAAGCCGGGATTACGGCCTTGGCTGAAAAGTTGACCGGTATTATTCAGGCTATATCAGATTTTGTAACGGGGCTTACCAGCGGCCGTGATGCCGCAACCGTTTTTGCTGAATTAGCGTTTAGATTGGCAGAGGCATTTGGGGCGACGCGGCAGGAAGCCGTGCAGGTGTACACGACTGTTAAGGACTTTGTTGCCAGTGTTATAGAGATTGTATCGCCCATTACGGATGCCGTGCTGCAATTTGTATCCTGGAAGGACGTGCTTATCGCTTTAGGGTTAGCTATCGCGTCTTTTGTTATCCCGGCCATTATCGGGATTGTGACCGCGATAGCCCCTATTCTTTTGACCGTTGCGGCCGTTATCGCCGTTGTCGCGCTCTTGCGCAATGCCTGGGAAAACAACTGGGGCGGGATTCAGGAAAAGACACAAGCGGTTATCAACTTTATCAAGCCGCTGATTGAAAACGCGCTGGCGGCAATAAAGGCATGGTGGGCGGAGAATGGCGAGGCGATTCTGGCAAAAGCCCGCGCTGACCTGGAGGCGCTTAAGGCGGCGTTTGAGCGGGCGATTGAGTTTATCAAGAGCGCTGTCAATAACTTTTTAACCAATATCAAGGCGTGGTGGGAACAGCACGGCGAGGCGATTGTCGCCACAGCTAAGAAAGCCTGGGAACTTATTCAGGGGCTTGTTGACGGCGTGGTCAAGCATATCCAGCTTGTTATTGAGGCGTTCAGGCTGGCGTTTGAGGGCGATTGGGAAGGATTCGGGGCCAAGATATTTGAGATATGGGAGAACGCCTGGAATACGGTGACGGACTTTCTGAGCGGTCTGTGGGACATGATCGGGCCGTGGCTGGCGTCCATGTGGGAAAGCATCAAGACGTGGTTCACGACGACGGATTGGAAGCAATTAGGGCTAGACATTATCAACGGCATCGTCAACGGCTTAATATCGGCGGGGCAGGCGATTATTGACACGATTATCGGCTTTGTGACGGCCGCCTGGGACGCGGTAAAAGCGTTCTTTGGAATCGCGTCACCGTCAAAACTTATGTTTTACGCGGGCGAGATGATTGCCCAGGGTTTGATTGACGGTATCCGGTCGAGACAACTGGAATTAACCGAGGCGATTGATGAAATGCTGGGTCACGCCGGTACGATGGGCGGCATCGGCGGCGGGTTTGCCGGTATTTTTGATGACCGGGTTATCGGGCCGCTGGAAGACCGGCTGGATTATGTGACGGGGCGTATTGAGGCGACGACGGCGGGAATTGACGAGAATCTCGCCGCACTGGGCATGACCCAGGCCACGCCGGGCCTGTTCTACATGTTGCAACGCTTTTCGACAATGGGGTCGTCGCACCAGCAAGCGGCGGCGTTGATTGCGCTAGACCTTATGAAACAACGAAACAGTTATTTATCAGAGCAAAGTGATTTGCAATCGGAATTGCTTTACCAGCAGCAGCGTATGGCCGAGTTGGAACAGCAGCGGGCTAACCTGAACTTCCTGCAACAACAATACGAGATGCTCAAGCTGATCCGACATGCCGGGCTGGACCCGTCCATTTTGTCGGGGGTTACGTTGGGGCTAGGGGCCGACCCTGGGCAGTTAATGGACATCATGGTCCGGGCGATGACCGAGATGGTGGTCACGGCGGGGCGGGAACTGGAAACGCTAAACGCGCCGACGCCGGGCTTTGAGACTGCCGGCTCGACGCTGAATGTCCAGACCCAGAACATCAACGGCGGGCAGCATATCTACATCTACGACGTTGATGAATCGGAGTTAGAACTCCTGGGAGTATGGGGGCGATGATTGTCGTAAGCCTGGGCGGTATCGCCAGCGATGATACCACCTATCACATGGCGCTGGAACAGCCGTTTTCGCAGCCGGCGCTCAAATTGGAGCGGACGAACCGGGAGGGGAACGACCCGCTTGTGACGCGGGCGCGGCGCGAGTCGATGGCGATGGGCGTCAGGATATGGGTCTTTGGCGCTAACGAGGATGCGGTGCGCACCAACCGCGAGGCGCTATTGGCGGCGCTGGATACCGATGATGCGGCTATTGCGTTGGTCGTGGCCGACGATGACGGCGGCAATGAGCGCTATCGCCATGTGGTCACGCAAGCGATTGACGAACAGGACAACGAGCAGGGGCCGGGCCAGTTCTTTGTGGTAACGCTGGTAACGCATGGCGAGACACGCTGGCGCTCGACGACGGCGACAAGCCAGACGTGGAATGTGGCCGACAGCGGCGACACGGTCGCGGTCGCCAACGGCGGCAGCCTTCTCGCGCGGCCGGTCTATACCATTCAACCGACGGCAGCCAAGTCGGGTGCGGGCAATGCGTTTGCATATCGCATGTTTAGCGCCGTGAAGTGGCCGGGCCGGGCGGCCAGTCACTACCCGATTAACCTGACCGACGAGGGCAGCGGCGGGGCATGGGACACGGCGGCGCTGACACCGGCAAAGTTGAGTGGCGAGACGAATATCGCGGTCATGGTTGACGGACGCATGGTGCGTCGCTGGCTCAATAGCTACGACGACACCAACACCGACGTATGGGTCAACCTGGACTGGCAAGAGTATTTCCCGGCTTTCTTGCTGACTTCCATCGGCGCGGGCGACACGATTGACACCATTACAGCCTCGTCAGACATCAGCAGCTACCCGCGCAGCGGGATATTGCAGATTGACGATGAACTGTTCACCTACGCCGACAAGGACGAGGCGACCAACACATTTACCGGCGTGGTGCGAGCGGCGCGGGGGAGCACGGCCGCCGCGCATACGGGAGCGCCCAGCGCGGGCGGCGACGAAATTCACTGGATTCAGCACGACATCTGGATTCTATACGGCGGCACTGGGGTATGGGTCAACACCTACGATTTGAGCGGGCCGGATAGTTACGCCTACGCGGGCGATGATATTTACAAGCCGATGATTACGCTGGGCTTTTCGACCAATGCGCAATGGGTGTTTAACGAGTTCGCCGAGGGCGGGGTAGAGAATACAAACCGGTCGGCGTCGTGGCGGCGGTATGGGGCGACGGGCGGCACGGACGTGGAAGACGACCCGTATTCAAAGATGATTGTGACGAACCCGACGCGGTTGGGGCCAGTACAGGGCGTATCAGGTTGGGAACTGCGTACCGCCTATTACGTTGATTTTATGAGCATCTTCGGCGAGGCACAGAACTTTGAGCCGGGCATACAGTGGAGCGCAGGTATTTACTATCCAGACAATTACGGCGGCTCGGTGACGTATCTGCCCATTTCCGACCCGGTTAGCCCGGACGGGAACCCGGTATCGTTCTCGCTGCTGGTGACGGCCGACAGCGGGTCGAACGAGGCATTGCGCTTTGAGCAACGCAGCAGCGGGGCGATGCTGGCCGCGATTGACGGCATGAGTATCCAGTGGCTTGACCCGCCGACGGCGATGATGGGGCCGGAAATCGCGGCGTATGACCTCGCGCTGACACTGAGGAACGTGACGACCGGCGAGAGTATCACCCTGACGCTGCCGATGGCCCTGGGCGAACAACTGGAAGTGAACACGGATAACCATACCGTGACGCTGCTCGACGACGGAACTAGCCAGTATCAGGCATTGTCACGCAGCACGCGGCGGCAGGAGATATTGAAACTTGTGCCGGGCAACAACACGCTGGAAGTGACTGAGGACGGTCTGGACGCGGTGACCATCTTCATCGAGTTTGAGGAACGGACGTATAGCTAATGGCGACCTTCAGTGTGGCAGTGGCGGCGTCGAGCGACGACGCGCAGGAAACAAGCGGGACGGTAACCCTGACCGACGCGGCGATGAACGTCAACGGCACGGCTCAATACGCCGGCATGCGGTTTCTCAACGTGACCATTCCGCAGGGCAGCACGATCAACACGGCGACGGTCAGTTTGAACTTTATATCCACCAGCTATGACAGCCCGAATACGATCATCTATTGCGAGAACGTCGATGACGCGACGACTTTTACGACCGGGGCCAGCAACATCAGCGGCCGGAGCCTTACCAGCGGCACGGCCTGGGCCGCGACCAATCTTGGTCTGGGGGTCAAGGCGTCGGCCAACTTCGCGGCCGAAGTCCAGACAGTGGTCAATCGGGGCGGGTGGGCCAGTGGCAACGACCTGAACGTCATCATCAAGGGGAATTCGGGCACTTCCGAGTTCCGCGTAAGCACCTGGGACAGCGCCAACCCTGAGCCGGTGCTTGATATTGACTACACCGCCCCGTCCGGCGGCGGGCCGGTGAAATTCCGTCATTACCAGAATTTAATCAGCGGATAGGAGAGTGAGACATGGCAAGCGCTCATATCAAGGTGGACAGGGGCACGCAGCACGCGGCGCAATTGCGCGCGTTTGTTGACGACCTGCAGGCGGTAGTAGACGAGGGCCAGCGGTTGAAAGGCATCTTCGACCAGGCGGCGCTGGGCGAGGATTGGCCGGCGCTGGCGCTACTGCTGGGCGTGAGCGAGGTTGATGCTCAGACCATCTATAACCTGATGGGAAGCGTCAAGGGCGAACTGGAAGCGGCATTTATCACCCAGGCGCTACAGCGTTTGGGATAGGAGCGGGGTATGACGACCTGGCTGAAACAATCGACGGCGACGGATGTGGAACTGGGGCCGTTCGTTGACGACGCGGACGGCAAGACGCCGGAAACGGGGCTGACCATCAGCCAGGCGGACTGCCAACTGATCAAAAACGGCGGCGCGGCGGCGCAAAAGAACGACGCCACGAGCGCTTCGCACCTGGCCGGCGGCCATTACAAAGTGCCGCTGAACACGACGGACACGAACACGCTCGGCCGCCTGCGGCTGTATGTGAACGAGGGCGGGGCGCTGCCGGTCTGGCGCGATTTTATGGTGCTGCCGGCCAATACCTACGATTCGCTGGTCGGCGGCTCGGACTATCTTCAGGTGGACGCCGCGCAGTGGCTGGGTGCGGCTCTCCCCGCCTCTGACACGGCCGGTTACCCCAAGGTGACAGTTAAAAGCGGTACGGGGACAGGCGAAGTCAGCCTTTCGGGCGGCCGGGCCAATGCCAACGTGACGTACTGGAACAGCACGGCCGTGGCGACGCCTGATACGGCCGGGTATCCGAAAGTGACGATCAAGGATGGCACCGGGACAGGGGAGATCGACCTGACGAGTGGCGGTGTCGCCGCCAACGTGACCCAGTGGGCAGGTGCGGCCGTGGCAACGCCGGATACGGCCGGGTATCCGAAAGTGACTATCAAGGACGGGACCGGAACAGGGGAGATTGACCTGACGGCCGGGGCCGTGGCGACGAACATCAGCCAGATTGGTGGCAGCGCGGCGGCGGCGACGAACGCCGGACGCGCCTTCCAGGGGATTGTGCTGGGGACGGCCGTCACCGGCACGCTGACGACAACGGTCTTCACGACAAGCCTAACCGAGGCAACGAACGACCATTACAACGGCCGGACGCTGACGTTTACGAGTGGGGCGCTGGCCGGGCAGATGACAACGATTACGGACTATAACGGGACATCGAAGGCGGTGACGGTGACGGCGCTGACGGAAGCGCCGGCCAACGCCGACGAGTTCTTTATTGCTTAACGATTATGGCACGACGGCTGACAGGTCTGGGACTGGCGATTGAAAGCACGATTGCGGCGCGAGCGCCGGCGGTCGTGCCGGTCTACCTGTCGCCGACGGCCAGAGGCGACGGCGCGGCCGAGACGGTTGTCTATGTGGCCGACCTCGGCGGCCGGGTCATGGGCGAGTTGGCCGGTGACATTCAGGGCGTGGCGTGGAAGCTCAACGACTACGGGCAGGCGCGGATTACACTCTCGCGGGCGGACGCGACGGCGACGGAGCGATTGCTGCGGCCGGGCAACCGGATATTGATTCAATTCGGCAACGGCTTGCCGGATTGGGGCGGGATGCTGGACCTGCCGCGTAAGTGGAAGGACGGCCGGGTGGAAGTGACGGCCTATAGCGGCGAGCGGATTCTGGTGGACCGTATCACCGGGCGCAGCCGGTATTTCAGCGACGTGACGGCCGGGACGGTGTTCCGGGCGCTGCTGAGTGAAGCCGTGCCGTCGGGTATCGAGATTGGCGAGGTGTGGCTGGGCGGCGAAAAGCACAGCCCGGAGTACCACTATCGCGGGCTGTACGACATCTTCACCAAGAGCCTGACAAGCCGGATTGAGGACGCCGATTGGGACGTGACACCGCGCCTGGCGAACGGGCGGGTGCTGTTCCGGGCTAACTACTACGAACGGAAGGGCCGCGACCACGGCAGCAAGCTGGCATTGATTGAAGGCGTGAATCTGGCCGACGAATCGCTCGACGAACAGGGGCCGATTGCCAACGAGATACGCATGGCCGGGGCCGGGACTGGCTGGGCCGAGGACAACCGGATTTATGCCGGGACGCGAGACGAGACGAGCATCGCCCGGTATGGCTTGCGGCAGAAGGGTGAGTTGCGCGTGGATATTTCGATTCAGGAAACATTGGACAACAACGCGGCGGTGACATTGGCGGAGCGGGCCTATCCGCGGCCGATTGTCAGCCCGACGGCATTAGACCGGCCGCCGGCGCGCTGGAAGGACTACGGCGTCGGCGACACGATCTGGCTGGAACTGTATACCGCGGGCTTTGGCGGTTACGCGGCGGCCGTGCGCGTGAAGGCGCGGGAATATCTGCCGGGGCGCGGCGTGTGCTCGCTGGTGATTGAGTGACGGTATGAAAGATACGCTGGAAAGGGAACGGCTTGTTGACAACCTGATTGACCAGGTGTTCCGGCTGCAGGAGCGCGTGGCGCGGCTGGAAGAGTTGCTGCTGGGTATCAAGGAAACCGACGTGATTGTGCCGGAGCCGGACGTTGACGGCCGCTGGCGGCTGTACGTGCAGGATTTGGGCGGAGAGATAGGGCCGGTGCTGGTCATGGTTGAGGTGTTCTAGTGGCGATTTATTACGTTGACGGCGTGAGTGGCAACGATTCGACCGGGACCGGGGCGACCGGCGCGCCGTGGAAGACGCTGGCGAAGGCCAACCAGACGGCCGCGGCCGGGGATACGGTCAGGGTGCGGACGGCGACGTATTACGAGCGGTTGATTATTGCCAAGAATAACCTGACGTTTGAGAACGACACCGGCCACACGCCGACGATCAACGGCCGGTATGACCCGACGCTGTTCGGCAAGGCGGGCTATAAGAACAGCAAGGGCGAACAGGTGAAGGCCAACGAACTACCGGCAATGCGGGCCGACAACGCGGCGCTGGGGAACTGGTTTGTATGGGGCAACTACGCCAACCTGGTCGGGTTGACCGGGACGGGGGCGAAGATACGCGGGTTTGTCATTCGCAACGTGCCGGGCCGGGCAATCGGGATGGGCGGCGATAATACGCTGGTCGAGAACTGCCGGATTGACTTCACCTATTCGGGCGGTATCAATATCGAGACGGCCAAAAACTGCCGCGTCAACAATGTCGTGGCGACGCGGGTTAGCGTCAACTTCTTTAATCCGACCATCAGTACCGAACCGGGCATCGTCGGTCAGGGGGTGGTCACGGCCTTCATTATCAAGGGCGAAGACAACATCGTCGAGAACTGCCTCGTCGCCTATTGTTACGGCGAGGGCATTGCCGCGTCGAAAAAGGGCAAGCGCCAGATTATCCGCTACAACACGTCGCACACGTGCAACCATTGGATGATGGGGACCAATGCCTCGGACGGCGCGCAGTTCTACGGCAACACCGTTTACTATTGTGTCAATCTATACGACCATTTCAAGAACAAGACATCGGGCAATATCACGGACTCGTTTGTGGCCGGCGACGAAGTGGCGGGTAAGGAAAATTTTAAGTCGGAGCCGTCGATTCGAACGAAGATTTACAACAACCTGTTTATCGGCGGCAATCGCGCGTTTCTGTCCGGCGGCAAGGACAGGCCGTTCACCTGGACACAGGCTTACTTCGGCTACAACACCGTCATCGGCAGCAAGTACACCAACGCGCCGATGGTCCAATTTATTTTCAATACGGATCAGGACCCGCATGCCAACAGCGTTTGGGAAAACAATATCTTCCTGAAGCACCCGCAGCAGTCCGGCGCGATGGCGCAGTACGGCGGCGGGAACGGGATTGTCTTTCGTAACAATCTGAGCAACGGCGCGCTGGCGTCGGGGATGGGCGGGACACAGAGCATTGTGACTGGCGCGGCCGGGCATGGGCTGGCGAACCCGTTTGTCGATATTACCGGCGTGTACGATTACAAGAGTACCAGCTTGCCGGACCCGACTGACACGACGTTTGACCCGGCGAACTATGATTTGACGGCCGGCGCGCCGGGCCGGGGCAAGGCGTCGAACCGCAGCAACATCAACGGGCTGACGCTGCCGGTTATCAACAAGGACCGCTACGGTTACGCGCGGAGTGACATGAACGCCGGGGCGGGGCTGTACTACGACATCGGCTCGGATGAATACGGCTCGAACGCGCCGCCGGTTGACGAAGACACGATTACGGCGTCATTCAACCGGACGCCGGGCAACGGGACATATCCGCTGACGGTGACGTTTACCGACACGTCAACCGAGACAGGCACGGCCGATATTGACGGCTGGTCGTGGACATTCGGCGACGGCGTGGGGACTTCGTCAAGCCAGAACCCGACCTATACCTACACGACGGCGGGGACGTTCTCGCCGGTGCTGACGGTGACGGATGTATCGCTTGGTCTTACCTCGACCTATACCGGGCCGTCTATCACCGTGACCCCGCCGGTGACGGGCAGCGTGACGGCGCGGTACACCCGGTCACCGGCGGCGGGCCAGGCGGGGGTAACGCTCATCAGCTTCACCGATACTTCGACAACAACCGGTAACGGCGTGATTAACTCGTGGGCGTGGGATTTCCGGGACGGCAGCACGTCAACAAGCCAGAACCCGACGCACACCTATACGGTCGCCGGGACGTACAAGCCGCGCTTGACGGTACAGGATACGGTGCGGGGCTACTCGCATACCTGGACCGGGCCGGATACGGTCATCACGGCCGCACCGCCGTCGGACGCAATTGAGGCGGCTTTCACGCAGTCGGCGACGAGCGGGCAAGCGCCGCTATCGGTGACGTTTACTGACACAAGTTTGGAAGCTGGCGCGGCCAATATCAACGCATGGTCGTGGGACTTTGGCGACGGAACGACCTCGACGACGGCCAGCCCGACGAAGGTCTATAACGCGGCCGGGGTGTACACGCCGGTGCTGACCATTCAGGATACCGTCCTGGGTCTGGTGGACACGTTCACGGGGCAGCCCATTACGGTGACGCCGGAAGAGCCGCCGCCGGCCGGGGGGGACGTGGTCATCCGGCAGGTGCGGGCGGCGCTGAATACGAGCGACGGCAACCAGACGTTCACGCAGGCCGGGCTGGGCGGGATTATCCCGAAGTCGGCGCGGTTTATCGTGACAAAAGGCGTGACGGACGGGACGGCGGCCGACGGCGAACTATTCTGTTATGGGGCGACGGCGGGCGGCAGCCAGTGGGCGGCATGCGTGGCGTCGGACCACGGCGTCGCCAATACCAACACGGCGCGGCTGTGGGTCGATAACGCCTGCATGGTGCTGATTGACGGCAGCGGCGCGGAGATTATGCGGGCGACGTTTGTCGAGTTCACGACCAACGGCGTGACGGTCAATATCGACTGGGCGGCCGGCGGCACGGCGTACCTGTGCCAGGTCATCTTCGGCGCGGGCACGGAGTATGAGGCGTGGGCGGGTACGGCCGCGCTGGGCGGGGTTGGGTCGTCGGCGACGGTCAACGCCGGGTTTGCGCCGGACGTAGCGCATGGCGTGGCGACCTGGGGCACGAACGGGCTGGCGGCTACTCATTTCTACCTGTCGCTGGGCATGGCGCACCGGACGGACGGCCAATGGATGCTGGAGCGGCAGTACAACGACGGCCTAGTCGATGGCGCTAACGACGGACGGCTATTCGAGGGCAGCTTTTTGCATTGCCGCGATAACCCGTCAAGGCGGGCGACGGTGACGGCGACGGGCTGGTCGGCGACCGGGCTGTCGCTGGCGGTGACAACCGACACCGTCAATTCGACGGCGCTGTTGCTGCTGGAAAAGTATGGCGATGTCGCGAGTTCGCTGGCGTTCGTGAATACGGCAACGACGACGGGCAACACCGACTATGCGCTGGCTTTCGACCCGCAGTTTGCGCAGCACCTTATCTCGCCCAGGGAAGGCACGGGCACAAGTGCCGACGCGATCAAGGCCGGGACGATTGGCATTCATGCGGTGACGGCCGACGGCGAGTTCTCGGCCCAGGTCAGCGGCGAGAACGGCGCGGCGACGACCAACGAGCAGAGCCTGAGCGACAACCAGTTCATCATCGTCAACCACACTGGCACGACGCTGGCGGCCGGGGCGACGACGCTGGGCACGCTGAAATACACGATTAACTACGCCACCGCGCCGGCGACGGCGTTGAAGATGATTGCCCTGGCGGTAGAGGAAGGGCAATCGACCGGCGGCGGCGGCGATTATGTGACGGCCGAGTTCACGACTGACGTGACGGACGGCCTCGCGCCGCTGCGGGTGACGTTTACCGATTTAAGCGTGGGCACGAACGCGATAACGGGCTGGCTGTGGGACTTCGGCGACGGCATGAGCAGTATCCTGCAGAACCCGGTCCATACCTACCAGAACGGCGGCGCGTTTGACGTGGCGCTGACGGTGACGGACGGCACGATTGAGGACACCGAGACGAAGACAGGGCTGATTAACGTCATCGAGCGGACGCCGCGCCGGGTGATTGTGGGGCCGTTCTTGATGAAGCCTATCACCGAGGGTACAGCGGCGGTGACCCACAAAGACCCGGCCGAAGATGAGGCGGGCTACATGGAAGCCGGGCTGAGCCTGAACGCGCTGGCGTTGAACGCCGACCCGGAAGTGCCGGCGGCGCGGCCGAGTGATTATGTGGTCTATGTTGACGCGACGACGGGTAACATTATGGTGCTTTACCCGGACGGCACGACCGGGACGGTGACGGTGACATGAACGGGGTGACGACGACCTTCCAAATGGTCAACGTGGCCGTATTTATCATGACGCTGGCCGTCTGTTTTTACGGGTTTCGCCGTCACCGGGAATATCGCGGCGCGTTCTTGCCGTCGGCAATGGTATCCGCTATTGGTGTTGTGTTTTACACGTTCCTGCTAGCCGGACGGTTGAACAATGACCAGGTGCTCTTGTTTGGCGCGGCACATCGGACGCTGATGGGGCTGGTAATATTTGGCGGTATGCTGGCTATGGTGTGGGCGCTAGGGGGGCCGGCATGACTGAGGACGGATTGCGGCTGCTAATCGAGGCAATAGTCATGATTTCGGCCGTAGTGGTTATCGGCGGCGCGGGCTATTTCGTCGTAGCGCAGGCGCGGCGGAAAGCACCGGCGACATGGCAACAAATGGAAGACCGTTATGACCGGCAACAAAAACGGCTTGATGACGCCCTGCACCGGCTCGACGAGGCCTGGCAGCGGATTGATCAGCTTGAGACGGAGATGGACGACCTGCGCGACGAGCGCGATAGCGACCATGAGTTGATGCAGGCGTGGATTGCTTACGCACGCAAGACGACGACGCGACTGAAGGAACTGACCGGCGAGGAGCCGCCGCCGGAACCATCAGCCATCACGCGGCGGCGCACCGGGCGGGCGGCGCTGACACGGTTTATCGAGGAGCGGTTCAACGTGGAAGAAATAGACGGATTGGCTTTCGACCTGGGCGTGGCGGCCGACCAGCTAGCGGGCGACACCCGCAGCGCGCGGTCGCGGGCGCTGGTGCAATGGGCGGCCGACCGGGGACGGCTGGCGGAACTCAGGCGGCGGGCCGAGGAAGCGCGGCCGTATCATTTGTGAGGCGTGAGATGAGCGAGATTGCCGATGTTCTGGATGAGGCGAGCGAGTTGCTTAACCGGTACGGCGGCGCGGCGCCGTCGTCGTGGGAGCGCAATTTGCAGGTGTTGGGGACGTTGATGGTGGTCCACCAGATGTGGCAGGGGCCGGAGGTGACGGTGGGTGATCTGCTACGGGAGTCGGCCGTCTTTTTGCGGGCGGCATTCCGGATGGGGATTGAGAGCGTGGATTCGTTGGAGGTGAAAAGTGGAAGCTAAAGCGTATTTACCGATTGGACTGTATTTGTTAGGGGCGTTTGTCGGGGTGTTCTATCCCTACCTGCGGGCGTGGCTGACCGACGGCGTGGCCTTTGACTGGCGAAAGGCGGCGGGCAAAGCAGTGGCGGCCGTGTTGGGGTTGGTGCTCGTGCCGACATTTGCCCAGACTATTGAGGCGATTGGCGGCATGGGCTTGCTGGTGGTTTTCCTGGCCGGCCTGGCGGCGACGACGATCGGCCACGAGGCGCAACGGACACCGGCGGCGATTGAGGCGGCAAGGGATGGCAGATCGTAACACCCGCTGGATTATTCTAATCGGCGCGGGTCTTATTTTGGTGGCCGCAGGACTGGCCCTGATCGCGGTTGGGCGGGGGTGTCGGGCGGGACCACCGCCGTCCGGCGGACCAACGTCCACGGCCACAATTATCGCTACGTTGCCCCCTGTGCTAGTTATTTCGCCGTCTGCGACGTTTTTACCACCAACGACTACTAGAACACCTGTGCCGATTAAGACATTCACGGCGACGGTTGCGCCGACAATTGTGAATACAAAAGTAGTCACAATCACGCCAAGCCCTAGCCCGGCCCCCGACTCTGATCGGGCCACGCCCATCTCGACGCCGGCGCTAATCGGGCATCATCGGGTCAGGCGCGGCGAAACGATGTACGGGATCGCGCTGGCGTGGGAACCGGGCCGGTATTTCGCATGGGCGCGGGACGTATGGGAACCGGTGTGTCGGGTGAATCCGCAGATTGCCAACTGCCGGTTAATCTATCCCGGTGACGTGCTGGGGATACCGCAACGATGATTGGCCGCATTAACGCCGCGCGCGCCGGGCAGGGCTTGCCGCCATTGGCGGAGAATGTCCAGTTGGGCAAGGCGGCGACCAAACACGCGCAGGATTTGGCCCGAAACCAATGGCTGATTGACAGCGGCCAGTACCACACCGGCAGCGACGGTAGCAGCATCGACCAACGCCTGAGACGCGAGGGCTATAACCCGGTGCAGTGGGGCGAAATTGTGGGCTGGGGTTGGCAAGGCGACAGCGACCGCATGATGGAATGGTGGCTGAATTCACCTGTCCACTACGGGCAGATAATGGCCGGGAACGTGACCGACATCGGCGCGGGTTACGTCTATGCGCCGGGCACGACCTGGGGGCATTACTGGTGTATCAACTTCGGACGACGAAAGGGCGGGGCGGTCTACACGTCACACGTGCCGGTCGTTGCAAAGCCGTCGAATTCGACGGG
>CAYYSG010000010.1:0-5311 GCA_964474375.1 uncultured Candidatus Saccharibacteria bacterium
GCACGCATTTGTCCACCTTTGTATGCAAATTGGTTAGCTTTTTCTTTTTTAGCTAGGATGGTTTTTTGCAATTGAGCATTTTTCATGTTCTCACGCTCAACACGGGCTGTAATGTCTTTGACTACATCATAATAGTTACCCACGTATTGTTCTATTTTTTGAGTATAAATATCCAAATAAAACACACCTTCGGTAAACGAATTCAAGAATTCCGCATCGTGGGAAATAACAATAACCGACTCGTCGTAGTTTTTCAAAAAGTCTGTCAGGTGCTCGATTCCAGCTTTGTCCAGATTGTTCGTCGGTTCATCCAGTAGTAGTAAGTCCGGCTTTTGAATCAAAGCCGACGCTAGTAGTAGGCGCGCTTGCTGTCCTCCGGAAAAAGTTTTGATTATTCGGTCGTGGACTTTTTCGTGGTTACGCAAATGCACGACCTCGAGAACGTCATCTATTCGGGGGTCGATATCGTAGACTTTGTCTTTAAAGCATTTCTGGAAGAATTCCCGCACAGTCAAACCCATTTCATCACGTGGAATAACTTGGCGTGATATAGCAATACTAACACCATTGACCACATTTATATGGCCATCTTCCGGCTTTAAACTGCCCATTATTAGTCCAAATATGGTACTTTTACCTGCACCATTTTGACCCATTAACGTCATTTTACTGCCACGACGTATAGAAAAATTCACCTCTTGCAAAATAGGCTTGTTAGGTGAATATTCAAAATTTACGTTTTCGAATTTTACGATTGTATCCCCTTTAGACATGTGGTTTTATACTACACTATTTTCGCCAAAACACAAAAGTTTGGCCGAGTCAAAAAAAGTCCTGAACGATATTGTTCAGGATTTTTTATAAAAAATAAGTTAAGAATAGGCACCTTGTCTTGGTTTTTGGTCTTTAATTTTGTTTCTTACTTTTTCAAAATAATTTCCCAGCAATGTGGCAAAAAATGCAAAAAATATAAAATTTGCAGAAACAGAAATGTATCCAAACATTACAAAACTATTACAATTGTCCGCTGGTTTTATTTCCCCCATTACATACATAAATATGTCTGTAATTAAGAAAAACAAAAATCCTATCAGAAAAACTGTTTTCGTTTGTATTTCCCCATACATGCCTTTGCCTGTGATTCTCAGAATCAGGAACATGGCTCCAGTAAAACACAAAGGAAATATAATTTTTAAAAGGTTTTCAACATCTGCGCATCCTATAGGAATGGGGTTCTGTACAAAATAATTTGTACCTAAAATAATAGCTGCGATGGATAAAATAGATACGATTATAATATTTATTGGTTTTTTCATTATGAAATATTTTAAATTAAACTCAAAATACCACATTATTATGGATTATTCAAACTGGTTGACTATATATGTGTTTTGTAGCATTATTTATATTAATAAATCAAAATATGTTATGGACACAAATAAAAAAACTAGAAGAAACGACAAAGGCTTTTTTATAAAAAAATTTATAAACGCCGGAAGACCCACAGAGCAACTCACTGCTTGGTCTATACTTAAAAAAGACAAATTAGAATATGAAGACTGGATTAAAATAAGTAATAAAGATATAGTCCTACTATTATCCAACAATATTTATAAATCAATTAAATCAAAACTTCGAAATTCATTGTCAGGCAAAGAATACGCCTACATATCAATTAGGCTACTCGATGTAAAATTACCCGATGATTTTGATCCAAATGAAGATATTTCTGTTTATTATACAGAAATGCTTGATTCCAAACAGAGTTCAACAAATTTGGTGAATCTTTTAATATACCTACATAATTCTTATGAATTATTTAGCATGGGTGATGATCTTGAAATTAAATTTAACGATCTGTCCGAAAAAATCGAAGAATCTATATTAGAATCAGCACCTTCGTTTAACGATCTAAAGTTGTTAAACGAAAGAGATTTTTTTGAAAACCACAAACAAAAGGAACTTGTTTTCAATGCTTTATACAAAATGACACTAAAAGAAGCTGTTGAATTCTACAGAATGAATATTCTTCGTATAAGTTTAGCAAATGAAGACCTGAGTGAATTTTTAGAAAATTGTAACGATGACAGTACCTATAAACTGTATTTATTGTTTAAAAAGTATGCAGAAGAAAAAGATGAAGATGAAGACAAAATGGATGATCTTTTGAGGCAAGCCACAGAATTAATATAGAACGTACTATAGAAAACACCCGCGAACTATTTCGCGGGGTTTTTTGTTTTTATAAAATCAATGATTATTTCAGTAACTCTTTTGGGCGATGTATGAGTAGTGTTGATATTCAAATCAAAATTCTTTGGACTATCAATATCCTGCAAATTATAGTATTTTTCGTATCTTTCAAAAATATGAGATTCTCTTTCATTGGTTTCTTTTTTAGCAGTTTCTATATCCTTGGATTCACGCCCAGCAATACGTTTGACTCTTTCATCAAAGTCGCAATAAAGTCTTATTTTTATAGAATCCGGTATAAAATGCCATGCCAAACGACTTTCAAACACGAAATCATCATGAGTTTTACCGTATTCTTCTATTTGACTATCCAGCCATTTATCGAACTCGGGGTTATCAATCGAAGCTTTGTCTAGCTCATTCACGCTCATGCCTTTTTCCACTGCTAATTCTCGAAACATGTTCCCACTGGATTTAGAAGTCAATCCCAATGATTCACTTAGTAATTTACCCGCGGTTGTTTTACCGGTGCCAGCAAGACCAAAAATAGTTATTTTCATAAAACCATACTACCAATAAAATCGTTTTTTTGCTATATTACCCTTATGCGAATACTGTCTATAGAAACCAGCTGCGACGAAACATCCATGGCTCTTGTTGAACTCCATAAAGACTCTGCTGACGGGCAAACAATCCTAATTCATTCACACATGACTGCATCCCAAGCCATGCTACACGCACAGTATGGTGGTGTTTTCCCTGTGGTGGCTAAACGCGAGCATGTCAAAGCCTTAACTCCGCTATTTACTGCCTTACTGGATGAAAGTAAGTCCAGCATAAAAGAAAACGAATGGTCCAAAGTGGAAAATTTAGATGAAAAAATCCACAAAGTAAAGGAAATCCTGTATCGCGACCCTGAACTGTCGGACGACCTAGTGCATTTTATAAAAGAATCTAAATTGCCAAAGATAGATGCTATTAGTGTTACATCTGGCCCAGGACTGGAAATTGCTCTTTGGGTTGGTATTACATTTGCCAAAGCCTTGGGTCAAATTTTCGAAAAGCCAGTAATTGGTATTAATCATATGCTGGGGCATTTAGTGTCGCCGATGATTCAAGCTAACGATTTGCGTAAAAAAATTGACTTTACTCCGATTCCGGATAATTCTTTAGCATTGCTTATATCTGGTGGTCACACTGAATTAGTCTCTATTGAAAAAGATTCTTTCGGGCATTACAAGTTCCAAGTAATTGGTGAGACACTGGACGATGCTATTGGTGAGGCTTATGACAAAGTGGCTCGTCTTATGGGGTTGCTTTATCCTGGTGGTCCACGTATTGCCAAACTAGCCGAAAAAGCACGCAGTAAAAACATAGACCCAGTCATATTACCAAGACCAATGATTCATTCTGGTGATTATAATTTTTCTTATTCAGGGCTCAAAACTGCAGTCATGTACTACACAAAACAAAACAAAATCGAAACCGACGAGCAAAAAATGGCTCTAGCGTTAGGGTTTGAAAATGCAGCTACTGATGTAATTCTCAAAAAAGTCAAAAATGCACTGGTTGATACGGGTGCAACATCATTACTATTAGGTGGAGGGGTTTCGGCTAATGTGTTCCTGCGTAATGGATTGCAACAAATCGCAAATGATTTAAATATCGAATTGCACTCGCCATTAAACGCACTGACTGGTGACAATGCATTAATGATAGCCTTGGCTACATTTATAAAAACAAACAATTCTATTCTGGAAGACGAATCAGGTAGTATCGTGGCAGACGGAACTCTTTCTATAGCCTAAAAAGCCTTGTTCTGGTATACTTTTGTCATGATAGATGACAAGCTATTAAAACCGTACGACCCGGCAAATACCGAAGACCGGATATATAAATTATGGGATGAATCAGGATTTTTTAACCCTGATGAATGCGTACAAAAAGGCATTGTCAAACCCAATACTAAACCATTCTCCATCGTTCTGCCTCCGCCTAACGTTACTGGCACATTACACACTGGACACGCTGCTATGCTGGTCATCGAGGACATTATGGTGCGTTTTGCTCGTATGCAAGGCCGCGAAACCTTGTGGCTACCAGGCACCGACCATGCAGCCATCGCTACACAAAGTAAAGTAGAAAAGATTTTAGAAAAAGAAGAAGGCAAACGCAAGACCGATCTTGGACGTGACGAATTCCTAAACCGTGTTAACCGATTTGCTCAAGAATCCCACGACACAATCGTAAACCAAATGAAAAAAATGGGTGCCAGTGTTGACTGGTCACGCGAAGCTTTTACACTGGATGACAAAAGAAGTCTAGCTGTACGAACTGCATTTAAAAAAATGTACGATGATGGGCTAATCTACCGTGGACATAGAATAGTTAACTGGGATCCAAAAGGTCAAACTGTAATATCGGACGACGAAGTAGTCCACGAGGAAAGAAAAGGTAAACTATACACTTTTAAATATAGTAAAGACTTCCCTATTTCTATTTCTACTACTCGCCCTGAAACTAAAATTGGTGATACGGCTGTAGCTGTGCATCCTGATGATACTCGGTATACTGAATTTGTTGGTAAAAAATACGACATTGTATTTTGTGGTGTACCAATACATATCAAAATAGTCGCTGATGAGTCAGTTGAGAAAGATTTTGGTACAGGCGCACTAGGCGTTACTCCTGCGCATAGTCAAATTGATGCTGAAATAGCCCAGCGTCATAACCTGCCTACAGTTCAAGTTATAAACGAATATGCCAAAATGATGCTAGGCGGTGATGATTTGTTAGGCAAAAAAACAACCGATGCCAGAAACGTAGTAGTGGAATGGCTAAAATCCGAAGGCTTACTAGAGTCAGAAGTTGACGTTGTTCAAAACATCTCCACGGCTGAACGTACTGGCGCAGTTATTGAACCACTACCAAAATTACAATGGTTCATCAATGTAAACAAACCAATAGCTGACCGCGGTAACAAGACTTTAAAAGAACTAATGCTAGACGCTGTCAGGTCTGGCAATACCAAAATACTACCAAGTCAGTTTGAAAAAGTTTATTTCAACTGGATAGAAAATTTGCGTGACTGGTGTATTTCCCGCCAAATCTGGTACGG
>CAYYSG010000010.1:5411-7164 GCA_964474375.1 uncultured Candidatus Saccharibacteria bacterium
ATTGACCCACTGGACATGGTAGCTAAATACGGTACAGATGCATTGCGTATGTCACTGATCATTGGTACTGGCCCAGGTAATGACAGTAAAATGAGCGAGGACAAAATCAAAGCCTACAAACATTTTGCTAACAAACTATGGAATATAACACGGTTCATTGATACATATACTGATGGTATTAAAATGAACAAAGAATTTGCTAACTATACCGCTAAAGATTTGGAACTAATTGCCGAGCGCGATGAAATAATAAAAAATATCACAGCTGAAATAGCTGAATACAAATTCTACTTGGCCGGAGATAAGATATACCAATACACTTGGGCTCGTTTAGCTGATGTAATCTTGGAAGAATCTCGCCCAATATTCCAAAATGGTACGAATAAGGAAAAAGAATCCCGTGCTCAATTTTTATTAAACACTCTGGAAGACATCTTAATAGTACTGCATCCTTTTATGCCATTCATTACTGAAGAAATATGGCAGTTACGTAATATGGGAACATTACCACTAATGGCAACCTCATGGGTAACTTTGGAATAAACAAAGAAACATTAGGCGCTATATTTTGGGGCATGTTGCCAGCATTAGCATGGTTAGTATTTTGGATACGTAACGAAGAAAAAGAAAACCGCGAGCCCCTATGGGCAATTGTACTGGTTTTTATTATTGGAATGCTTTCGGTTTTTGTAGCTATACCACTAGAAAAATTAGTTGAACCATATATAAATAACCCTACTACGCTGACATTGGTTTGGGCTGGTATAGAAGAATTTGTTAAATACTTGGCAATTATTCTAATTGTTCATAGTGGAAATTTAGCCAAAGACCCTATCGACTGGGCAATATATTTTATTATAGGCGCTCTTGGTTTTGCGGGACTTGAAAATATATTGTTCTTAATGAATCCAGAAATAGTTAACGAAAGTACCCTGAAATTAATTACTGGCAATTTGCGCTACTTGGGTTCCACGTTACTGCATGCTGTATCAACTGGCATTGTAGGTATTGGACTTGGTTTGTCATACTACCAAAATTGGAAAAACAAAAATTCATATCTTTGGGGTGGATTAATAGCCGCAACTTTGTTGCATGGAATGTTTAATTTATTTATAATTAACTCAAGCGACCGTGAGTTCTTCCGTGTGTTTGGATTTCTCTGGGTAGTTAGTATTATTAGTATTCTTCTTTTAGAAAAATTGCGTCGTCTTAAAGGCACTATGCCTAAATAAATTATTATGTCAGATATAAAGAAAAAATCTTTTTTTGAACGCCTTACAGGCAGTATGCGAGTCAACGAAGATGAAATGTTCGATTCCGGTGAACCCGTACGAACTCAAAGTGCGGAATCAAATCAACCACGAGTACAAAACCCTTATGAAAAAACTCTTCGCGTAACTGAAGAAGCTGACCCATTTTCACATACCTACGAAGAGGAAGAAGAAGACGGTGAACTACCAATAGACCTATACCAGACAGATTCTGAAATTATAGTTCAATCATTCGTGGCTGGTGTACGCCCTGATGAATTGCAAATTTCTATAACTCGCGATTCTATAACCATCAAAGGCCAAAGACAAGCATCCACTAACATCGATGACGATGACTACCATGTTCGCGAACTATACTGGGGCTCATTTTCACGAACTATCGACTTGCCTGCCGAAGTTGAACCCGAGGAAGCCGAAGCAGTTGAAAAACACGGCTTGATCATAATCAAACTACCAAAAATAGACAAACAAAAACGCGCAAG
>CAYYSG010000010.1:7264-8464 GCA_964474375.1 uncultured Candidatus Saccharibacteria bacterium
GTGCTCGGAGGCAGACTTGAACTGCCGACATCTCCCTCTTCAGGGGAGCGCTCTACCAACTGAGCTATCCGAGCATATTAAATTCTATTCCGCGAACTGGGCTCTTAATTCATCTATTGCGGAAGGTGTACTAAATAGTTTTATAGAATCCTGTACCCCTCCTGGAGCATAAACAGTCCCCAGTGATGAAAGAAATGGTTTTATAATAGCTACTGCTCCTACAGCAATAAATATTAGTATTGCCCAATACGCAACACGGATCCAAAGATTAGCTCTACCGTAAAATACAAGTTTTTTCAGCATTTGATTATTATCATTTACTGTTTGCTTGATTTCCTGAAGTATCAACTTGTCTTCTTGATCCATAAGATATTTATATCACAAAATAGTTAAAAATAAAAGCTCCTATTCCTCGCCTTCTTCAGGTAAAATAATGATCAAATCTTCGCCTGGTTTTACCATATGAAGTTTTTCCCGTAATGCTTTTTCCTTCTGAAAATCATTTTTTAGTGACGATTGACTGTCGATAGTACCGATTCTTTGCTCGATACTTGTAAGTTCAGATTGTTTATCTTTTTTCTGACGGTGCACAGATGCAAATGATTTAGCCATCCCTACTGCCCCATAAAAAGTAATACCAAATAGCACCAAAAAAGCCAAAAACTTGAAAAACACTGGTTTTGCTTCTGGGTTTTTTAAAAACTGGCGCAAACGGTTATACATATGTTAAAGTATATAATATGTTTAGCGGAAAAGCACGAAAAAGACTCAAATGGGTATTCAGTATCCTTGTAGTTTTAATTATTATCAGTATGATCCTTTTATACTTTCCTTCATTATATAGTTAATTTATAAATTTATATGAAAAATATCACAATTTACAGTACACCATCATGTCATTTTTGCCACATGGCGAAAGAATACTTAACAAGCAAAAACATTCCTTTTACTGACATCGATGTTGCCGAACAAGTAGACAAACGTCAAGAAATGGTAGAACTTTCTGGGCAAATGGGTGTACCCGTAATCCGTATAGAAAACGATATTATTATTGGCTTTAACAAGCCTGTAATCGATGATTTGCTAGGTCTTAACAAAGTAGCTTAGTTACCATCATAAAAGCCCTCCTCGGGGCTTTTATGGCTTTATGCGCTATATTGCCTCTGTAGTTAAATGGATATAACAGTTCCGTCCTAAGGA
>CAYYSG010000010.1:8564-22675 GCA_964474375.1 uncultured Candidatus Saccharibacteria bacterium
GATAATTATCAAAAAACCCACACCAGAGTAAAAGTCACTCGCAACAAAAACACTCCATTGCGCATAGGCAGTAGGTCAGGTTATGAAAAAATAAAAGACATAGACTACTATGCACAAAATGCTTAATTAAATTAATTTAAAAAATCCCCACATTGGGGATTTTTTTAGTTTTCATTACGTATCATTTTCAGGAAAACTTCGTGCGGTATGTTTACATGACCGGCTTCTTGCATTTTCTTTTTACCTTTCTTTTGCTTTTCCCACAACTTCATGCGGCGAGTAATATCACCACCATACATATGTTGGGTTACATCTTTACGAAATGCATTTATAGACTCAGCGGCAATTATGCGCCCCAAAGCTCTGGCCTGCATTTTAATGTTGATTTGCTGACGTGGCATGTGTTCTTTTAGAGTTTCAACCGATTTACGAGCTTCTTCGTCGATTCTTCTGCGAGCAATTATTCTACAAAATGCCGGTACAATTTCGTTGTTTATCAGTATGTCCATTCTTACTACGTCCGCCTCGCGGTATTCTGCGAATTCATAAGCAATAGAAGCATAACCGGAAGATGCACTTTTTAGTTTATCGAAAAATCCCCGCATTAGTTCGCGTAGTGGCATAACCATTGCAATTTCATTACGGCCAGACCCGAAATTAATTGTATCCATTATTTCCGCTTCATGGTCGTACAGTAGTGGCATCAATGGTGAAAGATATTCTATCGGCAGTATAATACGCACCATTACCCATGGCTCTAACACCTTTGCAGCGTCTTCTTCTGGGAATTCTATCGGCGTATAGACTACTTCTTCTTCATCACTACCTTTTCTAATTATATTATAAGCAATACTTGGCAATGTAATAATCAAATCAATATCAAACTCACGCTTTAATCTTTCGGTAATTATTTCCATATGGAGCATTCCTAAAAATCCAGTTCGGTATCCCCGCCCTAATACCAATGACGTTTCTTCTTCGAATTTAAATGCAGCATCTTCCAAATGTAGTCTCTCCAGTGCTGTTTTTAATGAGCCAAAATCATCTTGTGATTCAGGGTAAATACTAGCCCAAACAACGGGCTTGGTTTCGGTATACCCAGGTAACTGTTCGGCTGGCTTTTTTATATCAGTAATAGTGTCTCCGACTGATGCTACACCTGGCTTCTTGATACCAGTTACAATGTAACCAATTTGCCCTGCATAAATAACGTCTTGTTTTAATTCTCTTGGGGCTAGTATTCCAACCTCTATTGGGTTAAAAGCTTCATTTACTCCTATTAGTTTTAAAGACATGTTTTTACTAAACTGACCTTTGGTCACACGTACAAACACAACTATACCTTTGTGTTCAGAATATTTAAAGTCAAAAACCAAAGCCTGCGGTGCATCGCTACTATTCAATTCTTTTGGTTCAGGAACTTTTTCAATAATTATTTTTAATAATTCATCTACCCCTTCGCCTGTTTTACCCGAAACAGACATTATAGTTGATCCATCAATTCCTAAAAGTTCCGCCAATTCAGTACGCACTTCATCAGGGCGTGACAATGGTGAATCAATCTTCGTCATTACTGGTATAATAACGCGACCCAAATTTTGGGCCATTTCCAAGGTTGTCAGGGTCTGAGCCTGGACACCCTGAGTCGAATCCACAAGCAAAAGACAACCTTCGACGGCTTCTAATGCCCGTGATACCTCGTAGGAAAAATCAATATGCCCCGGCGTATCAATAAGATTCAGTATATAGTCTTCATTGTTATACTTATACAACATTCGAACCGGTTGCATTTTTATAGTTATACCTCTTTCGCGTTCAAGATCCATTGAATCCAGCACTTGGTCTTTCATATCTCTTGCGGAAATTGTTCCGGTACGCTCAAGTAAACGGTCGGACAAAGTCGACTTGCCGTGGTCAATATGGGCAATAATGCTGAAATTCCTTATTTTCATTAGTTTTTATACTTTACATTCTCTTTGGCAAAAGAGCAAGCGCTATATTTTTTATTTTATTTTTAAAATAATGTCGATGCTCTTTTATATGTTCATCTTTAACCATACCCAGCATGACATAACTAAACATAATATAAGACACAAAAATAAAGAATGAAAATATAATATGTTCTATTATACTTGTCTCAGGCACAACTAATAGACCCAAAACATACCGCATTGAAAAACTAGTTATGATAATAATTCCCAAAACTGCAAATGTATAACTAAACGGCACATACATTTTAGGAACTTCTTTTTTACTCTGGTGCATATACAGGGCTACTCCCAGCGATATATACTGCGCGGTACTGTAAGCAAGCGGTATAGAAAATACTCCACTCCATATACCATTTGTTGTATAAAAATAGTTAGCAATAACATAAGTAAAAACAGCTGAAAAGATATTTGTAACCAGTGGCAGTGTATAGTCACCTTTGGCATAAGACGCACGTGAGAGCATCAGAATTGCATTTTGTGGATACAGTGACAGTGCAAATATACCCAAAGCCATTCCGGTATAAAGAACCGCAGAATCATCAAATTTACCACCACCGAACAATATATAGACTATCTCATTCTGCAAAACCAATACGGCTCCAGTAATAGCAAACGATATTAGGAACATTTTTTTGAAGCCACGACGCAATATTCCATCAAATAGCCCCCCATTGTTAGACACATAAGCATCCGAGAGTATTGGTAAAATAACTGTTGAATACGAAACACCTACTAGTGTGTGCGGTACAGTTTGTAATGTAAAAGCAATCGCTATGATAGTAATTGAACCGGCGTCATAGAGTGAAGCAAAATAAGTCAGTAGGAAAAAAGTAACAGCCGAAGCAACAAGAGACAATGTTCGCAGTAAAGATTTTTTCAAAGTCAAACCTAAAAGCCTAAAAGAAAATGCCTTTGAAATAAACTTTCCATAACCATCAAAAAGCCCTAGTTTATTCACTGCTGGCATTTGTATAACCAAATGCATTAATGACCCCAAAACCACACCGAAACAAACCCCTGTAATACCCCACATTGGACGCAATATAACTATACCCAAAACTGTTCCTAGGTTATACATTACTGGTGCTAATCCTACATGAAGAAAATCTTTTCTTTCCTGAGCCACACTAGATATAATGGACGACATCGACAAAAAGAAAGTAGAAATAAGCAGTATAGACCCATAAATAACTACGTTTTTTTCAAAATCAGTACCAGTATGCGCATATAATTTGTTAACAATCTTAGGAAGGAATATAACAATGATTCCATACACAACTATGAAAAATATAGCAAAAGTAGTAAACAATTTCTGAAACCATATTTTACTATCGTCTTCCTTTAATTTTTTAGCAAAAAGAGGCACAAGTATAGCACTGCTTACAAATGACCCAATCGACAAATACATAAATTCCGGTACACGAAAAGATGCGTAGTATGTATCTAGCTCACTACCTGCACCATAAATATACGAGAGTAGTTTGTCCCGCAGGAATCCCAATATTTGTGAAAACAGCGAGGTTATAGCCAGAAAAGACGTACCACCGAGCATAACCATGGACCAATTTTTCATAGACTATCTTGCTGGGTTAGTTTTATTATTACCAGACTCTTCTTTTTCTTCAACTACAGTTACTGGCTCTTCAGCGCCAATCAGTCCACCGGCATTTACTTTGGCTATTAGTGAATCAATTTGTGTTTTATCTGATACATAATTTCGAGCAATATTAAGAACACGCAACACATTGTCTTTTTGACCTAGCTTTTCATACGCTAAAGCTAATGATGAATATACATCCAATGCTCTTGGTGATAGACGCAGTGCTGTTTCGAAAGACTCTACAGCTTTACTGTAATTCTTTTGGTTCATATAAATCAAACCTCGTTGATACGGCAAAACCGCAGAAGAATTATTTAGCTTGATACCTTCGTCTATTTCGTTTATTGCTTTGTCTGGATTACCTTCTAACAGCGATATTTGACTGCGCAGTATATAAGCATCAGTAAAAGAAGGATTGATCGCAATTATGTTAGTTATATAGTCATAAGCTTTGGCGTATTCTTTAGCTGCTACGGAAAGTCTAGCTTGCCTGTACATTATACCTACATTGTTAGGTGAAAGAGACAATATCTTATTACTAGTTTCTATAGCTTCACTGTATGATGCTGTGTCGCCTAATTGTGATATTGTTTCTTGAATCTTGAGTAAAGCAACGTAGTTTTGGTAGTTATTTGGGTCAGTTGCTATTGCCATACGCGCATTATTTACAGCATTTGATAATTCTGTAGTAATAGTACTACGCAAACTCTCAGCGCTCATTTCGGAATCATTTGTTGCTCTGGCTACAGCTACTAAATTTGCATCTACCATTAGTCTTACGTAGCTATCTAGCCCATGAGTATTTATAGCTCGGGCAATCAAATTTTGAGCTTTGGCTATACCAGCTTGGTCTACAGTCAGACTAGACGCTTTGTTAACTAAATACCCAGCATAGAATGCGCTCATAATAACAAAAGTCACAAAAACTGAAAGTATGATCAAAGCCAAGACTCCAAGTATACCGAAGAAACTATGTCTAACATCCCGAATGAACCAAAATTCCTTGTTCATAATACCTGAACTTGTTTGGTTCCGAACAACAATAATAGCAAACAATGCGATTATCAATATAAATAAAGCAGTAGAAGGAACATCAAACAAGAATAAAATAAATGCGTACAAACCAGTGAACCCATATATCAGGAGTTCTCTTGAACGTACTTTTTGTAGATTATTTTTATCGAAAATCTTAACTATGTTCTTACCGATAATAAGTGTAAACCATATCAAGAATATAGACCCGACTATTCCCAGTGTAGTAATAAACCACAAGAAAATACTGTTACCTGAATTAAAAGTAGTGTTCCAATACTGTGACCCCACAAGGCGTCCACCTAGTATCTTATGTTTACCCATTTCCCAAGATTGATTGAACCTATTTAGTCCAGCTCCAGTCATAGGGTTGTTATAATAAGTATTTTGAATTATACGTAAATTCGAACGGATACTAGGACGTGGCTCGTTTACAATAAAATTCATTGGTGGATTCGCTAAAAATATTGTTATATTTTTAGAACCAATGACACCAACAAATGCACAAAAAACTATCAAAAATGCAACGACTGAAAAATGTCTTTTTTTGTTGGAATATAGTGGCTCAGGTATACCTTCTTCTGTTACAGAATTTGGTTTAGGCATTAGCCCTAATATCAACATTGCTAATCCACTAAAACCCAGTAAATACCATAGCAATGTATAGTTAATAAAGAACAAAACAAACAACCCCAAAACGACAAAAACCATGGAAACTATCTTCATTGGACCTCGCCAAAAGTTAGCTTCTATGGATATAGCTAGTAGCATAATAAAAATAGTAATAACAAAAGCTAAATCATGGAATGACCCTACTAAATTACCATTGCCCAAAGCAACGAAGAATTTAGGCATTTTCCCAACAACGTCGAGCGACAGTTGTATCGCCGAAAAAGCTGTTGCCACCATTCCGGATACTAGGATTGTTTTAAATATGTATTTAGTAAAATTAACCCCATGCCCCCAAACACTAATCAAGAAAAAATACACAAAAGCAACTGACAATGTAGCGACAGTATTAGTATCAAAACCGCTACCAATAAACGAATTCGTAGGGTTGGAAACAAAAAACGAAGTAGCAACACTGGATATAACCAATGCTAGAAAAACTTTCCAGGCTTTACCCCTAGGAATTATGAATCTACCTACTGAGATAGAATCTACTAAATACAATATTAGTCCAATGGATGCACCCAGAGTAAGCAGTAAACCTTTTGTAAATACAACCCCTAGTGGTAGCCAAGGTATGAAAAATACTACCGAAATACCCAGAGCCCACAGGATAGTTTTAAGACCATATGATGCGGTCTTAGAAAGTGTTTGTTTGTCGTCCATGCGTGTAATTATACCACAACAACAAAATAATTTATAAACAAATTAATCCTTGACAACAAAGTTAATTAGTTTCCCTGGTACGTATATAGTTCGCATTAGTTCTTTGGTTTCGATATATGTCCGTATGCGGGCATCCATCATGACAGACCCAACTATTTCTTCTTGGTTAGCATCAGGCAGTACTGTTACTTCGCCACGGAATTTGCCGTTGACTTGTACTGCTATTTTTTGCATCAACTTTCTTTCCTTTAATTTTTTTGGTTTAGGCCAGTCGGACAAATGCAAGGTGTTTTTATTACCAAACATACTGTATATCTCATCGGTTACATACGGCGCAAATGGAGCTAATAATTTTATGAATTTAATAAAATCCTCGTTACTGATTTTGTATTCTTCCTTTTCGAGCGCGCCTACGAATATCATCATGCTTGAAACTGCGGTGTTGAATTTAAAATCATTTATATCACTAGTGACTTTGATTACAGCATCGTTTAATGCGTATTCTACTTCTTCACTAGTTTTGTATTTGTTTTCCAAGACATTCACAGATGCGCGCCAAACACGCTCGATGAACCTGCGGGACCCTATTATACCGTCAGTTGACCAAGGTAAGTGTGCTCCAAAAGGCCCCATGAACATTTCATAAACCCGCAAGGTGTCCGCTCCGTAAGTTTTAACTACATCATCTGGGTTAATAACATTACCCCATCTTTTACTCATTTTACGGCCATCAGCACCACCTATCATACCTTGATGACGCAAGGCTTTAAATGGCTCGTCCGTTGGTACAATACCCAAATCATGCAAGACTTTGTGCCAAAATCGTGCGTAAAGTAAGTGCCCAGTATTATGCTCGGTACCACCAACATACATATCAACATCACGCCAATATTTCAAAGCTTTCTCACCTGCTAAATTTTTTGTGTTAGTTGGATCCATATAACGCAAAAAATACCAACTGGAACCTGCCCAGCCAGGCATAGTGTTGGTTTCGTAACCTGACTTGACCCATTCTTTGGAGTTAGCCAAGGGACTCTCACCATTACCCGAAGGAGCAAATGATTTCATGTTAGGCAAAACCAATGGTAACTTTTTTACTTCATGAATTAATCCATCCTTGTCACGATATAGCGGTATTGGTTCGCCCCAATAACGCTGACGTGCAAATATGGCGTCGCGCATGCGTAATGTTTTTTCGCCAGATTCATTTGTTTCGTAAACCCAGTTAAACTGAGCAGTTTTTGTTGACTCAGCAAAGTCTAATTTTTCAAGACCACTAATCAACCTATCCGCATAAGAACTAATCCGCATGAACCATTGGCGCATCATCTTTTTTGTTACAGGATGTTCGCCTCTTTCCGACACTGGGCCGTTAGGGGTATCAATTATTTCGTCATTTGCTAAAACAGTCCCCAGTTCTTCACACCAATTTACCTCAGCATAGCCTTCGTATGCTAGACGATATTTCATTAATATGTCTTGCTTTTCAATTTCTGTAAAAGACTTCCAATCTTTAGCTGAAAAATTCGCTACTTCACTATGTGCTACAGTGCTATTTATTATACTATTACCGGATTTATCAAATATTTTTATCAGGTTATCAATATGAAATGCTTTTTGTTTTTTTGTATCAAAATAAGAATTATAAATTTTCAAAAATATTTCTTGAGTGAATTTATAATATTCGGGTGAATGCGTAGTAACCATTCTGTCCCAGTCATAAGAAAAACCAATTATGTCTAACTGCTTCTTGTATTGTTTAACTAGTTTGTCAGTAAAAGGCCCAGGGTGTTTACCGGTTTTTATGGCGTACTGTTCCGCAGGTAGCCCAAACGAATCAAACCCCATAGGGTGCAGCACATTGTGGCCTTGCATGCGTTTGAATCTCGCATAAAGATCAGACCCAATATAACCCCGTGGATGACCCACATGTAGGCCCGCACCTGACGGATACGGGAACATATCCAGCACATAGAACTTTTTCTTTGTGGAATTATTGGATGTTTTGTATATTTTATTTTTTAACCATTCTTTTTGAATACGGGATTCTATTTTCTTATGGTCGTATGGTTTTGGTTTTTTCATAAATTCTAATCTTTCTTGTATACCGGATAACGAACAGGGTCAATAACACGTTTGAAACAATTATACCCGCTGGTATGGTTCCAGCTATCCATAGACGAATCGATTACATAAGGCCTACTACTAATAGCTGCTGGTTCACCTAATTTAGCATAAGTAATGTCACCGCCGTAACTTTCTTTGTATTTGTTGGATTCATCTGTAGATATATCAAAATTAGCACACAAAGAAAATTCATATTTGTTCAATGGGCTTTTGATGTATTCGTATTTTAAATTTGGGTCAGCTGATGGGTCTTTCGGCAACATGTAGCTGGACAATGGGTCGGACAAATACGATAAATCATCCGGCAAATTACCGTACTGCTGATAGTAGTTAACTACTTGCCATTGGATGGACTGCACGTCGGATAGTCTTTGGTCGTCTAGTCTTATTTGACGCTGAACTTTAGGTGAACCCATCATAACAAAACCAAATACAGCTGCAAAAACACAAATTACAATAGCTACGTATTCAAAAACTTTTACAGATTTTTTAGACCAAGCATTGTTATATGTCAGCTGATGAATAAAATAAACAAATAAAATAACTGAAACCAGTAATACAACTAATACCTTTGATACAAATACTGCGCCCATATCCCCCATTAGAAAATATTTTATAAGCGTAATTATGTCACCCAGTGCAATAGCGCTAGCAATAAACAAAACACCATAAATAACCCATTTGCGTAGTGGCAGGTTTGCCTTTTCGGGGTTATTGTTTATAGTCCTGCGGATGATTCTAGCCAAAACAGCTAATACCGGAAAAGATATGATCAGGAATGCCAAAGCTGATTGCATTGAACTACTTTGTACATAGTACGAATTCAGTGGATCAGGTAAAAGTCTTTCTATTGCATCAAAAGATAAATTGATAAATGAAACTATTACCGCAATCAATGACACAACGAACCCCAGATACAAGAAGAAATCCATTGGTGTTAAACGAGGTTTTGTTGATATTGTAGTTTGATTATCCATATATAAAGAGTATACTCTAGGTATGAGAAGAGAGCAACAAAAAGAAATCCTTCATAAAAAACTGGAAGAAAAAGCCATCAAGCTAACAAACTGGCTGGGTAGTACCGAATCATTGGTAATTCACACCATAGTTTTTGCTTTTTTTATACTTATGATAATTCTTGGTGCGAATTTTGACACCATAATGCTGGTCTTGACTACATTAGTCTCACTTGAAGCTATATATTTAGCTATTTTTATCCAAATGTCAGTAAATAGACATAGCAAACAATTGGAAATAGTTTCCGAAGATATTGAAGAAATTCAAGAAGACGTGGAAGAAATCCAAAAAGATGTCGAAGGTATCGAAGAAGACATTGACGAAATTCAAGAAGACGTTGAAGGTATCGAGGAAGATATTGAAGAAATTCAAGAAGACGTGGAAGAAATCGAGGAAGACTTGGAAAACGTAAATAACAAAACTATGAAGTCTACACCGGAACCTAAAAAGCAAACCAATGATGAACTAATAGTTTTGATTAAAAATCTAAACAACGAAATAATTGAACTTAAGACCGAAATCAAAGCCCTGCAAAAACCAGTAACTACAGCCAAACCTAAAACCGAATCATTGAAACAAAAAGTCACTAAGCTACTAAAGAAATAGATCTCTCTAGTAAACAAACAATACGAGCGCCCTACGGGCGCTCGTATTGTTATACAGTATCGATATTGGTAACTATCGCCATATGGTCGCTAACACCGTCCTGCAACCTGACATTACTGCATACATAACCGCCTGTAGTAAAAAGCCCATCCACCATTCTGTCTGGCAAATTCAGCCTATGGATAGAACTGTCGATACTGGTAGTATAAATTTCCGGAATATTGTCTTTATACTTTCCGGCTATAGTTTGAAATGCTTTGAATTGCCTTGGTGCATTAAAATCCCCACATAGTATGAATTCATTCTTTTTGTTCAGTATATCCATCAGAACCCGAATGTCTTCCATTTGGTACGGTGTAGTGTCACCGTTAGGCGTACGAGTAAAATGAGTAGTTAGTATATTGTATTCACTGCTATTTACAGTAACAGTCGCACCCACTAGTACAGTGCTAACAATGTCGCGAACTTCTTCGCTAAAACTATTCTTCCATTTGGGTAATTCATCCCCACTGCGTGCATCGAAAATATAATCGAATGTTGTACTGGATAATTCTTTCGCAAAAATACCTACACCAGTTACAAATAATTCTTCGCCTTCCATGCTTTCTCTTCCGGACCTGTGATAAGCCATTGGCATAAAACAAGATTCAAAACCAAGAAATTCTTCAAAGAACTTTATGTCTTTTTCGAACAATTCTTGAACACAAACAACATCTGGCATTTCACGTAAAAGAAAATCTTTTACTACATCCAAATGCAAATCTCTTTCGATGTTTATGGAAACTAGTTTGATCATTTTATATTTTAAACTCTATAACATCCCCGTCTCTTACTATATAATCTTTACCTACGGTCATGAGTCGTCCTTTGGCGCGAGCTTCACCGTAACTACCAGCGTCTAGCAGGTCCTTCCAATACACAACTTCGGCGCGGATGAATTTTTCTTTAAAATCAGTATGAATTGCCATTCCCGCTACAGGTGCGGTGCTACCTTTTTGGATAGTCCAAGCCCGTGTTTCGGTTTCGCCAGTTGTAAAATAAGTATCTAACCCTAGTAAGTCATACGATGCGCGGATCAGGTCAGTAATACCGTCCCCAGCGCTGCCGCCGAATTCTGCGCGCATTTCTTCCTTTTCTGCGCCGTCAAAGTCTTTTAATTCTTCTTCTATTTTTGCATCAAAAAGTACAAACTTTGCATTTTGATTGTAAATTTCATTTAGTAGTTCTTTATATATTTCTGGGGCAGATTCATTTAGATTATTTGCTCCGGCACGAGTATTCATACCATACAGCATTGGCTTTAAAGTTATTAACCCCAATTGTTTGATGGCTTTCATTTCAAATTCGTCCAGTACTGCAGCGCGTGCTGGTATTCCAGCTTCGAGTAGTGCCAAAACCTTGTCCACGGCAGCTAGCTCTATAACAGCTTCTTTTACTCCACGCCCAGCATCCTTTAGAATATTGCCACGTCTTTTTGTTACAGTATCCAAATCCGCCAATGCAAGTTCCATATTTATAACGGACATATCACGCATTGGGTTAAAGTCCGTATATACGTGTTGCATTTCCCCGCCGGCAAGATTCTTGCCATCACGTCCAATGTTGGATATTGGGAATAATCGTACCAAATGCAGTATTGCATCTACTTCGCGAATGTGTGACAGGAATTTATTACCCAATCCTTCGCCCTTGCTAGCACCTTCTACTAGCCCCGCAATGTCGGTAAACTCCACTACAGCTGGCACGGTTTTGACTGATTTGGAAAATATCCCAAGCAAATTCAATCTTTCATCGGGTACAGGAACAATACCTACTGACGGGTCAATAGTACAAAATGGATAGTTTTCCGCTGGGACGGATTTTTTAGTTAGAGCGTTAAACAATGTTGATTTACCAACATTCGGAAGCCCCACTATACCTACGGTTATATTTGCCATGATGGAATTAATATAGCAGATATAGGGGTATTTTCAAAACAAAAACCCAGCGCGCATTATATACGCAACTGGGTTAATATAGAAAAATGAAAAACTCAAGATCCTGAAACAAATGTCACAGACTTCTTTTCTTTTAGAATACCTCTTTCGCCTTCAGGGACTAAATAATCCCCATCCAGCAAATGATTCTTTGTCACTTCGGTTATTTTTTTCACAAAAGTAAAATCAAAGAAATTTTCTTTATAAGACTCGTCCTTACCTTTCCATTCGGCTAGAATACAAGCATTGCGCAGTAAACTAAATTTAGCAGCTATTTCGCTACTGTATTTTGAGTTAAACCAAACAAAGCTTGGGTCAGGATATTGTGCATTACCTTTAATAAAAAGATGGTGCAGGATTTCCCTGTACCACGACAATATTTTCTTTTCTGTATCCGACGGCCTTCGGCCAAATGAAATGTCTCTTTCTAGTCCTAGAGTCGAATATCGACTGTTTACAAGATGGACTTCTTTACCCCGAATACCGCCTTCTTGGGTCGGATATGGTTGTAGTTTGAAACGGGTCATAACTAATATATTCAACAAATATCGAATATTAGTTAGACCATTCATGGTAATACCATCTTTTACTTCGATGTTCACGAAGCCTTCTCTAATGATGTAATCTTTAAATGTAATAAATTCTGTTCTTAAAACTTTCATAACGCTGTATATATTTTTATATATTATACACTATTTTATTATTTTGTCTAGTGTGAATTAAATAGGTTTTAATTGCTTTATGTTAATTTAATTGACTTATTAATCCAATTATGTCATAGTACAAGAAGTTAAAAATATAGAAAAAAATGAGTGCAAAAAATCAAACCCAGAAAATCAACAAAACAGAAATTATCAAATGGTTCATTGTATTTGCCTTTTTCGCAGCACTTGTCGGTGCTATTTGGCATAACATGTAAGACATTAGCGCAGGCAACACAAATCACACAAAACAAACAACCCCCAGCAATAAGCTATTGGGGGTTTTGTTTTATTAATTTTTTACCGGTAAGATTTATATACAAACAAAGCCAAAACCAATGTAATAACTGCCAGCATAGACAGTGCATCAAACCCCAGCACAAATATATGCGACAGTATCGCCCCTAGCATGATAAAAATAATACCCAGTGACCCATATTTACTAGTCTTCTTAAACACAAGCATCAGCCCGAAGACTAGTTCTAAAACTCCTGTTAGTATCCTACCCCATGGCTCGACCCCTAGTTTACTGAACAATTCCACACTTTCAGGTTTGGCGCCAAATTTATAAGGTAGTGTTTGAAATAAAATTATTATTACAATTATTTTTGCTACCCATATTAAATTTTTCTTATATTTTTCCATATATATGACTACATTACTCTACTAGATAAATCCTGTACGGCTTTGAATATTTGCCCCAGGATGAACCTCACTATTATAAAACAAGGCACGAAAACAACAACCCCTAGTACAAACAGTATTTTAAATACCAGAACTGATCCCAGTACCAAATTCGTAAACCCTAGTATAAAAAACAGTACTAGAAAAAGTCCAAATATAACAAAAGGTAATACTGCTAATTCCTTTGCCATGTCGGTGACTTCGTTGGCTGTAGCCTGAGTTGGGTTGGCTTTGAAATCTTTATATAATTTGCGCAATTTAAAAACTTTGAAGATTATCATGAATTTATTATACACGAATTAGCTCTGACTAGAACTTATTTTATATAGCTATCAAAATATATAGCATGACAGGTATAGCCGCCGGGGTTCTTTTGCAAATAGTCCTGATGATATTCTTCCGCAGGCCAGAATTTGGTGAATCCCTCTAGCGTGGTAACCACAGGCGCATTCCAGCGCCCTGAATCATTAACTATTTTTATGAAATCCTGCGCTTGTTTTAGCTCATCGTCATTTTGGTAAAATATGGCACTACGGTAAGATGTACCCATGTCATTACCCTGCTGGTTTAATGTAGTTGGGTTATGTATCTGAAAGAAAAAGTCCAGTAGTTTCCAAAAGCTTGTAACACTATCGTCATATTCTATTTCTAATGCTTCGGCGTGACCAGGATGGTTTTCGTAAGTTGGATCAACATTAGTGCCACCTGTATAGCCAGCTGTGATGTTTATTACCCCAGGCTGTGTACGCATCAAATCTTCCAACCCCCAGAAACAGCCTCCAGCTAAATATGCTTTTTTTATCATATTACTTACCTTCTACAAATTTTAATGAAATAGAATTCACACAGTGGCGAGTATTTTTGTCGGTTAGCATTTCACCTTCAAAAACATGTCCCAAATACCCACCGCAATTAGCGCAGGTTATTTCCACTCTCTGCCCGTCGGCATCCATAGTACGTTTTACTGCGCCCGGAATTTCGTCATCAAAACTAGGCCAGCCGCAGGTACTTTCAAATTTGTCCTGTGAATTATATAGCGGCG
>CAYYSG010000011.1:0-17191 GCA_964474375.1 uncultured Candidatus Saccharibacteria bacterium
ACCAAGTTACCGCCAACAACGCGAGTCATTGCAAGGTCAGCAATAGATGCGTGTGAGTTACCCAGTATATCGCTCGACACTAACGGTTCGTTTGTTACAGCAAAGACTTTGCTCCAGTGTGTACCATTTGCAGCGTCTGTCAGGATTTTGTTTACTTCTTCCGAGGTTGTAGTTTTTTTGGAAATAAATGTAACATCTACTATGGAACCAGCTGGAACCGGTACACGTATAGATATACCGTCAAATAGCCCCGTAAGCTCCGGAAAAGCCTGTGTTACAGCAATAGCCGCCCCCGTTGAACTTGGCACGATATTTTGGGCTGCAGCGCGGCCTTCGCGCATGTCTTTCTTGCTTGGACCGTCCACTAACGACTGCGATGCAGTATAACCATGAACTGTATTTAGAATCGCTTTTTCTATACCAAGTGCTTCATGCAGTATTCCAATCAGTGGACTAGCCGCGTTTGTAGTACAAGATGCATTAGATGTAATGTCGCATGTACCAAATTTGTCTTCATTAATCCCCAGTAAAATAGTTTCAGATTTTGTTGCACCAGCTTCGTCTTTAGAAGGCGCACTGATTACTACTCTTTTTGCACCACAATCCAAATGGAATTTTGCTTTATCGTATGAAGTAAATAGTCCGGTAGATTCAATAACTACATCCACATTCAAATCTTTCCAAGGTAATTTAGTAGTGTCTTTTTCTGATACGAATTTTATAGTCTTGCCGTCGATAACCAAATCAGTTCCAGAAACAACTACATCGTGCCCCCATGAACGATACACAGTGTCATGACGCAGTAGATACGCCAAATTCTCTAGTGAACCCAGGTCGTTAAATGCCACTATTTCTATTTCAGGACGCTCCCATGCAATTTTCAAAAATGCGCGACCAATACGCCCAAAACCATTAATAGCAACTCTTATTTTCTTACCGTCTTTTGACGAATTTTTACTGAATATTCCCATATGGGTAAATTATAACAAACTAGACTCTAATTGCATATCAAAAGCCCCGTTAGGGGCTTTTGATTATTTTAGCAAATCAATTAGAACTTCTTTAGCCATAGCGGGGTTGGCGCTACCGCCGGATTCTTTCATGACCTTACCTACGAGTGACATAATTGCGTTTTCTTTACCGGATTTGTAGGACGCTACAACTTCGGGGTTTTCGGCAATTAGTTTTTCGGCTAGTTTTTTCAAAGCTTCGGGGTCGTTCTTTTGAATCATGCCGTTTTTTTCAGCATAGGCGCGTGGACTCTGTGGGTCTTTGATTATCACTAGCAATATATCTTTCGCGGCGCGTGATGATAAGTCACCTGACGCAATCATTTCTATCAATTCTGCAAAATCTTCGTCGGTTGGCAGTAATGCATCGGGATCATTTTTCATAATACCCGCAATGTCAGATGTAATATAGTTTGATGCTGTTTGTAATGAATCTTTATTTTTAAACTTACTCGCTATTGCTTCAAAGAAATTACCCATTACAGAATCTTGAACATATAGTTCAATATCGCTGTCTTTGATACCGTATTCATCTTTAAATCTTTTTCTTTTTTCTATCGGTAGCTCGGGCAAGTTATTTTTCATTTCATCTAAATCATAAATGGAATGCAAATATAATTTCGGTAAATCTGGCTCTGGGAAATAGCGATATTCCTCCGCATTTTCTTTACTACGCTGGGACACGGTAATGGATTTGTTTTCGTCCCAACCACGAGTTTCTTTGATTATTTGATCCTCCAGACCTTGTTCCCACAAGTCTATTTGTCTAGCTATTTCGTATTCGGCAGCACGTCTTGCAGACTGGAATGAATTGATATTTTTAACTTCAACGTATTTTTTGTTTGGCTTTTCAGGATCAGGCGAAACAGAAACGTTGACTTCTACGCGCATTTGACCGCGTTCCATATTCGCATCACTAACGCCCAGTGTACGCAGTAGTAATTGTAATTCTTTTGCAAAAGTTACTATTGTTTCAGGGTTGTTTATTACAGGTTCGGTAACTAGCTCCATTAGTGGTACACCAGCGCGGTTAAAATTCACCAAAGAATAGTTACCTTTGTCGTGAGAACTAGTTGCAGTATCTTCCTCTAAATGAACTCGTGTTATCGCAATACCAGCCAACTCACCTCCACTAACAATTGGAAATTTGTATTGTGATATTTGATAGGCTTTTGGAATATCTGGATAAAAATAGTTCTTACGGTCAAACTCGGTAAAGTCCGCAATATTGGCGCCCAGTGCTAGCCCTACGCGCACCATAGATGTTACAGCTTCTTGGTTCAGTACTGGTAATGACCCTGGCTGTGCAGTACACACAGGACATACGTAAATATTCGGAGTCTTGTCCTCGGGATCATTTTTGCAGGAACAAAAAGCTTTGGTATCAGTCTTGAGTTCAGCGTGGATTTCAAGTCCTATTGTTGTATAGTATGGTCTTTTTGTTTCTTTCATAAATTAAGATTTTTTAGATTTTAAAGTATTAACGATTCTGTCAGCTAATTCTTTCACAAGAGAATCATCGTACAGAGATAGTAGTGACACAGTTTGTCCGGAAAGCTTTTCAAGTTCTTTTTGTTTGGACTTTACGTTATCTATATCCACCATGTCTGTTTTCGAAAGGACGATTATTTCTTCTTTCTTGTCTAGTTCCTCGCCGTATTCTTTGAGTTCATTCCGGATTGTTTTATAAGCTTTTGAAACATCTTCGTTTTCCACTGATACAAGATGAACTATTACATTAGTCCGGGAAACATGTTTCAAGAATTTATCACCCAAACCACGGCCTTCGTGTGCACCTTCGATAAGTCCTGGAATATCCGCTAATACATAGCCATGATATATACCCAAATGCGGATCTAGTGTAGTAAAGTCATAGTTCCCGACTTTACTTTTAGCATTGGTCAAAATATTCAAAAGACTAGATTTACCAGCATTCGGAAACCCAGCAAACCCAGCATCGGCTATCATTTTTAATTCTACGAAGAATTTAGCTCGCTCGCCTTCTTTACCTTGGGTTGCTTCTATAGGTGATACATTTAATGAACTTTTAAAATGCTCATTACCAAATCCACCCTTACCTCCAGAGAGTATCATAAAACGATCGTCGTCTTTCATTATTTCAAAAACTTCGCCCGTGGTCTGGTTCGTAATCACGGACCCAATAGGCAATGGTATTTCAATATCGGCACCATTTCTACCGTGTTTACTTTGACCTTCACCTGGTTTACCATCACCGGCTACAAATTTCTTTTGGGATTTTTTATAAGTACCAAGAATGTTCGTGTCCCGAGATGCTGTAATGTATATGTTACCGCCCCAGCCTCCGTCGCCACCATTTGGTCCACCTTTGTTGATGAACTTTTCTTGACGCCAGCGAACAACCCCGTCGCCACCGCGACCAGCTATTGCTTCAAAATTCAATTCATCAGTTAGTGCCATATATAATATATTATTCGATTATCTTCTTAACAAAATTTAGTGGGTGACGGTCCAGTTCAAAAGCGAAACCAGATGCATTGTAGTGACCACCGCCACCATAGCGTTTCGCAATGGCGGACAAATCGACAGTTCCGTCGCCACGAAGTGAGCATTTCCAGCCCCATTTTTCATAGCTAAATATTATGGCAAATGGGCCGTGTTTTTCTGACAACATATGACCCAAATCACTAGCCACAATATTACTAGCATTGACAGCATATACTACGTGACCTTCAAATTCAACAAGCTCAGCTTTTTTGGCAAAATACTCGACTTGGCGCTCATGGACGGTTCTTAGTAGTGTGCCTTGTTCTAATATATGAACATATCCGGATTCAGTCTCTAAATCTTCAGCAATTTTTGAAAAAACAACAAAATCAAATGGCATTACATGGACGTATGAAAGAATCGCACGACTATCCAGTAGTGAAAAACGATACAAATCACCGTCTTCTATGTATTCGATTAATTTTGGAATTTTTTCATTCGGAAAGAAATACTGCCAAGCAAGATAAGCTCCGGAATGATCAACATCATAAACGTGTTCTTTTATTAGTTCCACATTTTCCTTTACTGAAAGATGATGGTCAATGATTACTAGTTTTTTAGACTTTTGTTCTAAATCCAGCAATACTTCTTTCGGATACGAATAATCAATGATGTAGACTTCTTTATTGTCTAGGTTCACATGGTAATGGTCTCTGTCTTCAGCTGGTATATAAGTAGCACTATCACCAAACTTTTTCCAAGCTACCCACGCACCCCCAAAACCATCACTGCATTTACCGTGATATATAACTACTATATCTGTTTTTATTTCTATATTTTCCATTAGCTAACCATTCTATTGTTAAACCACGCCAAGATAGATAGGATTATCGCTCCAAATATGGCTGCCGGTACAGTGGAAATAACAAATCCTGTGATAACAGAACCCAGCATCCATAAACCTAGTGTATTAAAAATAAGAGAAACTACAGTCAAAGAAAGTAGATTCACAGGAATACGAAAAGCTTCGGTGATAGGTTTGATCAAAATATGAACCACTGTTAAGATAGCGGCAACTAATCCTGCGGTAAAAGCCGTATCGATAACTGCCCCGTCCACAAAATGCGCCAACGAACCAACAGCTAAAAGTATAGTAAACCAATGATAAATTATTTTAAGAACCATATTAAAACATTTTTTCAACTACGCTTTTAATAACACTACCGTCAGCGCGGTCACCAAGTTCTTTCTTTACAGCACCGATCAATATACCCATTTTAGATTTATCAATTTCCCCCATTTCGGATTTGATACGCTCAGCAATAACAACAACTTCGTCAGCTCCTGCAAGAGGCGGAACATAAGTCTGCAGGATTGCGAGTTCAGCAGTGTCTTCTTCAGCCAAGTCCATGCGACCAGCATTTGTGTATTGAGAAATAGAGTCTTCGCGTTGTTTTATAATACGACGGATTACTTTTATAGCTTCGTCATCACTAAGAGAGTCCTGCGGAGTACGACTTGTAGCGACAAGCTCATTCGTAAAAGCAGTCAAAATACCCCGAATAACATTGAGTTTAACGGCGTCTTTGGATTTCATTGCTTCTTTTAGGGATTCTTTTAGGGTTGATTGAATGTTCTGCATATTTAACTATTATAACATAAATGGTATAGTAGTCCTATACTATGAAATATAATCATTTTTTCTTTGATACAGAGACAACCGGAATAACCGACAAGGATTTTTTATGCCAAATAGCTTGGAAAAAAGAAGGCGAAGATGACATAAAACACGGGCTTTTCAAACCACCGATCCCTATTAGTATAGAATCAATGGCAGTGTGTCATGTTACAAACAAAATGGTTGAAGACAAGCCAATGTTCAAAGGTAGCGAAACTTGGCAAGAATTCAAAACACTAAGTGAAGACATGAGCAATGTACTGATCGCTCATAATGCTAAATTTGACATAGGCATGCTACGCCGTGAAGACATAGAGATAAAAAACTATATCGACACACTAAAAATAGCTCAATTTGTCGACAGGAATGGTGAGCTACCTAAATACAATTTACAATATTTGCGTTACTACTACGATATAGACATCGAAGCCATAGCTCATGATGCACGGGGTGACATAATTGTACTTGAAGCAGTATTCAAATTCTTGGCTCAAAAAGTCAGTGAACTGACCGGCGAAACCGGAGACGCCCTAACCGAAAGAATGATGACTATATCGTACGAGCCACTACTGATAAAAACATTTATGTTCGGCAAACATAATGGTAAACAAATTAGCGATGTCGCAGCAACTGACCCAAATTACCTAGAATGGCTATTAGCTCAAAAACTAGCATCCCAAACTGATACCGAAGAAGATTGGATTTATACTCTTAAATTTTATTTAAACAGAAAGTAAAACAAAACCCGCTCATAACGAGCGGGTTTTGTTTATCAATACTCAAGGTATTTTTAATAGCCGTACCAGGTTGAATACATTCTATTAGATGTATAGTAACCAGGTGTTGGTACTGGATTAAAATCATTATAGTAACCCCCAGGGTTATAGTAACCAGAATTATAACCGTAGCTAGAGTAATTATTATAACCATAGTTATTAGTATAAAATGGCATATAACTATTACCATATCCGAAATTATTATATCCGCCGCCATAATACGAACCATAGTAATTAGGCATCATCATGTTGCCAAAATTATTAGCTCCATAGCCATATCCATAAGAAGACATGCTTCCGAAACCAATATTTAGTCCAATAAAAGCGCTAGCCTCTGGAATAGCTGCAAAAAACACAAATATCCCAAAAACAGCAGTTATTAAGATTTTCTTTGTATAACTTTTCATATATATATTATATCATTTTTATACTATATATGTCAATAGCAAAAAAGCATTATTTTAAAAGCCTAGTTTAAGAATTTGGATTTCTTCTGTGTGATCCTTTGAATATTTTAAGAGCGGTCTTAAAACCAAGATTAGCAAGTAAATAACGAAAATCAATAAAGTCTCTTATCAATGCGCCGAGAAATCCTGATATAACAAATGGACCAAATGATGCAATTCCCCACCAAGGCCCTACGGGTACAGCATACCCAACATTAGGAACTTTATAAATGGAACGGTTCTTGTGTTTGATTTTTTGTATTATAGACCGAGCTACAAAGCTACCATCATGAATTGCAGTTTGTGCCAAACCTGAACGTACAGTAGAAGCCGAATCCCCTATAGCAAAAATATTTTCATCAACTGTAGTTTCAAGATAATCATTAACTACAACGCGGCCCTTTTTGTCATACTCAGCACCAACGTCTTTTAGTAACGGATGAGCAGCAAGACCGGCAGCCCAAATAACTGTCTTGGAAGCAAATTCACCTGTATTGGTTTTTAAGATATGACCATCATACGATGTAACACGTGTTGTAGTATAAACATCAAGACCCATCTTAACCAATCGTCTTTTGATTTTATAACGAGCTTTTTCTGGAAGCTGTGATACCACAGATGGTGAGCCTTCGATAATAGCAACGTGCACGTGTGAATCATCCTGCGTGCTGATTTCTTTATCAAAAATATCCTGAATACACGCGGCAAGTTCCACCCCTGTCGGACCACCACCGACAACAATTATTGGTTCAGTATGGTTACTACTAGTATGACTACTAATAAGACCACGCAAGCAGTGTATGTCTTCTAGTGTTCTAAATTGGCACATGTGTTCACGTACACCAGGAGTACCGAAGTCTTCAGTAACTGAACCCATCGCAAGAATAAGTATGTCATACGCTAAATCTTCTCTTTTAGAAAAAGTTATTTTTTTAAATTCTTTTTTAATACCAATGACTTCATCACATATCAAAGTAACCCCACTAGGAACCATTTCATGGACTTTAAGTTCAGAAAAAGTCGTAGCTTCCCTACTAGCTAATTTGTAAAGTGCTGGATAATAAAGAAAATTCTCTTGCTTACTGACCAAAGTTACCTGAGCAAGAGAACTATGTTTGGATAGTATTCTAGCAGCCTGGACACCACCAAAACCACCTCCTATAATAACTACTTTTTTCTTTTGCATATTTATACATTAACTTTTACATTTATTATTCGTCTTGTAAAGTATAATCGTCACTTGACACTTCGTCATTTTTTGATGGAATTTGTTTACGTATATATAAAAATATAGCAATCATTATAAAAATTAATACACCCAACGAATAATATGAACTTTTATTTATAAACGTGCTGGTGTTTAATTCCTCGGGCTCAGTGTTTATTATTCTGGGTTCAAATTTTTCAAAACTTGCAAGCCTGGCAGGAGACGCAAAAACATTATCATATCTTGGCTGGTTTGAAACAGCCGATACATTTGCAACAAGAGAGTCTTTTACAGAGGTTTGGTTAAAATCCGAAACCTGATACCCTGCTGGGTCCAGTAACACAATATTATTTTTAGTATAAGAATATTTCGGCAGTGTTATATAAATTTCGTCTTTGGCGCCGACAAAAGTATTTTTAGGAACAGTAACTAAACCATGACCTGTGCGTATCATATAAGAGCTAAGATCGTATTCTGAATCTCTATTATTTTTGATACCTACAGCCGACACTGGTTCGGCATATAAATTAGTTAGTTCAAAAGGTGAACTAATGATCGTGATTTTTGTTTTATTTATAAATATAGGACTAACAGACCAAGCATATTTATAACTCAAAGAAATTGTGTAGTCCCCTGGATAAAAATAAGTATGCTCAACAGGCACCAAATGATTCGTGTTTACAATTTGTCCGTCACCGAAATTCCAAGTAAATTCACCTCGGTCTATTATTTCACCTGAATTACCGTACAAAATAGCTTTAAACAAAACTGGACTATTAGCTATAGTAATACCCGGATGAGTAAAAACAAATTTACTATTTATCCTTTGCGGGACTACAGTATCGGAATTGTTAGGACTTGAATTAGTTGCCGTACTCTTTGCAGTAGAGCTAGTATTAGTATTATCATTGTTTGCTATTTCTGATCCCAAAGGACTAGGTATACCAGCTATTATTGAATTCGTACTACTGATGTGTAAAGTATTACCGTCGCCATTAGCCCCAACAGCTGGACTATAGGTTATTTCGTGAGTTATTTCACCCGCAGAATCTTTTATTGCTAAATACTCACCAGCACTGTTAGATAAAGAAAAAACCGAGTCGTAAATATTCGACGTCGGCAGATTAGGATAATTATTTTTAAAATTTTCGGCATTGTCCGCAATGATGGCATACTGACCAGCTTCTAATAAATTTAGAGTGCCAAGAGCGGTTATAGAATGTGCGGTATTATTTTCAAAAAATTTATAAGTTGTTAAATCAATAGATGATTCACCAGTATTCAAGACTTCAATCCATTCGTTTGTACTATCTGTACCTGGGGCGTCATACATAATTTCAGTAATACGTAGAGTACTGCCCATAGCTAGGCCTGGGAATACAATCATTATGAATATCAGTAAACCGGTATTTTTCATTGTTTTAAATTTTGATTGCGTTCATACAAGAGCCTTACTATTATACCAAAAAGTCCAAGTGTTATAAAAAGCGATGTTCCTCCATGACTCATAAGAGGCAGTGGGACTCCGGTCAAAGGAATTACGCCTGAAATAGAGCCGATATTTAAAAATGCCTGAAAAGCAAAAATGGTGAAAAACCCGACAAAAAACATCATCGCAAATGGTGAATACATTGTTTGGGATAATTTGATACCTCGCATTATAAAAACTAAATAAAGAAGAATTATAAACAAAGTCCCAACGAAACCGACTTCTTCACCCACTACCGCAAATACCGAGTCCCCATGTGGTTCAGGCAGGAAATTAAATTTTTGAATACTTTGCCCGAACCCTTGACCCAATGTTCCACCGGAGCCAAACGCAATCAAAGACTGCTGCAGTTGATATGACGCACCGCGCGGATCGCTTTCTGGGTTTATAAACGTTTCGAAACGTTGCGCCACGTATGGCTTGGTTGCTATAAGGAAACCACCCAACGCAACAAACATCAAGAAAACTGAGAAAATTATTTTATAAGGTAGTCCCGACACAAATAGCATTGACGCTGCCATTAGGAAAATCAAAACCACGCTCTTTGTGTCCGGCTGAGGAAGTAGCACGGATGCACACAAGAAAATTATAATCAAAGCCGGCGCCAACAGTTGAACTAGATTTATTGATTCATTTTTTGATTTTTCAGTATTACGGCGTTTTAAGAATTTGGCATACAAAGCCGAAAGATAAATAAGAGCTGCTGCTTTTAGGAATTCAACTGGTTGAATGGAAATAGGACCAATATCCAGCCAGCGCCTAGCCCCACCGTGAGAGAATCCCAGCCCCGGAACATAAACTAATGCTGTAAAAGCCAAAGCTACGAAAAATATAATCGCGGAATATTTTTGCCAAAAGTTAGAATTTATTCTTAGAGCTATAACGAAAGCAATTGCTCCGCCTAGAAGACCGAACAACAACTGGGTTTTTACAATTGATGCGAATTTAGCAGTATTAGATGCAAGTATACCCAAAGATGAAGATAGGAAAAAAAGTATCCCAACACCAAGCAGTATCAAAAATATTGTTACTAAAAATTTGTCAGCAGAAAAAATCTTCTTCATAGACTAACTAACAAAAACTAAAATAGTCCCCAGAATAGATGTAATAAACCCTATTATCCAGAACCGCATTACGATTTGTGGTCGACTCCAACCTATAGATTCAAAATGGTGATGTAGTGGTGCTACTTTGAAAACCTTCCTGCCTTTAAAGAACTTTTTTGATACGAGCTGAACCACAACAGAAAGTGAAGTAATAAACAAAGGAAAAACCAATATAGGCAAAAGCAAAACTGTGTCTGTAAAAAAAGCGTATATCGTAATTAGCGTAGTTAATGCGAGCATTCCCGTTTCGCCCATATAGAACTGTGCTGGCATTACGTTGTACCACAAAAATACCAAAATACTACAAAGTATAATTACCGCCAGAGCTGACAAATCGTATTGGTCTCTAAAATAAGTAATGATTGCGTATGCCCCGAAAGTTGAAAGCAAAACTCCGCCTGATAGCCCATCGACTCCATCAATTACAGAACCCGAGAAAACACTGTAAAGAACTAGTATAAAAAATGGAATAAATAAAAACCCCAAACCTACGTCGCCGGCTCCTGGTATATGAACAGATGATATTCCAAGTTTAAAATAAAACCAAAGACTAAGTAGTATACCCAAAAAAATAATTGACCCTGATTTAATGAAACGCATAGTGATAGGATCGTCTATCCATTTGCCACGTCCCCAAATTTGCAATGCATCGTCCAAGAACCCAACCAATGCTGCGAAGACAAATGCCCCGAGCGGTAATAATGTTTGACTACGGGACAAAAAGTCCAGTGACTCAAAAGCTGGCACATTAGTAAACCGAGCTAAAATAAAAAGTATCAGTATAGAAAAAACGGTTATCAGTACAATCAAAGCCCCGCCAACGCGTGGTATTTGGGTTTCTGCAGAATTATGTATCGCATGGAAATCAGCATTGGTTGTGTTCAAAGACCGATCAACCTTGCGCCACATTTGGTATCGATAAACTAACCTGCGAAACGATGGAGCTATACCAAAACCAAAAAACACAGCTACGATTCCAGCTGCTAAGAAACTAGCAATGTAAGTATAATTAGATAACATGTTTATTCTTCGGATTTATTACTGTTTAATATAGCTTGGTTAAACTCGGCACTGATTTTTTCATAGTCGGGCATGTCTTCTATTTTTGCAATACCCATGAACCGCAATGTTTCAACTGTTGGTACATATACAGTGTCCCGACCACTACGTCCAGACCTGGCAATAAGTCCACGAGACGACAATGAGCGTAACATGTATGAGCTTTGGACACCGCGGATATAGTCTATTTGGCTTTTGGTAGCTGAGCCAAGATAAATAATACAAGACAATGTTTCAAGAGCCGCACGAGATAATTCACCTTCTCTTTCTTTTATATCACGCGACAATAGAATATCCCGAGCAGGGCCTGATAATACTAATTGATAGGACTCACCTTGGTTTAGCATTATGATGGAACGCTCGCCAGAATATTCTTCTTTTAGGGTAGACAAAGCCTGGCGAATGTCTTCAGGTTTTTCGCCTAAGATGTCAGACAGTTCACCAACACTAAGAGAATCCGCTTCATAGAAGAGTATTCCTAAAATTGTATCTTTGAGATTATTCATCCTTATTATAATACTAAATCCTTATACTCATTACTGGTTCACACAGTATATCACCATATGTACTGCCTTGCTCTACATCCATAAGTCCAGAACGAGTAAGTTCAAGCACCGCCAAGAAACTAACAATGACTGAGACTTTGGCTTCTTTTGGGGTCATGTCTTTGAATTGACCGACTTCGGATATTTTACTAAAACTAGTTTTACCTTGTAGGTTAGATAGGCTGTTAGTTATTTTGCCGATCATTTCTTCCAGAGTCATAACGCGCATGATGGATATTTTTGGTAGTTTTTCTTTTTCTTCTGGCAGGGATTTGAGTATATCCAGCGCTATTAGTCCTAGGTTATTTTTTTCTATTGTTTCGTAGGGAATAAAAGCATTGGTTGAAAGAGGTTTTCGGCGCAAGAAGTCCATATAAGGTGAAATCATCTTTTTACTATATGCATTAGTACCCCGGCGGAGTGCATCAAGTAAACGTAGTCTTTCCTCTAAATTATGCTCGGCATTTTTAACATCTTCGTCTATTATACTGCCACCATCAAGAAGCATTTTTGATTTGATCAAAACCAAAGTTGCAGCGATTGATAAGAATAGTGTTGTGTTAGGCAAATCATGACCAATATGCCCTGAAACATAAGCAACGTAATCGTCGGTTACTTCAGCTAGTGATACATCGGAAATATGGAGTTTTCTTTTTTCAATCAAAGACAACAGGACTTCTAGTGGTCCTTCAAAATTTTCGGTCTTGATTTGATAAATTAACTCATCCATATTATTTTATTTTTATACCTAATTCATTTAATTGCTTTTCACTGACCAAAGAAGGGGCGTTCATCATTAGATCTTTACCTTCGCCTGTTTTTGCAAAAGGAATAACTTCACGAATATTTGGCTCATTTTCAAGAAGCATCAATAGTCGGTCAAAACCCCAAGCAATACCACCATGTGGAGGAGCGCCGTATTCCAAAGCTTCTATCATGTGTCCAAAGTTAGTATTGATTCTTTCATCAGAATATCCCATGATTTCAAAAGATGTTTTTTGGAATTTAGGATCATGGTTACGTATACTACCGCCGCCGATTTCGTAACCATTTAGTATGATATCGTATTGTGTCGTTAAAATATTTTCTATATTTTTTTTGTTTATAAAATCATCTTCAAATTCTTTTTGAGGTTTAGAAAAAGGATTATGTGTGAATGTCCATTCACCTGTTCCATCGATATTGTCTCCTCCTGTTTTTTCGAAAGCGGGAAAATCTGTTACCCAACAAAATGCTAGTAGGTTTGGATCATTTTTGTCTTCTCTTATGTCTGGCCTATCGTTACCGTATTTTTCTATAGATTCTTTGTAAGTAATTCTTGGAAAAGGTATTTGCTGGATTCTTTTTTCTGGATAAAGTTCCTGCACTAGCGCGATTAGTAGTTTTTCGTTTACATTCATTATGTCATCAGGTTCAACGAAACTCATTTCCATATCCAGCTGGGTGAATTCTGGCTGACGGTCACCACGAGTATCTTCATCACGCATACAATGAGCAAATTGGAAATAACGTTCAAACCCGCCCACCATTAGTAGTTGTTTGTATTGTTGTGGAGACTGAGGTAAAGAATAGAAATTACCTTGCCATAATCTAGAAGGTACAATGTAAGAACGCGATCCTTCGAGAGTAGGCGCACTGAGTAGCGGTGTTTCTATTTCACAAAAATCTTGCTGTGCTAAAAAATCACGAACAAATTTTTGGATATTGAAACGCGCACGGATATTTTTTTGCATTCTTTCAGTACGCAAATCAAGATAGCGATATTTTAGACGAACTTCTTCGCCGACTTCTTTTGTGTCCTTATCAACTTCGAAAACTGGTGTTAGTGATTTATTAAGAACTTCAATACTGGTAACTTCTAATTCAACATCACCACCAACCATGTTAGGGTTTACATTTTTAGCTGGTCTTTGGTTTACGATACCAGTGACTTTGATAACCCATTCCGGACGGATTTCTTTTGCGATTTCTAGAGCTTCGATATGATTAGGTAAAACTACACACTGGAGAATACCTGAGAAATCGCGCAAATCAAAGAAAATCATTTTGCCTTGGTCTCGGCGTACATGAACCCAGCCAGCCATGACTATGGTGTTACCCACATTAGCGCTAACATTCTTTACCAAAAGTCTATTTTGCATATAAAGCTATATTAACATAAAAACCGCCAGAAATTAAGTGATTGATTTTGGCGGTTTTTATGTGTATTTTTATGAATTTATTTAGAAAGAGAGTCATATAGCTTTTCATAAAGTTTACAAAGAGATCCAGCGAAACTATATAAATTACTATAAAACACGGTATGACGTTTGTATTTTTTAGGATTGGTTTCCTTTTCTTTTACTATTTCTTTCATGTGGCCTTCTATCCATTCATTTAGATGCTTGAGTCCGAAGTATGGTGCCCCAAAGATAAAAACTATAACCTTGCGCCCAGCAGGTATTACTAAAAAGATAAGTATAAATATGAGAATGACGACCAAGTTTTCCATAAGTTAATAATACAGTAAATATTATTCTTGTGCTATGCATTCATCCAATAATTCTGGGAATTTATCTGTATTCATATCCCCTATGCAAAAATGCCCGTAGTCTTGAAATGTAACAATTTTGATATCTTTAATTTCAGACTTTAGTTTATCAATACTAATTTTTATTTCATCGTCATCATCAGTCGATTCGAATATAGTAATACCAGCTGTTTGACTGACAATATCCTGCCTGATTTCAAAATCAAACATTCCAGTATCTAAAGATTTTTCTAAATCTATCCATGGCGCCACTAATACAACCTTACCCACACGAACATTTGGATTTTCGCTAAGATAACGCACAATAAATCCACCGCCACAAGAATGCCCAACCAGTATTGTGTCTTCATTCAAGTCAAAACCTTCGAAAAGTTTTTTCCAAGCCTTATATTCCGGATTGTACGGAACAGGCATTTCTGGAGTCTGTGCGACTATGTCTTTAAGAATAAATTGCTTCTGTATCCAAGGTAGCCAATGACAATTAGAAGAAGCTGGACGATTTACGTCATAATACTCTTCCCTGTCCGGCATCCCATGAATTATTATTGCTGTTTTCATATTATATTTTCTTTAGCTAATTATTTAGAATAATTTCAAACTCTTCTAAATGTTTAAGTTCTTTAAAAGTATGCCTTTTCTACCAGGCTTAATAGACAAGAATATTAGTACAAAGAGTAGTATTACAACTAGTGTTTGCATATACTACCTCTTACTTAGATCTTGAACTAAAGAATTAATTTCTTCTACTTTGACCCTATTTTCTTCTACTTGAGCTGAGGATTCCTTCAGTTTTTTTAATTTGTCTTCTTGTGGCAAGTCTTCATTATTCATGACAGTAAGAGCATTAGTTAAAATATCTACAGATTCAGCATTTAAATTACTAGTACTTTCTTGATTATTTTTTAGATCTTCAAAAACCCCTATCATTGTGGTACGAGCACTTAACGCATCTAGAGTATTCTTTCGCATTTTAGCAAGCTCTTTGTTTCCTTCATGGATAGAATTACTTTCACCGTCTGTAAAAGTAGCGTCTGCAGATTTTATACCACCGTCTTTATTAAGATAAAAAGTATACAATAAAGTATCATGATTTCCTTCATCAATAATCATTTCACTATACATAGAAAAAGTATCAGTAGGATTTGAGCGATTTACGACCTCCTTAAAGAAAGCTCTTAATGATTTTAAATCTTTATTAACCAAATCTTTATCCTGCAAAGAAGATACCACTGTTTTGCTAAAATCAACAATATCAGCTGTTGCTAACGGCATTGATTTGATAGTTTGTTCAAGCTTATTATCAACATCAAGCTGATTTTCTTTACTAAAAGTTTTATCTTGAGCATTTGCAGAAATTGCCGTAAACAATGTAGCTAGTAACACAGCATCTTTTGCTTTAGATTTTATTGCAGTATAAAGCCGAGACATTGTTTCTCTAGTTTTATCCAAAAACCCTTCATCTTGACCTATTTTGATCTCAGAATTAAGAACCTCCTTGTCACCTATTTTTTCGCTACGATTTGGACGATTAAAATTAAACATATATCTTATTATACAAGACTTAAAAACCTTTGAAAAGATGAGGTCCCTGCTTAGAATTTTGCTAATACTTTACGGAAGCCGCCTTTTTTGTCCGACAGTTCTTTGGCGCCGCGAGTAACTGTGGCCACGCCAACACCTAATTTTTCCGCTATTTCGCGCTGAGGATAGCCTTCTTCGAGCATTTTGATAATTTGCCAGCGACGAGCTATTTCTTCGTATTCGCCGGCTGTTAAAATATCAGTCAAAAATTCATGTAACAGTGCCCCGCTACCTGCGCATTTTTTTAAAATAGTATTTAGTTCTTTTTTGTATATTTCTGAACTCATAAATTAAATTATTCCTACTTTACTGCGAACTTCTTTTAATTTAGCTTCAGCTATAGATTGGGCTTTTTTACCACCTTCTGCTAAGACTTTGTTTACGTATTCGGTATCAGCTTCTATTTGTTTTCTTTTTTCGCGGAGTGGTGCAATGAATTTCTTTACACTATCAGCTAGCATTTCTTTTGCTTCTTTATAACCTAGTCCACCCGCGCGGTATCTTTCAGATAAAGCTGATTTTTCCTCATCACCCAAGAATAATGAGTGCAGTTTATATACATTGTTTTCGTCTGGGTTCTTTGGGTCTTCTGGACGAAGTGAGTCAGTAACTACAGACATGCAAAGTTTGTCTATTTCACTATCTTCAGCAAATAGCGGAATAGTGTTACCGTATGACTTACTCATTTTCTGACCATCTAGTCCTGGAACAACTGCAACACTGGACAGTATCATTGGCTCGGGTAATTTAAAAGTATCCCCGAATGCATTGTTGAATTTTTGGGCTACATCGCGAGTAAATTCCACATGCTGTTTTTGGTCCTGACCTACTGGCACCACGTCTGCATCTTGAATGAGAATATCCGCGGCCATTAGCATAGGATAAGTAAACAGCCCAGCAGATGGTTCTATATCATTTGCGACTTTGTCTTTATATGAATGTGCACGCATCAAATAAGGTACAGTTATTAGACAATTCAAATACCAAGCCAGTTCTGTAACTTGGGGTGTTGATGACTGTAAGAACAAGACTACTTTTTCTGGATCTAACCCACATGCTAAATAGTCTATAACCACGTCGCGAGTGAGACGCTCCAACTTTTCTTTATCCTGAACAGTAGTAACAGAATGGAAATTAGCTACAAATATACGAGAATCATATTGGTCCTGCATGTCTACGAACTGTTTTATAGCCCCAAAATAATTACCAATATGTAGTGTACCAGTGGACTGGATACCAGAAAGTAAAATCTTTTTTGTCATAGCTCAATAGTACAATATTCCCGATTTTTGAGCAAA
>CAYYSG010000011.1:17291-22436 GCA_964474375.1 uncultured Candidatus Saccharibacteria bacterium
GTAAAATCTTTTTTGTCATAGCTCAATAGTACAATATTCCCGATTTTTGAGCAAACCCGGTAGTAGATATAAATCTCACTACCGGGCAAATAAAAAACCGCCACATGTTAATAGTGGCGGAGTTTTATAAAGATTGTCGAATGCTTATACGGCTTCGGCGGTTTTACGGGAATGTAAATATTCCAAAGTTTTTTCGACTGTACCATGGTTTAGAATCATTTTAAAATCAGATTCTTTTTTAACCAAACAACGTAATGAACAATCATGCTTGTCGTCCCTGACAACAAAGGCAATGCAATCATCATCTGGTAAAATCAATTCACCGGTTAGTATGCAATAAAGCTTGTTTTTGTCAGTAATGTTTTTCATTTTTACTTTAAATGGATCTCTCATGAAAGAGCGTCTTTTGTTTAAAGGAAAATCTACCGGAAAAAAGTTTTTCATACTTAGTGAATCAGAAAGCATTTCATCTTCTAGTGCTGTCCTTATTTTTTGATACTTTTGAAAATCATTGCCTTCCATAAATTCTTTTGCTTGGTTTTGTGCAAACAAAGCTGTAAGGATTTCTTTTTTTAATTTGTAACTCATATCTTAAATCTTTTTAGGGTTTACAACATAATAATACAAATACATTGTTTAGTCAAATATCTACGAATACACGTGATATCCCCCTGCTGTACACAATTAATTAAAATTTTTAATTTAGCTGTATGGTATGATAAACAACATATGGCAGGCAGAGAAGAAAAATCCTATAAAAAAAGTCCTTATCTCGACACTCGTAACAAGAATGTTGGCGGTACACGCGTACCCCCACAAAGTCTGGATGCCGAACGAGCAGTACTAGGGTCCATCATGCTCCGAATTGACGCCCTGCACGAAGCCACAGGTATACTGACTTCGGACATGTTTTATGCTCACAAAAATGGAATCATTTATGAAGCAATGCTAGCACTAAACAAAAATGGTGAGCCGATCGACGTCCTGACAGTCACCGAGAAATTGCGCGAAATGGGCCAACTAGAAACTGTTGGTGGACCTATATATATTAGTAGCCTAACCGAAGGCGTACCTAGTGCTACGCACGCTAACTACTACGCGGAAACAGTTTACAAAAAGTCGATGCTTCGTGGACTAATCGAAGCAGGAGCCGACATTGGTGAACTAGGCTATAGCGAACCGGAAGACGTAACCGAAGTATTAGACAATGCCGAAAAAAGAATCTTCGAAGTAACATCACGACCTGGTGCCCAGAAATTTATTCCAATGAGCGCTATGATGAACGAAGCTTGGGATAGATTTGAAAAAATGGCAGGGTCCGATCACGAGCTCCGTGGTGTGCCGTCCGGTTATAAAGACTTGGATGCATTACTAGCTGGGTTTCAAAAATCTGACCTGATTATATTAGCTGCGCGTCCATCCGTGGGTAAAACAACATTTGCTATGGATATAGCGCGCCATGTAGCAATACGCGAAAACCAGCCGGTGGGAGTTTTTTCACTCGAAATGTCATCCCAACAATTAGTGGACCGTATGCTAGCCGCCGAAGCTCGCATATCATCATGGCATTTGCGTACTGGACGCCTGCATAATGAAAATGATTTTACTGTACTCCAAGAAGCACTTGCTCGCCTGTCCAAAGCGCCGCTTTTCATAGATGACTTTGCTGGTAACACAATATCGCGTATGCGGTCCGTGGCGCGCAAACTAAAAGCCGAACATGGACTGGGTTTAATAGTTGTGGACTACTTGCAACTTATCATAACTTCTAAAAATTATGACAGCATGGTGAACCAAGTTACGGAAATTTCACGATCACTCAAGCAGTTGGCCAAAGAACTAGACTGCCCTGTTATTGCGCTATCCCAGTTGTCCCGTGCGGTGGAACAGCGTGGTGGCAAGCCCCGACTGTCGGACCTGCGTGATTCTGGATCCATCGAACAGGACGCAGACGTGGTTATGTTCATTCACCGTGAAGACAAAGGCAAAGACGAAGCCGAAAGAACAAATATAGCTGAAATACTGATAGAAAAGCACCGTAACGGGCCTACAGGGCGCATAGAGCTATTCTTTGATGACAAGACGACGTCTTTCCTACCAATAGACAAAACTGGCCAGCAGGCTGGGTCTGTAAACCCACGAATGGCAGGACTGGAAGGATTCTAAACCCCGTGGTTGATTTTAAATAATTATGCAAAATAGTCTTGAAAGTCTTATAAAAATATTAGGTAAACTGCCGGGTGTCGGCCCGCGTCAAGCTCGGCGTTTTGCTTATGCATTAACCCGCCAAAATGGCGTACTGGGTAACGAACTAATCAATACCATCAAATCACTAGGCGGGCATGTTTTTAGTTGTGCCCTATGTGGCGCCACCAGTATAGGCGACGGCAGTATATGTAATATATGTAGCAAAGAAAATCGCGACCCGAAAATACTGACGCTACTAGCCAATCAGGAAGATTATGATAGTTTGTACAACATGGAAAATTATCGTGGCATGATGGCGATTGTGCCTTTTCCTCCTAAAATAGAAATGGTTAAAGACATCGACATAATTAGCAAAAGTCATATACCGAACACAATTAGTCATTGGGTAGACAAGGGACTAGAAGAAATAATTTTAGCCTACCCTATATCACCCGAAGGTGAAATAATGGAATCACTAACTATTGATTTCCTAGAAAAACTAAAAGACGGAATACGGCCAAATATTACTTCTCTTGGCCGTGGAATGTCACTGGGATCCCGCCTATCCGAAGCAGATGACGAGACCATACGCTACGCACTAGGCAACCGAAAAAGAGCGATATAATTGCTCTTTTTTAATATTTGACAGAAATAGTTTTATATTATAGAATATTTTTAATAAACAACTTAATCAAAATATGGACCAAAAAATTAGCAGGCTATTTTATTTAGCCGAAGCATTATTCCCTGCCTTTGAAGTAGCACATCGTGATATTTTAGGAGGAAGAAAAGGTATCTATCTGGCAATCCACAAGATTACAGAAAAAGACAATTCTGTCATCGCTGGTAGAATAATTGGCGAACTACACGAATCTAAAAATTGGGAAAAGCAACAATTTGCAGAAGAAAAAATTCGCAGAATGATGCAGAATGATGAAATCGCAAGTTTTCAAAGTGAAAACCCAGACGAGCAACAGTACGGTGGTGGTATCCGGGCAACAAATTATTTTGTAGCATCAAGCAATTTACTTCCGCATCTGGAACAAAAATTTGCAATTATGCTTTGCATAATGGCAGAAGAATTAAGGGTATCAGAATATGAGGATATCAAAAATAAAACTCTCATAAACATAAATACCTGGAGAAAACAAAATGGTGAAAAAGTTCTGAGTCTTTCTGAACTTTAAATCAAAAAACAACAAGCAAAAAGCCGCTTAGATAAGCGGCTTTTCTCTATATAGGCAAGACCTATGTAATTTTATATACTGCGACTTTGGCTGGACGGATTATGGATTCGCCGTTTTTATAACCTTTTTGTTTTACTTCAAGGAGGACTTTTAGCTTGACTTTATTATCTTTATATGATATAATACACCTAATAAATTCAACATATAGTATATGAAAAACTTAACAATTAAATCAAGAATCAAGAATTTTTTCTTAAACCTTTCAAACAAAACTCAAAAAGTCTGGCTGTTTAAAAAAATAAAAGATTTTTTATCCTCATTCAATAAAGTAAAAAATTCGACCAAAGACTCAACCCAAGAACCTGGTCCAGCTAAATCTCAACCAACAAGACCGGAGTTAGCTAAACTGATGATCACTATCGAGGAATTCCCTAACAAAGATATTATTGCATATCATATTAGTGATCCTATTACTAAAATGTGCCTTCATTTTGAAAAAGAAGAAGATCTAAAGTATGGTGGTCTTATGTCTTTGAATCATGAAAAAGAAGTAGTGCCTCAAGATACACAATATCTTGCAGGTGCCATACTACAAGTAGAAGGAATTATTGAAATTTCGTTTAGAAAATACAATATCCGTTTTACAAAATCACCAGTTTTTGATTGGGAAGAAATAGAAAAAGACATCCAGCGTATCCTAAAAGAATTAGTTGCAAAAGAAAGAACTATTTTCATTAAGGAAAGAATTCGTTCCGGTGTTGACCACAGAGGATTTGCTACTCACGAAAAGATTAGCTAACCCTAACAAAATTATTTAAAAGCCGCTTGTATAAGCGGCTTTTCTCTACATAGGCAAGACCTATGTACATAGGTCTTGCCTATGTAATTTTATACACACTGACTCGAGCTGGGCGGATGATAGAATCTTTTGTTTTGTAGCCTTTTTGGATGACGTTTGAAATAGTACCGTCCAATGCTGTATCGTCTGTCTCCGCGGTTTCTACAGCGTCAGAGAGCTTGGGGTCAACTGGACTACCAACCGCTGGATTGATTACCACTATACCGGCATCCTCCAGAAACTGTATTCCTTGGTTATAAATATACTCTACACCTACGCGCCAATTAGCATCCACACTGTTCCAGGATTCAGTGTTAGCCATAGCCATATCAAAAGTATCCAACATTTTAATAACGCCCATTGCCCCACGTTCGAACCCAATATTCCGAGCATGTTTTATTCGGGACTCCTCTTCCCTTTTGTAGTTCATAAAGTCCGCGCGCTCTTTCTGCCAGTTCAGTAGGTATTCTTCTTTCTCGGCTTTTAGGGCTTCGAGTTTGTCTTTTTGTTTATTTAGCTTAGCTTCACCGGACATTGAACTACCCCCAGAATTTTCTTCATCTGGTACAAATTCTACGTCTTCATTTAGTATTTCATCATTGTCTCTCATACCCGTTATTATACTGATTTTTGCCAATAAAAAAAGCCCGACATGTGCCGGGCTTTTTGTTTTCGCTTTTTAAAGCATGCCTGCATTGTACAGGTTTTAATTTTTTGTTTAGCTTATGTATACGCTGTCATAGAACTTAAAGAACATAATACTCCAAAATAAAAGATTAAGCAAACGAAAAATCCCCTTTCGGGGATTTTTGCAAAAGTTAATATAAAATTAACGTTTACTCCATTGTGGAGATTTACGAGCTTTTTTAAGACCGAACTTACGACGTTCTTTTGCACGAGGATCACGTTTTAGGAAACCAAGTTTTTTAACTT
>CAYYSG010000012.1:0-11059 GCA_964474375.1 uncultured Candidatus Saccharibacteria bacterium
AATAAAATTACTAATAAATTAGGATTAAACTAATATATCCTAATTATACCATTTAGCGAGGCATAAACAGGGTTATAATGGTAGCGCTGTTGATAAGTCTAAAAGAATAATTTTGTTGTAATTGCAAATGATTTGCAATTACAATCAATATAATATATTATTTAAATATGCAAATAATCATTACACTTTTAATTGTCGCAGGGCTACCTATTGCTCTATTATACTTTTTACCTAAAAGAGTAGAATTCTTTAAAATCCCAATGGTCAAAGGCTTTGGTCTTGGGGTATATGCTGCGCTTATTTTTGTACTAATAAAAGAATCACTAGAAATAGCTGGAGCCGGGATGACTCTTGCTGGGCTACTGGTAGGCTTCATTGTTAGTGTTTTGATTAGCTATTATTTCAAAGAATTTCATCATCATCACGATTCTGAATCAGCTCATCATTCGCATTCCAAAGTTTCTGCTGTAAAAATCCTGGTATCTGATTTCATGCATAACATCGTTGACGGTATTGCTATTGTTTCTGGTTTTGTTATTTCGCCGGTTGCTGGTTTTACATCAGCTATTGGGGTACTGGGACATCAGTTCATTCAGCAGTCAGGACAGCAAGTATTATTGACTGGTAGTGGCGTCCCTCCTAAAAAGGCCTTGCTTGTTTCTTTCTTTGTTTCACTGTCTGTATTTGTTTCTCTGGTTATTAACGAATCTGAAATATTCGAGAGTATCCTAATGACTGTTTCAGCCGGAATAATTGCTTTCAAAGTCTTGACTGATATAAAAGAAAACAAATGGAACAAAAAAAGCTCTTTGGGTTTTATAATAGGATTCGTGCTTCTTTTGGGGTCACTACTAATCATTCCGCATACACATTAATTTTTCTTAAAACCAAAGCTTAGAATCTTTGGTTTTTGTGTTAATATTTATATTATGAATAGCTCGAATACTCTTAAATCTATAGGTTCCAGAAACACCGTTACCAGGAACGCAGTTTTGGAAGTTTTGAAATGTAACACTCAGCCTTTGTCTATCAAAGACATAATGCAGTTATCCAGCATCAAAGCCAACGAATCGACAATATACCGCGTGGTTAATTTTTTCGTCGAGCAGGGTATTGTGATGCCAGTATTTATACAAAAGGATACTACATTCTACGAGCTTGCTCATACTGACGACCATCATCATATAGTTTGTACTAGTTGTAAAAAAGTCAGCGATTTTCATGGTTGTTCGATTGATTCTTTGGTGGCCAAAGCTTTGAAGCAAAATCCAAATTTTAAAAAAGTTAACACACATTCCATCGAGCTTTTTGGTTTGTGTAAATCATGCGCATAATATATGAGTATTATAAAAGGTGAAGTTACAAAAATAATTTCCGAAGAATCAAATATCCTGCCTGGTACTGATATCGTGGAACGTGTTCAGAGTATCAATGTTTATACTAAATCAGGAAATAATTTAACTGTTACAAATTCTTATTCACCAGTTTCGCCCGGTCAAAATGTGTACATAGAAGAAACTGCAGGGGATATAGGTCCGGTTTATAACGTAGTTACAATTTCACGCGAGCCAACATTGTTCCTGCTGGCGGGGCTTTTTATCTTGGTGACTCTTTTAGTCGGTAGGAAAAAAGGCTTTCGAGGGCTCGTTAGTTTGATTGTAACGATTTTTGTTATTTTTGCTTTTCTTGTGCCTAGAATACTGGATGGCAAAAATACTTTTGTATTAATACTATTAACGACAATATTTTTGACGTCTCTTTCGGCTTTGATTACTCATGGTAAAAACAGGGTAACTTATGCTGCTATTTTAGGAATGCTGATAACTTTAGTTGTTACGGCTTTTATTAGTATAATGGCATCCATTAGCGCGGGGCTTACTGGTAATTCTAGTGAATCATCGGTGTATTTTATGGTGTCACAAAATGGGGCAGTTAATATGCGCGCACTATTTTTAGGTGCGGTCTTGATTGGACTTATGGGGGTACTATACGATGCTGCTGTTTCCCAAGCTGTGTACATTGCTGAAACTATAAAAAATAATGTAAATATAACCAAAAGAGATTTATTAGCTAGCGCTATGCGTTTCGGACGGGAACACATTGGGGCATTGGTTGACACACTAGCCATTGTTTCCATTGGGGCGGCGCTGGTGGATACACTACTAATAGTCCAGCATGCTGTAGGTCCATTAGGTATGATATTGTCCAACGAATCTGTAGCTAGTCATATATTGCAAATTCTTGTAGGTAGTATCGGTGTTATATTGGCTATACCTGTTACTACATGGATAGCTGTAAAAATGCTACACGGCAAACAAATAGGCGAAACCAAACCCCACGTACACTAAATAAAAAAGCCCAGACAGTAGAATGTCTGGGCTTTTAGTTTTGTTGATTAAATAACTTGGTTCATTTCTGTTGGTGGCGGAGGTAGGTCTTCTCCTAAATTGATTTCCTGTGGTGGTTCAGGCATGTAGTCTCCTCCGTAATAAGTACCATTTTTCTCGTACTCATATTTTTTGCCTTCTGGGTTGGTTTTTAGTTCAGGTGTTGGAATGATTATTTCCTCTGGTAGTTTTGGGTTAAATTGTTCCATAAAATGATTTATTTAAAACTAATACTATCTAATCATAACATATTTGGCAACAAGGGGCATTTTGCTTGCGGAACCGGCGAGATTCGAACTCGCGAGGGCTTTTACACCCTGCCTCTTTAGCAAAGAGGTACGTTAGACCACTCCGACACGGTTCCGTAACACCTTTATAGCATAAAAAGACTACTCCTAAAAGCCTATTTTCTATTATTTATTTTATGCTATAGTAGCTCTATAAGGAGGCGTGGGTGAGTGGTTTAAACCAGCGGTTTACTAAACCGCCGACTGTTACAGGTCCGGAAGTTCGAATCTTCTCGCCTCCTCATATGGAAAAAGAAATTTGGTTCAAAAGAAAACAATATGGCTGGGGCTGGTATCCGGTTACTTGGCAGGGCTGGGCAGTAACGTTGGGCTATATGGTGCTTGCTTTACTTTTCGGGTTCACTATCGACGAAAATTCTCCAGCAAAAGAACATGTTTTTACTTTCTTCTTGCCGATTACTCTTCTTACTGTAACTCTTATTCGTATTTGTTATAAAAAAGGCGAAAAGCCGCGCTGGCAGTGGGGTCCTGAAAATAAAAAAGATTAGGATACTTCAGAATAAAATACTTGGACAATTGACTACTTTTTTAGGCAGGAGTATTATTGATGCTATATGGAAAAAACAATAGAGCGTTTCGATAAAAAGGTTATCATGTTCTTTCGTCATGAGTATGATGTTATATCGCGCGTGGCACTATTTATAATATTCTTTTGGTTTGGTATCTTAAAAGTCCTGATGCTTTCGCCTGCGGGGCCACTAGTAATAGCATTGCTCAACTCAACATTCTTAAATGGTATCGATCCAGATTTATTCGTTCAGCTTTTTGGTTTGTTCGAAGTAATTGTGGCTGTTATGATACTTATTCCGAAATTAGAGCGTATAACATTTGCGTTACTATTATTCCATATGTTTACAACAATCATGCCAATGTTCATGATACCGGAATATATATGGGATGGATTCCTAGTCCCGAATTTAATAGGGCAGTATATAATTAAAAATGTAGCATTGATTGCTCTCGGGCTTGTACTATTTGCACGTCTCAAGCCTATGACAAAAACTCATTCTATCGCCGGTGAAGAAGAAAATAAAATAAATTTCTAAACAAAAGCTTGTTGATATCAGGTATAGATGCTATGGTAAATATATTAGTAGTTTAATATAAAAATAATTTTATGGACCCAATAACAAATCCCGCAGCTGATCCAAATGTAAATCCAGCTACTGAACCAGCAGTTACTCCAGCAGAAGCTCCTATGGAAGCACCAGCTGAAGCAACAGAAGAAGCAACAGCTTAAATTAAACAACAAACAAAAATAACCCTTGTGTCAAACGAGGGTTATTTTTGTTTTGTCGTTTGATATTTGGTTATTTTTCCTATAAACTGGCTTCATATGAAAAATACATTTGCTTGGGCTAATCCAAAAATCTCTGAGATTAATTCTTTTACGAATAAATACATAAACCACAAAAAGTCTGAATATCAAAAAATAAAGTCTTTAAAGGAAGACCTGACTTTCAAAAATGTAGTTTTAGCTCTTGAAAATTCTGAAGGGGGTTATGGAAGTTTTTTTAATAAAATACATTTATTAACTCAAGTGCATCCTAATAAATTAGTTCGAGATGCTTGCCAAAAAGTAGAAATAGAAACCAGTAACGCTCTTGTTGATGTGGAGTATGATATAGAATTATACGGTGTGTTTAAAAAATACATGGATGGCAATTTTAAAAAAGAAAAGAAGCTACTCAATGGTCCTAGTATTAAACTAGCTGAAGATATGTATAAATCCTACAAGCGTATGGGTTTTGAATTGCCTAAAAAAAGTCAGGACAAACTAAAGTCCATAATAAAAAGCCTAAACGAACTCAATCAAAAATTCAGCCTAAATATAAATAACTACGAGGACTATATACTATGCACCAAGGAAGACCTGGCAGGGTTACCGACTGACTTTATAAATGGATTAAAAAAGAAGGATGGGCTATATAAGGTAACCTTGGCTTATCCTGAAGTTGGACCATTTTTGTCTAATGCTGATTCAAGAAATAAACGCCAAGAATTAGCCGTCAAAAATTCAATGAAAGGTGGCAAGGAAAATTTAGATGTATTAAAAAAGCTAATAGATCTGCGTATCGAGAAGTCTAAATTATTAGGTTACAAAAACTATACTGACTATAAGTTAGCTGACAAAATGGCAAAAAATAGTCAGGTGGTAAACAAATTTGTGGATGGTTTGATTTCTAAAATCAAAAAGTCGGCAAAATCAGATTTAGATTTGTTGAATAACTATGCTAAAAAAATCGGTATATCTAAAATAGAATTTTATGATAGTGCTTATGTTTCTAATAAATTAAAAAAAGATAAATTTAATATAGATGAAGAGAATTTGCGTGAATATTTTCAAACCGAAAAAGTTTTAAATTTTATGTTTGAAACCTTTGAAAATCTTCTAGGTATAAAGTTCATAAAACAAAACACAAAATTATGGCATAAGGACGCCATGCATTTTATAGTTGTAGATGCTAAGAGTAAAAAAACTCTATCGCACCTACTAATGGATTTATATCCAAGAGAAAACAAGTATTCTCACGCTGCGGCTTTTGAAACACAGACTAGTGGTGAAAAAATGATAACATTGGTTTGTAATTTCAGGGAGCCAAAGGGTACTGGTAAAAACATGGTTCCTAGTACTATGAATCTACGTGAAGTCGAAACCATATATCACGAATTCGGACATGCACTACATTTTATGCTCTATAACGGGCAGTATGAATCACAGGTTTCTTTTAATGTTGCTTGGGATTTCGTTGAATTGCCAAGTCAAATGCTAGAGAATTTTGTTTGGAACGAAAAGTCTTTGACCAAATTATCTTCGCACTATAAAACAGGGCAGTCTTTAAATAAATCCCAAATAAAAAACATATTAGAAAGTAGGAAATTCTTAGAATCTCTATTTGTTGCTAGACAATTAGCTCAAACTCGTCTTGATCTTGATATTCATACTGGTAAAATTAAAAGCTACAACAAACATCATACTGATTTAATTACAAAAATAGTTGGTATAAAACCAGCAAAAGAAAATCTTTTTCCAGCAGGGTTCGGACATATGGCAGGGTACGATAGCCTGTACTACTCGTATTTATGGGCGTTAGTTTATGCGGAAGATGTTTTCTCTATTTTTGAAGAGAATGGTGTATTTAGTCAGCGTATTGGTATGCGCTACAGGAAAGAAATCCTAGAAGCCGGAGCTACGCGCGACGAAAATGTAACATTAAAAGCATTCTTAGAGCGTAGTCCAAGTAATAAATCTTTCCTAAAAAGCCTGGGTATTTAATAGGCGATATAGCTAGTGAGCAATGCTTAGTCCAAATGCGTCACGTGCGCCGGATTCTATAAGAATCCGGCGCATTTCGTTAATAGTTCCGCCTGTTGTTGTAATGTCATCTATTATGATACACAAAGAATCTTGTATCATTTCTTTGTTGATAACTTCAAAAGTCCCAACAGGGCTTCGCAGGCGCTCCTTCCTGCTATGAATACTGGCTTGGGGTGTGCGGTCTTTTATTTTTTTAATTATTTTATTGCCCAGTATTATGCCTGTGCTTATTTTATATATTGAATTTGCTATTATTTCAGCTTGGTTGTAGCCACGAGCACGTAGTCTTTTGTTTGATATTGGTACTGGTAATAGTATAATGTTGCTGTAGTTGTTTAGCTCTACATATTCTGAAATAATATCTAGCATTGCATCATGCATTACTCGGTCAAATGCTTTTAGTCCCGCAAATTTATTCCTGTATTTTGCATCAGTTAAGATTTGCTTTATATACGGGTCTCTATATTCATAAAGAGCAAATATATATTCAGGCAAATCATGTTCTGGGGGTTTTATATAAACTAAACAGCCTTTACATATTCGTAAACCTGACTTTTTGCAAATCTGGCATCGTTCATTTGTAATAATCCTGTCCAGACTTTGAATTATCCAGTCCAAAGCTCGCATAACTCTATGATACTATAATCCGTTTGTGATATACTATTATACGTATATGGCATTTATCGATTCGTTGCAGGACAAACTATCTTCTCTTTTTAAAAAGAAGGAATCTTACCTTACTTCTGTGGGTATTGACATTGGTGCAACTAGTATAAAAGTCGTCCAACTTTCCCTAAAGAACAACAAAATAATCCTGGATACTTATGGTGCTATTGCCACAGGTCCATACGCGGATATGCCTGTTGGTTCCAGTGCTACCCCAACTCCCGAGAAGATAGGCGAGGCTATAAAAGAACTAATCAAAGAATGCAAAATTGATATTAACAATATTGCTATGTCTTTACCCACTAGTGCTTGTCTTTTGAAAGACATAACAGTACCAGCATCAATTACTGATTCTGAAATGAAGACAGTTGTATCAACCGAAGCTAGGCGTGTCGTGCCAGTTCCCATAAACGACGTTGATATTGATTGGCTCCCATTGCCAGCAGAAATTTTGCCTCCTAATGCAATAGATGCTAGTAAAAAGAATTTATTACTGGTTGCAGTGTCTCACGAAACACAAAAAAGAACTGCTTCATACGCAGCACTTGCCGATATTGTACCGCGAACATACGAAATAGAAATATTCTCCAGTATGCGCAGTGTTTATACTCACGAAAGAGCTCCTATTGTGCTCATTGATCTAGGGGGTAGCCATATAAAGGTCAGCATTATCCACGAAGGTTCAATGAGGCGCGCTATATCGCTGGATCGTGGTTTCAATGAAATAGAAACAGCGCTTGTTTCGCAAGGTATGGATTTTATAACTGCTCGTAAAATAAAACACGGGGCTACTCTTGGAGGTGTAACTGAAAATGAAAATATAATCAATAATACCTATAAATCAATATTGTCTGATATTCAAAATGTTGTATCTGAATACGAAAAATATTCACATGCATCTCCTGTGCGTGCAGTATTATTGGGTGGTGGTGCTGAAATGAATGGAATTGTTGAATTTACTCAGAATATTTTAGGTTTCTCTGTTGAAAAAAGTCATCCTTTTGAACGTACCGTAGTGCCTGATTTAGTCAAAGACATTATTCCTAGTATAGAACCAGAGTTCACCATTGCTACAGGTTTAGCAATGAGACTACTTGCATAATTTTATGGAAATAAAAAACAACACATTTATCCCACATGAATCTAAAAGAAGAACCAGTACTACTTTTGGTTCTGTAATGTTTGTACTCTCGATTGGGGTTTTTGTTGTGGTATTGGGTGTAGCCGGTTTTACTTATTTTTTGAGGACATCACTCGATTCTCAGATTGGTTCATATCAGGATAGTCTAAACAAAGCTAAAGAAAGATTCAATCAAGGTCTATCTGTTCGAACAATTGAAGAATTCGACAAACGTTTGCGTGCCAGTCGGGATATTTTATCCAAACATAAATCATTTACGGGTTTGCTAAATTTAGTGGAAAGAATAACATTGCAAAATGTACAGTTTACTTCTTTCTCATATATGGAAGCAGATTCTACTAGAAAAAATATAGTACGTTTGGTTGGGCGAGCACCTGATTATAAAACTATCGCTGAACAAAGTGAACAATTTTCATTGGACGAAGAAGCTCGTCGTTATATTAGTGATGTTGTTTTTTCTAATCTAAATCTTGATACTAAAGACACTGGGCTTATAACCTTTGAAATTTCCATGACTGTAGATCCAGAATTTTTACTATATTCACGTTATGTTAATCCTGTTAACACTGGTTCTAATATGGATGAAGTCATTACGGGAGTTGATACTAGTAGTCGAAATACTAATCCTAATATAAGAAACCAATAATATGAAAACCATACTCTCTATTATTTTTTTTGCAGCTAGTATTGCTACTACTATGATGTTCATTGTGCCTCAGTATATGTGCGACAAATCTACTTGTGCATATGATGGTATTAAAAAATTAAGACTAAACAAAATAGAATATTCTAGCGCTATGAAAAGTGCTCAGGATTTAGAATCCCGAAGAACTTCTCTTTCTGAAAGATATAATTCCATTTCAGCTGAAGAACGCCAAAGACTAGAAGACATGCTACCTAACAACGTGGACAACATCAAGCTAGTTTTAGAACTTGAAACTCTGGCTAAAAAATATGGTCTTGTTATTGAAAGTCCAAAGTTAGAAACAAAAATTGAATCAACAAAAACCGACACACCAACCAATTCCCAAGGTCAGGCAATTAGAGCTGACTCTGGTGGAACACCATCACTACCATATGGTACTTTTACATTGGACTTTACTGTCAGAGCCACATACGCCAATGCTAAATTACTAGTAAGCGATATAGAAAGAAATCTAAGACTAATAGAACCAGTCGCACTAACTATCAAGGTCCCTGGTCCTAGTGATGTGGCTTCTACTACTAAAAAAACTGTTTACCCAGAAGGTGTTTATGATATTACAATGCGAGCTGTAATTTACTATCTTAAAAATTAATTATGTCTAAAAAAGTTGTATTCATCGTCATAGGAATAATCGTCATAGGAATAATTTTATTTTCTGTGAAATCCAAAGGTAACGTGCCAGCCGGGGATGATGGTATTGTTGCTACTACTGAATCAAACTTGGGTAATGATTTTATAAAGGCATTACTAGGTGTTAATACTATTTCTTTAGATATTAGTTTGTTTAATTCACCTGTGTTCAATTCTTTAAATTCCTCAGGGGCGTATGTTAACCCTATGCCGGAAAAAGGTAGAATTGACCCATTTTCTAAAATCGGCAATACCGCCAATATTATTAGCAACTCAGGGGAGAATGCTTCTTCTAGTTCACGTGATATTAGTTTAGGTGTAAATCAAATAGGCAATGCTGAAATTATAGTTTCAAAAATAACAACAACTACTGCTAGTATTGCTATCCGAGGCTTGTCCCAAGGTGACAAAGTCTCAGCTATTCTTTTAGGATCGAATGATTCATTAATTACATTGCCTAGTTTTACATACAAATCAGATACTGGCGATTTTACTTCTGTTGCTACTGGTCTTACTTCTAAAATAACCTATACTGTTCGAATACAAACCCCTCTATCTAGTGCTGGATTACAAGCTGAATTTACAACAAGATAATCATGAATGATATAAATATTTTTATTCGCTCTGGTTTGATTACACCCGAATCAGCTAAAAAAATAGAAGAAATAGCCAAGACTAATTTTAACGGCGATATTGCAGAAGCCCTGATTAAATCAGGTATTACCGAGGAAAATATTCTTGCTGCAATATCTACTGAATATGGAATACCTTATACCGTAAAAGAACCTAGTGAAATAACAAACGAAGCTATATCTTTTATAACAGAATCATCTGTTTCAGAATACGGAATTGTTCCATTAGGAATCAAAGACGGTATTTTGGAAATTGGTATTACTAATCCTAATATTCCTGGAATTAAAGAAGCTATTCGTTTCATCAGTGAAAATAAAAACATACCTTATAAATTATTTATCGTATCAAACAGGCTTTGGAAGTCCATCTTGGCTCGTTATAGTGGCGTAGGGAATATAGCGGACGATGCATTAAAGCAAGTCTCACGGAACTCGTCTGGCGAAGAATCTGATTTACTTAAAATAACAAACGAGGAAACAAAACCAGTAGACGTAAGTGCCACAAAAGAAGACGCTCCAATGAGGCGAGTTCTTTCTACTATTATTCGAGATGCTATTTCTGTAGGAGCTTCGGATATTCATATGGAAAATACTGGTAAAATGGTACGTGTACGGTATCGTGTTGATGGCACACTTGAAACTAAAACTACTATTCCCAGTGAAGCCGCAGCATCACTTGTGGCACTAGTTAAACTAAATGCAAAGTTACTACTAGATGAGCACCGTAAGCCTCAAGATGGGAGTTTCTCTGTTGTGTATCAAAACCGTAAAGTTGATTTACGTATTTCAACTTTGCCAGCGTACTATGGTGAAAAAGTCGTCATCCGTATATTGGATACTTCTTCAGGTGTATTTGAACTAAATGAAATCCGAATGAATCAAACTCATTTGGATATTATGAAAAAAGCTTTGTCTCGCCCATACGGACTGATTCTCGTTACAGGTCCGACAGGGTCCGGTAAATCAACCACACTTTACGCGATGCTCTCTGAGCTCGACAGGGAAACCCAAAATATTGTTTCTTTAGAAGATCCTGTGGAATATCATATTGATGGTATTACTCAGTCTCAAGTCCACAGTGCGATTGGTTATACATTTGCTACAGGTTTGCGGTCAATACTCCGTCAAGACCCAGATGTAATAATGGTCGGGGAAATACGTGATAAAGAAACAGCCGAGCTAGCTATTCAAGCTGCTCTTACTGGGCACTTGGTATTAGCGACTTTGCATACGAATAATGCAGTAGGCGCAGTCCCACGTCTTATTGATA
>CAYYSG010000012.1:11159-22170 GCA_964474375.1 uncultured Candidatus Saccharibacteria bacterium
TTAGCGACTTTGCATACGAATAATGCAGTAGGCGCAGTCCCACGTCTTATTGATATGGGTATTGACCCGTATTTAATAGCCCCAACTTTGATACTGTCTGTTGCTCAGCGTCTAACCAAGACTTTTGCTAGTGATGCGAATAAAAAACCTGTTGAAATCCCCGAAACTATAATGCATTTATATAACGAGAGTACTGCTGATTTACCAGAAGAATTTAAGAAAGACTTACCAAAGCCAGAATCCATTTATGAGCCTATATTATCGTCTGACCACCCAACTGGACTAGCTGGGCGTATGCCGGTTTTTGAAATGTTTCCTATTGATACCGAAATGCAACACCTGATATTGTCGAACCCTAAAGAGGACGAAATATACAAGCTAGCAAGGCAAAAGGGCATGCTAACTATGAAAGAAGATGCTTTTATTAAAGCCTTTGCTGGAAAGATACCAATTAAAGAGGTATACTCTTTATAGGTTTCTATCATTTAAAAGACTTTAATTCGTGAAAAATGGACTATAAACAAAATTTAAATCAATTATTAGCTGAACTCGATAACAGAAATGCATCAGATATACATTTCAACGTAGGCAAGCCTCCTTCTGTTCGGATTGATGGGCTTTTGACTTTTGTTGAAGGGCAGGATTCATTAAGTCTAGATGATGTAAATGAATATCTAAATTTAATGCTAAAAGATAACGAGCTTGCGGAATTCAAACAAGTTCATGATTTAGATTTTTCTTTTACATCTGATTCCAGTGTTCGATTTCGTGGTAATGCATATGTTGAAAGTAGTAATACTGCTATTGCGCTACGCCGTGTACCCAAAGTAAAAACCATTGATGAGCTTGGTTTACCTGAAATTCTAAAAAGTTTTGCAATGCAAAAGCAAGGATTCTTTTTAGTTGTTGGGCCTATGGGGCAAGGTAAGTCAACAACAATGGCTGCAATGGTAGAAGAAATAAATCTAAAAGAACCAGCGCACATCGTTACGGTGGAAGATCCTGTGGAATTTGATTTCGAACCAAAGAAGTCCGTAATAGACCAAAGAGAAGTTGGCCGAGATACTGAATCATTCGACACGGCTATGAAGTCAATTTTCCGCGAAGATGTAAATGTTATTTTAATAGGTGAAATGCGCACACACGAAACAATGGCTGCGGCTGTTACTGCTGCCGAAACAGGACACCTAGTTATATCAACACTCCACACAAATACTGCTGCACAAACAATCGATCGTATCATTGATTCTTTCCCAGGTGAACAACAGGATCAAATTCGTCTACAGCTAGCTTCGTCTTTGATTGGTATTCTTTCACAAAGACTAGTTCCAAAAATAAACGGTGGGCGAGCATTGGCGTATGAACTACTAGTTGCAACTCCTGCGGTGTCTAATCTAATTCGCGAAAAACGTACCCACGAAGTACCTGTACTAATAGAAACAGGTACAGACCATGGTATGGTGGACATGAATAAAACCCTGCTTGATCTTATTGAAAAAGGTGAAGTTTCTTTAGAAACTGCTCTTGAATATTCAACCAACCCTGACTCACTAAAGTCTAGATACGTATAATAATTTTTTATGAAGATTTTCGAATACCAAGGTTTATCAAATGCAGGCGAACGCCAAATGGGTCGCATTGAATCTGTATCAAAAGATACAGCTATTGAAACATTGCAACACCGGGGTATTGTTATTACTTCAATAAAAGAATCTGGTGAAAGTTCTGAAAAAAAGTTCTTAAACTTTTTAAACAAAGTCCCTGCTAAAGAAGTCGTATTTATGGCAAGACAAATCTCGACTTTGTTTGAAGCCAATGTTTCAGCTTACAAAGCCTTTACTTTGATTTCCGAACAAGCTGCAAACCCATTGCTTAAAGAACAGCTTCGTAGTGTTACGAATGATCTCGCATCGGGGACTACTATATCCCAAGCACTGTCGCAATATCCAGAAACATTTTCAAACTTCTTTGTTAACATGGTCCGCGCAGGGGAAGAATCAGGTAAACTTTCAGAAACTTTTGTTTTTTTAGCTGACTACATGGAACGCCAGTATGAACTTAGTCGAAAGACTCGTAATGCTCTTATTTATCCGGTGTTTGTTATTGTGACTTTTTTTGCTGTGATGGTCCTAATGATGAGATTCATTATTCCAAAATTGGGCGAAATGATAACTCAGTCCGGTCAAGCAGTACCAGTTTATACCAAGGTTGTCCTTGCCATATCTCAATTCTTTGTTGATTATGGATTACTCATGCTGATTTTTTTCATTTGTTTTGTTGTTATGGCGGTGTTGTTTCTCCGAAGTGGTAAAGGTCAAGAATGGAAAGATAGAGCCAAGCTAACTGCTCCTGCTATCAAGAGTTTGTACCAAAAATTATACTTAGCTCGTATTGCGGATAATCTCGACACTATGCTTTCATCGGGTATTCCAATCATTCGTACCTTGGAAGTTACTTCAAATGTTGTCGGTAATAAAATATACGAAAACATAATCAACGAAGTAGCCGAAGAAGTCAAAGCTGGAATTAATCTTTCGACTGCTCTTAGTAAACACAAAGAAATGCCAATCATGCTTTCACAAATGGTTCGCGTTGGCGAAGAAACAGGTAAACTAGGTCAAGTATTAAGAACATTAGGTAAATTTTACCGTCGCGAAGTCGACCAAGCAGTTGATACTATAGTCGCGCTCATTGAACCAATCATGATAGTTGTACTTGGTTTTGGTGTCGGAATACTTTTGGTATCAGTACTAATGCCAATTTATAATTTGGCATCAGGTATATAAAAAATAAAATAGTTATCCACATTTTTGTTGTATTAATATATTTAGTACAACATAAAATGGTACAATATATGTAATACTCATCTTGTCGATTGTATTATGTCTTAACATAACTCGCGTGAGTACATTATAATTAGTATTTTTTTATTTATACGTATGAAAAAAATGCAAAAAGGTTTCACTCTGATTGAACTTTTGGTTGTTATTGCAATCATTGGTATTCTTTCATCAGTGGTAATCACATCTATGGGCTCTGCTCGTACAAAAGCTAATACTGCAGCTTTCAAAGCAGAAATAACATCTATAGTAGGTGCTTTGATATCTGCTTGTGATGATGCAGCATTAACTACAAGTACAGACGGAATTGCGGCTGCTGGTAAACACACAGTAGGTACAATTAATAGTCAAAGTTGTGGTACATCTGGTGCAGGTACATTCAGTGTATCTTTCACAGCTAACCCTAACCCTACAGGTACATGTACTGGTGCTACTGTTACTGAAACTGGTGCTACTTTCGCAGGCTGCTAACTAGCTCTCTATCCTAGTTTAAGGTGCCCAAAAGCTCTCATTTTTGAGAGCTTTTGTATTTATATATGGTAGAATATAAGCATATGAATATAGTTCTCTACGGGTTTATTTTTATCCTAGGTATAGTTATTGGTAGTTTTTTAAATGTGGTTATATTGCGCCTTCATACTAATAAAATATCCAAAGGGCGATCACGCTGCAGTAAATGTGCACATGTACTATCAGCCAAAGATTTAGTTCCAGTATTGTCGCATCTTTTCTTAAAAGGGCGTTGTCGGTATTGCCACAGTAGACTATCCTTGCAGTACCCAATAGTTGAAATTATGACTGCATTTGTTTTTGTTCTTATTTTCTGGCGAGTTAGTAATACTTATAGTGAATTATGGCAAATAGTTTTGTTTTTTATAGTTTACGCTAAAATTTTCTCTTTACTGATTGTTATGTCTGTATATGATATTAGACATTATATACTGCCATGGAAACTAATGAAGCTATTTTTAGTACTTTGTTTTACAGTGCCTATTATAATTGGTTTTATGAATAACAGCCTGTCTTTGGAACATATTACCGCTGGGTTCATTACAGCATTACCATTTTGGCTTATATGGTATTTTTCCAAAGGGCGCATGATTGGGTTTGGTGATATCGAACTTATGTGCGGACTGGGTTTTTTGTTAGGAATTTCAGCTGGATTTTCAGCTATATTAATTTCTTTCTGGATAGGGGCTGCTTTTGTATTTTTGAAAATTCTTTTGTCTCGAAAAATGCTTAGTGGTAAAACCCAAGTGCCGTTTGGGCCATTTCTTGCACTAGGTGGATTCATAGTTTTTATTTTTAGTATGGACATGATGTCTTTTGCAATTAATTTAATATAATTTATTTATGAAAATAATACCTAAGACAAATAAGCAATCCGGATTTACTCTTATTGAAATGATTGTAGTTATAATACTGGTCGTAATAATTACTTCAATTGCAATACTTCAAATTGCATCTTACCGCAAGGGAACTAGTGTTGAAACCGTCGCCGAAGAAATAGCTCTAAATATAAGACGGGCACAAGGTATGGCATTGGCAGTTAGGTCTACTGGGGGTTTTTTGCCAGCTTATCAAAACGGGTACGGTATGCATTTTGAAGCCGGACCTGGTGGCGGTTCAGCAGAAGACGCCGGGGAATTTTCTTATATTTTATTTACAGACTATGAAGCTGCTGGCGGTCGTAATTGGGATCGAGCATATTTAAAACATTTTAATCTTGGTACTGCTTGTGGTAATCCCACACAGACAGTTGATGAGTGTGTCGAAAAAATCAATATTGATTCTGGTGATAAAATAAGCAGTATCGAGCTTTGTGCATTGTCAGGTAGTTCTTATTCCTGTAGTGCTTTAGTTTCAGGACAGCATTTAGATATTACATTCTTAAGACCTAACTTAGATGCTTATTTTTGTACGACTTTGCCTATGAATAATGGTTGTACAGGATTAATGCCGACTATTGGCTATGCAAAAATCACCGTAACTTCACCAATAAACACTAGCAGGGTTGTAAAAGTCTGGTCTACTGGTCATATAAGTATTGAATAAATTATGAAAAATAATCTTAAAAATAACAAAGGGTTTACTTTGATAGAGCTGCTAGTGTCACTCAGTCTTTTGGCTATTGTTATTGTGGTTGTTGTTGGTATACTCATGGCTACTAATGCAGGGGTTCGCCAAACACGGCAAGACCGTCGCGTGATGGATAATATGTCTTTTGCGATGGAGCATATTTCAAGATCAGTAGCATACGGACATGATTTTTCTTGTACCACAGGAGGTGTACCATTTTCGTGTCCTTTTTCTTTTGGGGGCAGTTCAGTTATTTCATTTAGTGGTACTTATTTAGGTATCCCATCACTTATAACGTACGAAAGACGTATTAATACGGGTACTGGTAGGGGTTATATTGCTAGAACTATTGGTTCAAGTAGTCCAATTGCTATAACAGACGAAGCACTGGATATTGAGGAACTAACATTCTATGTTTACCATGCCGAACCATTTGGTATTGATCCAGAGCAACCTCGAGTAGTTGTATCAATCAAAGCCACATCCTATGCTACGCAAAGACCCAAGTCTTTTTTTATCCAGACTACTTTATCCCAAAGAGATTTAAAACTATAAGTGTATGAATTATTTAAAACAAAAAGGGTTTACTTTGATAGAAACTATTGTCGCAATACTAATATTGATGACTGTTACTGTGGCAATTCTGACATTAGTAACCCGAATACTATTGGTTACTCGCGGGCAAAGATTAGAAGTCACCGCACAGTACTTACTGCAAGAAGGAATAGAGTATTTGCGTAACAACAGAGACAGTGCTCTTAACGGCGGAGCTTCTTGGTCTGATTTTTCACAAATTAACAATGGGTCATGTCCTTTAACTATAGGCTCTGGTACTGTATCAGCGTGCCCTTGTGTTTATGCTAATGGTCAAACAGGAGCTTGTACTATTGATCCTATATTTGATGAAATAACAGAGTGTCCTGGTGGAGTGTGCCCAAATTTAGTCAAGGTTGAAAATAGTGGTCGTACGATAATGTGTTCGCCTGGTACTAATTGCCCAGGTTCATTTCTTAATCTCGGCCAGACTGTTTTTAATCGTAAAATCCGAATGGAGCCCAATATGATGAATCCAGATGAACTATTGGTGGACGTGATTGTGTCTTGGGTTGATACAGGAGGGGTAGTACGCGAGAAAATTATCAAGACTAGTCTCTTAAATTGGTAATATGAATAAACATAAAGGTTTTGCTATTTTGTATACAATGCTGATCGTTACCATGGCATTGTCTTTATCTGTAGGTGTGGCGAATTTGGCCTACAAAGAAAGATCTTTAACACGGCTGGGTAGGGACTCACTCGGTGCACGTGCTGCAGCTGACGTAGGAATGGAATGTATGCTTTATAATGATAAAGTGCCGACACAATTTGACCCAAATAGAAATCCGGTACAGTTTCCTATGTTTTGCGGAAGAGATGATCAGGGTACACCAGTAAATTATTTTGCCACACTTACTAGTTCTTCATCGTCGAATTATGTTTATACGGTAGATATTGCGGTTCCGGTCAATGGTGCTTGTTTCAAGGCTTATATCGAGAGAGATTTGTTAGCAGTACCAATAGCTACCAAAATTGATGTTTTTGGCTATAATATTTGTGATACCGCCAATCCAAACCGAGTGGAGAGAGGTATTATCGCAGAATATTAATCCATGAAAGACAAGAAAAAAATAGAAGATAGAATAAAGACTCTTCGGGATATTGTATCTAAATATCGCGAAGAATATCACATGTATGATCGGGACGCTGTTAGTCCCGAGGTTTTGGATTCTTTAAAAAGAGAATTGGCTGATCTTGAAGATCAGCTAAATTTAAAAGACTCTAGTTCTCCGTCACAAAAAGTTTCTGGTGGCGTGTTGCCTGGTTTTAAAAAAGTCACTCATAAAATACGGCAGTGGTCTTTTCAAGATGCTTTTACAGAAGAAGATATCGCTCTTTGGGACGAGCGCATTAAAAAAGAATTAGGTGGCGATGTGGAATACACGGCTGAATTAAAAATTGATGGATTTAAAATAATTTTAACTTACGAAAAAGGTGTATTAGTTACTGCTGCAACACGTGGTGACGGTAAAGTAGGCGAGGACGTAACCGAAAATATAAAAACTATAAAAGAAATTCCACATATTCTAAAGAAGCCAGTCGACCTGATTGTCGAAGGCGAAGTCTATATGGGTGAGAAAGAATTAGAACGTATAAATAAAGAGCGGTCTAAAAAAGGCGAAAAACTTTTTGCTAATCCGCGCAACGTTGCATCAGGTACAATCCGTCAGCTTGATACTGCGCTTGTTGCTGAAAGAAAATTGGGTGCATTTTTATACGATATAGGAATGTACAGTTTAGCTATGCCAAAGACTCAAATAGATGAACTGCATCTTATAAAAGATCTGGGGCTACCGACTAACCCTCATGCAAAAGTTTTACATAGTGTGGATGAAATAATAAAATTTTGGAAAAAAGCAATTAACTATAAAAAAACTGAAGACTATTGGATCGACGGTGTGGTTTTAAAAGTAAACCAAATAGCTCAGCAAGAAGAATTAGGTTATACAGGTAAATCACCTCGATTCGGGATTGCTTTTAAATTCCCAGCAGAAGAAGCAAGTAGCTTAGTGGAAGACATTGTTATTCAAGTTGGTCGTAGTGGAGTCCTGACGCCTGTTGCGCATCTTAGTCCAACAGTCTTAGCTGGGACTATTGTGAAGCGCGCTACACTACATAACCAAGATGAGATAGAAAGACTAGGTATTAAAATAGGTGACACTGTGGTTATTCGCAAGGCCGGAGACATAATACCCGAAGTGGTTAGTGTGTTAACTGATTTCCGCACTGGCAAAGAAAAGAAATTTGTTTTTCCTAAAAAATGTCCAATTTGTCAGCAGGCTGTTCAGCAAGAAAATATAATCCAAGGCAGTAGCGTGGGTATGTATTGTACGAATTTAGAATGTCCAGCAAAACTTCGCGAAGGGGTAAAACATTTTGTTTCCAAACACGGGCTCAACATAATTGGACTAGGGGACGAAATAATTGAAAGATTGTTCGACGAAGGTTTGATTAAAGATAGCGCGGATTTGTTTACCCTGAACAGAGATAAATTATTAGAACTAGATAGGTTTGGAGAGAAGAGTGTCGACAATTTGTTAAATTCCATTGAAAAATCTAAAGAAGTTGATTTGTCTAAATTCATATATGCGCTAGGTATCAAACACGTTGGTACCGAGACTGCTCTTTTGATTGCTAAAGAAGCTATAAGTATAAAAAAGTTTTTAAATATTAGTTATGTTGAATTAGAATTACTAAATGGTGTTGGGTCAGCCATAGCCCAGACTGTTACCGACTGGCTGTCATTACCTAAAAATAAAGATTTACTAAATCGTTTACTCCAAAATCTAAAAATCAAAGACCACAGTAATTCTCTCTCAGGGACAGCATTTCTAGGTAAGAGCTTGGTTTTGACTGGCTCACTTATTGGACTTTCGCGTGATGAAGCTAAAAGCATCATACTTGCCCAAGGTGGCCGAGTAGCTAGTAGCGTATCGAAAAAGACAGATTATCTATTACTCGGCGCTGACCCCGGCTCCAAATATGATGATGCTGTAAGGCTCGGCGTCCCAATTCTCGAAGAATCTGACTTTTTGAAAATGGTGGGTAAATAGGGTATACTGGCGCTATGACACACGAAGAGATAGTAAACCTAGCTGGGCTTGTCCAGATAGATGTTTCTAAAGAAGAAGCCATGGATTTGATACCTAAAATGGACTCTATTTTGGGTTATATTGACCAAATCAAATCCGTAGAAATAAATGATGATTCTACTGTTAAGAATGATGCGGATTTTGTTCTGCGCGAAGATATTCCACAAGATGCTAATTTCAAAGATGATTTCCTAGGTCAAGTTCCAAACAAAGAAGACGGTTATGTAAAAGTGATAAAAGTACTAGGCAGTGAATAATATGATTGATTTAAATAACCTGACAATTAAAAACCTCCACGAAATGTATACTTCCAAGTCCGTTACGGTCAGGGAGGTCGTGGATGCGTATAAACAAAATATTATAGATAAAAACCAAGACCTAAATGTGTATTTGGAAGTCTTTGATGATATCGATGAACAAGTAAAAAGAGCCGAAGAAATTTTTACTAATGGCAAAGCTAACTTTATGACCGGAGTACCACTAGCCATAAAGGACAACATGCTATACAAAGGCCACCGTGTTTCTTCCGCTTCAAAAATGCTTGAAAATTATGTAGCCACATATTCTTCTCCTGTAATAGAAAAATTAATTGAATCTGGCGCTGTGATACTAGGCCGCACAAATATGGACGAATTTGCTATGGGCGCTAGTACTGAAAATTCCGGCTTTGGGGTAACTAAAAATCCTTTGGATACTACTCTTGTACCAGGGGGCTCGTCAGGTGGTTCAGCTGCAGCTGTGGCTGCCAACATGGCACTATGTGCTATTGGGTCTGATACTGGTGGGTCTATTCGCCAGCCAGCGGCTTTTTGTGGAGTAGTCGGAATGAAGCCAACTTATGGTACCGTGTCGCGCTATGGACTAATCGCTATGGCTAGTTCACTTGATCAAATTGGTCCTTTTGCTAAAAATACCGAAGATGCTGAAATTCTTTTTAACTTCTTAAATTTTTATGACAAAAATGACGCAACAGTTATTCCAATGGATAAACGAAATGCCGAACGTACTGAGTTTCGAAAAAGAATCGGTGTACCTAAATCATTTATTGCTGAAGGTGTCGATACTAAAGTTATGGAATATTTTAACAAAACTATCGATACATTAAAAAATAGTGGATATGAAATAGTCGATGTTGATTTGCCTCTGACACCTCTTTCGTTGGCTGTTTACTATATTTTAATGCCAGCCGAAGTTTCCAGTAATTTGGCGCGTTTTGACAGTATAAGATATGGTTCAGTAGACAATGTGGATTCTGCATCGGTTTCGGATTTTTATAAACACAACCGTAGTAAATTCTTGGGTGCCGAAGCACGCCGTCGTTCTATACTAGGAGCTTTTATATTGTCCCATGGTTATTATGATGCTTATTATAATAAAGCCATAAAAATCCAAAAGGCAATAACGAAAGAATTCATGGAAGCTTTTAAAGATGTAGATGCTATCATGTTACCAACAACTCCAACTATGCCTTTTAAAATAGGGGAAAAGTCCGATAGCCCTTTATCGATGTATCTTGCTGATTTGTTTACTGCACCAGCAAATATTGCAGGGTTGCCAGCTATTTCTGTGCCAGTCCAAACTGAAAATAACTTAAAAGTAGGTATTCAAATCATTGCTCCAAAATTTGCTGACAAAATATTGTTTTCTCTTGGTTCTGAAATAGAAAAACTGTTATAATTAAAAAATGAAGATTGCCCAACTACAAGGTTACTATGAAAATGTGAGCTATAGTCAGCCTGTAAGTCCCAAAGACCAAACCGGTTTGATTTTTACTCGTGTGGGTATTGTGTCTGGGACTTTGTCGAGCATAATGGTGGCTCTGATTATTTATGCAATTTTGCAAATGAAATCCCTCGATAAACAGGAATCCGCGATGAAGAAAGCTTTGATTAAAAAGCATTTTCATGAGAAGCAAAATCAAGCTAAAAATCCTGGATGGGTACTGGTAGAAAATATGATAGAGAGTAACTCACAGTCCGACTGGAAGTTGGCCATAATAGAAGCCGATATTTTACTGGAAGAATCTATGAAAAATAATGGTTTCCCTGGGGATACATTGGGTGAAATCCTGACCAACGCCACTGAAAAAAGTTTCCGAACTTATAACCAAGCATGGCAAGCTCACCGTGTTCGTAACGACATTGCTCATGGGGGCAGTAGTTATGGTTTAACTAAAGATGATGCAGTTCGAACTATAAATATGTACAAAATGGTGTTACTAGAATTTGGTGTAATATAAAAACAAAAAGCCCCACTAAGGTAAGGGCTTTTTGTTTTGCGCAGTCGACGGGACTTGAACCCGCAACCTCCCGCGTGACAGGCGGGTGCTCTAACCAGTTGAGCTACGACTGCATTTGATTACTATATCATAAAAAACAATATAGGGTGTCGGCGGCGGGAATT
>CAYYSG010000013.1:0-5764 GCA_964474375.1 uncultured Candidatus Saccharibacteria bacterium
GTAATTTGGTTAAAAACTTTAAAAATTACAGCAAAATACTACCCAAAGAAACTAATCTTATGGCCGTAGTTAAAGCCAACGCTTATGGTCATGGTCAGGATATTGTAGTTGATACTTTGGTTAAAAATGGTTGCACCGACTTTGCGGTTTTTGAAATGAGTGACGCTGTTTCTATAAAAGAAAAACATAAAGATGTAGATGTATTAGTCTTGAACCAAATATATTTGGACCAAATCGACACAGCGATAAAATACAATATCGACATAACTGTATCGTCTTTAGACTTGTTAAAACAAATTATCAAGAAGGACAACATACAGGATTTATTAGTCAATATTAAAATCGACACAGGATTATCACGCCAAGGTTTACAAACAAATGAGCTGCCGGACTTTATAAAAATCTTGGACAATAATCAAGAATTAAATGTAGTCTCAATTTATACTCATTTAGTTGGGGCCGAAAGTCATAAATTCGACAAAATAACAAACAAGCAATTGCATCTTCTATCAATATGGCAAAATAAACTAAACGAAAGTGGTTATTATCCTTTGGTTCATACATCAGCAACTTCGGGGTTTGTTATGAATCAAGAATCTGGATTTGATATTGTGCGTAGCGGAATTGGTCTTTACGGGCTTTGGCCTAGTCTTGAGGTTAAAAATACCGCCACTAATTATTTGCCATTAAAGCCTATTTTGACTTGGAAGGCTAAAATTATTCAGGTTAAGAATATCAAAAAAGGCGATGTTGTAGGCTATGATGCTACTTTTGTAGCCCCGCATGACATGACTGTAGCCAGCGTGCCAGTAGGGTATTGGGATGGTTTGCCTCGATCACTGTCCAGCAAGGGCTATATGCTGGCAGGAGGCGTAAAATGCAAGATTTTAGGCAGGATTATGATGAACATGTGTGTTATAGATGTTAGTGGCGTAAAAGGCATTAAAATGGGCTCCGAGGTGGTTATAATTGGCCAGCAAAAGGCTAATGTAATTACTGCTGAAGAAATAGCCGATATTGCTGGGACTATTAACTATGAAATAGTCACCAGGATAAATCCACTCATAGATAGAATTGCAATAAAATAAAGATTGTGCTATAATTACAAAGTAATCAATATAGATATAGATATATGCCACAGAAAGCCCTAGTTAAATTACAGAATAAAGAAACGAAAGAAGTTTATTTTACTCGCAAGAATAAAAAAACTGTTACGAAAAAGCTTGAATTCAGCAAGTTCTCAAAGAAGCTACGTAAGCACGTTCTCTTTAAAGAAGTAAAGAAATAAAAATACCCCCGAAAGGGGTATTTTTATTTCTATTTTTCCTGCGGGCGATGGAGGAATCGGACCCCCACCAAAGGTTTTGGAGACCTTCGTTCTACCACTAAACTAATCGCCCGTGTATTTACTTATAACATAAATTAAGACGAAAGAAAATCCAACACCAGTTTTTCAGCTGTTTTGGTTGATTCTTTAGGGTTACTCATATCAAGCCAATTAATTAGCTTGTTTCGTTTGAACCAAGTCATCTGCCTTTTTGCGTATTTTATAGTGTCCTGGTTGATACCGTTTATGCATGCAGTTTCATTTATTTTATTTTGAGCATATTCGGATAGCCATTTGTATTCCATACCAAAGCTGTACAAACGCTCGTAACTTAACCCAGAGTTATACAAGTCTTTAATTTCTTTAACCATATGGGGCATTCTTTTGTTGGTTCGCTTTGTTATTTTTTCTTTTAGGGTTTCAGTTGGTAGTTTGAGACCAATAAACAAAGTTTCATAATTTAAAACAGGTTCCATGGATTCTGGTACAGTACCTAGTTCATTAATTATTTCTAGTGCTCGTATTAATCTGCGCTTGTTTTTACTGTCTATATTTTGGGCGCGGGCAGGGTCTTTCTTTTGTAATAATTCAAATAGTTCTGGCGCTGTTAGTTTTTCCAAATCCGCGCGTAACTCGGTATTGGGTTCTACTTCTGGAATTGTTTGTTTGTAAACCAAATTATCAATATATAGTCCTGTGCCGCCACAAATAATCGGAATGATATTTTTATTATGTAAATCTTCAATTATTTTAGAAGCTGATTTTTTGTAGTCAGCCACGGTGTAGTCTGTATTTGGGTTAGCAATGGACAGCATATGATGAGTAACGCCATGCATTTCAGTAGTAGTTATTTTGGCACTGGTTATATCAAACCCAGTGTAGACTTGGCGTGAATCAGCACTGATTATTTCAGCATTGATACCATGCTTTTGTAAATACATAGCCAAACTAACCGCCAAGTCACTCTTGCCGGCTCCGGTTTGGCCACAAACTACAATGCACTTGTTCATTGTTAACCTATGCTTTTTATTTGGCGCACGTCAGCACCAAGCTCACTTAACCTTTCAACCAGTCCTTCGTAACCACGGTTAATAGCGTACACATTACGCAATATTGATTTACCTTCGGCTGCCAGCATTGCTATTAGTATTATGGTCGCAGGGCGCAGTGCTGGTGGACATACTATTTGAGCTCCACGTAAATCTGTTCCACCTTCTACATATACGCGGTGCGGGTCAGCTAGCAGGACTTTGGCACCAAGCCTGTTTAGTTCGGTAAAATAGATTGCTCTATTTTCCCATGTCCAGTCGTGTACTAGCGTTGTACCTTCAGCTACGGCCGCAATAGGTACAAAGAAAGGCAAGTTGTCGTTATTGATACCAGGAAAAGGCAGTGCGTGGATTTTGTCCGGCAATGCTTTTAGGCGACTTTCTTTTATTGTTATGTCTACTAAATCTACATGACCATTTTTGCCTTTGTATATTTTAGACATAGTGTATTTAAGACCCATTTTTTCCAGCTTTAGTAGTTCAAGTCTTAAAAATTCTATAGGACATCTTTTAATAGTTATGGAACTATTTGTTACAATACCCGCCGCTAGGAAAAACATTGTTTCAATAGGGTCTTCACTGTTGTACCATTCTAATTCTTCATTTATTTCAGTAACACCACGGACAGTTAGTGTAGTTGTACCAATGCCTTCTATTTGGACACCTAATCTTTGTAAGAAAAAACAAACATCTTGAACTTGATAATTCGGAGGTGCAAACCGGATGATTGTTTGGCCGGGCACAAGAGCTGCAGTCATTAGTGCGTTGATAGCCGCCATGTCGGACGCTTCGTATAGTACTACTTCAGCATTTTTAATACCGTTATTTTTAACTAAATAATTCTTAGCTTCGGATTTGATTTTGATACCAAATTTTTCCAACGCATAGCGATGTGCAGATATAGTACGTTCACCCATTTTACAGCCACCAGGGTTAGGTAAGCGGAATTCTTTCATTCTGTGGGCTAGTGGGGGGATAAGGTATAAATTCACACGAATACCACCGGCGATTTTTTCGTCGATGTTTTCAATATCAAATTTTTCCGGAGGAGTTATTTTAAGAATATGTTCACCGAGCCAATTTGTTTTTATGTCGATACTTTCAAAAACCTCAATAAACCTAAAAACTTCTTCAATACGTGGTACACCATGAATAGTAGTGGGCTTTTCGTTCAAAAGAGCTGCAGCCATTAGAGCCAATGCTCCATTTTTAGAATAATGTGTAGTGACTTCTCCTGATAGCTTTTTACCACCAACTATTTCAAAGTCATCAACTCGTGGAGCCAGCGTAATAAGACGCTCACCCAGCGTGTCGCTGATGCGCTCTAATTCTTTCGTGGTAAAGTTCTGGTCACCTTTTTCCATTCGGGCTACTGCCGGCTGGGAAGTGTCTAACATTTTAGCAAATGATGATTGTGTTAGTCCTTCACGTTCACGAATGGTTTTAATTAAATATCCAATATAACTTTGGAGCGATTTCTTTTTTCCCATGGAAATAATATATCATATATGATATATTCTGTATATGGATTTACACAGTATGGTGATAAACTTAAAGCCCCTGAACACATTCGGAATCAGCGTCACAGCGCGTGTTTTTAGTATTAAAAATACGGTAAATTTACTGGATTATTTTAATAAATTTGGTAAGAATAATTACTTTGTTCTAGGGGGCGGTTCTAATATTATTTTAGGCGAAACTGTTAAAAATAAAGACATCCTGAAAATCGAAATAATGGGCAAACAAATAGTCGATGAAGACGGTGATATTGTTTATGTAAAAATAGGTGCTGGTGAGAATTGGGACAATGTAGTTTCGTGGAGCATTGAACAAGGTTTATCTGGAATAGAAGCATTGTCGGCTATTCCGGGCAATGCTGGAGCTACTCCGGTTCAAAATGTAGGAGCGTACGGTACAGAAATAAAAGACGTACTGGAGTCTGTTACAGCTTACGATACTACCAGTGATAAATTTGTAGTTATTAAAAATGAAGACTGCGGATTCGGCTATCGCACCAGCGTGTTTAAAAATCAACTAAAAGGCCAGTACATAATAACTGACATAATTTTAAAGCTTTCCACTAATTCACCCAAAATTCCGGACTACGATGCTGTTAAAAAATATTTTATAGAAAATAAAATAGAAAACCCGACAGCTTTAGAAATTCGCAATGTAATTACTGACATAAGATGGAGCAAATTACCACACCCGGAAGAATTGGGTAACTGTGGGTCTTTCTTTGAAAACCCTGTAGTTCTAGTATCAGTAGCAAATAGTCTAAAGGAAAAATTTATAGACATGCCAATTTATGATTTGGGTGGTGGTTTAGCTAAAATACCTGCTGGGTATTTGATTGAAAAATCTGGATTAAAGGGCTCGGATTTTGGAAATGTTGGAACATATGAAAAAAATGCACTAGTTTTAGTTAACAAAGGTAGTGCAACATATGAAGATGTTTTAAATACAAAGAAAGAAATAATTAATAAAGTTAAAAATAATTTTGATATAGAATTAAGAAGTGAACCAGAGTTTGTTGAATAATTATACAAAAAATGTTATAATGAAACTCAATTTCAAAAATTAAATAAACAACATTAACTTAAATCAACAACATTAAAAAATCGCGTATGTGCAGTGAAATCGAAAACGTAATCAAACACTTGTCAGAAGACCTGGCTCTAAGTTCTTATTTAAAAATCGTAAGTTCCAAAGGAGCCCAATTGCCTCGTAAATTGAAAGGCGAAAATTCTTTTTATGTTTCTATCTTTTATAAGGGTAAGTTAATAAAAGAAAGACTCGTCTCTTCGTCACCTAAGGAAAACGGAGCTTCTTTTCCCGAAAGTATCTCGGATTTTATGAATAAATTTTATCAAGATTTTTTTGATAAAAATGATAAAATAAGTCCTTGCTCATTCAAGGGTAAAGATGAAACTTTTCTTTTACAAATAGGCTACACTTGTATTATTGTAAAAAATCACAATTTGGAAGCAGCCAGCGTGTTTGCTTACATTCTAGGTGCTTATTTTACTAATGATAAAGCTTCGTTAGGTAATACAGAAATTGGCTCCTATCATGATATTGTTGAATTGGCATCCAAGAACAATCATCAAGCTAGTTCTTACTTTAAGCAAAGAAACAGTGTAGCCTCTGCAAGTTTAGGCAATCACTACTAAATCACATTAAACAAAACAGCCGCATCATAGTTTATATACTAGATGCGGCTCTTTATTTAGTAGTGCCAATTTTCATCGTCTTCGCTAGGGTTGTAGTAATCTCTTTCATCTGTTTTTATTGATAGTAAAAAACAAATTGCTAAAAGAAAATAATACCAAATTCTTCTTCTGAAAATGATTATTATTAGTAATCCAATAATAATTAATACTATTTT
>CAYYSG010000013.1:5864-20073 GCA_964474375.1 uncultured Candidatus Saccharibacteria bacterium
TTCTTCTTCTGAAAATGATTATTATTAGTAATCCAATAATAATTAATACTATTTTTAACATAAAAATGATTTTCTTTATTCTAAAATATATATATTAGTATGTCAAATATAAAAAACCAGAGTCGATCTCTGATTTTGTTTGTGCCCGGGGGGAGACTCGAACTCCCACCCCTTTCGAGACTCGATTTTGAGTCGAGCGCGGCTACCATTACGCCACCCGGGCAATTATTCACTTGTCCACATACTTTACACCGAAAGTGATTATTTTTCAATGTGGAGCAATAATTCGTTTATGATATAATTTATGCATGTCATTATATTCCAACTCAATCTTTTTTATCGATGTTGATAAAATTGACCCAAACCCGTACCAGCCACGGCATGAATTTGAAGATGGTCCACTAAGAGACCTGTCTGATTCTATTCGCCAGTATGGAGTATTGCAGCCACTGACTGTGTCCCGTGCAGAAATTGAAAGAGAGGACGGTATGGGTATGGAAACCCGCTATGAACTAATAGCAGGGGAAAGACGTTTACGTGCTTCAAAGCTAGCAGGTTTAAAACAAGTTCCAGTTATTATTCGTGATGGTGACGATAGTAAAATGAAGCTCGAGCTTGCTATTATCGAAAACTTGCAACGTGAAGACCTAAACCCAGTTGATAGAGCTCGCGCATTTATGCGACTGATTGATGAATTTAAATTCACTCATGCCGAAGTCGGGAAGAAAATGGGTAAGAGTCGCGAATATGTTTCTAACTCTTTAAGAATACTTCAAATGCCTCAGGAAATACTGGAAGCCCTGCAAGCAGGCCAAATCATGGAAGGCCACACACGTCCATTAATGATGCTAGTTGGCCGACCCGAGGAGCAGAATACATTGTTCAAAGAAATTGTTTACAAAAAGCTGTCCGTGCGTGAGGCTGAACGCATAGCCCGAAGAATCGCAGTGGATAGAGTCCGAAAACGCGAATTATTACCCGATGCAAATACCATGAGCATAGAGGACGAACTAGAAGAAAGGCTGGGTACACGTGTGCATATCGAACGCAAGGCTGACGGTGGTAAAATAACAATTGATTTCTTCTCAGATTCTGATTTAGAAGAAATACTGCAACTTCTAAAATCCAAAGAGCTAGAAAGACAGGAAACAATGCTGGAAAGATTCGAAAGATCAAAAGTATCTAACCCTGTACCTGCAAATTTGGAAGCAGTGAGTATGACTACCAACATGGACCAAAATCAAAACCAAGACCTAACGCAAGTCGCTGTCGAAATGTTGGAAGACATAGCACCTATAGCTACACCTAATTCGGAAATTATAGTCACAGAAGAAATTCCATCATTTGATCATGTATCAAAATTTGAACAAGCTCCATTTCAGGACATAGTTCCAGCACCTGTTGTAGCTGCAGTTCTGGAAACAGAAAATCAAGAAGCATCTAATACAGAGAAAAAACAAGACGAGGATACTGATTCGCTATATGACATTTCAAACTTTAGTTTGTAGAAATTCAAATAAAAGCGCCCTATGGGCGCTTTTATTTTGACAAAAATACCTTATTGTAGTATCTTTGTTATTAATTTAAACATATATTATTATGAGTCAAAAATCAGCAAATTCAACGCAAAATGTGCTTTATGTTATCGTAAAACACGAAAATCGTATTTATTTTCAAAAAAAGGAAGGTAACAAATATCAGCTTCTTGCTGTTAAGGTTACGCCAGCAGAAAGCTTGCCTGAAAAGGCTATTAATTTGCTTGAAAATAAAATTGATGAAATTTTAAAACCAAGTGAATTTCGTCAGATTAGTTCAAAGAACTATCATGACAAAAATGGGACTTCACAAAAATGTTTTGTTTTCCTGGCTTCATTAAAGAAACCTCTTGATGAAGAAAAATTATCAAATGTTGCTTCTTTTGATATTAACAATATAAAAGATGACAAACTCTATAATGTTGACTTGTTTGATATTTCAAAAAAAATCATCCAGGAAAACCTGAGTGTTATCTTAAGGGAAAATTAAGCATCATTCTAGGAAAATTTTATTTATAGATATAAAAGCACAGTTTTATAAGACTGTGCTTTTTATTTTTGACGGAAAGATAGTAGGCGAGAGAGTAATGAATTTTGTTTTAAATATTTTTCGATGTGTTTGCGAGCAATTGTGGATTTTGTGAAATCAAGCCATTTGCTGGATGGTTTTACTTTTTTAGATGTAATGACTTTTACTACATCACCATTTACTAGTTTGTGGTGCAGAGGTACGTATTTACCGTTAACTTCACCAGCTTGGGCGTGCATACCTATTTCACTGTGGACATTGAATGCAAAATCTAGTACACAGCCTTCTTCTGGTAGATTAATAATGTCGCCTTTGGGTGTAAAAGCAAAAACTCTATCATGGAAAAAATCCATTCTTAAATTTTTATAAAAATCATCCAGGTCAGACTCGTCATTTTGTGTGTCACGTAATTCACGTACCCAGTTGAATCTTTCATCCTCAACGTTAGATTTTTCTTTGTAGGCAAAGTGCGCGGCTAGTCCATATTCAGCTTCTTCGTGCATTTCTTGTGTCCGGATTTGAACTTCTATTATAGACCCATTTTCTGTGATTATTGTGGTGTGGAGTGATCTATAACCGTTAGGTTTTGGCAGGGCTATGTAGTCCTTTATACGCCCTGGTAGTGGTTTAAATGTGCCATGTATGAGCCCTAATACTAAATAACATTCTTCTATGTTTTTAACTATTACACGCATTGCAACAATGTCGTATACATGAGTTATATCCATTTTGTATTTCTCGAGTTTTTTCCATAGAGAATAAAGGTGCTTCTCGCGGTGGTCGATATCAATGGGTTTTATATCGTAGTCCTTTAGGATATTTTTTATCTGGTGTTCGATTTTTAGTAGTTCAGGTAATGCAGCATCTTTTCTTGATGCACGTAGTAATTTTACTTCTTCGTATTCTTTTGGATAAGCATAAGGAAAAGCCGCGTCCTCTAGTCGACCCTTTAGGCGCCCCATAGAAAGCCTGTCAGCTAATGGTGCGTGAATTTCAAGAGTTTCAAGTGCGATACGTTTTTGTTTGTCGGGGCGGACGTGCTCCAAAGTTTCGATGTTGTGTAGTCTGTCAGCTAGTTTTATTACTATTACACGCAAATCGTCCGCAATTGAAACGAAAAATTTACGAAGATTCTCAACATTACGTTCGATTCCTTTGTATTTGACTGTTCCAAGTTTGGTTACTCCTAAAACTAGGTTAGTTATTTCGTCACCAAATTCAGCACGTAATTCGCTCTCGGTTACTTTGGTGTCTTCTAGTACATCATGTAGCAACCCTGCTGAAACTACAGTGCCGTCCATATTCAGGTCGGCCAGGTTTTTAGCTGTAGTAAAAACGTGCACAAAATATGGTTCACCGCTTTTACGTAATTGGCCTTCATGGGCGTTGCGCGCGAATTCGTAAGCACGCTCGATTAAATCGCGCTCTTTTTTAGAGAATTTTTTAATATTAAAAATAGACTCTATCTGTGTCATATGTGCTGATTATAGCACAAAAAAGATAGAGTCTATTTTTGGGTTCCTAGTATGTTACTTTCCTAATTTATGCGGATTATGCATTGCACAAGTTTTGTTACTGCATCTCTCGGGAATAGTTTTTGTGCCTTCCATCATTAGCGACTGACATAGTTTACAAATATTGCCAGTAGGTTTTGTTTTGATGGCATTTTTACAGTCAGGGTAGTTACTACATGAATAGAATATTCCGAATCGTCCGCGTCTTTCCATCATGAACCCGTCTTTACATTCTGGACATTTTACATCGGTCATTTTCTTTTTCTTTTCCTCCTCGTCTTCCTCTATGTATTTACATTTTGGATAACGTGAACATGAAATAAAGTTTCCAAATTTACCTTCGCGGAGTACCAGGTGCCCTAATTCTACTTCTTTCTTTCTAGATTTTTTCGGGGTACCATCTTTTTTTAGCTCTACTACTACCTCGGGGGCTATTCCACATTTAGGACATGGTCTACCTAGATTCTTCGGACCCTCCATTATTGTGCCGTCTATTCTTCTTGCGCCCATACATTCGGGGTAGTTTGCACAAGAATAGAATTTACCATTGCGGGCTAGTTTAACTATCATGCTTTTACTGCAAACTGGGCACAATATATCCGCTGGTGCTAGTTCCATGGTTGTTGCTTTTTCTAGCTTGTCTTTGATTTTTACTTCTTTTAGGAAAGGCGTATAAAAATCTTTGAGTGTTTCAACATATTTTCTTTTGCCTTCGGCTATGTCGTCCAGCTTGTCTTCCATTTCTGCTGTAAAAGTATCACTAATGTAGTTAGTAAAATGCTCTTCCAGAAAACTAGACACAACATCACCAGTATCAGTAGGGTATAGTGTTCGGCCTTGTTTTTCAACATAGCCACGTTCCTCGATTGTCTTCATTATACTAGCGTATGTCGAAGGCCGACCGATGCCGCGTTCTTCTAGTTCTTTAATCAGCCCAGCTTCGGTGTATCTGTTTGGTGGCTGGGTTTGTTTTTCTATTTGGCGCGAATCTATTAGTGTTAGAGGGTCACTAACTTTTACTATAGGTAAAATAACGTCCTCGCTTTTTGCATCAGGGTCAGCTAGTAGCCATCCGGGTGATATTACGCGGGATCCATTTATTTTATAAACCGGAATATTTTTTGCTGATTTGGGTAATACATCTATACGTGACCTTGCTACTGTGGCATCTATCATTTGACTAGCCAAAGTTCGAGAACGGATTAGTTCGTATAGTTTTTTCTCTTGGTCATTATTGCCAGCGAATTTTTTGTCCATATGTGTTGGACGAATAGCTTCGTGGGCTTCCTGAGCGTTTTTGGATTTTGTTTTGTATACTCTGGCTTCAGCCATTTCCTTGCCGTATTCTTTTGTAACTGTATTTAAAATACTAGCCATTGCTTCTTTTCCGAAATTTGTGGAATCTGTACGCATGTATGTAATGTGCCCAGCTTCGTATAGTTTTTGGGCTAATTGCATTGTCCGCGCTGGTGCTAATCCTAATCTGGAAGATGCAGTTTGCTGCAGTGTAGAAGTAGTAAAAGGAGCTTTGGGGCTACGTTTTTCGTTACGTTCATTTGAGTCGACTATTAGCCAGTCTTTTTCGTCACTAGCTAGTTTGATTCTGACTGCTTCTTCTTTAGTGTCGGGTTCTACGCTACAGGTCGCGGTTAGTGTTGTGCCGTCTTTTGTTTTGACATCAGCTTCTAGTAAATAATATGTGTCCGGAACAAAAGCACGGATTTCGCGCTCTCTTTCCATAATAATGCGGAGCGCCGGGGATTGTACTCGTCCAGCTGAAAGACCATAGCGTACCTTTTTCCAAATTACTCCAGACAAATCGTACCCTACAAGCCTGTCTAGCACTCGACGCGCTTCTTGGGCTTCGCGCAAATTGGTATCAATAGCGCGGGGATGTTTTAGGGCTTCCTTGACTGTATTTTCTGTGATTTCGTGGAATGTAGCACGCAAGATACTTTTCTTTGCGATTTTTTTATCTTCTTTTAGTAGGGCTTCTAAATGCCAAGCGATAGCTTCACCTTCACGGTCCGGGTCGGTTGCTAGTATTATGCTATCAGCTTTTTCACCTAGACTTTTTAATTCAGAAATAACTTTTTCTTTACCTTTGGAAATTTCATAATGTGGAACAAATCCAGCTGCTATATCAATGGCTTTTTTATTAGACTTCGGTAAATCTCTGACGTGTCCAACTGATGCACGAACGATAAATCCTTTGCCTAAATATTTTTCAATAGTTTTTGCTTTGGATGGTGACTCTACAATGACAAGTGTACTCATATAGTTCTAAGTAATACTACACAAAAAAATAAATTGCAAATTTTAAATTAAATTTTTCTAAAATATCCAGCATCTTCTATTATGATTTCTCTTAATTCCATTTTCATTAGTAATGAATTTATTTCCTCGATACTGCCATCACATTCACGAATTATTTCATCACGCGATAGGGGTTCATTTAATATGCTAAGAACTACTAATTCTTCCGGAGTTAGGTCATTTCTGGTGGGTTTTTCTATTGTATCGAAACCCAGTGCTTCTAGTACACCCCGGCTGGACATTACAGGTGTGGCGCCTTGGTGGATTAATTTATTTGTACCAACAGAAGTTGCGCTGTATATTGAACCCGGTACTACTAATACTTCGCGTCCATATTCTAGTGCCAGGCGGGCTGTAACCAAAGTACCAGATTTTTCCTCGGCTTCTATTATAAGAACTGCGTCAGCGTATGCTGCGGTTAGCCTGTTGCGTTGAGGAAAACTATACTGAGTAGCTTTGAACCCAACAGGGAATTCGGACACGATTAGTCCACCATTTTCTATAATTTTTTCTACTAAAGATATATTGCTTTGTGGATGAATAGAACGCGTATCTATTCCTGAACCAGGAAAAGCAGTAGTAAACATACCATGGCGCATTGCTTCTTCGTGAACTATGGTGTCTATTCCAAGAGCAAGCCCCGAAACTATATTAATAGGGTAGCCGACAAGTCCTGCAATTATGTCTTTTGTTACTTGTTTTCCGTAGGTTGAATGTTTCCTGGATCCTACGATGACCAAATTTTTTAAATTCGGGTTAGGAATATTGCCACGAATAAAAAGATTCTTAGGTGACGGTTTAGCGTCGAGTAGTCTTTTGGAGAATAAAATAGGATTTATTTCCTTTATATCCATACTTTGTCCATTGTACTATATTTTGCTATAGTATATCCATATGTTAGACATTAAATTCATCCGCGAAAATAAAGACATAGTAAAAAGTGCTGTCGAAAAAAAGCACATTAATCTTTCAATTGACGAGCTAATAAAGCTTGACGATGAAAGACTTGCTATATTAAAAGAAGTTGAGAATCTTCGTTCAGAACAAAATTCTGGTTCAGCTGCTATTTCTCAATCTTCGGGTGAAGAAAGAAACACTATTCTAGAAAAAATGAAGTCCATAAAAGAATCCTTGCAGTCCAAGGAGGAATCTTTGCGTTCTATTATGTCATCTTGGCAAAAGATGATGCTCGAAGTCCCAAACATTCCTGATATGTCAGTACCGGACGGTGATACTGATGAGGACAATGTGGAATACAAAGTGTGGGGCGACATTCCTAAATTTGATTTCAAACCCAAAGACCATATTGAACTAATGGAAAATTTGGACATGGTGGATTTTGAACGTGGAGTCAAAGTATCCGGATTCCGTGGGTATTTTATGAAAAATGATGGAGCAAAATTATTTTTTGCTTTGTGGCAATATTTCCTGAACTATTTTATAGACCAGGGTTATACCCCTATGATAGTACCGTCACTTGTGCGCAAAGAATCATTGATCGGTACCGGGATGTTGCCTCAGTCTGAAGAAGATTTGTATAAAGTCGGTGAAAACGAATATTTGGCTGGTACTGCTGAAGTAGCAACTATGGGCTACCATATGAACGAAGTCTTGGAAAAAAGTGATTTGCCGAAAAAGTATATTTCATTTTCACCATGTTTTCGTGCCGAAGCTGGTAAACACGGTAAAGATGTTAAAGGCATAATCCGCGTGCATGAATTCTTTAAAATAGAACAAGTTATCCTTTGTGAAGCAAATCACGAAGAATCTGTAAAATGGCACGAAGAAATAACAGCCCATGTCGAGCACTTGATGCAAACACTAAAACTGCCATATCATGTAGTGGTTAACTGTGGCGGGGATTTGGGACTAGGTCAAGTTAAAAAGTATGACATCGAAGCTTGGGTTCCATCACAAGAGAAATACCGCGAGACTCATTCATCATCATATTTTCATGACTTCCAAACCAGAAGACTGGGTATCAAGTACCGCGACGATGATGGTAAGTTAAAATTCGTTCATTCTCTGAACAACACAGCTTGTGCTACATCACGTTTGCCGGCAGCATTGGTTGAAATATATCAACAATCTGATGGGTCTATAGTGGTTCCAGAAGTTTTGCGTCCATATATGGGCAAAGACATTATTAAGAAAAAATAATTTTTATGTATTCGGCTAATTCTCTTTCGGACAGGCAAGCGGTTCTTCATGAAAAGAACCGTATTCGAGCACGTCGAAAAAGAATTTTCTTTACTTTTTTATTCCTACTGATTACTGTTGGGTTTTTTGTTGCAATCCGTAAACCTTTTCTGAGAATTTCATCTATAGAAGTTTCGGGCAATACACTAACTTCACCTCGGGATATTAAATCATTCGTTGACACAAAAGTTACTGGTTATAAATTTTTCCTTATACCTAATAACTCAATTATATTTTTAGAAAAAAAAGATTTACAATCCGAAATACTAAAAAAATTTCCACGACTCTCAAGCGCAACCATTAGTGGTACTCGTGATGTAAAAATAGTTATTACCGAACCAGTGTTCGACAGTATGTACTGCGAAATACTGGATGGTGTGCCTAATAAATGTGCACTATTGCATACTGGCGGTAAAGTTGGGTCCGTAGCACCTGTATATAGCTATCCTCCATTTTTTACTTTTTATAAAGAATCAGCTTTGGGTCAAGTAGGTGAAGTTGCAATTAGTATTGATGAAATAGACAGAATAAGACTATTACGTCAGGAAATAGAATCCTACGGTATACGAGTCATTGGGTTTGTTTATGGTGCTGAATATGATGAAATACTTTTAGATACTGGTTCTAACTATAGTGATTTACCAAGAATCAGGCTGACTTCTGGCGTTAATAGGCAAGACATAGTCAAGACATTAGGCAGTGCCATAAAAGATGATAACGTTAAAAAACTATTACTAGACGAACTACCAAATTTAGAATATATTGACCTACGGTTTAGTGGGCAAGTAGTATATAGAAAAAAAGATTAATTCAAATGCAAAATTTCTGGTTACAACTAAAATCAAAAACAGCCGAAGAAAATCGGCCGATTTTTGCTTTGGCGCCAATGGCTGACGTAACTGATTGTGTGTTTCGAAAACTAATTGCTAAATATTCAAGAGCAGGCGAAGAGGGAGGCGGGCCAGATGTATTCTGGACTGAATTTGTTTCAGCTGATGGACTAATGAGTGGCGGACGCGAAGTCTTGAAACGCGATTTAGTTTTTAGCGAATTAGAACGTCCTATAGTTGCTCAAATTTTTTCGTCTAATCCTGAAAACATAAAAGGTGCATCGATGCTATGCAGGGAACTTGGTTTTGACGGAATAGATATAAATATGGGTTGCCCTGACAAAAGCATTGAAAAGCAAGGTGCCGGTGCATGCATGATAAAGACTCCAGAGAATGCTCGTGCTGTTATCCGTGCTGCAATAGAAGGAGCGGGCGATATACCTGTGTCAGTGAAGACTCGTATTGGTTATAACAAAATAGAATGGAAAGAATGGCTGGGTGAATTACTAAAAGAAGACATCAAGGCTTTGACTGTGCATTTTCGAACACGTAAAGAAATGTCATTAGTTCCAGCTCATTGGGAACTAGCTAAAGAAATTGGGGACTATGTACGAGAATTAAGACCGGATGTTGTTTTTTTAGGTAATGGTGACGTAAAGACACTAAATGAAGGTCAAAACAAATATGACGAAACCGGAATAGACGGCATCATGATAGGTCGCGGAATATTTGGTACACCGTGGTTTTTTGATAGAACTCGAAATAGTGAACCGACATTGAAAGAACGTTTTGAAATCCTGATCGAACATACTTATGAATACGAAAAAACATTGGGCGATATAAAAAGCTTTGCCGTAATGAAGAAGCACTACAAAGCCTATGTTCATGGTTTTAATGGGGCAAAAGAACTGCGTGAAAAAATGATGGAAGCAGGCAGTGCAAGCGAAATAGAGCACATTGTGCGTGCCTTTATGGATGATAATAGTAATGTGTTAGAATAGCTGTATATGCCAAAAGATTCAAAAGAAGTATCCCACACTGTACTGTATAGAAAATATCGTCCAGACAAATTTGAAGATGTTGTAGGGCAAGAAAATGCTATTAATCTTGTGCAGTCGTCCGTCGACAACAAAAAGCCAGCACATGCATATCTTTTTATTGGTGGGCGTGGTTTAGGTAAAACAACCGTAGCTAGAATATTTGCTAAATCTTTAGATGTTAAACCGGGGGATATTTATGAAATAGATGCGGCTTCCCGCCGCGGTATTGATGATATTCGTGAACTTCGTGACCATGTACGTAGTGCACCGCTAGAATCCAAATACAAAGTCTATATCATAGACGAGGTCCACATGCTAACCAAAGAAGCGTTCAATGCACTACTGAAGACACTGGAAGAGCCCCCAGAGCATGCATTATTCGTATTGGCTACAACTGATGCTGATAAAATCCCAGAGACTGTTAGGTCTCGTACACAAATAGTACAGTTCGTTTATCCATCGCACGATGTACTAGAAGAATACATAACAAGCATTGCCAAAAAAGAAAAAATCAAAATTTCCAAAGAAGCAGTTTCATTAATTGCCAAACTAGCTGACCGCTCGTACCGTGATGCATGTGGCAGACTAGAAGAAGCCATAGTTAGGTCCCACGGGGAAGACATAGACGCGGATAGTATCATGGGCATGTTCGGTGTGCCGAACAATACTCTACTGGAAGATTTGCTCAAAGCCATTGCACTAAAGGACGCTGATAGTGCAAAAAATGCACTAAGTAGTAAAAACTTTGCTGATATAAACCATGAAATGTTGATGAATGTATTACTGTCCCATATGCGGGCGGTGCATATGTTGAAACACAAAATGCTAACAGATAAAGAAAGCGAAAAACTATACGGTAAAGACGAGACTAAATTCTTTTTAGAAATTGCGAATAGCCCTGAAAATAAAATGAATTCGCAAACTATAATCAAATTCTTGGAATCAGCTAGTATGGTTCGTCGTAGCCCTGTTAAATCATTACCACTGGAACTGGCTGTTATAGAAGCAATAGCTGAATAAAATTTTGCATAAAAAAGCCCCGAGCATTATAGCTCGGGGTTTTAGTTGCAGGAATTTGGTTCTACGTTCAGGATTTTTAGTCTCGGTATATTATACCGGATTTTCTCATATCAAAGTCCGAAGACTTGTATGAACCAGGTTTTACTTTGATGGCGTAATCTGGGAAAATGTTTTGCAATATTTCCGTAAATTCATCATAGGATGCTTGACCGTAGTGATTCGATGGAGAATGAGCATAAATTGTTTGAAGCTCTGGGTCGATGTTTATGATATAGCCACCATTTGTGTAAACATCGATTTTTTCGATGCCATTGATTTTTTTATAATGAGCAATTGCTAAAGAATCGCTTATTATTTCTTTGTCTTTTTGTAAACGAAAAATAATTTTAGGGTTTTCAAGCTTTGAGCCAATCGCAACTACTACGCAACTTGCGATGAAGGATTTTGCTGTGTAAGGTAATTCTTTTTCGCTGGTAAAAATACTGCGGATCGATCCTGCTAATAGCAGGGAGTCTTTTGGTTTGTTTGATTTTTGTTCTGTTGGCATAAGCTGATTTAATTTAATTTTTTTGTACATATGTTGATTAAGTCTTCTGTATTATATCATTTTATACCACTACTGTCAAACAAAGAAAAAACCCAGAATCGTTAAATTCTGGGTTTTTTCTATTATGCTAGGGGACTCTGGTTAGTTATATACACTACCAAATCTCTGAGGGGTGTTATGACACACCTAGAACTTATGCTCTGACCTACCTAGATCTCTTTTATACTCATAAAGTTGTTTTCGGATTTCCTTACGAAGCCAAAGTTTTTTAGTTACTCCAATTGGTCCCTCCCAGATAGCTCCAATTATATCCGAAAAAATCTTGCGAACCTCAGGATTCTCAGTGTAGAGATAATTGTACTTTTCTTTTATCGATGGTAAGCTCATGATCCAATGAGGATATTGAAAACCTTCAAGAGTTTCTTTGATTTGAATTTTATGATCTATTAAACATTGCTTGCTATCCCAAAGTTCTATTTGGCCTATAACAATTGGAAAAGACAATGTTGGAACTTTAACCACTTTTGTATCACCAATTACGGACTGAATAATATTTTCGTATACTACTATTTCTTGTTCTTTAAAGTACATAGCAATCCAATTTTCAGGAAGATTAATATACTGCTGTAATTCATTGAATGCATTAAGATCCCTTTCTTTTGTAATTTGAGCACCAAAATTAAGAGTATTAGATATAATCGCCGTAAAAAGGAGATTCGCGCTTGTTGTGCTTATTTTTTCTGAGTAGCCTCGTTTCTTAAACTCTTCCCATATTAAAGTTGCACACGCACCAACCATTTCGATATGGCAGTTTTCTCTGAGTTTCTCTTGCCAATATTCTTCAGCTCCATAATGATGATCATATATTTCAACAATCGAATCGTCTACTACAAATGAAGCAAAATTCCCAAGATGCGATGTGTCAACAAGTACAGAATCAAATTTAACAGTAGGGGGAATAGTTAAAAATTTCAATCCCCAGCTTTTTATAATAGGAGTAACACTATGATTTAATTGCCCAGGTAAAACAGCATCAGCTTCTTTGCCTTCGAAGTTTAAAAGTTCTGTATATGCTATTGCGCATGCTAGGGCGTCTATATCAGTATATGCTTGTCCAGATGTGACAATGATATGTTTCATAAATTTATTATAACAGAACATGATAGGACTAAGAATCGCCTCTCACTATCGCTCGAGATCCTCAATTTTTATAGTCATTATATTCCTTAAAAATTGGGTCCTGCGGTTCGATTCTTCAGCCAAATCTAGTAAAACAAAACCCTGGATAAAAAATATCCAAGGTTTTGTTTTATGCTAGGGGACTAGGAATCGAACCTAGATTAAAAGCTTCAAAGGCTTCTGTCCTACCGTTAGACGATCCCCTAATGGTTTCTATTATACATATTTTTAGATTTTTGTATAGGCTTAATATATTTTTATTTTGATTCAATTACTTTTTTATTTTTGCTATAATAATAGAGTGAAGACAACAATACATAAAGAAATACTCATCAACGCTCCACGGGAAAAGGTATGGGACACTATGCTAAATGACGCTACATACAGGCAGTGGACAGCATCATTTTGCCCAGGTTCATATTACCAAGGCAGTTGGGACAAAGGCTCTAAAATACTGTTCCTAGGTCCTAATCCGGAAACTGGCAAAGAAGGTGGCATGGTTAGCCGTATTGCAGAAAATATTCCACATGAATTCGTGTCCATCGAACACATGGGTATAGTAAACGAAGGCGTAGAAGACACTGAAAGTGAAGAAGTAGCGCCATGGAAAGGATTCCATGAAAACTATACTTTTCAGGACCAAGATGGCGCAACTATGCTAATAATCGACACTGACATGGTGGATACTATGGCGGACGAAATGAGTACACTGTGGGACAAAGCACTATTAGCACTAAAAGATTTAGTAGAAAATAATTAATAAATATATGGCCAAAGGTAGAGACGCACATAAAGAAAAAAAGAAACCAAAGAAGGTTGTTGTAAAATAACCAACCAGAACCCAGACCAGTGGCTGGGTTTTGGTTTTGTGTAGTTTATTAGTACTATGCTATAGTTTAGCTATATGACTATGCTAACTATAAATGATAAAAAGTTAGAAGACTCTGATTATAACGAAAGACCTACCGTAAAATCCGTTATTTATAATGATAGTGGTGATTTTTTGCATCACTATACTAACCTAATAGGTGGTGGTGTGGAAGAAAATGAAACCAATGAACAAGCCATGCATAGAGAAGCAATGGAAGAAGCCGGCATGAAGATAGATATAATAAAACCACTAGGTACAGTGGTTGGCTATAGTGAAGAAAGTAGAAGAAAATACATAGTCTATGGGTATCTTTGTAAATTTGTGGAACAAATTTCTGCTCCAACCACGCTAGATGAAAAAGAGCTAAAGCTAAATTTAGTTTGGGAAAAACCAGCTGATGCTGTTACTCATTTTGAAAACCAAATAAAAGAATTACAGGGTCTGTCCGAATTAGACAAAACAGAAGTTTATAAAGATAAAATTAAAAACCGCGCAATGTCTTTAACTTTTATAAGAGAAGCAATTCGTGTTTTAGCAGAATAATTTTATAATAAATCGTATGAACACAAGCCCCAAGCATGATGAACGTATGGCCAGTATGGTATTTGGGTCTGTGTACCCAATGTATG
>CAYYSG010000014.1:0-19603 GCA_964474375.1 uncultured Candidatus Saccharibacteria bacterium
ATAGGTTTATACTAACAAATTAATCATATTTTACAAGTCGCTCCATGGAATGTCTCTACTGCACCTTGAACTTTTCGATCATAGGGAGGTAGCCCTTGTGTTTGCCTTGGAAAGCCTTGGTCATATCCTCGCCACACTTGAATATATCGCCACCGGAATGCTCGGACCTGAAGTCTGTAACGTCGTACTGGGACCCAGAGATTGTGATTACGCACTCTTCTCCCTTCCCTATATTTTGCGACACTGTGTCGCCTTCTTTTTCTTTATATTCAGCACTGCCTTTGACTATGCCAAATATAGCTATAACTACAGCTAGTACTATAATACCAATAGTAAATTTTTTATTTGTACTCATATTGATTTAAAAATTATTCTTCAGATGAGCCAGCATCAGGTTCTGGTTTTAAAAATGCGCTTTGCATAACATCAAATCGGTCTTTGATATCAGCGAAAATTTGTTTAGCTAGCTTCGGGTTTTCTTTTAGCATTGTACGTGTTGCGTCATAGCCACGTGCTAGTTTGATTTCAGTTTCGCCATCTTTAGGTTTGGCTGGTAAATAGCTATATGATGCACCTGACTTGGACACGACTTTGCATTGCTCACCCAGTGCTATTAGTTCACCTTCGTGTGATATTCCTTCACCGTATATTATGTCGAATTCTGTTTGTTTGAATGGTGCTGCAACTTTGTTCTTTACTACTTTTACGCGTGTACGGGACCCTACTACATCTTCACCTTTTTTGATTTGAGCAATACGGCGAATATCCAGCCGGACTGATGTATAGAATTTGAGTGCCTTACCACCTGGAGTTGTTTCTGGGTTACCGAACATAACACCAATCTGCATACGGATTTGGTTGATAAATATAACTATAGTTTTACTGCGCGCTACAATTGCAGTTAGTTTACGCAGTGCTTGGGACATCAGGCGCGCTTGTTTACCTACATGGTGTGAACCCATGTCACCCTCGATTTCGTCTTTGGGTGTTAGGGCTGCTACCGAGTCAATTACGACTACGTCTAGTTTGCCTGATCTTACCAGTGCTTCGACTATGTCCAATGCTTGTTCGCCATGGTCAGGTTGTGATATTAGTAATTCTTTTGTATTCACACCAAGATTCTTGGCGTATTCAGGATCCATCGCGTGTTCGGCATCAATATATGCACATACTCCGCCCAGTTTTTGGGCTTCGGCTACAACGTGCAGTGCCAATGTGGTTTTACCACTGGATTCTGGGCCAAATATTTCGATTATTCTACCGCGTGGCATACCGCCGATACCCATAGCCATATCCAGCCCAACAGACCCTGTTGGTATTGCCGACACATTTACTTTCGGTTTGTCACCGAGCTTCATAATGGAACCTTCGCCGTACTTGGACTCGATAGACTTTAGAGTTGACTCTAGTTCACTTCGTCCGACTTCTTCTTTTGGAGCCTTTTTTGCTTTTTTCGTAACTGCCATAAAATTATTATTAATTAGTATTAATCAAATCATTAGTGTTTTCTTCGAGACTCAGGGTTGTTTTCGTTTCGGTAATTATTCTTTCTTTACCTGTCATGACTATTTCTTTGGAGTGTATTTTACCTCGGACGTCTTCTGCTGTTATTTTTATTTTGTTCATGCCTGGCGACAGTATGACTTCGTCTTGGAATTTGCCATCAGGGTCTATCAGGATACTGCGCCCATTTATGGACAACGTCCGCGCGTGTTTGGCATTACCTGTTAGCATAAATGAATCCAGAGCCACTTCCTCTTCTTCGGGTAAGTACGTCTGTATAACAACTCCACGCATTATAGGCACAATGCGCAGTATTCCATATATAACAACAATGGAACCAAAGCTAACCAGTAGCCATTTCCATAAATTTGTTTGCAGGGAATTGATAGAGTTTGTCATATTATTCTACTTCTTCTTCTGGCGAAATTTCATTCGAAACACCGCCACCTACTAATATGTCTCTTGGTTTGGAACCATCAGCTGGGCCTATAACGCCACGGTCTTCTAGCATATCCATCAGACGTGCCGCACGAGCGTAACCTAACTTCAAACGTCTTTGCAAATATGAAGTCGAAGCTTTACCGGATGCCATGATTTCTTGTTTGGCCATTTCGTACATGTCGTCATCGTCACCACCACCATCACTGCCAACACTAGCTGAGAATATGTCAGTATTACTACCGCTCGAATTACTACCAGCAAAGTTGACTTCGTCGGGTAGTTCGTCTTTGTATGCATTCACAAGGTGAGCCACGACTGATTTGACTTCGTCTTCGGATATAAATGCAGATTGTAGGCGTTCAGGCTGAGGTGAATCCGATGATAGATACAGCATGTCACCACGTCCGAGCAGTTTTTCGGCACCAGGCTGGTCCAAAATAGTACGTGAATCAATCTGCGATGCTACTTGGAGAGCCACGCGGGTAGGAATGTTGGCTTTGATAAGACCAGTAATAACTTCAACAGAAGGACGCTGAGTCGATAGTACAAGGTGTATACCCACCGCACGTGACATTTGGGCTAGTCTTACGATGCCGGCTTCTAGCTCTCTTGGGTAGGCTTGCATTAGGTCAGCGAGTTCGTCGATAACTATGACTATATAAGGCATTGTCTCAGTCCCCTCTTTGTTAGATTTTGCGACAGTGTTATGGTATGACTCGATATCACGAACCTTGGATTCTTCTAGTATGTCATAGCGGCGATCCATCTCTTTCGCTGCCCATTTTAGTGCCATGATGGCCTGTTTCGGCTGAGTTATAACTGGTGACAATAAATGCGGAATTCCATTATATAAAGTTAGCTCGACACGTTTTGGGTCTACGAATATAAAACGCAGTGCATCAGGGCCGTTTCTGTATAACAAAGATGTAATCAATGTATGAATAGTAACTGATTTACCGGAACCAGTTGTACCAGCAATCAGTGCGTGTGGCATTTTGGACAAATTCGCAACTACTGCTTTACCGGATAGTCCTTTGCCTAGTGCTACTAGTAGTGGCTTCTTGCCATGAGCGTAACTTTCGTCAGCAAACAAGCTAGCCAGTCCAACCATGGATTTGGTTTTGTTCGGTATTTCTATTCCTACTAGTGACTTACCTGGAATTGGAGCTTCGATACGTATCGGGTGCGCAGCCAATGACAAAGCCAAGTCTTGTTGAAGTGCAATAATTCGAGTTAGTTTGACACCTTGGGCTGGCTTCAAAGCATAACGTGTGACTGTAGGTCCAACTGTGATTTCGTCCATTTCGACATTGATACCAAAGTTCGCCAAAGTGCGTTTGATGATGTTGGAGTTGGCTTTGATGTCACCTACATTTGGCTTGCCTTTGTCGGTTTCCAGTAGTGTTAGTGGTGGCGGAGTATAAGTACTCTTTTTGTGTGCACGGACTTCAAATTCACTAGATTTGATTTCGCCCATACCGGTGACTTTTACTTCTTTGGGTTTTGAATCAGGAACTATATTTTTGCGGGGGTTCAGTACCGCAGTCATTTCGTCGTTTAGTCCGGATTCAGGCATTGAGGAAACTTCTTCTTCGTATTCTTCTTCGTCCAGATCCTCGATTTCGTTCATGTCTTCTATGTCAGTATCTTTTTTACGGAAGAATGGCAATGATAGTTTCGGTAGTCGTAGCCAGCTTGGGCGGGACTCGCTGCTGAGTGCATTTAGGTGGCCAGTATCGGACAGTACTAATAATGACACTATTAGTAACCCAGCTAGTAATACACCACTAGTAACAATACCGATTTGTGCGCGCAATGTTACAGCTAATACATCACCAGCCGTGCCACCCATATGAGCAACTGGACCTAGTATGTTCATTAGTGCAAGGAAAACGAACAGTGATACTACTCCTAATATACTAGGCAGTATACGGAAACGAATTTCCTTTTGCATGATTAGTTTCGTACCTAGTACTGCAGTGTATAGTGGCAACAGTGGGTACGCTACACCGAATACATATTCCAAACTTCGGTATAAAGATTTACCAAAAGTACCAGCTTGTCCAAAAGGTCCAAGTATCATTATTAGACTAAGAACAGTAAGAATAACACCACCGATTACACGCTTGGTTTTGACTGTAAGAGAGATGGGTTTGACGTCAGGTAAAGAGAATTCTGGTAAAGACAAATCCGCATCTTTGATGCCTAGGAGTTTACCATTTTTTCTTTTTTTGACTTTATTCATGCGTGAAATTGAAATATAAAATTACTCTTATATTATATGATTTTATAGAACATAATGAAAGGGGAAAACTCCTTGATACATAAGGATATTTTACAAACTTGCACTACTCTATCAGACATGTATAATGGACAAATCGTAGCTCTAACGGACACGATTTATTGGATAACGGACATGTATGTCCTTTATAAAACATTTATAAAGGACATAAACAACATATGGCAGATATTAGAAACATAGACATAATAAATAAGTCTTACAATACAACAGTTTCCTATCGGACATCTATGTCCTTGATAAAGAACCTACAGCAAATAACAATAGCTGTTTATATGGTTACTGACTGTGTTGAAGACGGTGAACCTTTGCGCTTGCAAGCCCGAGGTGCTGTTTTGAATGCTATGAAGTCCGTTAGCGCTGTTATGGGGTCCGTCCAAACTAACACTACACATTTCCGCACTGCACATGCCGACATGGTACTAGTGCGTGAACACCTGTCATTACTGGAGATCATGGGTTATGTCAGCAAAATGAACGCTACAATATTGCTATCCGAAATCGATAAATTCATAGCTAAACTCGATACTTCTATTCTTGATACTGATTCACCGCACAAGGCTCGTGTACCTATGCGGTCCGATATGTCGTTCGGTATAGACTTGGGGCAGATATTCTACAAGAACCCTGAAAACAGCACTGATAACGCCGAAAACCCTGAAAATCCTAGCCCAGCTACTAACAATTCTCCAGAAAAGACCTTGGGTAAAATCGAGCGTGAAATGGGCCGCCTCAAGAGAAAAAGCCTGATTTTGAAGCTTTTCCGCGAACTACCATCCGTATCAGGCGAGAAAGACCTGACTTTGAGCGAAATAGTGTCCAAATACAGTCGTTATGGTGGGGAAGGACAAATCAGCGAAAAGACAATCCAGCGCGAATTAGGCGATATGGTGACTGACGGCACTTTGAGCAAAATCGGCTCCAAAAGATGGGTCAAATACCGACTAATTCATAACTCCTAAAATGTAAGCCTGTGGATATCCTACGGTAGTGGATAACCTTGCGGAAATATAGCTATATATGATATACTGCACAGGTGGGGAGCTTTAGGCACTCCACCCAATTCGGACCGATCATTGAAAACTGAATATAGCGTTCACAAAAATGTGTTCAAAATATCAGTTGGTTCTCCAATCAATGGTTTTTGTATTTATGCAAAAACGATAGACATTGCTTGGGTGATCATCTTCAATTGTCGGCAACCGTATCGGCCCTGTCGACAAGGCGGATAGCATGCATAACTAGTGTACTATTACACTATTACGCATATGTTCATCTGGCCTGAAATGTGTACTGTGCACATGACGGCCACCTAATTGGTTGCGTTGGATATTCGTATCCATTGCAAACAGTTGCTAGCACTCACATGTTGCATTTAACACATGTGTTCCGACCCCATGTTTCTCGGGAGTGAATAATTATTATCTAAAATAATTCATCACTAGTAATTTATTCGGATAGAGGAATACTTTATAAGAAACATAAAACCCCGTGTGCCTCGCTTATACTTATCGTTTTTAATAATAAAAATGAAAGTGTCGAAATAAGCAATAAACCGCACACCGTGACGTACATATATATAGGTTCGCTTATGTGTAGGTATTGGTCACAAAACAAATTTGAATTTTATTATGACTAAGTCAAAAATAATCGCTTTCGTAGCAGCTCTAGCTATGCTAGGTGCTTCTACAGTTTCTGCAGCGTATGTGTTCAACACAAACCTCGGATTCGGAATGCGTAACGATGACGTTAGAGAACTACAACTTCGCCTAAACCAAGAAGTTGGTACAACATTGCCAGGTACAACATACTTCGGAACATTAACTCGTTCTGCAGCACAACAATACCAAACAATGAAAGGTATCACTCCAGTTTCAGGTTACGTTGGTCCACTAACTCGCGCTGCTCTTAACAGTTCTATGCCTTCAGGTGGCTCATTACCAGCAGGTTGTACTTCATCTTCAGGATTTAGTACTACAACTGGTCAACCATGTAATGTAATGTCAGGTGGTTCACTACCAGCTGGTTGTACATCAACTATGGGTTACTCACCTACAACAGGTGTAAAATGTGATTCTGGTTCAAGTACTCCACAAACAGGTCCAGTTACAGCTATGCTAGCTTCAACAAACCCTGCTTCAGGTGTTATTGTTGCTGGTCAAGCTACAGCAAGACTTTTGGATATTACTTTCTCTGGTTCAGGAACAGTTAACTCTGTTATGTTAAAGAGAACAGGTATCTCAGATCAAAGTACACTTACAAATGTTTACCTTTACGATGGCGTAACTCGCTTGACTGATGGTTATTCATTTAATAACAACGGAGATCTAACAATCACTAACCTAGGTCTTATGGTTAATGGTTCAAAGACTGTATCTGTTTTAGCTGATGTATACTCTTCAGCTCCTTCAGGTCAAACAATTGCTGTTTCTCTTGCATCATTTACAGCAGGAACATCAGTTTCAGTTGTGAATGTTCAAGGAAATGTAATGTCAGTGGCTAGTGGTTCAACACTTGCTTCAATTACTTTCCCAAGTTCACAATCTGTAGCTAACGCTACTGTTAATGCAGGAACATCTTCATATGCAGTTTATCGTCAAGCTATTCAAGTCAACACTCGTTCATTGTGGCTAAAAGCTGCTAACTTCCGTATAAGTGGTTCAGCTCCATCTGATGCAACATCAAATGTGGGTATGTACATTGACGGTGTGAAAGTTGGCAACAACGCTACTATGACTATGACAAATGGTTCAAACTACTTGTCATTTGACTTCTCAGCTATGCCAGTTGAACTTACAACTGGATCTCATTCAGTTGAAATCCGTGCTGACATTGTAAAAGGATCAAGTTACAACTTTACAGTTAGTCTACAACAGGCTTCTGATCTTATGATCATGGATCCTCAAGTTGGCGTAAATGTTGCTGTTTCTTCATTCTCAGCTTCAGCTGGTGCAGTTATCAGTATTGGTGCAGGTTCAGCTACAATAGTAGTAGATCCTTCATTTAGTGCTATGACAAATGTTACTGGTGGTGCATCAAATGCAACAATCGCTAAATTCAAGATTCGTGGTTACGGTGAAGACGTAAAAGTTACATCTCTACCTATAACTCCTGTTCTTGCTAATGCTTGTACATCAGGTTCAACATATTCTTCATCTCCTTGTGATGACACAGCAGGTGCAGATCAGACTCAATTTGTAGCTGGTAACGGTCTGCAAAATGTAACTCTATACTTTAATGGATCACAAGTTGGTTCACAACAGTCATGGGGTTCAGGAACTTTGACATTCAATCTTGGTTCTCAAATGATCATACCAGCAGGTGTTGATAGTATCCTTGAAGTTCGTGCAGATCTACGCACAAGCCCATCTTCATCAGGTGCTGCTAACTCTTCTGCTACTTCTGGTGCTAACTATACAGCTGGTACAGTTTCTGCTAATCTTGGTGCTGGTACTGCTGAAGGATGGAGTTCAAAATCTTCATATACAACTTCAACATCAACTGGAACAACATTAGCTATTCAAACTGGCCTACTTGCTGTTGCAAAGAACACTGGTTACGCAAATGGAACACAAACTCCAAATACAGCAGGTGTAAAAATTGGTTCATTTGTTCTACAAAACCAATCTTCATCTGAAGCAGTTCGTGTTACAGGTCTTACTGTTGGTTTGACTAACGATGGTACAACTGTTCTAACAACAGGTACAACACCAGCGTTAACAAACTTCTCTGGTCTACGTACTTCTGAAACTTCAGGTTCTGGTTCAACACCAGTTCAACCTCAAGCTTCAAACGTTTTCTCTGTAGACTTTAATCTTGCTCCTGGTGCAACAAAAGTTATCGATATCTTAGCTGACACAAGCTCAGGTACTGGAAACGTTGTTGCTACTCTTGTAGCATCAAGTCTTGGTTCATCAAGTAACATTAGTGTTTCTCAAAATGGAAATGGTACAGCAGTTCAAGGTCAAACAATCACTCTAGGTAGTGGTACAGTTGGAACTCCTGCTCTACTTACTTCTTCTTCAACATCAGCTCAATACATCGCAGCTGGTAATGGTGCATCAAACGCAACACAAGCGTCATACACAATGACTTCAACAGGTGGTGCTTCAACTATATCTGAACTTAAGTTTACAATCACTGGTACTGCTGCTAATCCTGTAACAAGTATTACAGTTGGTAATGTTACAGCTCCAGTAGTTGGTGGTGTTGCTTGGTTACAAAATCTTAACCTAGTAGTTCCAAACGGTGGATCAGGTCTTACAGTTAATGCTATGATCTCATACGCTCCAGTTGGTACAGGTGGTGTTATCCCTAACACAACAGTTATTACTACTCTAGATTACGTTAAATATTCTTCAGGTGGTACAACTGCTGTGATTACACCTTCAGTTGCCGCTCCTACTGTTACAGTAGTTGGTTCAAAACCTACAGTTGTTGTTAATACATCAACTAACACAGGTCTAAACCTAGGCGCTGAAAACAAGATCGGTGAAGTAACAGTTTCTGCTGACTCAAAAGGAAATATCAAACTAAACGATATTCAATTCTCAGTTAGTAGTACAGGTTTCACTACTGTTCCTACATTCACAGGTGCTCGTCTTGCAGATGGTACAACTACTATCCCAGGTACAGGTTGTGGACAAGGTACAGCAGCTGCTGTTTCTCAGACAATCTTCTGTGAATTCGGTACTTCTGGAAACACATTTACAACAACAACTGCTACAACAGGTGTTGAAGTAAACACTGACTTCGATGGTTATACTATCGCAGCCGGAACTTCAAAGACATTTAGTTTGTACGCTACAGTTTCTGCTGCTAATACTGGCACAAACCTAGCTTCAATCTCTACATCTGTAGTTCCAGCAGGCTTTAACTGGGATGACGCTTCATACGCAACATTCGTTGCAGATGCAAGTGCAGCATCACCATCTAACGGTACTAACCTAACAGGTGCATTGATTTATAACTTCCCAACAGGTTCATATACTGTTCGTCAATAATCTTTAGATTATTTAGAATAAGTAGTTCCTTTGAGAATTATAATGAGTTTTTCGAAACTCTAAATCGAAACAAAAAATCCCCTTAATTGGGGATTTTTTGTTTTTTAGGGCGCAGGAGTGATGTTGATTTTTGGGTATAAATGTGGTATTATAAACATATGCAAATAAAACAAACATTAAACAATCCTGTTAATCACAAAACAGCCAGTACTATAATAACTATAGTTGTACTAGGCGCATTAATATGGGGTATATCTTGTTACTATAAAAACAAGTCCAACGCTACAATTCCAGCTGACGAATCTACAAACCAAGAAGAAGTAGTCGCGGAAAACAAGCCTGCTACTACTAACAAACCAGCTACTGGTGGTAGTAGTGTCAGCACAGTGCCAGATATGTCATATAGTGACGCTATAAAGGCCTACGAGGGCCGTCGTATGCAGTTCGACCAGTCTTGCGTAACATCACCTTATCAGCACACTTATAAAAACGGTACTAAAATAATGCTGGACAACCGTGCATCAGTATCCCGCACTATCAAAATAGGTCAAACAGTAACAGTGCCGGCTTATGGTTACAAAATAGTTACTTTGTCAGCTAACACATTCCCATCAACTATACTTGTGGACTGTGACGCTAAACAAAACGTAGCGACTATTATTGTCCAACAATAACCCACAACCACCACTTAGAGGCTCAACCTCTAAGTAAAAACAAAACCACCTAAAACAAACTTAGAGGCTCAACCTCTAAGTTTGTTTTTGTTTAGTGTATAATTAGTATATGAGAAAAACTCAGTTTGAACCTGAGAACTACTACCATATATATAATAGGGGTGTAGACAAACGTTCCATTTTTCAAGACAAAGAAGACCTTGCTCGTTTTCTAGAATGTATGAATGATTTCAACACAGAAGAAGCAACAGGTGGACTTTTTCAGCTTTCTTTTACTAAAGATAAATCACTTAGAGGCTCAACCTCTAAGTTGGTTAGGTTTGTTTCATATTGTTTGAATCAAAATCATTATCATTTTATATTAGAGCCTTTAGTTCAGGATGGTATTCAAAAATTTATGCATAGAATAGCAACAGGCTATACTATGTTTTTTAATGAAAAATATGATAGATCTGGCGCACTTTTTCAAGGTAGGTATAAATCAGTTCATGTGGAAAATAATGCGTATCTTTTGCACCTTAGTGTCTATGTGAATCTAAATAACAGGGTGCATCTGGGGTTAAATGAACCATGGATAGAAGAATTACAATTTTCTAGCTTTAAGGAATACTCTGGGGTTAATACTAATAATTTTTGTGAAAAAGGTATAATTCTGGATCAGTTTAATAGCAGAGAAGATTATCTAAAATACGCCGAGGATACATTGCCTGGTATTATAAAAAGAAAGCAGGACGATAAAAGTCTAAAATACCTACTAATAGAGTAACTTAGAGGCTCAACCTCTAAGTAGATGAAAAGGTTTGTTTTGCTTGCGGGGTGGGGTAGTGTGTGGGATAATTGTAGTATAAGATTATGGACGTACGAACAAAGCTAAAATCAAAAATAGACTCTGTTTCTGCTTGGTTTTTCATATTTGGACTAGCTTTATTTTTGGGATTTTGGGTTATCAAAACCACACAAAAGGTCAATGCAATATCTAACAGCATAGGGGAGAAATCTCTCCGCGCGGAACTATTAGAACTATAATAACTATCTAAATGCTAGTACTACATTACAATGATTAAGAATAAACTAATAATTGGAATGGTGCTGGCTATAATGTGCAGCTTTGTGCCGGTAGTAACCCTGGCGGATACTACATTTAACTCATCCAGCGACATTGAAAATTTAGCCATAGCTAACGGTGGAACTTATGACTTGACGCTAGATGGGTCACCTTATATTTTCCCTAATGGTGTTTTTATAACTCAAAATGTAACCATTAATGTCGAGCCTGGAGTGGAAATCATGATGGGGAATAATAGATCCATCCAATTATTTAACGGGATTTTTAATGCTATTGGCACCAGTGATCAGCCAATATTAATTACATCGGTTAGTGGGTTTATGGCATCAGTACAATTTTCCAGCTTTACGACTACAGCGTCTACTGCGAATTTGGAATATGTAAAAATCAGTAATGCCAGATATTGCACTACCGCCGGCAGGGTTAATTTAAATTATAAAAATGTAACATTGGAAAACTGCGCAATCGCGCCTATTTCCACTGGTAACCTGGGTGTAAATGCAGTGTTCGATAATATTACTTATAACAAAGTAGCTAGCCCTGTAAATGGCTCGTTTTTGTATATTGGACTACCGGATGGTATTACGGAATCTAGTCCTGTAAATATAGTTTTTAAAAATTCAGAATACAATGTAGACAATGGATTGTTCGCTATTGTTAATGACCAAACCGCCAGTGGGTTACCCAGTGAAAATATAAATATAAAAATAAACGACAATGTTTTCACAGGGCAAGTTAAAGATGCTGGACTATTTCGAATAATTGATAGTAATACCAACATTACTTTACCTTTTCAAATAGATGCTACAAATAACTACTGGGGTGACCCTGCTGGTCCGTACTATAGTGGCACATTACCTAAGACCAACGGACCACAAGTACCAAGCAATATTGATTTTGTGCCTTTTAAAACCAGTGCTGTGCCGGTAGAGCCACTGCCAGAATGTTGTTCCAATGTATTATTTATTCCTGGTATGCAGGGTAGTAGGCTGTACAACCTGCGCGATAACAATAGTGAAGACCAATTATGGGAAGCCAATCTGCCAAGTGATTTAGTGGATTTATACATGGATGCAAATGGTAATATTCTGGATGATGGAATTTACACGAGGGATGTTTTAGATAGAACAAATATAGTACCAGACATAATAGAAGATATAACAAATCAAGTAGACAAAGATATTTATAAGAATAGTCTGGAATATTTATATAATTTGAAACAAACAAATAGTATTAGTAATTACGCAGTGTATCCATACGACTGGCGAATAGATGTGGATACAATAATAAATAATGGTACTAAATTAGGGGACGGTAGTTATAGCAAGCTAGTTGAAGTATTACGGCAAGAAGCTGTAAATTCACCCACAGGCAAGGTCAGCATTATGGCTCATAGTATGGGCGGGCTATTAGCTAAAAGATTCGTGCAGACATTGAGCGAAGCTGATCAGGATTTGATAGACAAAGTCATATTCATTGCAGTGCCGCATGTTGGTACAACCGAAGGAATAAGTGCTGTTTTAAGTGGTATTATTTTTGAAAAACCATATGGAGATTTTATTACTAAAAAATATACACGAGCATTAGCTGAAAATATGCCTACAGCACATAGCTTGGTGCCATCAGCAGAATTTTTTAATGACAGTGCTATAAACCCTGTTGTGTTTAATGCGGGCGCGGTGGAACTAGTTCCGGAACTAGCCATATATGGCGGTAGTATAAACACAGCTGACGAACTATATAGTTTTATAACCGGAAGTGACGGGCGGATTGATGCGGACTTTAACGATTTAGGTTACCCTAATGTGTCACCAGCTGTGGTAGTTAACAAAGCCAAGGCACTGCATGATGAAATAGACAGCTATATTTTGCCAGTTAGTATTGAAACATATCAAGTACTAGGCACTGGTAGGGCTACACCTAAAGCTATAGTTTATGATAAATATAATTCTGGTAATGGGGATTATATAAGTTATGAAATAGGTAAAACAAATTTGGGCGACGGTACTGTAGTTAGTAGTAGCGCTGGGTATTTGGAATTAGGGGACACATACTATGTGGACTTGTATAACTACAACAAAGACACTGGTGGGAATTTTGACCACAAGAATATCAGCGGTATTGACCCAGTCAATAATTTGCTAACAAGTATTTTAACGGAAACTACTTTTACACCAGATAGCTATGTGTCGACCAGTATGACCCCAAATATAAACAGGCATTTACAAATATCTATGCATTCACCGGTGGATATACATTTGTACGACAATGCTGGCCGGCACACCGGACCAGTATATGTGGAAATAAATGGCGAAGTAGTGCGGCTAATAGAGGAAAATATACCGAATTCAGAGTATAATGAATACGGTGAAGCCAAATATATAGACGTACCCGACGATGGTACATATAACCTGAATTTGGATGGCTATGATACTGGTACGTTTACTTTACACCTAATTCGGACTGACGAAACAGGTGAAGTAATGAAAGATAGCTTTATGGATTTGCCAGCTGGTACGGAGATGGCATCCAGTATTGTAATCAACCCTAATTTGCCTGTAGCTGAAATTAATCTGGATACTGATAATGATGGTGTAGTGGATATAAATGCTAAAAATGACGGTACAGTAATAGATTTAAATAAAGAAGAGGAAGAGAATTGTAAAAAAGAAAAAGACAAGAAAGATAAAAAACACAAAGACAGGAATAAAGATGATGAAAAGGAATGCAAGAAGGATAAAAAAGATAAACCCAACAAAAAACCAAAAGACAAAAAGCCTAAACATTGGCACGACAAACACAATCACGAATACGATAGGGGAGAGAATAAGAAAAATGATCGAGATTATAAGAATTATAAAAATAATAGATAAATATGAAAAAATTAATTATAAATTTTTTATTCCTAACTATAAACATACTATTCTATTCTTTTTTTAAAAAAGAATTAGTGGCTGATTTTGTTAGTAAGGATTTGTATGTTTTAGTACCAATAATTTTGCTAGCCTTAATACTTTCAAAGGCCAAGTACTTTTTGTGGAGTGTATTATTTATTTCAGGTTCCAGTATAATTTTATATGGAAACACATTAGCTCAACAATCTACTTGCGCAAATATTGGTTGCGGAATTAATATATATGCTTTATATGTACCAATTGCATTGTTGGGTGTTACTATCCTCCTCCTTTTAATTCAGCTCATTCAATTTATAATAAAACGTAGTCGGGCTAAAAATGCTCCAATGGTTGATGCTCGGAATACAAATATATTTCGGTAGTTTGTGGTATAATCTGAGTATATGAGTCATACACTCAAAGTCATAATAGGGTTTACTTTTATGATAGGCTTGGGGCTAGGGTTCCTGTATTTTATGGATCAGGGTACATTTACCAAGTCTATTGGAGGTATTAATCCTATAAATACAGGGGCAGGGTGTGCAGCCAAAGGTACTTGCTAAAATAATTTTAATAATGTATACTATGGTACGAGTATTTCATTTCGACTTGTATTCTAGTCAATTTGGAAAGGGTGGCTAGGTTACCATATGTAGCCACCCCATTTTTAAAAGCATTGTGTTTTCATAGTTTTAGTTTTCCTTTGGGAATAGGGGCAAGTGGACATGGTCCATAACCCCCTATAACCCAAGGGTCTAATCTATAAAGCAAAAGATATAAAGTGAGGTAGTTGATTTTTAGCATATTGAGCGTTCAGGCATTAAGTCTGGGCGCTCTTTACTTTGTATATAATCTATGCTAAAGTCTGTGTATTGGCTGTAGACAGCAGGCGAAAAATAAGCCCTGCCGAAGTCGAACTCACGTACAAACACGTGGGATGACTACAGCCGCTCTGTCTAAAAAACAGAATTAGCGGTTCATTTTTATTTATATATGGCAATTACACTTGCAAAGAAACAATCTCAAGTATCAAATTTGAGCGATGTTATCAAAGGCAAGCAGTGTGTAGTATTTGTCGAATTCAGTAAGTTCACAGTAGCTGATACGAACGCGTTTCGTCGTCAGTTGCAAGGTGCTGATGTAACCTATACAGTTATCAAAAAGACGCTTGCAAAGCGTGTTATGGATACTATGGGCTACGTTGGAGAACACCCAGAACTTGCTGGACAAGTCGGTATAGCAACAAGTAACGACCCAATAGCAGCAGCTCGTGAAGTTTATAACTTTGCTAAAGCTAATGCCGGTACTGTATCTATCGTAGGTGGTGTTTACGAAAACACTTATCTAAGTAAAGATGCAATGATGGCTATTGCTACTATTCCAGGACGTGATGTTCTTTACACACAACTTGTATCAGTACTCATTGCCCCAGTACAAAAATTTGCAACAGCTCTAAACGAGATTGCAAAGAAACAGGGCTAATCCGCTTCGGCGAGATTAATATACTAGTAACTAATTAATTATTATGGAAGAAACAAAAGTAATGGTTCCAGAAAAATTTGCTGGAATCGTATCACAAATAGAAGGCATGTCAGTTCTTGACTTACACGAGCTTGTAAAAGTTCTTGAAGAAAAGTTCGATGTCAAAGCAGGTGCTATGGTAGCAGCAGCCGGCGCAGGTGCAGGAGAAGCAGCAGCTGATGACAAATCAGCTTTCACTGTAGTTCTTGCAGCAGCAGGCGAACAAAAGATCGCAGTTATGAAAGTAGTTAAAGAAGTTCTTGGTCTAGGTCTAAAGGAAGCTAAAGACATGGTAGACGGAGCTCCAAGTACAATCAAAGAAGGTCTTAAAAAAGAAGAAGCAGAAGCTCTAAAGAAACAGCTTGAAGAAGCAGGAGCAACTGTAGAACTTAAATAATCAAAATTTATAAAATTTTGTAAAAACAAAAACCTCTCACACGAGAGGTTTTTGTTTTTTTTGACAGATCTGATTTAAAGTAGTAGTCTAATAAAGAATAAAAATATTTAAGTTATGTCTACAAAAAAACAACTACAAATCGTTGGTAACCCAGAATTGAGTACATTTGAAAATCAAATCGGACAAATACCTTTCGAAAAAACGAAGATAGCTAATAAGCTAAAAAACATGACTCTATTTTCTCTATTAGTTTTCGAGAAAAACCATGTTAATGACATTGTTTCCGTAGCATTTTCTGGTACTGAAGACGAAGCTTTTTCTGTAACTAACGCAATGTCCAATCAGTTTCAAAATTTGAAAGTCCCGGTGGGTGCGGTAATTGCATGTAATTTCCCTGTTGATTTAATCAACGTGAAAACAATTTTCGAGGCAGATATTAGTGTCCAGATTTCAGGTATTATTTGTCCTAGAATCGATGAGCAAGCAGCAGGGTTTCTTTTAACCCGTAACGAGAATTGCTTTATCTTCACTGATTCTATTTTGTCTCCTAAAAGAGAGAAAGAGGAATTTACAAAAATCCTGATCTCGAATGATTCTATTATTCCTAAATTGTTTAGTGATTCTGGGCTTAAATATCCGGAATTAACCATTCGTAAGGCCTTAGAGTTATTTTAAAAACTAGCAACAAAGAATTTATTAAGCCGGCAAGTTATACTTGCCGGCTTTTTGACTATTCGAATATTTCATGTAGAATCTATAAAAATAAAAATTTAATCAATAATATTATGAATAATTTAAACAACACCCCACAGCTAGAGTTCGTTGGACAAACAGGTTTTTATCGAGGTAAAGTTAGAGATGTTTACGAAATTGGTAATGTCTTGGCTATTTTGTCCACTGACAGAATTTCCGCCTACGACCAGGTCTTTCCATTTAAGGTAAAACATAAAGGTCAAGTTTTGACTGAGATTTCAAATTACATGTTTGCTGGAACAGCAGATATCTGTCCAAATCATTTGATCGATGATAAACCACCAGCACCCAATGCTGTTATGGCTTACAAATGTGAGCAATTCAAAGTTGAAGTCATTGTACGAGGTAACTTGTGTGGTAGTGCATGGCGTCAATACAAAGACGGCAACAGGTTGATTTGTGGAGTTCGAATCCCAAACGGTTTAAAAGAAAATGATTTTTTACCACAGCCAATCTTAACACCAACAACCAAGGAAAAAGTAGGGAAGCATGATCAAGATATTTCTGAAATTGAAATCCTTAATTCCGGACTCGTTGGTAAAAATGATTGGGACCAAATACGTGAATATGCTCTGGCATTGTTCATAAGAGGCTCCAGTATTGCTAACCAAAAAGGTTTAGTTTTAGCTGATACTAAATATGAATTTGGTAAATTACAAAACAAAGAAATTCGTCTGACTGACGAAGTTAATACCCCTGATTCATCACGGTATTTTTATTTGGAAGGGTTTGAAGAAAATCAAGAAAAAGGTTTACCACAGAGAGATTTGTCAAAAGAATTTTTCCGTAAAATTTTAGCTAAAAAAGGATTCACCGGTAAACCGCATCAAGAATTACCAAAATTCAACAATTCTGAAATTTTAGAAATCCAGGCAATTTATTTTGAAATCTTTGAAAAAATCATGGGACGCCCAATAGTGCCAAGCTCATTGTTTGATAGCGAAACCCAAGATGCAATTCAGAGAAGACTTGATTATTATAAAAAAATATCCCAGCAGGGTGCTTTCTAGTTTAAATTAAATCTATTATCTAAAAGCCCGGCTTTATGTCGGGCTTTTTGCTTGTGTATAAATCCCGCCCTGGGGCTATGGAATAGGGCGGGTATATATGGTAATCTATTTGTATGGAACGCCTCGGAATACTGTTTGGATCTATTGCCAGAGTGAAATTAATGCGTCATTTCTTAATGAACCCCGACGTAAAATTTACCGTAAAAGAATTAGCCACAAGGTCTAAGGTCTCTCTTTCTTCTGCGCGCAAGGAAATACTGGTTTTGAAAAAATGCGATTTAATCAAAGACGCTATAGCTAATGTCCTGTCTAAAAATGGCACCATAAAGAAAACCAAAGCCGTGACACTCAACACTGTATTTCCATACCGCACAACACTAGGGGATTTACTACTGCAGCCTCAGACTATAGACAAGCCAGCCATAACTCGCAGATTCAAGCAAATCGGCAAAATCAAACTACTAGTTATTTCTGGAATTCTAACGGGGTCCGAGGATTCACGTGTAGATCTATTAATTGTCGGCAAAGATGTAGATACTAAAAAATTAGAACGCGCTATGCGTGATGTCGAAGCCGACGTCGGTAGGGAATTATCCTATGCGGCTTTTGATACTGACGATTTTATATACCGAATGAACATGTACGACAAGCTAATTGCTGATGTTTTGGACTATCCGCACGAAAGACTTATCGACTCATTGTCCGTCTCGACCCGAAGAACCGTAAATTAGCCTTATTTTGAGTTATCCACATTGCCCGTCAAAATCGGGCAATTTTAGGTAATTATTGCTATAATGGGACTATTAATAGTCGATTATTGTTAATAAATTTATTAAATTATAAATATGGAAGTTCTAAATACTTGGGCTGATGTGTTCCGCATTTCATTCCAAAGCGTAACTATTGGTGTCATTGATTTTTTGCCAAAACTACTTTTGGCTCTTATAACTTTTGCTGTCGGTTGGATTTTTGCTGGTATCGTATCACGCGGTATAGAGTCACTGTCTATCAAGACAAAATTCGAAAAGCTTTTTGAACAAGCTGGTATTACAAGTTCTTTACATAAAGTCGGTGTACATTTTTCTGCTGGTCGTTTGATCGGTGAAATAGTTCGCTGGGTTATCATCGTTGTATTCCTAATACCATCACTGGAATTAGTTGGTTTATCTGAAATTACAGCACTATTAAAATCAGCAGCTCTTGATTACTTGCCAAAGGTAGTTCTTGCTGCACTTGTATTAGTAGTCGCAGCTGTTATTGCTGAAGGTATGCAAAAAGCAGTAGCTACAGCAGCTGGTGCAGCTAGTGTAAAGTCAGCTAAAACACTAGGTACATTTGTTAAATATGTTATCTGGGTTTTTGCAGTATTAATTGCACTAACTGAACTAGGTATTGCTTCAACATTGATCTACATCGTTCTTATTGGATTAGTAGGAATGTTCGCAGTAGGGGGTGCTATCGCTATCGGTATCGGTGGTAAAGAAATAGCTTCTGATCTACTAAACAAGCTCCGTGAAGAGTTCCGCTCAAGACGCTAATAGGCCTAATAAATACAAGGAATTAGTACAAATACAAGTCCCCAGTCGGTTATCCGGCTGGGGACTTGACTTTTATTGGCGTTTAGGATAGACTCTTCCTATCGATATGTTTACAAGTAATTACAAGCAAATGGTTCGCGGTTAAAGACACTGCTCATTTTTTGAAGTAATGTCTACCGCCAAAGTTTGAGCGGTTTTTATTTTGTCCATATCGGTGCGGAAATGCACTTTGAAAACTATATAATAGAATGCAAGTATTCTCGTGTGATTTTCCGATACTGTGGTACGACATCATGGTATTCGGGTCTTTTCTCACACGAGATGTAGGTAAAATAAAATTACTGTAAACAATTCCGGGTAGTTTTAGACGAAAGTTTAATTCTACTAAGAAATTAATTAGAGAAACAAATCATGTACTTACGAATAAGTATATGTCGTTCATTTTTAAAAATGAATTAGATACAATGTGGTGTATATGGTTCCTGATAGGAACCAAGAGCATAT
>CAYYSG010000015.1:0-18755 GCA_964474375.1 uncultured Candidatus Saccharibacteria bacterium
AGTCTATTTTCTTCGGGTACTGTTATGTTTGTGAATCTTATTGTTTGAGCATTTATTATCCCGTAGGTAATTAAACCAGCTATAAAAGTAAGACTAATGTAGCAAATCGTCTTATATATACTAACAACATTTGGGCTGTGCGGCAGGAATATTGTGATTATAAAAATTATTATAGAACTTATAAAAAGATAAGTCAGTACTGGCAACCAAGTTGTACCTGCTATATATAGCGGTGACAGTATTTTTATATCGTAGCGCATTAGTACTGCTGTTGTGCCTATGAATAGAATCGGCATTATTAAAAGAAGCCAAAATAGAATTTTGGAATATATTCCATTAATTGCTCCCATATGGGTATATGTGCGGTATACAGCGTATGATGCTGCCCATATGATAGATAATGATAAAATCAAAAATATTAAAAAACGTGATTGCATAATCAGAATATAACATATTGTGATAGAATGTTCATATAAAATATGTCAAAGGTTAAATCAATAACAGTCAAAGACAAGATGCAAAAAGGCTATACTTATGAATTAGTGGAACCAATCGGTAAGAATTTTCATAAAGATTTCAAGCCAATGCTCAGCCCTAAAGAGATGCTGTCTTTAGGTGTGTTTGGTGGTAAATATATGCGTGACTGCACTGATGAATTCCCGAAAGACTGGTTCAATAAAGCCAAATTCGCAGTTGGTAATAAAAAGGATAAAAAGCTAAATTATTTCAAAGTTGATGCTTCACTGCCATTGTCCGAATGGAAAAAGAATGGCTGGCTGTATCGGGACGACCCTCGAGGCTGGTTCCAGTGGTACTGCAGGTATTACATGGGGCGCCGTATACCCATAGAGGATGATCGTCAAATAAAACGCTGGTTTAACATGCGCCGGCATGTAATGGGCGTAATAAATAACTGCCGTGCTGGAGATGAGTCTTGTCGGCCTCGTCAGCGCCAAGCACTACTCCACTGGGCATATGACTCCCGTAAGTTCTAAAATATTACCCAAAATGATATACTAAACCTATGAAAATACACGTAGCTACTGACCATGCTGGTTATGAATTAAAAGAATTTATCAAGTCCGAGCTAGTTTCCATGGGTCACGATGTTATTGACCATGGTGCAAATTCTCTAAACGAGAGTGACGATTATCCAGAATTTGTTATTCCTTGCGCCGAAGCTGTTGCGGGGGACGATATGTCCATGGGAATAATCTTAGGGGGTAGTGGTCAAGGTGAAGCCATGTGTGCTAATCGTACTCATGGTGTTTATGCTGGAGTCTATTATGGAGGTGATTTAAATATAGTAAAGACTTTTCGCCAGCACAATAATGCTAATATCTTATCTTTAGGCGCACGCTTTGTAGACCAAAAAGAAGCCATGTATGCAGTGGAAGCATTTTTGAATACAGAATTTTCTAACGACGAACGTCACACGCGTAGACTCTTAAGTTTTTAATTTTAAAATGACAGAAATAATCCCGGCAATAATGCCAAAAAATTTTTATGAAATTGAAAAAAAGTTAGAACAAGTTGTTGGCAGTGTTAATACTGTACAGCTTGATTTAATGGACGGTAAATATGTTACCAGTAAAACTTGGCCTTTTAATGATATGGTAGGGGATTCTTGGCAGAGTCTTCTTACTGAAGAATATGGTATGCCAGAGTGGGAGTCAGTTAATTACGAGCTGGATCTTATGGTGGAAGATGTACCAAATTATTTTCAAGATTTAATGCGTATTGGTCCTAGTAGAATTATATTTCATTTTCCAAAAAATGAAATAAAGAAAAAAGAATTAAAAGATTTTATTAAAAATCTAGATAATTTTTACAAATATGAAATAGAGTTAGGGGTAGCATATGAGCACAGTGACAGTATTGAAGATGTAATGGATATAAAAGATGATATCAAATTCGTGCAGTGTATGGGCATAGAACATGTCGGCGTGCAGGGCGCACTGTATGACAGTACTGTTATATCTCGCATACAAGAAGTCAAAGATAAAATGCCAGATATGGTTATCAGTGTGGATGGGTCAGTAAACAAAAATACAATCAAAGAATTGTTTGATGCTGGTGTTACTCGTTTTGTTGCGGGTAGTGCACTGTTCAATGCTGAATACCCAAGTATGGCTATAAATGAACTATACGAAATCCTAGAAAATTAAAATAAAACCCAGGGCTATATGTTCTGGGTTTTATTTTTGTTATAATGAATTTATGAATCTTGATGATGAAAAGATAAAGTTCCTTGAACAAAAAGCCAATGACATACGCATGTCTATTATAGAAATGCTCGTAGCTGCTGGTAGTGGTCACACTGCTGGTCCATTAGGCATGGCTGATATTTTTACTTATCTTTATTTTCATGAACTCAAACACAACCCTAAAGACCCATCTTGGACTGACCGTGACAGACTAGTTCTTTCTAATGGTCATATTAACCCTGTAATGTATGCAACTATGGCGCATGCTGGTTATTTACCAATTAGCGAATTAAAAACTCTTCGTAAATTTGGAACCAAATTACAAGGTCATCCGCATAGAGAATTTTTCCCAGCTTTGGAAACATCTTCTGGTCCACTAGGTTCTGGGCTATCGCAAGCAGTAGGTATGGCATTAGCTGACCGGATAGATAATGGCATTGCTTCTCGGAAATATTTTTACTGCATGTTAGGTGACGGTGAATTAAACGAAGGCCAAAATTGGGAAGCCATCATGCTAGCTGGTAAAGAAAAATTGCGTAACCTTATAGCCATAGTTGACCGTAACAATATTCAGATAGATGGTTATACTGAAGACATAATGCCACTGAACGAACTAACTAAAAAATGGGAATCATTTAACTGGCATGTAGTAGAAATAGACGGACACAATTTTGAAATGATTCAAGATGCAGTAGGGCAGTGTAAAGTTACTTTTGATAAACCATCAGTCATAATAGCTAAAACTATCCCGGGCCGCGGAGTAAAAGAATTCGAGCGCGACTACCACTGGCACGGCAAGCCACCATCTAAAGAAGAAGCCGACATGGCATTAAAAGAACTTCGTACACTAGGTGGCCGAATTACAAGCGAACACGAATAGTATGTTAAATAATGATTTAAAATTAAATCCAAATATTTTCGATAAAAATATCGAGCAATTTCCTATTCGTAAAGGTTTCGGTGAAGGCTTGTTAGCTGCAGGTGAAAAAGACGAAAGAATCGTAGCTCTGTGTGCTGATCTGACCGAGTCTACCATGATGCATTTTTTCAAAGAAAAATTCCCAAATAGGTTTATTGAAATTGGCGTGGCTGAACAAAATTTAGCTAGCGTTGCCAGCGGTATGTCGGCTATGGGTAAAATCCCTTTTATTTCTAGCTATGCTATGTTTTCTCCTGGGCGTAATTGGGAACAAATTCGTACAACTATTTGCTATAATGACCGCAAAGTCGTAATAGCTGGGTCGCACGCTGGGGTCTCGGTAGGTCCGGACGGTGGTACTCACCAAGCAGTCGAGGACATTGCTATAACACGCGTTATACCTAATATGGTTGTAATTTCTCCGGTTGATTCAGTGCAGGCCAAAATAGCTACTATGCAGTCAGCTACAACCAAAGAGCCAACATATATTCGTCTGGCTCGTGAAAAATCTCCTGTAATGACTACAGTAGATACTCCTTTTAAAATAGGGCAGGCGTATACGTATTGGCAATCTGAAAATCCTGTAGTTGGAATTATTGCAACTGGCGCTCTAACTTACAAAGCATTATTAGCTGCAAAAGAATTAAAAGATTCTGGCATAGATGTAAATGTATTGGCTTTGCCCACAATTAAGCCATTGGACGAAAATTCAGTCATAGAACTAGCTAAAAAGGTTCAAGCCATAGTCACAGTAGAAGAACATCAAATTGCTGGCGGTATGGGTAGCGCTATTGCTGAATGTCTATCAGCCAATCATCCAACTCTTATAAAATTCATTGGTGTTCATGACAAATTTGGCCAGTCTGGTACACCAGAAGAATTGTTGGAACACTATGGTATGGGTGTAAAGGATATAGTTCAGGCTGTAAAAAGTTTAATATAGCGCTCCATAAAAATCTTTTTGAAAAGTCCTCGGGTCAGTCACACCAGACATTTCCAAAAAGTTTTTTATTACGCTAGAGTCATTTTTATATAAACAAAATCCCCGTTAGGGGATTTTGTTTTAGATTTCAGTTACTTTGTAATTCTCTGGAGCATTTTTTAAATATTCTTCAATTTTTTCTTTCGATAGTAGTCCTTCTCTTGCTCCTACATATTGCACTACACTCATACTGTTTATTGGTCCATAAGGTAGTGCGTCATGCAGGCTCATACCTAATGCCATCATAGCTGTAATTGTTGAGCTCGTTGCATCACCGGCACCAGTACGGTCGACTGGTTCTTTTGGGTCGGGATACATTGGCAAATTATAAAACTTTACACCATCGTATGCATCCAGTCCATTTGGTCCATCGGTTATGACTACATTTTTAGGACCTAGTTCAAAAATACCTTTGAGTAGTTCTTTTATGTCTCCAGTTTTATTGCCTAGGATCTGTTGGGATTCTTCTTTGTTACAGAAAAATATTTCACTTCTTTTATATATGTCCGCCAGTGCGTCTTTACCCACTTTTATTTGAAATGTTCCAGGTTGAAAAGCTAGTTTTGTTTCAGGGCGATCTTGTAGCCATTTTGTAACATCATGATGGAATTCTAATGCATGCTCACCAATAGACGAAAAGTAAACCCAATCTATTTTTGTCCCGCTACCGGGCAATTCATATTTAAAAGGAGCGTGTTTTATTAGGATAGTTCTTTCTGGTCCATAGCGCAGTACATAGTGGTAGTTAGTAGGGTAACGAGTATCTTTGTAAACAAATTCTGTGCTAACTTTTTCTGCTTCCAATGTTGCACGGGCTTCGTCACCAAATCTATCTGCTCCTGTAGCGGATACTAGTCCTGAAATCAGTCCCATTCTTGCTGCAGCACAAGCCGCATTTGCACTGTTACCAACAGCTCGAATTTCAACTACGTTTTCGTATGGAACCTTGGCCCCAAATTTAACACAAAGTTCGCAGTCGTTATTGTTTATGTTGCAGTGTACAGCAGCGTCCTTTAGTTCTATAAAAGCGTCAGTTACCATGTCACCAATTGCTAAAAAGTTCACATGGTTTTTATTTTTCTTATTCCAAAACATCATTATAATTAATTAACCTGTATGTAAGAATTATACCACAATGCCTGATTTTGGTCCCTAGAGTCTTATTTATAGTGCTATGTTATAATTCTTATATATGAAGACATTACGCGAATACATAAAAGAAGCTGAGGAAAAAGGCGTTGCTATTGGACATTTTAATATATCTAATATCGAAGGCCTACATGGTATATATAATGCCGCAAAGAAGTTAAATTTACCTGTAATCATAGGAGTATCCGAAGGCGAAGAAAAATTCATTGGACTTACCGAAGTTACAGCACTGGTTAAATCTATTCGTGAGCGTGACAATTATCCAATATTCCTAAATGCCGACCATCACGCTAGTTTTGAATCAGTCAAAGCATGTGTGGATGCTGGTTTCGATATGGTTATTATTGACGGAGTAAAATTGCCAATGGATGAAAACATAGCTATGACAAAACAATGTGTCGAATACGCTCATGCTAACGGGCGCGATGTGTTAGTCGAAGCCGAGCTGGGTTATATTGGTAGCGGGTCTGATATAAAAGATTCTATCCCCGAAGGTGCCGGTGTACTAACGAATCCAGCTGATGCAAAAGCTTTTGTTGATGCTACAGGTATAGACATATTTGCTCCATCAGTTGGTTCTATTCATGGAATTGTAAAGTCAGGTCAACCACACATTGATGCGGATCTTGTAAAACAAATTAAAGACACTGTTAAAATACCATTAGTTCTACACGGGGGCTCAGGACTAAGAGACGAGGATTTTACCAACGCTATAAAATCTGGTATTTCTATTGTGCATATAAATTCGGAAATACGTTTGGCCTATAGAGAAGCTTTGGATAAAACACTGGACGAAAACCCAAATGAAATTAATCCTTCAAAAATTCTAACCCCAGCAGTTAATGCAATAGAGCAAGTTGTAGAATCAAGGTTAAAATTATTTAACCATATGAACTAAAAATACCCCCGAAGTTAATCTTCGGGGGTGTCTTAAAAGTCGTTGTTTGTTCAGGTGTTAATTAAAGATAAATTCATTTTGAAGTATTTTTCTTAAAATTTTATCTGATTTAGGGTGTGTTTCTATTTTAAAATTTATTAAATTAGGCCACCTTTTTTCAATTATTTTGAAATCTCTTAAGAAAAACTTTAAACTGTTTAGGTTGAGTACTATAAAGTATCTACGTCCTTTCATTTCAAACTCAGGAATTGCATTATGAGCTTTTGCAGCAGATATAATTTCTGTTTTAAAAAAATCGTTATAATATGTAACATCCAGGGCAATTGAAGAATTTAACAAAATTGAATCTTCAGTTTTGTACATTATTGAACCCAGGTATATAACTACTTCTGTTTTTTCTATTTTATTTTTTTGCATCGCTGTACTAATTTATTAATAACATATTACCACATATCTATTAAAAGTAAAGACGTATGAAAATATAGATATAAGCTAAAATGTAACTATGAATCTAATAGACGAAATCAAAAAAGTTATAAAAGGCGACGTTACTAACGATGCCAAAGAAATTGAATCCCATTCGCACGATGCGTCACTTATAGAAGTCGTGCCAGAATTAGTTGTCTATCCGAAAGATACTGCTGATGTGCAGAGTTTAGTTAATTTTGTAAATACTTGGAATCAAAATAATTCTAACCACAAATTGCATATTACAGCGCGCTCTGCTGGCACATGTATGAGCGGCGGATCTATTAATACTTCTATTATTTTGGATTTTACAAAATACATGAATAAAATAATCGAAGTTACTGACGAATACGGTATAGCACAGCCCGGCTGTTATTATCGTGATTTTGAAAAAGAAACTTTAAAAAGAGACCGTATAATGCCAGCCTACACTGCCAGTAAATCAATTTGTGCTGTTGGTGGCATGGTTGCTAATAACTCAGCAGGTGAAAAAACAATAAAATACGGCAAGGTTGAAAACTATACAACCATGATTGAACTTGTTTTGTCTGATGGGTCATTAATAACAGTTACTCCTTTGAACAAAGAAGAACTAAATCAAAAAATTGAACTAAACACCAAAGAAGGTGAAATTTATCGTGAACTTAAAAAACTGATTGATACTAATTGGGACAAAATAACAAACGCTAAACCAGATGTAAGTAAAAATTCCGCAGGTTATTATTTGTGGAATGTTTATGATAAAGAAACCGGCGTATTTGATCTATGCCGTCTCATTGTTGGGTCTCAGGGTACACTAGGTATAATAACCAAACTAAAATGGAAACTAGTTCCTGTTGAAAAGTATAGTTCACTTTTAGCTATATTTTTGCCGGACTTGTCACGTCTGGGCGATATCGTTGCTGAAATAGTTCCTTTTAAGCCTGAAAGTATTGAAAGCTATGATGACTATAGTATGAAATTAGCTGTCAGGTTTTGGGCAGACTTTATAAAAAGTATGGGTTTAATGGGTGCACTACGTCTTGGTTTTTCATTCTTGCCAGAAATGGGAATGATGATTCGTGGTGGCGTGCCTAAATTAATACTGCTTGTCGAATGTGCTGGTCATGATGAAGGAGAAGTTAAAATGCAACTAGAAAGTATAAAAAATAAAGTAGCTCATTATAATTTTGAAATGCACGTTGCAAAGAATTCCAAAGAAGCTGAAAAATATTGGCGCATTCGTAGAGAATCATTCAACATGCTCCGTAAGCATGTAAAAGGTCTACGCACCGCACCTTTTATTGATGATATTTGCGTCAAACCTGAATATCTTCCGGAATTCATGCCCAAGCTCGAAAAAATTTTGAAAGAATATAAATTAATTTACACAGTAGCCGGTCATGCTGGTAATGGTAATTTCCATATAATTCCTCTTATGGATTTGGATTTACCGTTTGGTGGGGACTTGATATTGGAAATATCTGACAAAGTCTACGCTCTTGTTAAAGAATACAAAGGCACAATTACAGCCGAACATAACGACGGTATTATTCGTACACCGTATTTACCAATGATGTTCGGGGATGAAGTTGTCGATTTGTTTCAAAAAACTAAAGATATTTTTGACCCCAACAATATCCTGAATCCAGGTAAAAAAGTTGGTGGTAGTAAGGAGTTTATTAAGACACATATAATTAAAACCCATAAAAAAGACATAAAGCATAGCTCTTAGGAATCTATTGTCAAAATATGTATATTATGTTAGGATTTAGAACATGATTAAATTAAATGCACAAAAGCGAAGTAAAATCGACAATGTTGCAAATCTACGTAAAAATGGGTTTGTACCAGCTGTGGTTTATGGCGCTGGTGTAGAGAATACCCCTGTCTCTATCTCAGCTGTTGACTTCAAAAAAGTTTATAAGCAAGCAGGGGAAACAGCAACAATAGGTCTTTCTATCGATGGTAAAGAATTTCCAGTTCTAATTCACGATATCCAAGTAGACCCTGTAAGAGGTTTTGCATTGCATGCAGATTTTCTTGTAGTTGACCTAAAGAAGGAACTAACAGCAAGTATTCCACTAGAATTCGTTGGTGTTTCAGAAGCAGTAAAATCAGGAGCTGTACTTGTAAAAGTACTCCACGAAGTAGAAGTTTCAGCACTACCAGCTAATATTCCTCAAGTTTTGTCTGTTGATATTTCCAAACTCGTTACTCTTGAAGATAACGTTTATGTTTCAGATATCGTTCTACCAGCCAATGTTTCTATGGTTACAGAACTAGACGAAGTAGTTGCCGCTGTAACAGGCGCACATGAAGAAGTAGAAACAGCTCCACTAGACCTATCTTCTATCGAAGTAGAGAAAAAAGGTAAGCAAGAAGACGAAGAAACAGCTTAGTTGTCAACCTAAAAGTCTATTAAAAGTCGTGTTATACTATAATGTATGACACGATTTTTAAATTCATCAAAATATTTATTGGCCATTTTAATAATAGCAATTGCAATTTATAACATAGCGCCAATATCTAAGTCTTTAGCTCAATCAACCGTTGCGGAAGAGCAAATAAACCGAGCAAAACTTGAACAAGAATTAGCTCAATTGGAAAAAGAATTAGCCGAAGTTACTAGTCAACTGAATGCCCAAAAAGGTCAGTCTTCTTCGCTTAAAAATGATATCTCTGTTTTGACTTCTAAAATAAACCAAAACAAGCTCGACATAAGAGCTAAGAATGTTCTTATTGAAAAATTAGGTGGAGAAATTAACGATCGTAATAAAACCATATATTCATTAACTGAAAAAATAGAAAGAGAGAAAGAATCAATGTCTCAATTACTAAAAAAGTCTTACGAACTGCAAGACGAGACTTCATTCGTGCATGTAATTATGGCGGAACAAACTCTGTCTGATTTTTATCGTGATTTGGATGATTTTCAATCTATTCAGGATTCTATTCATAATTCGTTAGCTGAAATCAGAGGTAATAAAGTAGAAGTAGAAGTAGAAAAGACTGAGTTAATCAAAAAGCAAGACGAACAAGAAAATGCAAAAGCTAAAATTGAAGCCGCAAAATTAGCAGTGGAGCGTAATGAAAAAGAAAAGCAAACACTATTAAAAATATCCCAAGGTAAAGAATCAGAATATAATAAAGTCAAAGCTGAAAAGGAAAGACAAAAGGCTCAAATATTAGCTGCGCTTTTCGGTCTTCGTGACTCTAACGTTCAAATTAACTTTGAACAAGCCCTAGCTTATTCTACAGAAGTCAGTAAAGCCACTGGTGTAAGACCCGCTTTTATTATGGCTATACTAACTCAGGAAACCAATTTAGGTGCAAACCAAGGCTCGTGTTATTTAACTAATCCTGATACGGGAGCTGGTGTAAGTAAAACTGGTAAAACATTTAGTAATGTCATGAAGCCATCGCGTGATGTCGGGCCATTTTTGGATATTACTTCACGACTCGGTCGCGATTATACAAAAACACTAGTTTCTTGTCCTTTTGGTAGTGGAGGCTACGGTGGAGCCATGGGGCCATCACAATTCATTCCTTCTACATGGAAATCCGTTGAGTCCAAAATCGCTGCTATTCTCGGTATATCTACTCCGAACCCTTGGAATCCTCGTGACGCTTTCTACGCATCCGGTATATTCTTAAAAGACTTAGGGGCTTCTGCGCAAACTTATACTGCCGAGCGTAATGCTGCATGCCGGTACTATTCAGGTCGATCTTGTGATTCCAGAGCCCCAGCTAACAGCTTTTATGGTAATTCTGTAATGGCTTTGGCCACTAAAATCCAAGCTAATATTGATATCGTCCAAGGAAATTAATCATATATTGCAAAGACATAAAGTCTATGCTATAATTTTTTCATGAAAAAAGATATCCATCCAGCTGACTACCGCAAAGTAGTATTTATTGACTCTTCTACAGGAGCGCAGTTTTTGACTTTCTCTACAGTTAAAACTACCGAAACCGTTAAATACGAAGGTGATAAGAAAGAATATCCAGCATATTTTGTTGAAATTTCATCTGCTTCACATCCATTCTATACTGGTCAAGAAAAAGTTCTAGACACTGCTGGGCGCGTTGATAAATTCAAAAAGCGTGCTTCTTTGGCAACAAAGAAAAAGGCTTAAATCTCAAAATAAAAGCATGTGTGCTGACTAGCCGCATGTTTTTTATTTTGCATGTTATAGTATATATATGTTAGACATCGAAAAACTAAAAGAAAACTACAAAACAGAATTTCTCGCACGTCAGTACGAGAAGCTTTTACGTGAAAAGTCTGACGTGGAAACAATGATCGCTGGAGATCCTACTATGGCAGAAATGGCTACTGAAGAGCTTTCTATGATAGAAATGCAAATTAGTAGTATTGAAGACCAAGTTGCTGAAATAGAAAAAGCAGAAGCAGTAGAGGAAGAATTTCCAAATGAAGTCGTTATGGAATTACGTGCTGGTGCTGGGGGCGACGAAGCCAGTTTGTTCGCCACAGAATTATCGGACATGTATCAGCGTTATGCTACAAAGAAAAAATGGGCTGTGCATATGCTCGACGATGACACTTTTCAAATTCGTGGACAAGATGTATATAAACTATTACGCTACGAAACCGGAGTGCATCGCGTACAGCGCATTCCGTTAACTGAAAAAAATGGCCGTATACATACATCTACTGCTACAGTAGCAGTTTTGCCTATTCGCAAAAAAACCAAAATCACAATTAACCCAGCAGACTTAGAAATGGAAACATCTCGGGCTGGTGGTGCTGGTGGTCAAAATGTTAACAAAGTTGAAACAGCCGTGAGATTAATTCACAAGCCTACTGGACTAGCCGTACGCTGTACAATGGAAAGAACCCAGCTAGGTAACCGCGAGCGTGCTATGCAAATGCTAGAAGCCAAGCTTCAAATGCTAAAAGACGAAGAAGAATCAGCTAAATATGCCGGGGATAGAGCAAGTCAAATTGGTACAGCTGACAGAAGTGAAAAAATTCGTACCTATAACTTTCCTCAGGATCGTATCACAGACCACCGGATTAAAATGTCTTGGCATAATCTACCTAAAATAATGATGGGTGAGATAGACCAAATAATTGATGCATTCCAGAATGGTGTCATAGGGGATGCAGGTGATGATGAATAAGGCTAAAATTTGCTAAAAAGCTGATTTTTTGATACAATTTGGGCGCTTGTTGTTTATAACACAAGCGTTGTTTTCTTTGTAAATCTAAAGTGCGTTTTATGCGTAAAAGTAGGTAATAAATCGTTTATTTGAAGTTAATACTTCTCGTGCGTGTATAGTTCAGTGGTAGAACGCTGTCCTGATAAGACAGAGGTCCTTGGTCCGATTCCAAGTACACGCACAAGGGGTAGTAGCCCTTTTATATCTATTTTGCTTTTAAAATAAAGCAAGCGCACGTATGATCTCAAAGAGCAATCTTATTAGATTAGATGATCTTTTGGTTTTACCGAAATGTCCGACTTATGGATATTAAAGAATTACAAAATTTAAGAGACAAACACACAACAAGCTTTTTCTGGCTTGGTCTTGAAATCGCGTTGGTATTTTTAGTACCAGCTCTTTTGGCTGTGTATTTGGGTAAAAAATTAGATACAGCCACAGGTGCCTCTTTTTGGTCAATTTTGTTTTTAGCTATAACCTTTGCATTGTCTTGGGTTTGGGTGGGGTTTAAATACAATAAAAAATCAAAAATCCTAAAAGATATTGAGTCCCAAATAGTAGCTCTAAGAGCTATTGAGGATGAAAAAAATAAAACAGCAGAAACAATAGAAGAACCTGTTGTTAATGAATTAGATAAATAGTTATGTTTAGACTAAGTAGAGAAATCCCAAATGTAAGCCCAGAAACAATTTTTGAAATTGGTGGGTTTAAAATAGCCAACAGTACAATGTTGTCATTTCTTATATTAGTTATTTTTACGATACTTGCTATATTTGTTTTCCGTAAATTTAAAGAAAGAGGTACAAAATTCCAATATGTTATCGAAATGGCTTATGAATCTATACTTGGACTAGTAAAACAAATCACTGGCAGTAAAAAGCACGCTATTATTATTTTTCCTTTGATCGGGGCTCTGGTATTTTATATCATGACATCTAACTTGATTGGGCTGATTCCAGGATTGTCAACTATTACTTATGATGGCAAGGCAATATTTCGCTCACCAACAAGTGATTTTAATACAACATTTGGCCTAGCGTTAGGTTGTGTTATTTTACTTCAATTTGTGTCAGCAAAAGATTTTGGCTTCTTTGGACATTTGGGTAAATATTTTAAATTTAAAGAAATATTTATTGGTTTCAAGAATGGAATTAGCTCCGGTATAATGAGTCTTATTGAGTTTGCTATTGGACTACTTGATATAATAGGGGAATTTGCACGTGTTGTATCACTGTCACTACGTCTATTTGGTAACATGTATGCCGGTGAAGTACTAGCAACTTTGATTCTTGGAGCTTTTGCTTATTTTGTGCCATTGGTTTGGACAGCCATGAGTACATTATCAGGTGTAATTCAATCGATTGTTTTTGGATCGTTAGTTGCATCGTATTATATTTTGTCTGTGAAGGCAGAAGAAGAAGGCACCGAAGCTTAGATTTGTGTTTTCTTTCCAGAGTAATGTCTGGAAAGTGAACAAAACTTTAGGTTTTGTAAGATTATTATAAGTTAGTAAGTAATATATATATGGAAGAAATAATTCCACAAATTGAGTCAGCACGTCTTATTGCAAGAGGTATGACTATGACCATCGCCATGGCTGGTTCTGCTCTTGGTGAAGGTTACATTATCGGTAAAGCTCTTGAAGCTATTGGTCGTAACCCTGACCAATCAGGTTCTATCTTTTCTAAAATGATTATTGGTGTCGCTCTTGCAGAATCAACTGCTATTTACGCATTCGTTGCGTTCTTCTTGCTCTAATATAATTTTATTTTAATTGTATGCTCGAGGTATTAGGCAAAATTGGTTTTGATTGGCAAGTAGCACTTGCAAACTTGGTGAACTTTATTGTCATCTTTTTTGTGTTGCGTAAATTTGCTTGGGGACCAATTCAAAAAGTAATTTCTGAAAGACAGTCTAAAATAGACCAAGGACTGGAAGATGCCGAAAGAGCCAAGGGTGAACTTCTTATGGCTGAAGAGATTAAGTCAAAGAAGATTGATGAAGCAAAGGCCGAAGCTAACCGTGCTATTGGTGATGCTCAAAACAAAGCAGATGGAATAATGGCTAGTGCTAAAGAAGAATCTCTTGCTATGCGGGAGAGTATCCTGAAAGAAGCTGAGAATGATGCAGCTATTAAGAAAAACTCTGTGTATGGTGAAGTTGAAAAAGAATTCGGTAATTTAGTTCTTGCTGGTATGGAAAAAGTTTTGAAAGAAAACATGAACCCAGAAATGCAAAAATCTTATATCGAAAAGTCTTTAAAAAGTTTTAACACTAAATAATATATGATTTCATCAAAAAACTTAGCAAAAGCATTGTATAAATTGTCGGAGGAAAATAATTTTACCCCCGAGAAGATTTTACGTTCTTTTATGAGTTATGTTGATGAGTATAATCTACAGCCGTTACTACCTAAAACCATTCAGTATCTTGAGGAATTTCATAAAAAGAAGAAAAAATGGAACACGGTAGAAATAGATTTTGGTTACAGTATTGAAGATTCAAAGATCGTTACACAAATAAAAGAAACCATAAAAGCAAATAGTGACGACGATGTATCAATTAGTGAAGACAAAGAACTCATAGGTGGATTCGTAGCTAGGCACAAAGGTGTCATATACGACGCAAGTATCAAGAACCAGTTACAATTATTAAAAAAGAACTTAATTAACTCTTAGTTATGGCAGTAGAAGAAATAATAAAAAATTTAAAGAGCAAGATAGAAAATTTTGAAGGCTCTCTGAACACTACAGAATTCGGTAATATCGTTTCTGTTAGTGACGGTATCGCTAAAATATCTGGACTCTACGGAGCTATGGCTTCTGAGATGTTGATACTGGGTGATGGCGTATATGCATTGGCTCTAAATCTAGAAGAAGACGTTCTAGGGGCTATTGTGCTCGGAGACTACAAGACTTTGAAAGAAGGCGACGTTGCGAAAAGAACTGGCAAAATTTTGTCTATCAATGTAGGACAAGATGTCATTGGGCGTGTTGTTGACCCACTTCTTTTACCTGTTGATGGTAAAGGCGTTATAAAAGGCGACAAAGAAATGTTCATCGAACGTATTGCACCAGGGGTGATGGCTCGTCAAAGTGTAGACGTACCACTACAAACTGGAGTCAAAGCCATCGACGTGCTTGTTCCTATTGGTCGGGGTCAACGTGAACTAATCATCGGTGATAGACAAACTGGAAAAACAGCTATTGCACTGGACGCTATCATTAACCAAAAAGGCAAAGGTGTTAAATGTGTTTATGTTGCTATTGGTCAGAAAAAGTCTAAAGTAATGCGCGTTGTTACTGAACTTGAAAAACATGGCGCTATGGACTACACAACTGTTGTTTTGGCTTCGGCATCCGACAATGCATCACTTCTTTATTTGGCACCGTATGCTGGAGTTACAATCGCGGAATATTTTATGGAAAAAGGCGAGGATGTTTTAGTTGTATATGATGATCTTACAAAACACGCTAACTCATATCGTGAAATTTCATTACTTCTTCGTCGTCCACCAGGTCGTGAAGCTTACCCAGGAGATGTGTTCTATTTGCACTCACGTCTATTAGAAAGAGCATGTCGCAGAAATAAGGAAGCCGGAGGCGGTTCTATTACAGCTTTGCCAATTATTGAAACCCAAGGTGGTGACATTTCAGCTTATATTCCAACGAACGTTATTTCTATTACTGATGGTCAAATCTTCCTAGAAACTGGTTTGTTTTACAAAGGTATAAAACCGGCTATTAACGTTGGGTTCTCTGTGTCTCGTGTTGGGGGATCTGCGCAAACTAAAGCCATGAAGAAAAATGCTGGACCAATGAAACTATCTTTGGCGCAATACCGCGAACTTGAAAGCTTCTCACAATTTGACTCTGATTTGGATGCTGACACTAAGAAAATGCTTGACCGTGGTTCTCGCACAGTCGAAATATTGAAGCAAGAACAATCGAAGCCTTTGCCTGTAGTACACCAAATTGCAAGTATATTTGCTGTTAACGAAGGTCTTATTGATAATCTTCCAAAAGAAAATATCAAGAAATGGGAAGCAGGACTACACAAGTTTTTAGAATCTTCTAAAAAAGATCTTCTATCTAAAATGGAAAAATCTTGGGATGATGAAATAAAAAATTCTCTCAAAGAAGCAATCACTGAGTATAACGCTCAAAATAATTAATCTTACAAAAAGCTAATATTTATTATGGCAATTCAATCAAAAGCAATTAAACAAAAAATGATCTCTATTGGTAATATCAAAAAAATTACCAAAACAATGGAGATGGTTTCTGTTTCGAAGATGAAACGTGCAGTTTCGCGTTCTTTTGCTTCACGTGAATATGCTAGATACGCTCTTGAAATATTAGTCACACTTGCTAAAGAGCGTAACATTAGTGACCCACTGCTCGAATACGGCGATGGCGACAGGACACTCATGCTGATAATTGCATCCAACAAAGGTCTTTGTGGAGGATACAATATCAATGTTTCCAAAGCTGTATCAAAATACAAAACTAAAAATGAAGGAGGACTGGATGCTATTACTGTAGGCAAACAGGCCGAAAGAATTGCGAATAGAAACAAAATTCCTATAGTTGCTAGTTTTCATGAATTCGGTGAAGATATTGATTTGAACAAAGTTAAAACACTACGCAAATTGATAATCAAAGAATTCGTTGATTTAAAGAAATATAAAAATGTAGTTGTTGTTTATACAGAATTTATAAAGCAGCTCGATTATCGCCCAACAGTCAAAGAAATATTACCGATAAGCCCAAGAACAACCAGAGATATAATAGAAGAAATAGAATCAGGGCACGAAGATACTAGGTTTGAGAAAAGAGGAATGGCATTGTATCTTTTTGAACCGACAGAACAACGAGTAATGCGTAAAGTCCTGCCCAACCTACTAACCGCAACGATATTTCAAATACTTTTAGGTGCTGGAGCATCGGAACATAGTTCAAGAATGGTAGCTATGAAAAACGCTACTGATAATGCCGGAGAATTACTAGATGACTTGAAATTGACATATAACAGAGCTCGTCAGGCAAGCATTACCCAAGAAGTAGCAGAAATCATAGGAGGCGCAGAAGCCTTAAATACTAATTAATAAATTTTATGAATAAAGGAAAAATAACACAAATCATTGGTCCAGTAGTAGACGTAAGATTCGAAGAGAATCTTCCGGCTATTTATAATGCTTTAACTGCTGTATTACCCAATGGTAATTTAGTAACTTTGGAGGTCAACCAGCACACTGGCCTTAAAGAAGTTCGGGCTATTGCTATGTCATCAACTGATGGGCTAACACGTGGTGCTGAAATTACTGACACTGGTGCTCCTATTTCGGTCCCTGTTGGTAAATCAGTATTAGGTAGAATGTTCGACGTAACTGGTAAACCAATCGACAATATGGAATTCAAGTCAGACGGAGCTCTTTCGTCAATTCACCGTGACTCACCACAATTCGATGAACAATCAACCAAGACTGAACTACTAGAAACTGGCGTAAAAGTTATCGACCTTATTTGTCCTTTCTTAAAAGGAGGTAAAGTTGGACTATTCGGTGGTGCCGGAGTAGGTAAGACTGTGGTTATCCAGGAACTAATCAATAACATTGCCAAAGCTCACGGTGGGTATTCTATATTCGCTGGTGTGGGAGAAAGAACTCGTGAAGGTAATGACTTGTATCAAGAAATGAAAGACGCTGGAGTACTGGACAAAACATCACTTGTTTTCGGACAAATGAATGAACCGCCAGGTGCGCGTGCTCGCGTGGCACTATCAGCCCTAACCATGGCCGAGCATTTCCGCGACAAAGAAAACAAAGACATTCTTTTGTTTATCGATAATATTTTCCGTTTTACTCAAGCTGGATCAGAAATGTCAGCATTATTAGGACGTATGCCTTCAGCTGTGGGTTATCAACCAACGCTAGCAACAGAGATGGGAAATTTGCAAGAAAGAATTACATCAACAAAAAATGGTTCTATTACTTCTGTTCAAGCAGTTTATGTACCAGCCGACGACTTTACTGACCCAGCGCCAGCTACAACATTTACACACCTTGACTCAACAGTGTCTTTGAATCGTTCTTTGTCTGAACTAGGTATTTATCCAGCAGTGGACCCATTGGATTCTAGTTCAACAATGCTTGAACCAAGTATAGTCGGTGAAGACCACTACTATGTTACCCGCGAAGTCCAAAGAGTATTGCAAAAATATAAAGACCTTCAAGACATCATTGCTATTTTGGGTATGGATGAATTGTCCGACGATGACAAAATCTTGGTTTCTCGCGCTCGTAAAATACAAAAATTCCTATCACAACCATTCCATGTTGCTGAGCAATTTACTGGTGCGCCAGGTATTTATGTAAAACGAACTGATACTGTGCGTAGCTTTAAAGAAATTCTTGAAGGTAAGTACGACCATATCGGTGAGCAAAGCTTCTACATGAAAGGCTCTATTGAAGACGTTGTTAAAGATTACGAAGAAAAACAAAAGTCAGCATAATTAATTTATGAGTAAGGTTATTAAACTAAAAATCCTAACCCCTGAGAGTGTCGTTTATCAAAATGACATTCTTGAGATTACCTTACCAACCGAAGCCGGGGAACTAACTCTGCTACCAGATCACATGCCATTAGTAACAATTGCTAAGACTGGCGAAATGCGTTTGAAGTCAGTAGATGGTGAAATCCTGCCTATGTCTATTTCCGGAGGTATTGTCGAGGTCCGCGGGTCAGACAATGTGAAGAATCTTGAGACTGAAATAATCATCCTTGCATTCCAAGCCGAACTTGCAACAGAGATTGATATTTATAGAGCTGAAGATGCATATGCCAGAGCGGTCAAAGCAATGGAAGACGCTGAAAATGAAAAAGACGTAGACTTTGCTAAATTCCAAGCATTAGTCGACAAAGAACTAAACCGCGTCAGAGTTGCCAAAAAATGGCGTAAATAAAA
>CAYYSG010000016.1:0-5578 GCA_964474375.1 uncultured Candidatus Saccharibacteria bacterium
TCCGACCCGTACTGCATCGCCTGATTGCGCTGGATCGCCTGCTGGTTCGCAAGTTCGCGCTGGAGGTTCTGCTGCTGCGCCTGCAAGTCCGCGCCGACGTTCAGTTGGTTCTGCGCCTGACGCCCCTGACCGGCGGCACCGAACATGCCCTGATCCTGCCCGCGCATCGCCCCGAACGCCTGCGCGGCAAGCGCCTGCGCCTGCTGCTGTTCCTGTGCCCGCAGAAGCGCCGCCTGACCCGCCATCTGCTGCTGCATCGCAGCGCCTTGGTTCAGGATCTGCCGCTGCGCCAGCGCCGGGTTCTGCCCCCGGATCGAGGCCACCGCGCCGCCCATCTGCTGGATGCCACGGTCCGTCGCGTCGCGAAGTTGCAGTTCCGCCAGCGACGTTCCCTTGCCGAGCGCGCGGGCAAGAATCGCCTCCGCGTTCGTCATCTGCCCGCCGCGAGCCGCCGCCTGCTGCGCCTGCGCCTCACGCATCGCCGCGATGAAGTCGTAGTCCTCGGGCCGCATCGCGGTCGTCTGCCCAGTCGCAAGCGGCGTGACGCCACGGTACGCCGCCGCAAACGGGTTGATCTCCTCGTGCCACTCCTTCGGACGCATGAAGGCGTTCGGATCGGCGGCGGTCAGGTTCGGGGGGGGCATGGTTCACCTCTTCGGGGTGGGAGACTACCCCACCGATTGCGTGGCAGGCATCCGGTTGCTGCCGGGGATCACCCCGACGACCGCCGTCATGCCGGAAAGCGTGCAGGACTCGCCCGAACCGCTCGCCTGCGAGTCGCGAATCGTCAACTGGATCGACTGGCACTTCTGCCGAGTCAGATTGATGCGCCACTGGTACGGGGCGAATGTCCCGCCGTAGACGCTGTCCGACCCGTAGGGCGACCCGCTGCCGTAGGTGGTCGCGGGCGTCGGCGTGACCTCCAGCGTCTGCCGGATCGTCGGGTCGAAATCGTAGGCGACGTCCACCCACAACTTGTGCGGAGCCTTGTAGGTGCCGAGCAGCAACACGCGGTACACGCGCTGGTATCCCTGCAAGCCCGCAAACGACAGCCATGCCGTGCGAATCTTCATGCGGATGAACGACCCGGCGTCGCGGAACGAGTCAGGGTTCTGCCGCATCACCAAGCCGTCGGATCGCAGATAGGTGTGCTGCCCGTTCCAGATGATCGAGTCCGCCGCGTCGACCGACGTGAACTGCGACCACTGCCCGACGAAGTAGTCGAACGACAGCGCCGTCTTGTCGTCGAACGTGAGCCGCAGTTGGTCCCTGTCTGCCAACTGCACTGCGCTCGTACACGCCGCCGTCGCAAGGTCTGTCACCGGAGCGCCGATGTCCACCACCGCAAGCGCGCGGGTCAGCAACTTGATGCCCTTCGCGGACTGGAACATCAGCCCGTCGGGCGTCATGCCGATGCTGCGCTGGTTGATGCACCCGCAGTCCGTCGTGACCATCGACGTCGAGAGGTCGTCACCCGTCCCGTTCGCGGCAGGCCCGTCGCCGGTCACGGCGTAGATTGAGTTCGCCTTGAACACGATGAGCTTGTCGTCCATCGACGCGATCGAGGTGATGTCACCACCGGACGGCGAGACATTCACGACGAAGTTCGCGCCAAACTCGACCGGCACTCCGGGGCTGATCGTCTTGCTGTACGAGATACTGAGGCGATTCGTGGAGTCCACGATCCACAGGCGGTTGCGGTGCGACGCGAGCGCCAGCGGCGGCGGTGACGCGACGTTCTCGACCTCGCCGCTCCCGTCCGGCGGCGCGTACAACTGCACGCCCGAAATCAGGTCGGCGTCCTCGGTGTCGTCCGTGATCGTCACGCTCGTCTGCGTCGGATCGTTGATGTTCGAGGACGTGTACGGCAGCCGATAGAACACCGTTCCATTGTTCTCCGTCCGGTATACCGCCAGCATGACCGGCGCACGTCCGTTCGCCGTCGTCTTCTGCGTCAGACGCAGCATCGGGAACAGGACCGACGCGTCGTTGCCCGCGCTGATCGCCGCGCTGCTCTGAACGGTCGTCGGCACGCTGGGAGCGCTGCGATGCAGGTTGCCGTTGTTGTCGGTCCACTCGTAGACGCCGACGTACTGGTAGGTGAAGTCAGTGCCCGCCGACAGCCCAGTGACGTCCAGTCCGCCAGAAACCGTCTCGCCCTCGGGGTAGAGGTTGAAGCCGTGCTCGACCCAGCCGATGCCGTCGTACATCTGGAGCAAGCCGCCCGACAGGTGCAGCGACCCAGCCGCCTCTGCCGTTCGGTAGGAGTTGGATGCGTCGGCAAAGTCCAGCGACAGCGATGAAACGCCGATCGGAGGAAGCGCACCGATCTTTGACGACAGGACAGTGCCCCCACCGCCGATGCCGAGAATCTTCCCGCACGCGACCCTGAACACCGACGAACCGACCCTGCTCACTTCCGACAGCACATACGAGCGCGCAGGCCACGACTCACCGGGAAGAACACGGCCGACGACTCGCCCTGTGACCCCGTCGAGAACAAAGAACGTCAACTGCAAAAGCGCAGAACTTGCAAACCCGCCGAGCGCGACGATGTACGGGACGCCGCCGTACACCCACGGCTTGCTCACGATCGTCAGTTTCCCGTCGAGTTGCGTGGTGCTTGTTGATCCGTTGCTGAACAGCACGCCCATCATGACCGAAATTGTCGCGATCATGTCTGTCGTGCGTGAAACGTAGATCGTCGACAGCCCGGCAGCAGCCGAATAGTACCAGCGCAAGTCAACAAACGTCTCCGACATGGAAATGCCGGTCAAAGTGCTAACAGAAACCCCTGTAGCGATCGTTCCGAACGACCGCAGCGTCGCAAGCCGCGCGCTGTAGAGCCGGTACTTCAGCGTTGTCGCGTCGGAAAACGCGATCGCAGGGCCGTCACGAAACGCGTCGTACAGCACCGCGACGCGACGCCCTTCGTTGCCCGTGACCTCGACCGCGCCAGCCCTCGACGTGAAGCTGCTCGCGTCGAACCACCACAGCGTCGTGCCGCCCGCCGCAGTCCGGTTGTTGAAGACGAGGTAGATCGAGCGCTGTCCGCCCGTGGGCGAATCCGCCACCACCACGTCATACGCTTGGTAGTCGGTGTTGGAGTTTTCCAGCGCATTCGCGTTCGCTGCGTTGCCGGTCAACTGCGTGAAATTCAGCGTCGCGAGCGGCGCGCCCGTGTAGAGCCGCGCAACCTGAATCGTCGCCTCCAGCCGGTCCACAAGGTAGATCAGGAACGAGTTGCCGTAGACGACCACGCGAGGACGCCAGCCGTTCGTGTAGATCGGCGTCGAGGTACGGACGAGTTGCCCGCTGACCGAGTCCACGACCGACAGGTACACCTCGGTTCCGGTTGCCGTGTCGCGCGTCCAGACGTAGCACTGCGTTCCATCCGGGTGCGTTGCGCCGTTGATGTCGTAGTCGTTCTCGGTCGCATTCGTGTCGATGTCCTGCACCGACGCGACGGCGCTCGACACGTTGCCCTTGTCGACCCACTGGTCACTCGACTCCACGTAGGAGTACGCGCTCGTCGGATCGAACAGCAGCAGCTCGCCCTGCCGCTGCGCCAAGCCAAGCCCCGACTCGATCCGGTCGGTCGTTCCAGCAATTCCCCGACCAAGACGGTCGTACCCGTGGCGCTTGTTCGCCGCACCCGGTCGGTCGAACAGCGTGTTCTCCAACTGCAAGAACGACGTCGGCGGCGACTGCTTCGGGTCGGTCAGGCGGTCAAGCCCTCCCGCGAAGTTGAGCGGCACGATCTTTTGCTCCAGCGCCATCGGTGCCTCTCAGAGTTCGTAAGCGATCAACTTCATATGGTATGCAGAGGCATTTGTTATCGAACTGCCCGCCCTGATGTTGACCGTAAACGTGTATGTGCCTGCGCCTCCGGCCCACAGCGTCCACAGGGACGACGGCGGGTACACAACGGTCTGATCAAGAATGTCAACCAGTTCGGGATTGTGCATCTTGAATAAGCCAATCAGCGTTGACGCGTCGCCAGACACAACTATTTCAGCATACCCAGTGGCGGGATCAGAGGACGAGTCGCCGTAAGCAAAAAAACCAAACGCGTTTCCGCTTGAAATGCTGTTGTCCGCTATGCATGTCACAACAACAGGACGGCCGGTCGTCGTGATTGTCACCGACAGGTTTGTCACCTGAACATTCGTCGTGCTTCCAGTGGTAAACGCGCCACAACCGCCGCTGATCTGCTGACCAACAGACGCCTGCTTTGCGCGTGTCACAGCGCCTGACTGGATCGACGCCGTGTTGACGCTGTTTGCCAGCGCCGTCGTGCTGAACGCCAACTGTCCGCTGCTGGTCGAGTAGAGGTAGCCGTCACCGCCGGGAAGCGACGCAGGCAGCGTCAGTTCGTAGGATGCCGCAAGTCCAGCAGGCGGCGTGATCGTCACGTCGTTCGGAGCCGTCTCGCCGTCGCGATGCAGCACGATCGGGCCAGACGCCATCAGCGCGTACAGGTCCGTGTCGTAGAGCCATGTGAACGTGTCCGCCCCGAACGACGCCGACGCAGGCGACGACAGACCCGTGATGCCACCGATCGACGCCGCACTGATCGCACCGTTCTCCGTGATGCGGATGTCCACGCCGTTGCCGTCCACCGCGTACAGGTCGACGCCCTTGAAGTAGAGCAGCGACGTCCCGTCAGGCGTCTCTTCCTGAATCTCGTACTGCGTCGCCAGCAGGTTCGTCGCCGCGTAGCCGTTGAACGACAGCGCCGCGTCGATCCCGATGCCCGAGGACGGCACGGGCACGCCCTTGCCCGGCGTGTGGTCGTGCTCCGACACACCGCCGCCGTCCGCCCCAAGGGCATCGTTCAGTTGCGACGCCCACTCAGGACCAAGCGTGACGCTCGGGTCCGGCAGGCTCAGGTTCATCGAGGGAGTCACGGGCATCACAGCACCTCTTCGCGCACGACGGGCACACCGTCAGGTACGGGCACAGCATCGCACACAGGGATCGGGTACGCGCCATCGACCTCGCGCACGTCCGCCCACGACAGCGTCCAGCCGTATGGGAACGGCGCGGGAGGCGTGCCCGGACGTGGCAAGCCCTCGGCGGCGTTGCAGGCATCGCGGTACGTCGTCGCGCTGACGGCGTCAGGGAAGCGGGCAATCACAGGAACGTCTCCTTGACAGCCGACTCCAAGTCGAACACGTCGGGGGCAGACAGCAGTGCGTTGAACAGCATGACGGTGAAGATGCGGGACACGGGCAGGCCGTTGAAGACGGAGAGCGTCTGGGTGAACGAGTCGAGCGATGCGGCGAGGCCAGTGACACCGGCGATCCTGCATCGCTGCAGGCGCCTGCCGTTTCCCGAGGCACCAATCTCCCAAGACTCAACAACAGGCTCGTCGAACACGGTCTGGTAGTTTCGGGCCATCGCAAAGTACGGCCCTGTCCCGTCGTTGGACGTTCCGTGCCCTCGAACGTATGTACTGCCAGCGGCAGCAACAGCACCAACGGCGGTCGTGTTCGGAAACCACGCAAACCCCGCAGTTGAAGTCTCGTTGCTCTTCACCAAGGCCGCTGCGGTGCTTGCGGCCGACCACCGGTAG
>CAYYSG010000016.1:5678-15494 GCA_964474375.1 uncultured Candidatus Saccharibacteria bacterium
AAGCGCTCACGGTGCTTCCGTTCAGGGTGATTCCGCGGCGAGCGTCGACCCACCACGCAAGGGACGCCACGGAGCGAGGGTCGATGTGCCAGTACGCGCGCTCTGTCGCCCTCCACGCCGACGTGCCATCCGAAACGAGCGTGATCGTGCCGTACCGCTTCCACAGCATCAGCCGCGTGCGCGACGTCGCGAGGCTCGGCGCGGTGATCGTGTCCGACCCGGCGCACAACACGTAGATGAGGTCCTCACTTGCACCGTTCGCGTCGCCGCTGCCGACACCCGCCTCGTCGGTGATGACGATGGTCTGCTTTGCCGTCGTCGCCGCAGGTAGCGTGATTGCCCCGTCGAACGACGCCGTGATCGCGACGTAGATGTTTCCAGTCCCAGAGATCGCAGTCGCCGTCGTGACCTCTTGCCGAGTCCACAGCTGCGACCCGGACGGCAGCGGATGCCGGTGATCCGACCGCGACGCCTCATCTGACGTTCCCGCCTGTGCTGACGTCGAGAGCGCTAGCGCTGGCGTGTCCGACAGGTCAGCGCCACCGCCACCAGTGCCAGAAGATGCGAGCGCCGCCACCGCTTTCGACAGCGGATCGAACTGCGTGCGGATGTTGTCCTGCACGCGGTCAAGCCGCGCGCCGACTTGCTCCGTCGTCTCGCCCTTCGGCTGACGCAGCGGACTGAACGATGTCGGCCGGTACGCCATCCGTCAGTACCATCCGCCACCGTAGGTGCCGTATCCGTAGCCGTTGTTGTAGGCGAGGTTGCCACTCGCGAACACGTCGGTCACGGTCGCGGGCGATCCTGCGTCGCGGTTCTCGGCTTCCGAGTTGAGTCGCTGGACCAGCGCAGCCTTCTGCGCCATCAGCACGCGCACGTCGAGGTCTTGCTTCTGCATGACCTTGATCGCCGCGTCTACGATCGTGAATTCCTCCCAGCCGTTGTACCCGATCAGCACGTCGGAGTCGTCCGTGAGCAGCGTCATTTGCGGCGCGTACCAGATCCGAACCGTACACGCGGGCGGCAGCGGCTCCATCCACAGCGTATTGCCCGCGAGGCGATACCGAAGCGCGCTGAACCACGGCGCTCCGATCGAGTTCGGCAGGTTCGCCAGCAGGTTGCGCTCTTCGAGGTTGAACGGCTTGAGCGTGACGTACTGCCCGCCCGTCAGCACATCCACGCCGCGCAGCTTGAAGAAGTCCGATGGCAGCGCCACCGTGTTGCTCGACCCAGTGTATGACAGGTCGGCCGACGACAGCGCGTAGTCCGCGCCGTAGGTCTGGATCAGCAAGCCGTACAACTCCTGCTGCGACAGATTCAGATACGACGCGATCTCCGCGTCGGTCACGACCTGATTCTCTTGCGTGTCCGTGCGACGACGGACTTCCTCGATCGCCTCTGCCAGCGTCATGCGGCACCTCGCTTCATTCGCATCGCACGCACGACGACGTCGCGATTCTTGATTGCCAGCGACGCGATGATGAACCCGTCACCGACGCGATGCAGCGTGTCGGCGTCCGGCGAAATGCGCCCGGACAGACCCACGCCGATACCGACCACAAGCGCCAGTGCGTCGATCGCGAGTTTCTGCCGGTCCGTGCGCGGCTTCTGTGTGAACCACGGCACGAATCGAACGACCGCGCCGACGACGCTCACCACCACCACCATCGCCACGGCATACGGTGCCACTGCGTTCGCCAGCGCCATCAGGTCCATCGGCTACTCCACGCACTTCGACGTGTCCGTCTTGCAGATCAGCAGCGACAACTTCCGGTCGATCTTCATCAGCAGTTCGTGGTCTTTCGCTCGCTCGCTGCGATCGACCACCGTCTGCGCATCCAGCGACTCCAGGCGCATCCTGAGGTCGCGAACCTGCGGAGAACCTTCCCGGCGCAGTTCCTCGACCGCCCGCTCCACCGACTGAAGACGAGCCGAAAACATCACCGCCGCCGCGATCACCGTGACCAGCACACCTCCGCCGGTCACGACAGGCGGAAGCCACCGCTTCACCATCCCAAGCGCACGAGCATCTTCTTCGTCGGTCGACACAGACATCTGATCGGGTTCCCTGACCTCCGATTCGGGAGGCGTTGCTGCTGCGTCCATCACGTTGCGTCCTCTTTGAGCAGCGGGAAGCTATCCCACCCCGGAACCTCGATGTGACCGGCGTCCCACCCGTCACCAGCACCCGGCTTGCTCTCACCGAACCGACCGCCCCATACGAACCCGAGGCTTTCCGCGATCGCTCCACACCTCGCAAAGAACGACGCGTCATCCCACGACCACGTACCGTCAGGGCGAAACTCGGCGTAGTCCCACGCCGAAGCACCAGCGTCACGCGCTGGACCGCGCCTGCCGTGCGGTGTTTGCGCCGCCGTGCGCGCGTTCGTGACCGTCTTGCCGACCTTGACCCATCGGCCACCGCGCTTTTCTCGTCCCTTCGCGAAGTGCTCCAGTTGATTCGCGTCGTCGCGCTCGACCTCGATGACCACGACGTCCAGCCCAGCCATCGCGCACTGGTGGAGAAACTGCAACGCGCGACCCCGCCACGATGGGCGAAGCCGCGCGATGCGGACCTTGTTGCGGGCGTCGATGTGCTTCGGAAGCGCCACGTTCAGTCTCCCGCGCCCATCGCGGCGTTAGTCTTCGACCTCCGCCATCTCGCGCTCTGCCATCAGGACGTCCAGCATGTCGCGAAAGCCACGCGCCAGCGCTGCGGAGTCCTTCGCTTCCATCGCCGCGAAGATGTCCCCCGCGACGATTTCAGCGTCATCCATCGGCTCAGGCGCTCCCGACATTTCCGCTGCGGAGCCAGCCGAAACCGGCCCCAGCAGCGCCATGTCCAGCGGAGGAGCCATTACGACTCGTCCTCTTCCGTCCACACGATCTGCCACGACAGGACCGAACCCGCGCCGGGCGTCGTGCCGCCGAAGTTCAGCACCGCTTCCTGCGCCACGCCGCGCAGCACCAGCGCGTGCTCCGCGTCCTTGACGAAGTCGAACTCGACGGTGCCCGGCTGGCCGAGGGTGAGCGCGGTCGTGACGAGGTTGCGCGCAGCCACCGTCACGGCGCTGGCGTCGATCGTCGGGTTTGCGGTGTAGACGAGCGGAACAGCCGTGCCCGCCGCATCGCCCGAATCCAGCGGAACCACGCTGGGGGTCGTCGCCAGCGTGCCGCCCGTGTTGGCGACCGTGTGCTTCTTGAGCGCCACGGCGATCGTCGCACCGCTCGTCGCGCCGCACTGCGCGATGAACTTCTTGATGCGCACCGTCTTGCTGGCGCTTCCGCGCAGACCGAACAGATCGGTCAGCGTCGCCGCCATGTTGGCGACGAGGATCGTACCGCCCGCCGAGTAGGTCGCGACCTGCCCGTCAGCCGAGTGAACGGGCGTCAGGCTGTCGTCAGCCGCGAGGTGCGCGGGGAAGGTCTGCGACGCCCCAGCGCCGTCGATGAACGTCACTTCAGGAAGGCCCATGTCGTGCTCCGTGTGCCGCGCAAGGCGGCTTCAGTGTGGTCTTGCGCGTCAGAACAGGAAGGGGATCAGGAACGATCGCCGCTTGCTCGTCAGGTTGAGGTTGCCGTTCTCCATCGTCGGTCCGTGGATGTTCGCGGCGTTCGGGTAGGCCGAGTTGATCGCGTTCACCGCGACCGGGGCGCTTGCCGTCTCCGCGTAGGTCGACCCGACGCGCGTCTTGGCGACCGCCGTCACCTCGAACGTCGAGTAGACGGTCGTCTGCGGCCACTGCGCCGCCTGCGCCTTGAACACCGCCGTGAACGGAACCTTGAGCGTCGCGCCGTTCGCCAGCGTGGTCGCCAGTTCGCCGTTGCGAACCAACTGGCAAACCGTGCCGAGCGGCGCTTCGAGCAGCAGGTCATCGATGGTCGCCGTCGATCCGCTGTCGTTCAGCAGCGACGCCTCGATTTCGACCGGCTGGCCCGAGTAGACGCTGGTTTCCGAGACGTTGGTGATCGTCGTGACCATGTCTCACCTCAGATCGCGGTCGAGTTGCGCAGGTCGAACCGGAACAGGCCGACTTCGCCAGCGCCCGGATCGGTCGCGGCAAGCGAGCCGTTCAGGAACGTCAGCGTGACGGTGCCGGTCGTGTCGATGTCGGCGTCCGAGGCGATGTGCATGATCGGCGCGTCAGGCGACGCTCCGACGAACACGCACGACCCGCCGAGCACAGCCATGTAGGTGTCCGCCGCGCCCGAGGGCGTGCCGAACACCAGCGTGAAGTCGCCCGTGTCCGTGCGGACGAACGACTTGACGCCGACGTTGCCAGCGCCCGTGCCGAGCGTCGGCTGGCTCGACCCGTCGAACGTCACCGAGAAGTAGACGCTCACGACGCCCTTCGTCGCGCTGTGCTGTACCGCCGTGTAGTTTCGCGCTGCCATGTCCGTGCTCCCTTCGTTGCGGGGTGGGTGGCCGCGATTAGATGGCGGTCTGCACGACGCCGTTCTTGCCCGGCGCTTCGCAGATCAGGTTGCCGTAGAAGTTCACGCGAACCTCGCTGGCGTCGGCGTTGTAGACGCGGAACCAGCCCATGCCGTCGTCGTCGACGATGTGCGGAGCCTTGTCGAGCGACGCGAGCTTCCACGTATTCATCTGGAGCGCGTAGCCGATGTTGCCGGGGCAGAACGGATCGGGGACGATGCGGACCTTGCCGGTCGGCGCGTTGTAGAAGATGCCCGAGTACGACAGCCCGGCCGGACCGCTGATCTCGCAGGAGATGGCGCGCGACCCGAGCGCGTTCAGCAGGCCGTTGTAGGTCGTGAAGTTCGTGACGAACGTGTCGGGACGGCCACCCTGCTTGCCGACGGCGGTGAAGAGCGCGTTCAGCGCCTCTTCCAGCGGCATCCCGGTGCCGTTGACGCGGTTGCCCGCGAGGCGGACGGGATCGATCGAGCGATCGACGCCGAGGAACGAGTCGCCAGACCCCGGCGCGGTCGTCGGCAGCCACGAGGACACGCCGTTGACGGTCAGGTTCACCGTGCCCGCAGGCGCGAGGAAGTCGCCGTCCTGCCAGCCGGAAGGATCACCCGCCGCACCGGAAACGGACGTGGCCGACACGGTGATGGTCGCGGTCGTGGGGCTGCGGTTCACCGCCAGCACGTAGCCGGTGCCCGCGCGAGCGCCCGTGCCGTCGCCCGAGTAGGCGAGCAGCACGTCACCGATGTTGAAGTTCGACACGCTCTCGGGATCGGCCAGCGTCACGACGCCGCTGGACAGCGCGCCGCTGATGTTGCCGATGGTGCCGGTCTGCGTGCGGAAGAGTTGGCCGCACAGGCGCTCGGTCAGGCCGTTGACCGCGTCGTCGATCGCGCGGGTCGCCGCAGCGAAGAACGCGCCCTCGTTGTTCCGGGTCGCGAGCATCGTCTGCCGGTCGAGGCGGGCAAGCTGGTACTCGCTCACACGGTTCGACACGAACTTGCGGTACACGGCCGCGAACTGGTTGTTCTGCGCGGTCGTGAAGGTCGCGCTGTTCGCGCTCGCGTTGCCGATCTGGACCGGCGTGTTCATCGAGTCGCCGGTCCAGTTCGTGAACTTCGGCAGCATCCCGTACAGCGGCCGGTTCTCGTAGAGCATCTTGTCGAGGCCGCTCGCGTAGCGCTCCTTGAGCACTGCCGCGAGGGTCGTCATGTTGAATTCGGTAGCCATCGGACTGTCCCGTCAGGGTGGGTCGCCGCTCGGGCGACTTCGCTTCCCTGTGCTGTGGCGCGGGACAGTGCCCGCGCCGAGGTGACGAAAAGGCTGGTGGTGCTGCTCTTTTCGCGCACTCTCGGCGCTTTACTTCGCAGGCTCAGGACGACCTACGTCTTGCGGTTCTCGTTCTCGATCTCGCGGGCACGACGCATCATCCACTCGATCGAGCCGAAGTCAGGATCACCCGAACCGGCAGGCTTGTCAACACGGCCGGTCGTAGACGGCCCCAAGTCGTTCGACAGCGTGACGGGCGGCTTGGCCTTTTCGGCGGGCGGCGGCGCGAGTTTCTTCGCGGAAAGCAGGCGCTTTGCGCGCTCCTCCAGCCACTTCTCCGCGAGGTCGTTCGCTTCCTTGGCGGACGGCGGGCGGGCGTGCGGGTTCGCCTTGCGCTGCTCGATGAAGTGCTCGCGCGCGATCTGGACGACCAAGTCCTCGGCGCGCTGGACCCCGAACACGGTCGCGTGGTCGCGCAGCAGTTCGTAGGCGTCGGGCGTCGCGTCCAGCGCCGCCTTGGCTTCGGCGCGATAGGCGTCGAGCGCTTCCTGCGCCTCCTTTTCCTGCGATGCCTGCGCCGCGCGCTGCGCCTCTGCGATGCGCTGCGATTCAGCCTCCTGCCGCGCCTTCTCTCGCGCGTCGAGTTCGCGCTTGAGGTCGTCCGGCGTCACGACCGCCTTCGCGCGATCCAGCCGCGCGCGCGTGATCGCGTCGTAGTCGAGTTGCAGCATTTCCGCTGCGGCCAGCGGGTCTTTCTTCGCGGCTTCCAGCACCTTGCGATACGTCTCGCCGTCAGCGATCTGCGCCTTGAGTTCCGACTGCTTCTTCGCGAGTTCCTGCGCCTTGCGGGCGATCTCCTGCTCGCGGCGCACCATCGCGGCAACCTGCGTCCCGGTCGCCTGCGCCTCCTTCTCAGCCACCGGCTTGTCGGCTGCGACCTCGGCGGGCTTGGCTTCTGCGGCGGGCGCGGCGTCGATCGCGGGCTGCGCTGCCGGTGCGGGTGCTGCCGTCTCGCCGCTCGCCACGTTCGCGGTGGGGGCGACTGCCGGTTCCAGACTCATGCGTGGTGCTCCTCAGGTTACGCCACCGCTCCGGGCGGCATCGCAGGGCCACCCGGCATGGGCGGCATCGTGGGAAGTGCGCCGTCCGGTGCGGGCGGCATTCCAGGCATCGCGGGCGCGGGCATCTGCGCCGCAATCTGCTCTTCCAGCGCGGTGATCTGCTCCAGGTAGTCGCGGATCAACTGCTGGCGAGACTGCGGCACGCCCGCGTACTTCGCTTCAGAGAGTCGCTGGAGCGCCAGTTTGCGCGCCAACGCGAGGTTGTCGCTGGCATCAGGCGGCGTGTATTCGCCCGAATCGACCATCTCGTCCAGCACGCGCCGCAGGTAGCGGATCGCCGCGTTCTGCATCGAGTTCGCGCGGTCGAGGTCTGGAAAGTCGAGCAGGTCCATCGCGTCTTCCGGCGCGATCCATCCGGCAGCGACCCACTCCTGCACCGTCTGCATTCGACCGGCGGGATCGCGCGGCAGGCTCGACACCTTGTAGCAGTCGAGAACGTACTCCTCCTCGCTCAGTTTGATGTCCTTCAAGTCCATCCGCACCATCGCGTTGCGCTTCGGCGTGTTGACCGGATAGCGGCCCTCTCGCTCCACGATTTCGCGGGCAATCGCGATCGACTGCTTGGCGACGTCGAGATAGAACTTCTCGTACTGGTGGCCGAGTTTGCGGAAGCGGTCGGTGCCGATGTCTTGGTACTCGCGCAGCGCCTTGCCGCTGTCCAGACCGGCGGGCTTGAGCGACGACGCGGTCAACTGCGACACGCCCGACTGCTGGTACATCTGCTGAATCAGCATCATCAGGTGCTGGTAGATTTCAGGCTGCACGAGCGGCGGCGTCACCCACTCAGGTTTGTTGCCGGTCCCGCTGTACGTGATGATCGCGCCGATGTCGTTGTTGATGTGCTCCTTGACGATCTTGCTGCCCTGCTCGATCAGCACCTTGAACGTCGAGCCGAGGTGCAACGACCGCTGTATCTGGTTCGCCAGCCGGTTGACCTCCAACTGCATCGACTGCAACTGCTCGGGGATGCCCTGCCCCCAGAAGCCGGTCATCGGCGCGGAATACTGGACGTGCGAGAACGGAAACGTGTCGCGCGTCCATGATTCCACGTCGGTCAACAGGTAGCCCTCGATGCTGATGACGTGCGCGCCATCTTTCGCGCCCTTCACGCTCGGCAGGTGCCACGACTCGCGCACCTCGATGATGTCGCTGACCTGCGTGCCCGCATAGGCGACAACCGACTCGTCTCGGACCTGCATGATCGCCTGCTTCTTGTCGGGAAACATCTCGATCAGGCGGTCGCGATCGACGTACTTGACGCGGTGCAACTGTCGCGGGTTGCCGTACAGCGCCTCGAACTCGTCAACGTAGATTTCCCACGGAACGACGCGCTCCATCGCCACGCGCTGGTTGCGCTCGAAGTGATGGATGAACCCGTCCCCGAACACCAGCGCGTCGCGGGCGACCATCTCGCCGACGGAATACGCCTCCGTCTCGGAGAAGATGCCGTCGCTCACGAACGTCATCCTCTCGGCGTCGCGCTGCTGCTTCCAGTCGCCGTTGTTCGTCAGGAACAGCGCGCGCGGACGCGACTGCGCGAGCTTGGATGAGAGCGTATCCACGATCGAACCGATGATGTTGATGCGAACGGTCGGACCGGACACGTCCAACCACGGCACGCGACCCTGCTGGAGCCGAGGCCCGACCAAGTTCCGGTTGGCGTAGAGGCGCTGGCACAGGACGTAGGTGTCGATGCGAGCCCGCGTGGCGCTGCGCATGGCGTCGATCGAGGAACTGATCGACTCGGCGCACTCCAGTCCCTTGAGCTTCCACCACCGCTTCATGCCCGCGCGCAACATCTCGGTTTGCATGGCTTACACCTTCGTTTCGGCGCAGACATTCACCGAGCACCCCGCCACAAGGCACCCGGACTCGTCGTGATCTACCATGGCGTGTCCGCACCGGCAAAGACGGGTGTCCGGCATCATGAACGGCGCGTCCTCCATCGCTGGCGGCGGCGTGACGCTCGCGCCATGCGGAACAGTCTGCACCGCGCCGGGAAGCGCAGCAGCAACAGGCGCATCGCCAATCTCGATCCGCGTCCCTCCGCTACTCAGCGTGCGGATTCCCTTCCTGCGCATCAGGTCCACAAGCGCCTCGATCCGCTCCATCTCGTCGCTCACGCATACCTCCACAGGTCCGCCTCCGCGTCCATCGTCGCGATGACGCGACGCTCCGTCCGAGCGATCAGTTCCGCCTCTTGCTGGGCGTGCCACTCTGCCGTGCCGCGCGCGATCTCGACGGGTTCATCGTCGGACAGGTACGTTGCGGAGAATCGCCATGCGTAGGCGGCGGCATCGCAGAGGTGGCTTGCCGCCTTCGGGTCTTCGATGCGCTTTCCGCGCTTCCACGCGCGTTCGTCCCACGATAGGTGCGCGTACTCGTCGCGCAGCGCATCGCAGTCTGGCGACAACTTGATCGCGCCCTTCGCGAACTCCGCGTTCATCAGGTCCGTGAAGTCTTCCTTGCCGCGCTTGTCGGCCGCGATCAGCGGCAGCCCATGACGCCGCCGCATTTCCTCGACCGCCTGCTTGTTCGCGCCGTCGACGACGACGTAGGGCGAGTCGTACAGCCGCATCCACGACCGAATCCAGTTGGCCGCGTCCGTGATGTCCAGTCCGGGCTTCTTGTCGCAGTCGATGATGTACGCGGTGCGGTCGTGGTCGTGCCAGCCGACGCAGACGATCGCGGTGTCATCGTTGAAGCCAAGGTCGATGCCGAGCACGTAGTTCCAGCGCCCGGTCGCGTACTTCGGCAACTCGCGGTAGTCGTTGCGTCCGACCACGTAGCGGTACACGCGCCGGTCGTCGTCCGTGACCCACATGCCGCGCCACTCGCGCTGGAACTTCGGCGTGTTGCGCACGTCGGAATTGATGCGCTCCTGCTCTTCGATGTCGGACCTGATCTGCTCCGCGACACCGGGGTTGTCGTATGCGCTCCATGTATGACCGCGCCATTCGGTCGCCGTGTCCGCATCCCGAACGACCCAGCACCCCG
>CAYYSG010000016.1:15594-17082 GCA_964474375.1 uncultured Candidatus Saccharibacteria bacterium
GTATGACCGCGCCATTCGGTCGCCGTGTCCGCATCCCGAACGACCCAGCACCCCGGCTTTTCGGCGCGCTGGTAGGCGCTCAGGCGGTAGAACAGACCCGTCGGCACCTGTCCGGGCGTTCCGGCGAGCACAAGCCAGCCCTGCTGGTCCGCCAGCGCAGGCTTGATCGCGCCCGCAACCAAGTCCTCCAGTTTCAGCGCGAAGTCCTGCACCTCATCGATCACGACGCCACGGTACTTGCCGCCGCGCACCTTGCGCTGCTGCTGGTCGGACGAGTCCATGCCCATGACGTACACGATCGCGCCGTTCGGCAGCGTGACGGTGCTCGCGACCTCGTTGAATTTCAGGCCCAACCCGAGACGCGCGTCGATTTCCTTGAACCCGTCCTTCCAGACCGCCTTCTTGGCGCTATCGAGCGTGATGCCGAGGAACATGTAGTTCGCGCCGGGATGCTGGTAGGCGTCGTACAGGATGCGCAAAACGCAGCCCGTGCTCTTCCCGGCACGTCGCGTACACATGACGCAGATGAACCGCGACTGGTCCTCGATGAACGCCGCTTGTCGGGGATGCGACCGATCAACCAGTCCATCCGGCACTGGGTCGCCCAGCAGTTCGTCCAGTTCGGCCCGTTCGTCCGGCGTCAGCAGCGCAAGCAGTTCCGGCGTGACGCTTGGGACGGTCACGGCGTCACGTCCTGCTCGTCGCGTCCGTCATCCACCGTGACCTCGACGGTCGTTCGCGTGCCGTCGCGCGCGATCGTCTGCGCCTTCATGTGCTGCGGCAGACCCTTGGCGCGCGACTCCGCAAGACGCAGGAGGCGCAGCAAGTCGCGCTGCTTTTCCTGATCCGACCGACTGCGCCCGCGCCCCTGCTTCGGCTGCATCGCTTGGACGTGCGGCGTCAGCATCTCCAGCGCCTTCAACTTGCTGGCGAACTTCACCTTCACGCCGCCGTTCGGCGTCACCTCGATCGACTCGATCGCGCGCCGGGTATCTTCGGGAATCTTGTCGAGATCCTTCACCGCCATCGTCGGCAGCGGGTTGCCGTCGTCGTCCGTGCCGCCGCCCGTCTGGTCGAACACGTCGATCGGGTCGGCAAATGCGATGCGCGACAACTCCATCACCACGCGGTCGAGCGTGACGTGGGTGCGCAGCGATCGCGCCGTCTGGATGCGCTGGACCTCCGCTGCGATCTGCGGCGAGCGCATCAGCGCGACGTGCGCGTTGTCCGCGACGTCTTTCGGGTAGCCCGCACGGATCGCGGCAGCGACCGGATCGAGGTCGATCCAGTACTGCTCTGCGAACAGGCGTTCCTGCTCGTTCGGAGGACGATGTTCGGCAAGCGTCAGACGCGCCATGCCGGACAGAGTACCTACGCCGACCCCTTCGGGTCCAGATGCACCATGAGCGGCATCGGCATCACCCCCACCGCTGCGTCCGCATCGCGCTCGTCGTCGCAGACCTCACGGGCAAGCGCCACCGCGTCGGC
>CAYYSG010000017.1:0-15419 GCA_964474375.1 uncultured Candidatus Saccharibacteria bacterium
TCATTACACATTTTAAAGCAAGTTTCTTCTTCCTCTTCCTCAGAATCTTCTCCAAAAGCATCTGACATTAATAAATCCAGCAAGCTGGATCCCATAAAAGGACCAACAACATGCATGACCCTGATTTTACCTTTTGGCCCATCATCCCAAGGTAGTTCATTTTTGGCGAAAATGGCGTCACGGAATTCAGAAAATTCCTCCTTTGTGATTTTATTCTGTTTCTCCATATCCACAATGCCTTCAAAAGCATCTTTTTTGGAAGTAAACTCAATGCTTTTGCCTCCGTTAGGGAAAATGATTACAGCTTCTGTACCGTTGTTAAGGAATTCGATTTTTGATTTTTTGTTCATATATATTTAAATTTATTGCTTATATCATAGCATAAATAGATATATATGTCAAATAAATTTTCCTTGATAGGAACACTCCATATCTCTTCCTTAATTTTTATTTCCTTCTTTTCTTTAAATAAGTCCGAGTGAATACAATAATAACTGACAGCACTAGTACACACAGTATTACAACTATGGCTTTGTCACCGATGAATTTAGTCAGGATATTACCTGCGTAAACTCCAGCAAACGACCATAATAGTGACCCAATGAAACTGTACAGCATATACCGGCGGGTTTTGATGCCTCGCGCGGCCGCAAATATGGACGGAGTAGACCTAACCACTGGCAAGAGTTTGCCAAATATTGCAACTATAGCGATATGCCTGTCGAAAAGGTCCCAAGTCTTCTGATATTTTTCATGAGTAGTTATTTTTTTGATCCAGCGATGTTCCTTGAATTTACGTCCCAGGAAAAATCCTGTCATGTCACCCAAGAAGCTACCTATAGCAATAGTCAGAAACGCTGCCATTGGTTTAAAAACCCCTGTGGCTGACAAACTACCGGCAAGTAGCGCAATGGTACCACCTGGCAATATAGACCCAACTACAGGTAAACCTTCGGCATACGAAAATAAGAAAATCGTAATTATTTGTAATAATGGCGAAATGCTTAATGTAAACGAAATTACTTGTTCTGAAAATGCTTCCATTATTTAATTATCTTTTTTGCCATTCAACATCCTGACGGACTAATAGTTCGTGTGCTTTTTCTTTATCCAAAATAAGTTCGTAAACTAATTTTTCCATTCTTATACCTTGGGAACCTTTGACCAAAACAGTGTCACCTATTTTTAGTATCTTCTTCAGATTCGGTAATATGTCCATAGGGTTGTCAGTATAAGTTATTTTAGTTTTAGGATATTTAGATGCCAACATAAAATCATAAGCATATTTCATACGGGGTCCAACTAGAAAAAGTGAATCAAGCTTTTGGTCTTTTAGGAACGCACCCAGATTTTCATGGACTTCTTTTGTCATTTTACCTAAATCAAGCATATCACCCAGTACTGCAATATGGCGCCCAGGAGTATCGATACTAACCAAAGTCTCTATAGCTGCCTCCATAGCGGCAGGAGATGCATTGTACGAATCATCCAGCACCAGTGTGTTGTTCTCACCTACTAGCGGGTTCAGGCGGCCTACAGTCGGCTTTAGGGTCATCATACTAGCAGCTACAGTAGCCAAGTCATATCCCAAATAGTCCGCTACGGCCATTGTAAACAAAACTCCATAAATTTGGTGTCTAGCAATAAACCCCGGAGCAAAAACCGAATAACTATTCTCACATACTGACACAACGAACCGCATACCATACTGGCCTTCGATTGTGACGACTCTTTCGATACTAGTTGCCCGGACGTCTGACTCAGGATGAAACCCAATTGAAATTACTTTGTGTAATGATTCTTTTGCAATGTCGTATACATATTCGCTATCACGGTTCAGAACTAGGACTCCATTTTTCCTAGTGTGTTTAGCTAACATGCTTTTTTCATCCACGATGGCTTGCCGTGTACCGAAAAATTCAATATGTACAGGAACTTCGGGTATATGAGTAATCACTGACACGTTGGGCTTTAGCCATTTGGCAATGCGCTCGATGTCACCTGGAAAACGTGTACCGACTTCTAGTACCAAAACTTTAGGATATTCGGAACTTACTACAATACGAAGTCCCTTTAAAATAACATTTAGCCATCCAACTACACTACCCCACGGATTTTCTGTATTTATAATAGACAGTGGTACGCCAAAATCGCTGTTAAAGCTCTTATCAGCCCGTCCAACACTAGTAACAGACGCCAGACCATGAGCCACAACATCTTTGGTGGTTGTTTTGCCGACTGAACCCGTAATAGCTACTACATTCGGCTTGTGTCTTTTCAGTATCAGGATACAAACCCATCTTAGCAATATTATTATTATTTTCTTTATTACGTTATTCATGCCTATTTATTATACATTAATTACCGGTCTGGTAATATCTTTCCATAGGATATCATAAATCGCAAATATGAAAAAAGTGGCTTGGAAAGCGACGCGGATGCGTATTCTACGCCTTTGGGGTACACATTGTATAAAAATACCAAATATTTCGGGTTACTAGCTGGCAGGTATGCAAACATACTATGTAAATACCGGTCATCATAGTACCCACCGTTAGGTGATGCAATTTGCGCAGTACCGGTCTTTGCAGCTACGCTATGATGAGGGAAAGCTAATGTTCCGTTCAGCAAATTAGTATCTACAACATGAGTCAAGACTGTACTAATTGTGTCCGCAGCATCTTTAGAAATAGCTCGGTCTAAATATTCGGGCTCGAATTCTTTTATTGTTTTACCATCGGGTGTACGGATTTCTAAACCAACATGAGGGTTTACTGGTACGCCATCATTTGCCAATGCGGAAAATGCTCGCAGTGCTTGAACCGGAGTAACCGCAAATCCTTGACCGAATGATGCGGAAGCAAATTCTATTTCTCTATTTGAATCCCAGTTTGTAGTTAACGAGCCCGTCTCGCTAGGCAGGTCGATGCCGGTCTTCTGCCTGAATCCATACGATGTAAGATACTTCTTCATATTCGACTGACCTAATTCCCCAGCTATCATAACCATACCTGTGTTTAGTGACTGACCCAATATAGTACGAATATCTACTAACCCACGGCCTTTTTTATCAAAGTTATGGATTGTTTCTATGCCGACTTTGATACTACCTGTGTCCATGTATTTTGTATCAGGGTTTATAACACCAGCATCAAAACCAGCAGCCACAACTAACGGTTTCATTACAGAACCAAATTCATATATTTTAGAAACAGATGGGTTTATAAATTCAGACTCACTTTCAACATCAGAAATATCATTCGGATCAAATGACGGAGTATAAGCCATAGCTAAAATGCGTCCAGTTTTCGGGTCCATAACTATACCACCGACACCTTCGGAACTATACATATCCTGAACATCCAGTATGGTTTTTTCCAAAGCTACTTGGATTTCCGGCTCAAGAGATGTAACTATATCCATACGGTCACTGCCTCCGGTACGCAAATGACGAAAAGCCGCAGCAAAAGGATTCACCCGCCCTAGTGACGCCGGCGGAGTTAGGTATTCTTCATAATATTTTTCCAGCCCATAGACTCCTTGTTCGTAGTCTTTGACATGAGCCACGAGCCCTAGTACGTGCGCGGCTTTATTACCACCCGGGTATGAACGCCATGACTCACGCGACAAAAAAACTCCGGATATTTTAGCTTTGATTAATTTATCCGCAGCATCTTTCGGAATACGATGTGCTATTTCTTCATAAGGATCGTTTTTCTTTTCCATTTTTGCATAGAAAAGATCTTTATCGATACTGTAAATGTTGTTTATTAATTCAAAAGTCTTATCGGGGTTGTTGATTGTCCTAGGTGAAATAGCCAAAAGGTATCCACTGTTCATAGTAGCTGCGGAAATTAGTGCACCGTCCTCTCTTTGAAAATATATACTACCTCGGGGTTCCGACTGGTCACGTCCGGCTATGTATTGTCCTTCGCCTTTTTCTTTATAGTAAGCAGAATTAAGAACTTGAATATAAAAAAGTCTCGCAACAACAGCAAAAAACATCAGAATTATAAATATAGCCAATATCCGGATGCGTTTTTGCATATGCTATGTATTTTAATTCCTAGAATCCAAAACAGCAACTTGTTTTGAATTATCTGAAGAATCAGTTACATATGCTATGTTTTCAGGTTCAGCAAAATTAGCTTTGGATTCAGTTTCCAGAGCCATCATATTTTCTACGCTCATGTAGCTTAGTTCTACTTGACCTAATTCGGTTTTTGAATCTTCAACTATTTTAGAAGTATTACGCAGTGTTACAACATTTGCTGCAGTTAGACCAAGTAAAATAACATACGAAAACATACAAAAAACACTACCACCCACAAGAGCACGGTTTATTTTGTTTAGCTTTTCTGTATTTTTTATTATTTCTATTTTATTATTCATACTTTTTCTATTATTCGGAGCTTGCTACTGCGAGCTCTGGGGTTATCTTCTAATTCGGCGTCACTGGGCACGATTGGTTTTTTAGTTATCAGCTTGTATTCGCCACTATCACCCAATGTTCTAAATTTTTGTTTAACTATACGGTCTTCTAACGAATGGAATGTAATAACCAGTATTCGACCACCCGAAGCAAGTAATTTCGGCAAATCATCCAATGCTTTGATTAATGATGTTAGTTCACCGTTAATGGCTATTCTGATGGCTTGAAAAGTTTTAGTAGCTGGGTGTACCCGTCCGAACCTGCTGTGTACTGGATAAGCCGAGTAAACTATATCTCGTAATTCAAATGTTGTTTCGATTGGTTTTTCTTCTCTTTTGGATACTATTTTACTAGCGATGCGTTTAGCGTATTTTTCCTCGCCTAGCTCTATCAGGACTTCGGTTAATTCATCTTCGGAAACAGTATTTATATATTCTTTAGCAGTGTCTATGTCTTTACCATCAAGACGCATATTAAGAGGTGCATCAAACCGGAAAGAAAAACCCCTAGTAGCATCATCAAGCTGCATAGAACTAACACCAAGATCCAGCAATATAGTACTGATGTTGTTTATGTTATGGTTTTCTAAAAATTTAGCAGCTTCGGTATAGTTGGATTCAACAAAATGCACACATGGGTACCCAATGAGTCTTTCTTTTGCTACAACCAAAGCTTTTTCATCAACATCGAAACCATAATAACCAGTTATGTCATTTTTATAACCTAAATACGCATTTGCATGGCCACCTAGCCCCAAAGTACCATCAACAACAATAGCTCCGTCTGGAAGATACGAATTGTGTAAGACTTCATGCATTAATACGCTTTTGTGTGTATACATATATTACAAAACCCCAAGGTCTCCTAATGCTCCTGCTATTGTGTCGACCCCGGTTTCCACATTCTTCTTGTAAGAATTCCATTTTTCATCACTCCATATTTCCATTCTGGTTTTGACACCAATAAGAACTACCTTTTGAGTTAAAAATGCCAAATTACGTAGATTCTCAGGAACCAAAATACGACCAGCAGAATCCACATCTAATTCCATTGCTTGGCCAAATAAATAACGTGAGAATGATCGAGTGTTTTGTTCGAGCATCGAACCTGATGAGAGTTTGTCCGCGATACGGTCCCATTCTTTTTTAGTAAATAGGAAAAGACAAGAATCTAGTCCTGGAGCAATAACAACACTCTTGCCTAGTTCTTTTCTAAGCTTGGTCGGAAGAGAAATTCTCTTCTTGTCGTCTAGTGTGTGTGTAAATTCTCCAATCAACATAAAATTCTTGTGTTATAAAGTTTTTTAAACAAATTACCTTGTCTACCACTTTATCCCACTTGAATGTAATTATACACCACTTTGTCCCACAATGCTACAAACTAGTTATCCACAAAGTATGAATTTACATGGTTTTTGCGGACTAGACAATAATAAATAAAAAGTGTAAAGTATAAAGAAATAAAATGCGTATGAGTACAATATTACAAACAGAGGAATTACTTATGGATCTACAAGAAGCAATCATCCGAGGAGAACTTTGCCCCAAAAGAGACAGGGTCTTCGCTGAAATGGCTGCTTATATGAAAGCCGACCTAAATGAAGCCATAGAAAAATCTCAGGAAATCATAAAACCCCTGCCAGATTCAAAAACTGATCTTTATGTACCTTTTGCAATATAGAATTATGGAAAATACAGAAACCCTACCACTACCTAATGCTAATGCAAAAGAAATCCAAGAATTTTGGAAAAAAGCAGAAAAAGAACACGGTAAAAAATTTTTATGCACACCTAGCTTTAAAAAATTATACCCGTATGGCTACCCTAACAAAGTTTTAACAATGTTAAACAAATAATAAAAAACCCGCTAGATAGCGGGTTTCTTTTTTATTCAGACCGTGGACGCATGATTGGGAAATATATTGTGTCACGCAAATTCTTTTGTTCGGTCAGTATAGCAACTATTCTGTCTATCCCCATACCAAACCCTGTCATTGGTGGCATACCGTGCTCCATAGCGGTTAGGAATCTTTCGTCTACGCTCATGGCTTCCTCGTCACCGGCGTCGCGAGCACGAGCTTGGTCTTCGAGCAAACTACGCTCGACTACTGGGTCAACAAGCTCGGCATACTGATTAGTAACTTCAACGCCAGCGATTATTAGTTGAGCAACTTCGGCAGTACCATCATCGTTTTGCTGGGCTAATGGCTTCAACATTCCTGGGTAATGAGTAACAAAAGTTGGGTTGATCAATTTTGCTCGAGCTGTTTTTTTGTAAATGAAATCTAGCAAGTTAGCTCGGCCTGTTTTTTTGATTTCGTCGTCTGCCATACCGTATTTTTTCGCTTGATTTTTTAATTCATCATCAGTAATAGTCATGAAATCCACATCAGCGTATTCTTTCAATAAATCACCAAATTTTTGACGTGGCCAAACTCCATCGAAATTTACAGTGTGCTCTATTCCTTCTTTGTCCCAGACTTTGAATTCGGTTTTGTTCATGACATTTGTTGCCAAGTATTTTAAAAGATCCTCGGTCCATTTGATGTTAGTTTCCAGTGTCTCGTAGGCTGCGTACCATTCCATCATTGTGAATTCTTGGATATGAGTGGGGTCGGATCCTTCGTTGCGGAACATTTTACCTATTTCATATATGCGTGGTATACCACTAGTCATCACGATTTTGTGGTCCAGTTCCACTGCAATCCGCAAAACCATATCCATATCATAGTCATTATGGTGTGTATCAAAAGTCTTGGCGTTAGCACCACCAGCTTGGGACTGGAGTATCGGAGTTTCTATTTCTATAAAATCTTTATTGTCGAAAAATTCACGAATAGCACTAACAATACGACTGCGAGTAACCATACGGTTATAAACACTGCTGTCGGATATCATTTCAAGATAACGTTTGCGGTTACGCTCTTCGTCATCCTCTAGTCCATGCCATTTTTCAGGTAATGGTAGTAGTGACTTGGTAGCCATAGTCCATTCTTTTGCTAGCAGGCTATTTTCACCACGAGCTGTAGTAAACAATGTTCCAGTAAATGAAACAATGTCACCAATATCTACAGTGTCAACAAAAAGACTAAACAAGTTTGATTCCATTTCGTCTTTTTTAACAACAATTTGAAAAACCTCACCTTGTTCAAGTAATGACACGAACAATATAGCACCCTGCCCACGAATAGCTGTAATACGCCCAGCCAAACTAATGACTTCGGCCTCTGAAAAATTAGAAAAATTATTTTTTATATCAAGGATAGAATGAGTCTTCGGTACATTTTTTGAAAAAGCAGAAAAACCAGCTTCTTCAAGAAGTTTTTTCTTTGACAAACGTACACTGCGGAGCTCGTCTATTCCTGCCATAGATTAAGAGATCTTAATTATTGTATAAACTACTTCGCCTTTTGGAGTATTAGCAGTAACACTGTCACCTACATTTTTGCCAAAGATAGCAGCACCAATTGGTGACAAGTATGATATTTTACCTTCGGAAATGTCAGCTTCTTCGCCTCCGACTATTGTGTATTCTTGTTCAATTTTTGTACCTTTTTTTTGAACAATAACTTTTGCACCAATATCAACAGATGAATGCTTGCTCTTTGTAGCAACTTCGGCAACTTGCAAAATATGTTCGATTTCAGCGATACGGTCTTCGTTGCGGCCTTGGTCTTCACGGGCTTGGTGGTATTCAGCATTTTCAGACAAGTCTCCGAGAGATTTTGCGAATTCAAGCTGGTCTTTGATTTCTTGGCGTTTTTCACTGACGCGCATTTTTAGCTCGGCTTCTAATTCTTCTTTGTTTTCCTTGGTTATAAATATTTTTTCTTCCATAAAATGAACTATACCATAATTATTCGGTATTTTCTAGATACTCTAGGACTTCGGGGTTTTCCATAGCTAATATCTGGAAAAAGTCCCGAATTACAAAACTAGCTGACTGATTGGCACTAGCTGGCGCACCTTCCATAAGAATAGCAAAAGAATAGCGGGGTTTTTCATAAGGAAAGAACCCAATAACCCAAGAATTGATCCTGCTGTTGCCAACACCTACCTGCGCGGTACCGGTTTTGGCAGCAATTGCCATTTCGGGAATATTAGCAATGGTTGCAGTGCCTTCGGTTACGGTCATACGCATACCTTCACGAACGACATTGTATTCGTCCCAAGTAAAATCTTCTTTTACTTTTTCTGTTTTTATTTCTTCATTAAAAGTTATTCGAGGCTTCGGTAAAATACCACCAGTAGCAATACCAGCGGTAGCTCTTGCCATTTGGATAGGTGTTACTTGCCAGCCATACTGACCAATAGAACTATTATAAGTATCACCCACACGCCATGGGTCACCATTGAAAACTTTTAGCTTCCATTCAGGTGTTGGAATAAGTCCAGTTACTTCACCTGGGAAAATCATGTTTGCCTTCTCACCTATTCCGAAATTTTTTGCAACTGAGTCTATAGCATCGATACCTATTCCTTTTTGCGAGCCAAAGCCTCCACCAACTTGGTAAAAATAAACGTCGGAAGACACAGCTATGGCTTCACGCATGTCAGTATAGCCATGAGCTTTCCAGTCTTTGAAAATACTAGGATTGTCCGGATTGTACGGATTCGGTAATAACATTTGACCTGTTGAAAGTATTTCTTTTTCTGGAGTAATTACACCTTCTTTCAAAGCCTTTAGTGCTATGAATGGTTTAACAATGGACCCTGGAGCATAAGCACCCTGAAAAGACCTATTTAAAAATATTGACCTTGAATCACTAAAATAATTTGCGACTTTTTGTTTGTCAGAATTTTGAGACAAAGTACCACTATTGTATTCGGGGTAACTACCCAAGACTAATAAATCCCCGTTTGTAATATCCATCACAACGGCAGCTCCGCCACGATAACCCATGCCTTTACTGAGTGAATCCATAGCTCTTGCCATGGCGTCACTCATACGCGCATCGATAGTCAATGTAATTTTTTGTCCTTGTTCAGGATTTTTAGCTAAATTAGTCGACAGGACTTCACCTGTAACATCAACTTCGATTAGCCGAGCTCCATTTTTACCAGATAATTCTTTGTCATATAATTTTTCTACACCGTCACGCCCTAGGAATGAAGTTTGCCAGTATATACCACGGTTATCTTTCTTAGGATAAGATACATAGCCAATGATGTGGCTCATACCTGGTTTGTCTGTATATAACCTGTCTGGTATGTATTCAAGTGATTCATCAAACGAAAGGTCATCCTGGTCCAGTGCATTCCAAGCCAAAAGCTCACCGTTGCGGTCTTCTATTACACCACGACGAGCAAACAAAGGTATTTCGTTTAGTCGGTTATTTTCAGCACGAGAACTATAATTTTGACCTTTGACTATTTGTAACTGTACGGCTTTGAACCCAATAATAACAGCAAAAATAATAACAAATACCATAACAGCTGAGATTGTTTGCCGACTGATGGTTTGTTCAATTATTCCTTCTTTTTGACTACGGTCAAAAACCGGCATATTTGCATTGTCGAGAAACACAGTGTCTATATCAAAAGACGAATATTTTTTGCGTTTTTTCCAGAATGACATTTTATTTACGGATATAAGGCTTGATTATATGTATTAGCATAATCAAAACAATTGACACAATACTGAATAATGCTCGCCTACCATCATAGAAAACATTATCATATATAAAAACGAACGGCAAAACACTAAAAAGAGGAAAAGGTAGTAAAATTATTGCTAAAACCAAAGCCAATATCTTAAGATAAAATGATCCTAGAAAAATAAAACCGAGTATTCCAATGATTCCGAAAAATATACGCATAATTATAAACGATGATTCCTGTGCCTGCGTCCTATTTTACGTACAATATAACGAAGTAGTAAGAAAATTATCAGAATTATTGTCCCGTAAAATGCATATGCGTTAGACAAAATAAAAGTCAAAGCACCTAGCCCCCACGCATACAAATACTGTACCGGAGTTAGCAAACTACCGTCAGATCGTGGCAATGATTCTTTGAGATTGTTTAATCTTTTTTCGTATTCTTCATTTTGTTTTATGCTTTCAGCAATGTCTTGTTTTAGATAATTTATTTTTTCTTCTGTACTATGTAGGAAATCCTTGCGATATGCATCGATACCAGTGTCGCCATCGATGACTTGGTCTTCTGATTCAATAGGATATTCTTTTAAAAGACTTTCGGAATTTTGATCATTTAAACCCTGAGTACGGACAACCAATACGGCTTCTCTTTTATCAAGAACGACTAGTTCTTTTGTCATTTTAGGTTTCTGGATAAATGTGTCTTCTAGTTTTAGAGTAAATTCGTGTACACCTGGTTCGGCCTTCCATTCATTTGAAAAACCCCCGAATTCACCAACTTTTAGAGTAACGGCTTTTTCACCCAATATTTTGTCGTTCTTATACAGCCTAACTACACCGGTTAAAACACCTCCGGATTCGTTATAAATCGGCATAGACATACGGACCATTTCGCCTACTAGCGGCACATTGTTTGAAACAATTATTTCCCTACCAGTAAATCCGGCGTTCTTTAGAGTTTGTGCACTGGTAAAATTAGCAAAAATCAGCGTAAGAAAAAATATTCCAAAACCAATTATTTTACTAAATTTATTCATACTATTAAATTATACATTAAAAATTACGCAAATGCTTTTATTAGTTCTTCTTTGTCATCAAAATGTTCACGTACCCCGGCTATTTCCTGATATGTTTCGTGACCTTTGCCTAATACCATTATTATGTCGGATTCTTTAGCTGTGTTTTTAGCGAACATTATGGCTTCTTGCCTGTCTACAATTATTTTTACTTCTTTTTCCAGAGCTTCAGGTAAACCTGCTTGCATTTCAATTAAAATTTGATTTGGGTCTTCATTCCTAGGGTTGTCGCTAGTTAGTATAAGAACATCTGACAAATCATAAGCTGTGCGCGCCATTATGGGGCGCTTTTCTTTGTCTCTATCGCCTCCGCAACCTAGCACGGTTATTATACGGCCGTCACTTGCTATACCCCGAGCTGCTTCTAGGACATTTTGTACACCGTCTGGAGTATGTGCGTAGTCCACAATAGCGCGCACGCCGCCAGAGTTTACGCATAATTCAAACCGTCCACGAGGAGCCTCGATTGTTTTGATTATCTTTTTTATATGGTCACTCTCAAAGCCTAACTGAATCAAAGCTGAGTAAACCGCTAAAATATTGTACTGGTTAAATTGCCCTATTAATACTGAGTCTATTATTTCACTATAGTCAGCAATATTACCGAAACCATAAGTAAATACTGTAGCCATAGTGTCCGCCACCATGGAACGCCCATAAGCATCATCCACATTAGTTATAGCAAAAGCAGAACTTGGCAAATTATCGAAAAACTTTTTCTTAGCATTTGCATAAGCTTCTATAGTATGATGATAATCCAAATGATCGTGTGATAAATTCGTAAATATAGCTCCGGTAAAATGAATACCGTCTATACGATGCTGGACTACAGAATGCGAAGAAACTTCCATAACAACATATTCGCACCCAGCATCCAATGATCGGCGTAGTAATGACTGCAACGTTACAGCGTCCGGAGTAGTATGCGTGGATTCTATTATATTGCCATCTATTATGTTTTCTACTGTAGAAATTAGTGCGGATTTGCGATGGAAATTATGTAAGGCGCTGTACAAACTAGTTGCTACTGTTGTTTTGCCATTCGTACCAGTAACGCCAATGACTTTCATTTTATGACTAGGATTACCATAGAAATTACCAGCCATAGGCCCCACAACACTATGAGTATCGTCAACTAATATATACATTACACCTGGCATTAGTTCATCTGGTAGCACTTCGCAAACAATACAATTCGCCCCAGCAGAAATAGCAGTATCGATATAGTCATGACCATTAACAGTACCACCAGAAATAGCAAAGAAACAACTGTCTTTTGTTATGTTTTTAGAATTAATACTTAGACTACTGACTTCGGCAGTATTAGCACCATGCACAGTATAAGTAAAAGGTACTTTGTGTAATATATCACTGATTTTCATGAGTTCAGTATAGCATTACAAGCCTAACTACCCCAATTGGTTTTTACTATTGCAAAATATTTCTTTTAATGGTTTAATGCATTAAATTTAAAAGTACTATTATGAGTAAACTATACACAATAGAAAGATATGAGTCTTACTCGGGGATAGAAATAAGGCAACAAACCATGCATCAAAAAGGTAATGACAGTTGTGTGTTGTTATCCAGCATATACACAGGCAAAGACGAACAAATAATTTATCTAAAAGATAAAGATTTTTTCCAAAAATCATTTAGAATAAATGGCCGCAAACATATAGACTTGATTTTAGAAGCGGACATAGGGTTAACTCCTTCTTTTCCGAAACATAAAGTCTTGATTGCGAGTAATTCAAACAAAGGAATAATTGTACTTATAAAATACAAATTGTTCCAAATTGAAAACGTAAATGCCGAAAAAGAAAAGGATCGCCAAAAATTAGTCGCCCTATCCGAAAACCGTGACTACAATTTATTGGAATTATTTCCGGGTGAAAGTTTGATAGTATGGAACAAAGGTTCCTCTAAAATCCAATTTACATTCGATGAAATTATTTCATCTCATTAATAAAGCCCGCTATCAAAAGCGGGTTTTAGTATGCACCAAAACAAAAAGAACCCCGGATAGAGACAGGGGTTCTTTTTTTTTATGTTTTATGAAAGATGTTTTGAAACGAGCTTTGTCATTTCGAACATGTTTACTACCTTTTTACCATCGAATATCTTTACAAGATTTTCATCAGCATTGATATTACGTTTATTAGCAGGATCTTGAAGACTTGGACCTTTTCTTAAACTACTTCCTTTTTTCTTAGTTACTTTGTCCTCATAATCATCACCTTTGATGTATTCCCAGAGCTTGCTAACTACCTCGGATCGAGGCATTGGACCAGTACCGACAACAGCTGCTAATTCTGCACTAACTGTCATTGGCTTCATAAGAGCCGAATTTGGATTCGCCATAATTATTGGTTGATTACCTATTACCAGTACATTATACCATACTTATAAATTAAAATCCATAAATAGCGGATTAATGCCCTATACCAATGCTGTCCATCATGCCCGAAGGCTTGTCATTAGGACTAGTGTTAGATTTTTGTTTTTCATCTATATTGTCGATATTTGAGTCCACTTTGGGTAGTATGATAGCGTTTTTGCGGTCACCTTTGTACATTTCAGGGTGCAGTGATTTGTGGATTTTGTGATATTGGTTTTTAGCTTTTTCAATTTTTTCCAAATATGCATTTTTAGCCTCAGGATCGTCCGGGTTCATAGTGGAAACGTTTTGTACTATATCAACGTATTCCTGTTCAGACTTTTGTAAATCCGCCTCGGTAAACTTGTGTCCAAAAAATTCAAATTTCATATTAATATTATAACAAATTAATTATTAAAAGTACTTTGGATTAATTCTAATTTTTTACCCCTCTTGAGTTTCTTTAGTACAGCTTCACGCTTTAGCGACTCGCTAAGTGTTGCAAATTCTTCGGAATATTTCAGGGCTACAGGACGACGGATTTTTGTATAGTGCGCTCCGGATTTTGAATTGTTATGGTTGTGTAGTCTCTTCTCTAAATCATTCGTCCGGCCGACATATAGCGTATTGTCAGCACATTCCAGTATGTAGACGTAATATGACATAAACCGATTATAACAAAATAACGCTTCATAAAACACCCCGCAGTAAATGCGGGGTGTTTGTAGTTTAGAGACTTTTTAGTTTGCCAACAATATCATTTAGGTCGTACTGATATGCGTATTCTATAGCATCGTTTATAGAATCTTCTTGCATTTCTGTATTATTTAATTTTTTATAGACTTCCGCCATATGGACATATAGGCCTATCTGGTTTCTAGCGTACTCATACTGGTCTTCTATGTTGCTAATGGAGTCCTGAGAAGCAGTGATAAAATTCACTATGGCTTCTCTATTTTCTTCAAAACTTTTTTCGTAGTCTATTTTAGATTCTAATTCTTTTAATTCAACACTTGGACTAAAACCTAGCTCGCGCGAAACTTCTAATAAATCAGGTTTTTTATTTTCGAATCTTGGCATTTCATTCATATACGTATTATAGCATAAGGCCTAAACACCCCGCAGTAAATGTGGGGTGTTTTTAGTTATGCGGCCATTTTAGGTTCGGAATCATTTAGGTCTTCCTTCTTCTGACCATATTTGTTTTTAAAATCATCTATTTGGTTTTTTAATTCTATTTCAAACAAATCCCAGTCCATAGACTCCATTGTAGTTAGAGGTATTTCTATAGTTTTACCAGTGTCTTCGTTGTCTAGGTATATAGTGGGGCGTGCGGTATCCTTATCTATATCATCTCTTACACCAAAAGGTTCATGGTGTTTTAAGATGTAATCCCAAGCTCTATCACTAGCTTTATGTAGTAAATCAGTATCTACATTGTCTTTAGACCAGGTTAATTCTTCTACTTTTATATCTAATTCGGGATCTATATCTTTAGCATCAACATGTTCATGCTGAGCATTTAGGTTATATAAATCGTCTGATTTTCTCATGTTTTCCATATATCTGTATTATAGCATTATTTTACTTTCGTAATATTTTATCCATTGATCTGCCTTTGGCTAGTTCGTCCACTAGTTTGTCCAAATAGCGGACTTTTTGAGTTACAGGGTTCTTTATGTCTTCTATTCTATATCCGCAAATTGTACCAGTTATCAAATGTGCATTTGGGTGCAAATTTGCACGTTTGAAAAATTCTTCAAAACTAACTTTTTCTTTTATTAATTTTTTAATATCAGTAGCAGTAAAACCAGTTAGCCATTTTATAACCTGCTGTAATTCCTTCTCTGTTCTACCTTTTCTTTCTACCTTTACTACATACATTGGGTACACAGACCCAAATACCATACTGGCCATACGTTCATCATGCTT
>CAYYSG010000018.1:0-2983 GCA_964474375.1 uncultured Candidatus Saccharibacteria bacterium
AAGGTCCTCGGTTCGAGTCCGAGAAGCGGCTCAGCAAACTAAAACCTCCCTTATTAAGGGAGGTTTTAGTTTAATTAGTTTTAGCTTTAGCTGCTGTTTGTTTTTCTAACTTCTCTAACTCAGATTTCATTTTTAGAATATCAGGACTCGCTTTTTCTATTTCTTCCATTGACTTGAATCCGGTATATAGCTTTTCGTTTATAACCAGTGCTGGCAATTTTGTGTCTTCCACTTTAAAGATTTTTATTAGTGACTGGAGTGCCGTTAGTTCCAAATTATAGTCGAATGAATATATTCTAGCTTCTGGATATTTCTTACGCAACTCTGTCAGTACAGCAGACTGTTTTATACATTCGCTACAATTTTCAGCGGTAGTATAGAAATAAAATATTGGTACAACAGTAGTGCCACATTTAGCTTTGATCTTTTGCATCAAAAGGTAGTCTTTGATTTCCAGTAGCGAATAGTAGCGCTTGAGCTCAGTGACTTCTTCTTTGTTACGAATGTTTTGTTCACTATAGGCTATTTTGTCAGCTAGCTCGTTCAGTGTGTCAGACAGTGTGTTCGCTGCCACGTCCTTACAGGATAGCTCCTGTAATAATTGAAACTGCGTTTCGGACGACATTATGTCGATAGCGACAGTATCCTGAATTGATTTAATGTTCTTGATTTTCCTACCAGAAAGAAATGACGACAAAGCCAATGTTGTTAAAAACAAAGCCGCCGTTATAACAAAAACCACAACATAGCGCATAGTATCCTCTTTTTTCATATACTAATAGATTATCATTAAATTCCTCTTGCGTCACGCTCTTCGGTCCAACTAGCCTGATAGCCCTTCAAGGCGTTGTAGATGGCCTTCATAAGCCAAAATGGGGCTACTATGCTGTATATAAAGAAGAATAGGATTATATTAAAAGACCATTTTATCTTACCTTGTTTGATTTTTTGGCCAATAAAAAGAGAATTAAATACAGCTAGGTAGACCAATATTGTAATAAACAATATCGCGCTAGTTGGCACGTAGAACCAGTCTAATACTACTTCCCCTGTACCAAAGACCGAGCCATTGGCCGAAATAGTCAAAACCTTTTTATACAAGAAACTGACAATGTTATAAATAGTAAAAAAGAAAAGAAATATCACAGACAATACTGACACAATACCCGAAGGCAATGTTATAAACCCGATATTTCCGTATTGTTTACGAAAAACTAAGTGCCTATAATCAAAAACATTTTTAATAAAACCATATATCCAACGTAGTCTTTGACGATAAAGTCCGCGTACATCGTGTGGTCCAATTGTATACACAAATGCGTCCGGTGCATGCTCGATGCGCATATGGTTTTCCTTCATACGCAGGGCTATTTCCTGATCTTCAGTGTTATGGGCATGGCGGTATGGTCCTATTTGGTCAAATACTGTTTTGCGAAAAATTGAAAATGGCCCCGGAGTAACATGAATAGCGTCCACGAAAGAAAGCATTTTTTTTACAAAAATAGAAAAATCGTACTCTACAGACTGAGCACGTTGTACTAAGGTTTTCGGGTTGTGAGTTACAATAGTTGGAGCTACAGCCATGACATCCGGCGAAAAGAAATAAGTCATGATACGTTTCAACGATTCAGGGTGAACCATAGAATCAGAATCTAAGCAGCCCACGAATTGTGTATGCGAATTTTCAAGCCCCAGGTTATTTGCAGTATATTTACCACCGTTACTCTTTGTAAAAAGTTTGATTTGTGGATGGTCTTTATACTGCTGCATTACTTGCCAAGTATCGTCGGTTGAACCATCATCGACTATGTTTATAAAAAGCTTGTCTTGTGGGTAGTCTAATTTTAGCAGTGAATCTACTGTTTTTTCTATATTGTGTGATTCATTATAAGCTGGAACAGTAACAGTAACACCTGGGTAGTCCGGTAGTTCTATTTTTTCAGTACGAACAAGCAAATCTTTTCTTTTTTGTAGGAATACATATAAAAAAAACACCTGCACGTATAGCGATACAAATGAAAATGAGTAAAAAAGTATCTCCCGAAAATTGTCCATAAAACTTGTTCATTATAGCACAAAATGAGTGTTTTAAGAACCCTGCCTTAAAATATACACCATGATATAATATCTAGTATGGAACCAAATATAGAAAATAACCAACCAGTTTCCAATGCAGAAAACCAGCCTGCTATGGAACAAAACATTAAAACTAACAGCCCTAGTAACCAATTAACAATGCCTGTAGCTATACTTATCGGTAGTGTACTGATTGCCTTGGCTCTAATACTAAGCAATGGTGGCGGTACATCAAAAAAATCTGATGATAAAATAAAAGTTACCGACAGTATAAGAAAACTTGAACCTATCACAAGCAGTGACCATATTCGTGGAGATTTAAAAAATGCAAAAGTTGCTGTTGTGGAATTCTCTGACCTTGAATGTCCTTATTGTAAGCAACTTCATCCAGTTATGATAAGCATGACTGAAACATACGGTAAAGATGTGGCTTGGGTTTACAGACATTTCCCACTGGAATCTATCCACCCGAATGCTCGCCCTGCAGCCCACGCATCTGAATGTGTAGCTGAAGTAGCTGGTAATGATGGGTTCTGGAAATTCATCGATGGTGTGTTTGAATGGAGTGGATCAGGTAGCCCATTTGAACCAAACAACCTTGCAACAATAGTAAACGCTAGTGGTGTAGACACAAATACATTTAACGAATGTCAGCAAAGTTACAGACACAATGCTAAAATTGATTCTCAAATAGACGATGCGGTCAACGCTGGTGCTGGTGGTACACCCGACCTAACAGTAGTAGACCTAAAAACTGGTGAAGCCGTACATGTAGGTGCTGACCCAAGTATGCTAGCTCAGGTACTAGAGCAATTGTTAAAATAAATTTACCAACATAAAAACTCCGGATAAATCCGGAGTTTTTATGTTATTTAGTATAGGCTTCTACTTCTTTAAAAGAATGCTC
>CAYYSG010000018.1:3083-5716 GCA_964474375.1 uncultured Candidatus Saccharibacteria bacterium
ATCCTTTTTATTCATATAAAAAGTTATTTCACCGATCTTTTTTATTTGCTCTAGTTCTATTTCAGCTTCTTCTTTTACTTCTCTTATTATGGCTTCGTATGGATTCTCCCCTGGCTCAGTCTTACCACCGTAACCATTATATTTATCCTTACCAAATCCATACTTTTTTTTACCCAAAAGAATTTTATTTCCTTCTTTTATTAAAATAAGAGTAAGTTCGGTTTGCATATTATTTCTTTTGGTAAAAATTCTCGTAAGTTTTAATAGCCAACATTATAGCCACAAGCCCGTTTACAATTATAAAAGGAATATCGTTAAGAATAACCGCATGTATTGTTAACACGATACTTGCTATAAAATTTATCGGCGCAAAATACTTATCCTTTTTAATAATAAGGAAAACGTATCCAGATATAAGTATTACAAGTCCAATGTAGCCTATCATAAACAAAACCTACTACAGGATTAATCGAAATAATTACGTAAGCGCATTATTTTTTGGTGAGTGCGCAATTTCTCATGAACTTTGGCTTCGATTTGACGGATACGTTCACGAGTAACTTGGAATTCTTGACCAACTTCTTCCAGTGTATGCTGTACACCGTCGAGCAAGCCAAAACGTAGTTCAAGTATACGGCGCTCTTTTGGTGAAAGTTCGTTTAAAACTTCACGGATTTGGTCTTGGAGTATACGGCGAGATGATTCTTGGTCAGGGCGCAAAATTTTGTCATCAGCAATAAAATCACCTCGAGCTGACTTGTCCTCGTCGTCCCCAATAGGCTGTTCGAGTGATACCGTTTCCTGGTTGATTTGCTGAATCATATGTATTTTATCAACTTCGATACCCATTTCCACGGCTATTTCTTCCGGCATTGGTTCACGGCCCAAATCTTGCCCAAGACGACGTAGAACTTGTTTGTATTTAGAAATAGTTTCAACCATATGAACCGGAATACGGATAGTACGTGACTGGTCAGCCAATGCACGTGTTATGGACTGACGGATCCACCATGTAGCGTAAGTTGAAAATTTGAAGCCTTTTGTCCAATCGAATTTTTCAACTGCTTTGAATAGCCCCAGGTTACCTTCTTGAATCAAATCTAGTAATGAAAGGTCTGCAGATCTTCCGACATATTTTTTCGCAATAGAAACAACAAGACGCAAGTTTGCACGAGCTAGAATATTCTTAGCTTCATTGTCGCCTGTTAGTATACGGCGAGCCAAATCACGCTCGTCCGCAGCAGAAACAAGAGCGTACTGCCCTATTTCACGCAGGTACATTTGAATCGAGTCGTACTGACTAGCTGGAACATCACGCAAGACTTTGTCATTAGCCTTCATAGCGTCCACGTCCAAATCCAACAAATTACCACCCTCTAATACATCAATATGCACTAGTTGGAAAATTTCATAAAGCTCATCTAGCAATGGAATATTGTGTTCGATATCCGGAAATTCTTTCAGTATTTCATCGTATGTAATAAACCCACGCTTTTTACCTTTGGTTAAAAGCAATTGTTTTTTGTCTTCAATTGCACTTTTGTTTTTACTTATTGGTAGTGATTTTTTTTCAATAACTGCTGTTTTTTTAGGAGCAGCTTTTTTATTAACAACTTTTTTTGGAGCTGGTTTCTTTGGTGCTACCTTTTTAACTGACTTCTTGACTGGTTTTTTAGGAGCAGCTTTTTTTACCACCTTCCCGCCTTGCCGGCCGGCAGGTTTTGGAGCTGGTTTCTTTATAGGTTTTTTAGTTATTTTTTTCTTGGTTGGCATATGAGTATTTATTATATATTACGACGCTTTTGCTTTATTAATTCAATCTTTTTTTGAAGATTTGTGTAATTAGTGATTAAATCCTTGTCATTTTCATTTTTCAATAATTCGGATTTTACTTTGGCTACTATAGCACGAATTACAGATTCTTCATACTGGAGTTTTACATCTTCCACAAAACTAGCATTGCCTCCGGACTTCATAAAACTAATTTCGGCAGCCAGTGATAATTCTTCTTTTTTAAGACTAGTTGACTCTAGATCGTCCCTAGCTATATCTTCCGGAACTTCTTCCTTTAGCCATTTTTTTAAATTGTCCCTGTAGTCTTTTAAAGGTCCATCTATTAATTCGCTAGCGTAGATTAATCCGTAAAGTTTGTCTTTTATGTCAATTATTTTATTGTCCGATTCTTTAGTGTCTAAAATATTTTGGATATTTGAACTATTCGGATTTTCATTTTTTAACGCATCAATGTCTTTGATTATGTATTCCACCGGAATAGAGAAATATTTTTCTACAATTCGAGCTGACTCGTGCCTGTCAACAGAATTATTTTGCAATTTTATTATTGGAAAAATTATTTCTTTGACTTCGTTTATTTGTTTGTCCCGGGGAATCTTTTTTTCGATTATTCGTAAGCACAATGATTCTATCGGGGGCGTGGATTCTTTTAATACATTTTTCCATATATCAACCCCACCATCACCTGACAATATATCCGCGGGGTCTTTCGAACCGGGAATATTTTTAACCATTTTAATATTTATTCCCAGAGGCAGTGCTTCTCTGATCACTCTGATTTTAGCCTTTTCACCAGCATCATCGGAATCAAGCGCCAGTATCATATTCTTCGAAAGCCT
>CAYYSG010000018.1:5816-14200 GCA_964474375.1 uncultured Candidatus Saccharibacteria bacterium
GAATCTTCTATTGGAAACATTATTCTAGAACGGAATCGGTCATATACGCCCTTTTCACCTTCTATACCCATGCCGGATTTTATGATGGACTCATTAGTAAAACCACTTTGTTTCAAATGATCATACAGTCCGGACCAGCCTGGCAATGCAAAGCCGATTCTAAAGTTTTTTATAGTTTCGTCTGTTACTCCGCGTTTTTTCAAATATTCAATTGCTTTTGAGTCAGAATGCAACGTATTTTCAAAATATTGTGCAGATTTTTCAAGAACTAAATATAGTAATTCTTTTTTATCAATGCTTTCTTTTGAAACAGGTGCCAACGTGACTCCAGCTCGTTTTGCTAGCTCATTCAATGCCCCACGAAAGTCTAACCCTTCGTAACGCTCAACGAATGAAAAAATATCACCCTTTTCACCACAACCGAAACAATAGTATGTCCCTCTGTCAGGTGATACATAAAAGCTGGCTGATTTTTCATTATGGAACGGGCAACGAGCACAAAGATACTTACCCTTGTGCTCGAGAGTTATATAAGAACCGACTACAACATCAATAGGTAGTCTAGATTTGATTTCTTCTACATGACCACCTTGCATACTGTAATATTATAACGCTTCACCAGTTTCTTCATCAATGATTATTTCATCATTGATTTCACGGAAACCAGTACCCGCTGGAATAAGTCGACCGACGATAACATTTTCTTTTAGACCACGAAGTCTATCAATACCACCTTTTACTGCATTGTTTATCAGAACACGGTTTGTGTTTTGGAATGAAGCAGCTGATAGCCATGATTTAGCAGTAAGAGAAACTTCAGTAATACCTAGTACTAGCTGGTCACCTTTTGCTATTTTACCGTTTTCGTAATCAAGACGCATGTTTTCTTCATCAAGCTCTGTGCGTTCCACTATTTCACCAGGTGATAGTGTTGAATCTCCTGATTCTTTGATACGTACACGTGAGAACATTTGACGAATAATAATTTCGATATGTTTATGGTCGATAGACGCACTTTGAAGTTCGTAAACTTTTGTAATTTCACGAACGATGTATTCTTGTGCCATACGAGAGCCTCCTGCTTTGAAGATTTCAGAAATATCAGCGGAACCATCAGTTAGTAATTCTCCGGCAACAACGCTTTGACCAGGCTTTACAATAGGGTTACGACGCACTGGAATAGCATATTCAACTGAACCATTTTTAGCAGTACCACGTTCTTTAGACAAAACAACAATGATTTTTTCTGTACCATTTTGTTTAACTTCTAATACTTCGCCATCAGCTTTACAAACGATTGCTGGACTCTTCGGAATACGGCGTTCGAAAATTTCCTCGACTCTCGGAAGACCTTGAGTAATGTCGGTACCTGCCACACCTCCGGCGTGGAAAGTACGAAGTGTTAGCTGTGTACCTGGCTCACCAATAGCTTGAGCTGCAATAATACCTACTGCTTGCCCGCGGTCAATCATAGTGTTACGTCCCAAATCTGTTCCGTAACATAGCTGACAAATTCCAAAACGTCCCTTACAGAATAGCGGTGAACGAACTGAAACTTCGCTAACACCAGCAGCTACTATATCCTGAGCAATGTCTTTGGTAACCAAAGTGTTTCTCTTGAAAGATACATCGCCAGCCTTTACATCTTGTGCTAGTACACGCCCACGAATTTGGCGAATAAGAGGAATTTCAGTACCACCGATTATTTCAGTGCGAACTGTTTTGAATTCTTTTGTTTTACAATCTTCTTCAGTAACTATTACATCTTGTGACACATCAACAAGTCTACGTGTTAAGTAACCAGCTTTAGCAGTGTTTAGAGCAGTGTCGGCAGAACCTTTACGTGATCCGTGAGTAGTAATAAAGTATTGAATCGGTGAAAGACCTTCGATATAAGATGGCACAACTGGGTAATCGATAATACGTCCTGTTGTATTAACAATCAGACCTTTCATTCCACACATTTGAACTAATGAACCCATGTTACCACGAGCACCAGAAATGATTAGGTCATATGTTGAACTTTTGATATCCAAAGTTTCTGGAATAGATTTTTCAATATCCTTTTTAGCTTTTTCCCAGATTTCAAGAATCTTACGGTATCTTTCGTCTTCAGAAAGTAGACCTTCTTCGAAATGGTCGATAACTACACGTTCTTGCATGCGAGCATCTTTTACAATAGCTGGCTTTTGTTCTGGTACACGTACGTTGTCAATTCCCCATGTTGTTCCAGATTTTGTAGAATAACGGAAACCGAATGCCTTGATTTTATCCAAGAATCCAGCTGTAACATCAATACCATAGTGGAAAATTAGATCGTCCACTAATGCTCCAATTCTTTTCTTACCAACTTCTTGGTTTATAAAAGCAAAAGTATCAGGCAAAATGTTGTTGAACAAAATTCTTCCAACTGTTGTTTCAAATATCTTACCACCGAACTGTGCGTATTTTTCTTTGTCAGTTGGCAAGACTTTTATTTTAGCGCGGTATGAGATGTGTCCGAAATCCAGCGCCATAATAGCGTGGTTAGGTGATGAAAATATCATACCTTCACCCTTTTCACCTGCCATTTCTTTTGTCATCCAGAATGACCCCAGCACCATATCCATTTTAGGTTCTGTAATTGGTTCGCCGTTTTGAGGTTTCAAAAGGTTTTTAGTTGCGGCCATCAAAGTACTTGCTTCTTCTTGAGCAGCATCACTAAGAGGTACATAAACAGCCATTTGGTCTCCGTCGAAGTCAGCGTTGAACCCAGTACAAACTAGTGGGTGTAGTTGGATAGCATTACCTTCAATAAGAACTGGCATGAATGCCTGAATACCCAAACGGTGAAGTGTCGGCGCACGGTTTAGCAGTACATATTTACCTTTGATAACGTCTTCTAGGATTGCCCAAACTTCTGGGATTTGGTCTTCGATTAGCTTGTTAGCTCCACGAATATTGTAAGCTAATTCTGTTTCGATAAGTTTAGCAATAACAAATGGACGGAATAATTCGAGTGCCATGTGTTTCGGTAGTCCACATTGGTTCAGTGCCAAGTCCGGACCAACAACAATAACAGAACGTCCTGAGTAGTCCACACGTTTACCAAGCAGGTTTGCACGGAATAGTCCTTGTTTGGATTTCAAGTTATCAGCTAAAGATTTAAGAGCACGCTTTTGAGACTGACTCATAGCTTGAGCTCCATCTTGCTTTGCCATTGAGTTATCAATAAGAGCATCTACTGCTTCTTGCAAGATACGCTTTTCGTTACGCAAAATAACATCAGGTGCAGAAATTTCAATTAATTTCTTTAGACGGTTGTTACGGTTGATAACACGACGATATAGGTCGTTGATATCACTAGTTGCATGACGTCCACCATCGAGCGCTACCATAGGACGAAGCGCTGGCGGGATAACTGGAATAACAGAAAGGAACATCCATTCAGGACGTGAATGTGAATGCAGCAATGAGCGGATCAATGTAATACGCTTTTCTAGCTTTTCTCTTTCTAGAGATTTTGCTTTTTCTAATTGAGCTTCTACTTGGTCTTTTAGTTTTTCTAGGTCGATATTTTTAAACAAACTATAAATTGCTTCAGCACCGATAGATGCTTCGAAACAACTACCGTATTTCAAAGAGAAATGATGGTATTGTAGTTCGTTCATTACACGACCAAGCTGAATACTGTCGATGTCGTTCTTAGCTTGAGTAAATAGTTCTTTTAGTTTTTCTTTAGAATCTTCGTCGGTTACGGTTTTGATTTTAGATTTGTATTCACTTTCAAGACTTTTACGAACTTCTTCTTTAGCGTCTTCGTGAACTGCAGTAACGATATAACCAGCAAAGTATATGACCTTTTCAAGATCACCTCCTGTGATACCCATGATTAGTGCCATACGGGATGGTACACCTTTTAGGAACCAAATATGCGCAACTGGTGATGCTAATTCAATGTGACCCATACGTTCACGTCTTACAATTGCGCGAGTTACTTCAACTCCACATTTTTCACAGACGATGTCTTTATAACGAATACGGCGGTATTTACCACAGTAACATTCGTAGTCTTTTTCTGGACCGAATATTTTTTCGTCGAATAGTCCACCACGTTCTGAACGGCCTGTACGGTAGTTTATGGTTTCTGGTTTTGTTATTTCACCATATGACCATTCACGCATTCTCTCTGGTGAAGCAAGTCTTAGTGCAATGTAGTCGAATGATTTTGTATCAAATGTTTTTGCGTTATTCATAAAATATATTTATTACTTTGAACTAGTTATTTTGAGTAGATTCTAAATCGTTCGACATCGATTCTTGGATAATTTCTTCAACTTCGGGGTTAGTCTCAGTTTGTAATTCATTTTCCTCTTCTACCGAATTTGGGAATTGACGAAGCTCTACATCGAGTGAAAGACCTCGCAAATATGAAAGCATCACATTGAACGATGCTGGTGAATGTGGTTCAGGTGTAGGGTTGCCTTTGATGATAGCGTCGAATGTTTGTGAGCGTCCTTGGATATCATCAGATTTAACAGTAAGCATTTCACGCAAGATGTGTGATGCTCCGTAACCTTCTAGCGCCCAGACCTCCATTTCTCCAAAACGTTGTCCTCCGGATTGTGCTTTACCACCAAGAGGTTGTTGTGTAATTAGAGAATACGGACCAATAGCACGCATGTGCAGTTTGTCTTCTACCATGTGGTGCAGTTTCAGCATGTATTTCATACCAACTGCAATGTCTTGTTCGAATTTCTCACCAGTACGTCCATCGTAAAGTGGAATACGTCCATTTTCTGGCATACCAGCTTTGACTAACTCAGCTTGAATTTCATCAACTGTAGCTGACATGAATGGTGGCACTACGGCTTGGTAGCCTAGTTTGTCCGCAGCGAGTCCTAGGTGGATTTCCAAGATTTGACCCAAGTTCATACGAGATGGAATACCAAGAGGCGTAAGAATTACGTCTATTGGTGTACCATCCGCCATGTATGGCATTTCTTCTATTGGTAAGATTCGTGAAATAACACCTTTGTTACCGTGACGTCCTGCTAGTTTGTCACCAACAGAAATATTACGAACTTGTGCGATTTCAATAACGATACGTTTTAGGATACCAGATTCTAATTTGTTACCAGCTTCGCGAGAGAAAACTTTGACACCAACAACACGGCCTTTTTTACCATGCTCGAGTCTTAGAGAAGTATCTTTTACGTCACGTGCTTTTTCAGCAAAGATAGAACGGAGCAATCTTTCTTCTGGAGTTAATTCAGTTTCGCCTTTTGGAGTGATTTTACCGACAAGAATGTCGTTTTCTCTTACTTCGGCACCAATACGAATAACACCGTCTTCGTCTAGGTCTTTTAGTTTAGCTTCACCTACGTTAGGAATGTCACGTGTAGTTTGTTCGGGGCCCAGTTTGGTATCACGAACATTACATGTAAATTCAGTCGTATATATAGAAGTAAATACGGATTCGCGAACTAATTTTTCAGAAAGAATAATCGCATCTTCAAAGTTAGCACCGTTCCATGTCATGAACGCTACGCGAACGTTTTGTCCAAGAGAAATTTCACCGTTTACGGTTGATGATGTGTCAGCTAGTATGTCGCCAACTTTTACAGAATCACCGATAGAAACGATAGGACGCTGATGGAATATATTAAAGTTGTTTGTACGTGAAAAATTAACCAAAGGATATGTATGGTTTTTGCCAGCTTTGTCTTTGATCATTATTTTTTTACCATCAACGAATGTAACAGTACCTTCGTTACGTGCTAGAACTAGACGTCCAGAATCGCGTCCTGCTAATGCTTCGATACCAGTAGCCACTAGTGGTGCCATTGGACGAATACATGGTACAGCTTGTTTTTGCATGTTTGATCCCATCAGCGCACGGTTACCGTCATTGTGTTCTAGGAATGGAATCATAGATGTCGCTAGAGAAAATGCTTGGTTTGGAGCTACGTCAACATAGTCAACGTCTTCGCGACGTGCAAGACCAGGTGATGTACGAATACGAGCTTCTACGAAATCTTCAACGATGTTATTTTTGTCGTCAGTTTTAAGGGCGGCATGAGCAATAACAGAACGTTCTTCCTCGAGCGCATTTAAATAAACTATTTCGTTAGTTATTTTACCTGCTTTGACTTTGATATAAGGAGTTTCGATAATACCAAAACTGTTTATTTTAGCGTATGTAGCCAAGTGAAGAATAAGACCAATGTTCGGACCTTCTGGAGTATGGATAGGACAAACACGTCCGTAGTGCGAAGTATGCACGTCACGAACTTCAAGCCCTGCACGCTCACGTGAAAGACCACCGGGACCAAGAGCTGAGAGTGTACGCAAATGTTCCAATTCTGACAAGACGTTTTCTTGATTCATGAATTGTGACAATTGGTTTGTTGTAAAGAATTCTTTGATACGAGCTTCCAAAGGTCTTTGGTTCAATATTTGTACAGGCAATGTTGTGTCTATGTCGATAGTACTCATACGGTCCTGGATATTACGCTTCATTTGCGTAAAACCAACACGGATTTTTTGTTGCAACATTTCACCAACGTAACGAACACGTCTTTGACCAAGGTGGTCGATATCGTCTGACTTTGCGTTTGGAGTAGAGTTAAGTTCAAGAATATGAGAAAGGATAGCAATTATATCAAGTGCTGAAAGAGTGCGAACTTGGGTATCCTTTTCGTCCATAGAAAGATTGAATCTTTTGTTGAAACGAAAACGTCCAACAGGAGAAAGATCGTATCTTTCTGATGACAGGATGGCTTCGATATAATCACGAGCGTTGTTTTCGTCGGCTAGATCACCGTCACGAAGCTTTTTGTACATTTCCAGATACGCTGATGCACGGTCTTTGGTAGTGTCTTTCGCAATAAGAGCAGTTAGTATTGTTTTTAGCTTTTCGTCACCCTTACATGCATCAAGTATTGCCTCGTTAGTATCAAGACCAAGAGCACGCAGTAATGTAACTACGTTGAATTTACGCTTTTTGTCGATACGTACATATAGTCCGCCGTCGATTTCAGAGTCTATTTCTATCCAGACACCACGAGCTGGAATGATTTTAGCACCAAAATAGCGTTTGCCTTTTATATCCTGGTCAGTAAAGAACACACCAAATGAACGAGCAAGCTGTGGCACAATAACACGCTCAACACCGTTGATAATAAAAGTACCATGAGCAGTCATAAGAGGTATGTCCGCCATGAAGATTTCTTGTTCTTTGTCAGAATTCAAAGATTTGTTTGTTAGCTTTACGCGAGCCTTGAGTTGACCTTCGTAAGTAACTTGATTGAATTTGGCTTCTTCTTCAGTACATTTTGGTTCTGAAAGAGAAAAAGACACAAAGTTTAATTCAAACTTTTTACCAGAATAGTCATTAATAGGAGAAAATTCTTTAAAGACTTCTTTAAGACCTGACTCTACGAGCCATTCGAATGAAATAAGCTGGTTCTCAATAAGGGACGGAAACTCGATCATTGGCTTTTTAAAGCGTGAAAAAGTCTTCTTAACGTTTGTTGGTGATTTAGACATATTATTCTTAGTACCTAATAAAAAAGACAAAAGACGCGGAAATGAATTCCCCGTTCTTGGTGGTGATGTTTTTATTTATATCCTTGATGCATCATTAGGATAGGTTAGATTGTGCCATTAAAGGCGTTACATGTAATATGTGCTATTTACAGTCTTTACTCAATCTTTGCACTATATATAGTATATCATAAAAGCCTATGTTTTGCAATATTGAAAACGGCCAGTCTTTATGATCAAAACCAAAGGACTTAATTTGACTTTTTCTTCCAATTCTCTATTTCTTTGTGGTTGCCAGATAGTAGCACATTTGAGACTTTGTATTTTTTCTTATTATGCACTAGTACCTCGGGGCGGGTGTAGATTTCCCCACTACTAATGCGCTCTTCTTCCCGAGAATCAAAGTTACCTAAGACTCCTGATACTTGCCTGCTGATACAGTCAATTAAAATCATAGCTGGCAGTTCCCCGCCGGTCAGTACATAGTCCCCGATTGAGATTAATTCTGTTTTTAGAATCTTGTCTACACGTGCATCAATGCCTTCGTAGCGTCCGCAAATTAAAATAACATCAGTGTATCCGCCAATTGGGCGGACAAGTTTTTTTGCATATTGAGTGTCGAATTTCTTGCCTGATGGCGAAAAGTTTATGATTTTGATTTTAGAAGATTTTTTCTTAGAAAGCTTTTTAGTGATACTTTCCACGGCTTTGATAACAGGTTCCGCCATCATAACCATACCTGGACCGCCGCCATAAGGACGCTCGTCTATTTGCTGAGATATGTTACCATCGGGCCAGACTTTGCGATATTTGCCAGTTACAAATTTGCGAGGATTTACAAAGCTGACTTTTATCTT
>CAYYSG010000019.1:0-1541 GCA_964474375.1 uncultured Candidatus Saccharibacteria bacterium
ATCTTTAGGTTAACTCTGGAGTTAGTCTTCATACCAATAACACGAAGCAGTGTGCGGATAGCTTTGGCAGTATTGCCTTGGCGACCGATTACCTTACCCATGTCAGATGGATTTACAGAAAGAGTTAGTAAGACTCCCATTTCATCCACTGTTCTATTAATTGAGACATCGTCTGGACTGTCTACAAGGGCCTTGATTACATATTCTAGAAACGCTTGATCATTCTGCATATACCGTACTTATATAAATTATTCTCTTGATAAAGCTCAATTGCGAGCTAATAAATTATATCATACCAAACAAAAACAAGCTATTTGCTAGCTTGTTTTTGATTCTTTTCTTTTAGTTGTCTTTGACTTCTTCGGAAGAGCATTTTTCTTTTGGCCTTCTATGATAGATTGTGCTACCAAGAAGTTATGAACTGTATCTGAAACCTGAGCACCTTCTTTGATACGCTTTATAACCTGTTCTTTATTAACAGAAAAATTATTAGCTTTCAAATCGTAGTTACCTAGAATCTCTATGAATCTGCCACTTTTAGCGGCGTTCTTTGAATCAGTCAAAACTACACGAAAGGCTGGGTTGTTTTTGCGCCCAAAGCGCTGTAAACGAATCTTTAACATGTGGGTATAGTATCAATTTATTAGGGACTAGTCAAGTCCCCCTTTTTGATGTAATCTATATCTATATATGCCGAATAACAAAAAACCTAACATCGCCGAAAAAAGGCAAAAAAAGAGTTTTAACAGAAAAGAAAAATTACAAGATAGAAAAACCAAAGGAAGCAACAAAAAAATAATCAAAGGTAAAATCCGCACCAGTAAATCTGGCAACGGATTTATAGACTTACCTGATGGTAATTCCATAATAGTACCTAGGCACGAATTAGCTAGCGCTATATCTGGCGATACTGTAAAAATAGAAACATTGCCCCCAAGAAAAGACAAGCCAGGTACTGCTGGCCGAGTCATAGAAATAATAAAACGTGGCACTACTCATATTGCCGGAGTTATCGACTGCGAAGGCAAGGATTTTTTCATAAAACCAATCAAAGCTAAATTCCCTTTCTTGGTTCACATAGAACCTGGGCATTTAAAAACCGCAACTTGTGGTACGGCAGCACTAGTAAAAATAACATCATGGCAAAGCGACAAACCCGATAGTATTCGTGGTGAAATAGCCAAAACATATGGAGCTCGTGGTGACCACGAAACCGATATGGCATTGCTAATCGGTGAATCATTAGACCATCCAGAATTCGAAGAATCACTATTGGGCGAAGTAGCAAAACTAGACAATGTAAATTCCGAAGCAGAAATAAAAAACGGACGAAAAGATTTTCGTGATGTTCCTACTTGTACTATCGACCCTGAGCGTGCTCAGGATTTCGATGATGCACTATCGATAGAAAAAAATAATGACGGCACATACAGTATAGGTATTCATATTGCAGATGTATCACACTATGTTACAGAAAGAAGCGCTCTTGATACTGAAAGTTACAGACGCGGTACTTCTATATACCTAGTCGACAGATGTAT
>CAYYSG010000019.1:1641-13673 GCA_964474375.1 uncultured Candidatus Saccharibacteria bacterium
TGATCGAAAGTTTTATGCTATTGGCTAACAAAATAACTGCTGAAATGATCGAGAATTTTGGCGGTGGCCAAGGTAAAAAATGTGGTATGTATCGAGTACACGCCAAGCCTAACGAAACAGCATTGTTTGACTTGATGCTTTTTGCAAAGCAATTCGGTATACGTAGCCCGCAAGATGTTACAAAACCAGTAGAGATATTTAAAAATATCATGAAAAAATCAGCTGGCTTGCCAATAGAACCAATCATGAACGACATGATAATTCGTACTCAGTCCAAAGCGCATTATAGTGAAATAAACAGCGGTCACTTTGGGCTGGCACTGAATTCATATAATCATTTTACATCACCTATTCGTAGATACCCGGACCTAGTAGTACACAGAATATGTAAAAACATAATCAAGAACAATTCCCTACCTTATGAATCAAAGGAACTTCACGAAATAGCTGAACACACCAGTGAAAGAGAGGAAAAAGCCACCGAAGCCGAACGCGCATCAAATAGATACAAACAAATAGAATTCCTAGAAAAAAGTATCGGCGAAGAACGCACTGGTATGCTAGTCGGAATTACGGAAACTGCACAAAAAATAATCGACCAAGAAACAATGGCTATGGTTTACTGTACAGCAAACAACGTCAAACTAACACTGGGCGACCAAGTCAAATACAAACTAGAAGTAGCCGACCGTTTGCAAGATACCCTAACCGGAACAGTAATAGAGAAAATATAAAAATAAAATCCTTCATAATTAAATGAAGGATTTTATTTTGCTACTTTGATAGCATCTTTGAATTCGATAGACAGAAGTTTTGATACAGCATCCGATCCCATTGTAACCCCGTATATTGTGCCAGCGCGGGACATGGTCTCCCTGTTATGAGTCACAACTAACAGCTGAGTCGAAGTAGAAAGTCTTTCCAGCATATCACCATAACGGCGTGAATTAGCTTCGTCCAATGCTGCGTCAGTTTCGTCCAGTACTAAAAATGGTGGTGGATTAACTTGCGACATAGCAAACAATAGTGCAATAGAAACCAATGATCTTTCCCCGCCGGAAAGCATGTTCAGTTCTTTGACTTTTTTGTTCGGTAAATCAACGTGTATATCTACCCCGCGCTCGAACTTAGGCAAATTACTATCGTCTTCATTCGTTAAATCTTCCTCGTCAATTTCAAGAGAAGCGATTTTAGGTTTCTTGATTTCGGAAACTAACGAAAGGAAAGCATTTCCCCCGCCGAACATAGCTCGGAAAAAGTTCCCAAACTCGGAATTTATTTTATCAATTCCTTTGGAAAATTCAGTACGCACAGTATCCCGAAGTTCACTAATAAGACCAAGCAGTGTACCCACACTAGTGTTTACATCGTATAGTTCTTTTCTTAAATATTCTTCACGCTCCTTTGTGTCTTCGTATTCTTTTATGATGTCACTACCTGACCCGCCACCGATGTCTTCTAGCTTGATGCGCAGTCTCTCCAGTGCTCGTCTTTCATTTTGAAGCATGTCTTTAGCCAAAGGAACTGGTTCTTCGTTTGTATTTAAAGATTCAATTAAAAATGGCTCGAATATTAATTTTTCTTCCTTGAGAATTGCTACGTCATTCATGATTCTTTCCAAGTCTGACTTTAGTCTCATTTGCTCGGACACAAGACGGATTCTTTCTGTGCGAGCTTTGTAGTCTTCAGCTTCGCGAGCTCTTAGGTCGGATTCTTTTTTGTGTAAATCAGTGCGTATTAAAGATTCGTCTTTTTCAATAAGCGATATAGCTGTGATGTTGGATTCTATTTGTGAACGCAAATCTTTTTCTATTCCAAGAGCATCATTTAGCTGATCGGAATTATCAGATGTGTCTTCTTCTGTACTAATTTCTTTATCAATATAAGATTCTGAAAAATTCTTAACCTTATCAGCAAGAGTACGCAATGAACTAACCCACGTTGTTTGGTCTATATTTTCTGACAGAGATTGTATTTGAGTTAGAATGGAATTACAAAAATCAGAAAAATCAGTCTTGGATAGTCTAATAGTTTCGTAAGTATTGTTTTCTTTCTTTACGCGTGGAGTGCGCAATGCCTCTATTAGGCCTTCGGTTCGCCCTAGTGACCTCTCTAGCGATTCACGAGCCCGAAGTAATACTGATTTCTCACCACTAATACGGGAAAGTGATTCACGCAGACTTGTGATTTCTTCGTCTACAATATCGGTAGCTGTAGATTCGACTTCAGGATATTTTAGTAACTCTTGATCGATCTTAAATAATTCAGACTTGATTAAATCTTCTCTTGTTGTAATTAAAGAATATGATGACTTTTCGTAATTAAAATAACGCACCGATAATTCACGGCGAGCTTCTTCGGCTTCGCTTAGTTTCTGTACTTGTTTCTCTAAGAATTTTAAATGCGGAGCAAGCTCTCTACGAGCAGCTTCTATTTCGGTAATATTTTGCTTGGATTTTTCTAGCTTGCGTTCAGCATCACGAATACGAAGCTCATACACACGTAGCCCTAGTGCATCGTCGATCATTCCGCGACGGTCTTTACTACTAGCTGATAACAATCGGTCTGCTTCACCTTGGGATATTATATGGTGACCGGATGATCCGATATGAACAGTGGACAATAAATCTGTAACGTCTTTTAGTCTAACTTCACTACCTTGGATACTATAAACGCTCTTACCGTCAGCATATAATTCACGCGCAACTGTAACAGTATCAAAATCGAGTGATATATTTCTGCCCGACTCGCTACTAAGAGAAAAAGCTCTTTTTTTGTTATCAAAAATAATACTTATTTTTAGTTTGTTAGCAGGTGATGCGCCTTTGCTACCTTTGAACAATAAATCCGACTGGCCTTTGCCGCGAAGGGACTTCATAGACTGTTCCCCTAATACAAAACGGATTGATTCAACAACATTACTTTTACCAGACCCATTAGGCCCAACAACAGCAGTAATAGGAGTATCAATAGAAATAACAGCTTTCTTTCCGAAAGATTTAAAACCTGAAATTTCTAATGACTTTAACATACTAGTTATTGTACCTTATAATAACTAGTCTAACCACTTCTTTTTTTCCAGAGCAACACGTGCTGCATTTTGCTCAGCTTCTTGTTTCGAATGACCTTTACCTTCGGCTACGCGTTCGTCGCCTAAGAAAATACCTATTGTGAAATTCTTGTCATGATCAGGTCCTGACTCGCTAAGAACACGGTAAACCGGAGTAACTGACATATGTTCTTGAGATTTTTCTTGAACGAGACTTTTAGAATCGCGCCATAATTTGTGTTTTACTATTTCATCAATGCGTGGCAATAGTGTACTAGTTATAAAAACACGAGCTGGCTCATAGCCTTGGTCTTGATAAATAGCACCAACAACAGCTTCGTAAGTATTAGCTAGTATATAAGTACGAGCTTTACCAATGTCGCGAGTTTCGCCTTTGGATAGCAATAAATATTCCCCCATTGAAAGCTCGTTTGCTACTTCGCCAATTATGTTAGCATTCACAAGAGCCGAACGATAAGCAGTTAGCTCGCCTTCGGGTGAATTAGGATAATTCTGGTACAAAAAGTCAGTAACAACTAGTTCCAAAACAGCATCACCTAAAAATTCTAGTCTTTCGTTGTGAGGAAGACCAACTTTTGAGTTTTCATTCAAATAAGATCTATGAATGAATGCTTGTTTTAAAATATCTTTGTTATTAAATTCAATACCTATTGCTTTTTCGAATTTTTTAAAATCAGACATAATTTAGGTTATTATTTTTTCTTTGTTAAAATTTCAGTTGCTTTACTGAGTAGTGGAATAATGTTTTCGTAAAGATTGAGGCTAGGAATATTAGACAATGGGAACCATTGAACATCATCAAGTCCACCTTCTTTTTGGAGTTTCAAATCAACGAATTCTGAACGTGCTAGGAAATACACGGCTTCTTTTTTGATTTTTCCTTTTACTGGGTGTGAAGCTATATATTCATTGCGCCCAAGCTCGTCTTCAATTTTTACGTCGATGTCTAGTTCTTCTTTTATTTCTCTAGCAGCACCAACGCGTTCATCTTTGATGTCGTCAATTCCACCTTTGGACAAAGTCCAGAATCCAAATATATCATGCACTAGTGCAAAATAAATTCCACCTTTGTATTCTGCGTATATTACAGCTCCAGCTTTTTTCTCTACAGGTAGTGTATCAGTATCAACTATTACAGGTTGAGCGCCGGTTTTGTCACGACGTGCACCATGTTTGCCACTATCTTCTTTACCTGGTTCACCCATTTCTTTATAAACTGCACCTAGTACTCCGTTTACAAATTTAGGTGAAAGGTCTCCGCCAAATGCTTTGGCTAGTTCAATTGCTTCGTTAATAGCAACTTTTGGAGGAACATCACCCTTTTCACCGAACACAAGTTCAGCTAGCCCAATGCGCAATATGTTACGGTCGATTATACCAATCTTTTCTATTGGCCATTCGGGTGCAGCTTTGGTGATAATATCATCCAATATGCTACGTTTTATTAAGACTAATTTTGAAAGCTCTCGCGCAAAAGCTGCATCGGGGTGCCCTGGCGCGAATTCTTCAATATTACGTTCAACTATAGCAGGAACAGATTCCGCCATAAGAACTCGAAAATCCCACTCGAAGAGTGATTGAAGTACGATTGATCTTGATAGATGTCTGTTTGCCATAATTTTTACAAGGAACTAAAGGAAAAAGCGCATACGAATTACTCTTTGCGCTTTTTCGCTATTTTCTTCTCCACTTTTTTGATAACATCAATTACTTTCTTGCCTTTGTACATTCCAGTTGTCATATCTACGCGATGGCGAAGATGAACTGAACCTGTTTCTTTGTCAGTAACAGTTTTTGTGTCTTTCAAAGCGTGGTGTGAACGACGGTTGCCTGTGTGGCCCCGTGTGTGTCTCATTCGAATAACCATGGAGTATTTATACCAAATAAACCCAAATTTTGCAAGGGATTAAACCCAATGGAATAAAGGGTTTAATTATGTTAATATAGCCTTATGGAAAACACTGAGAATTTGGCACATATACGCCATACACTAGCCCACCTGTTAGCCCAGGCGGTAGTTTCTAAATACCCTGAAGTAAAGCTGACGCTAGGCCCTGCAATAGACAATGGATTCTACTACGATATCGACATGAATGGAGCTAAAATTAGCGATGATGATTTAGCTGACTTGGAAAAAATCATGATATCGAATTTGCCTTCTTGGACTGAATTTACTCACAAGGAATACAGCAAATCTGAAGCACTAGAATATTTTAAAGGTAACGAATACAAAACAGAACTCATAAATGAAATCGCTGAGCGTGGTGAAGTAATTACACTTTATACATGTGGCGGTTTTACTGACTTATGTCGTGGAGGCCATGCATCCAATCCAAGTAAAGAAATCCAACCGGACTCATTCAAACTAGACCGAATAGCCGGAGCCTATTGGCGTGGTAATGAAGAAAACAAAATGCTAACACGCATATATGGTTTAGCATTTGATACAAAAGAAGAACTATCTAACTACATAGAACAACAAGAAGAAGCCAAAAAAAGAGACCATCGTAAACTAGGTGGAGAGTTAGAACTGTTTGCTTTTTCTGAACATGTAGGACCAGGACTACCACTATGGTTACCTAATGGAACATCTATAACTGATGAACTTGAAAAACTAGCCAAAGAAACAGAATTTTTAGCTGGCTATAAACGTGTAAGAACCCCACACTTAGCTAAAGAATCTATGTACATAACATCTGGGCATTTGCCATACTATGAAGAATCCATGTACCCAGCTATGGAATACGAAGGAGGCAAATACTACCTAAAGGCTATGAACTGTCCACACCACCACCAGATATTTGCTGCTGGTCCAAAAAGTTATCGTGATTTACCACTGCGTCTTGCAGAATACGGAACATGTTACCGTCACGAAAAGTCTGGAGAATTGTTTGGATTGATGCGAGTACGCTCACTTTCTATGAATGACGCTCATATATACTGCACAGAGGAGCAATTTGGTGACGAGTTCCGTGCGGTCAACGAAATGTATTTAAAATACTTTAAAATCTTTGGCGTGGACAAATACGTAATGCGCTTCTCTACCCACGCTCCGGAAAAGTTAGGTCAAAAATATGTGAATGACCCCGAGCTATGGAAAAAGACCGAGGACATGGTCAGAAATGTATTGATAGAGTCCGGAATACCTTATATTGAAATACCTGACGAAGCAGCATTCTATGGCCCTAAAATCGATGTTCAAGTATGGAGCGCTATTGGCCGAGAATTCACATTGGCTACAAACCAAGTAGACTTTGCAGTGCCGGCCAAATTTGGACTAACATATAAGTCCAAAGATGGTAAAGATGAAACACCTCTGTGTATTCACCGTGCACCACTAGGTACTCATGAAAGATTCACTGGGTTCTTGATCGAACACTATGCTGGCAAATTCCCTACATGGCTATCCCCTGTCCAAGTAGCAATAGTCCCAGTAAGAGAAAATCATTTAGATGGTGCAAACAAAATTGCAAATGCTTTGAATGCAGAATTTGTGCGTACTTTGGTTATAGAAAACGACAACAGTCTCGGTAAAAAAATCCACGAAGCTAAAAAGACTAATCCCCCATATGTCATAGTTGTTGGTGATAAAGAGATAGAATCTGGTATAATAACAGTAGAAACACGCTCAGGTGAAAAAGTCAGTATCAGTACCGAAGAATTTTTAGAAAAAATATTAAAAGAAATAAAAGACCGTGACTCTAATTTATCAGTAAAATAATACTATGGATAATAACGTATACAACTTAGTTCTACAACTAGCTCAGGAAAGTAAATCTCTTTGGCGTATTAAAAAAGAATACCTGAAAGATGCAAGTAAAGCCGCTGAGGTTAAAAAGTTCTGGCAAGACTTAGCTAAAGACAAAGAAAAACACATAAAAGACATAAAGATTCTTATTAAAAAATATATGAAATAAACAAACCCGGCTACCAAGCCGGGTTTTGTTATGTAGGATAAAAAAATTAAAGTTCTATTTCCAAAGTCTCTATATCCATAATTACAGGATTATGAACCCTTTGTGCAAGCTCAATAGATTTATTCATTTCTTTTTCTGCGCCAATTGAAGACTTCCAATTAGGCATAAACTTAAGACCATGAATCATTTTTGATTCAAAAATTGGCCAATAGAAGTCTGTCAGAATTTCTTCTGGGTACTGACCTTCTTTCTTTAATTTCTGCATTGGATGCTCAAATGGCATCTGATCAAAAACATTTAAACCCTGGGTCTGTAAATACTTTATGGTGTTATTGAATGAATTCAAATTGGCAATAACACCATCTTCCTTTCCCAAAAGAGGAATAAATCCGCCAGAACCGATAGGTCCACAAACCTGATAAATCCTGCCTTGTGGCATTCTTTTTAAAATCCGGATAGCAATCGGAAGCATCTCTTTAACAGACCTTGCTGCATGTAATTGTTCGAAATCATCTTTTGTCCAATAGGACATAGTGATTTGGCTGATTTTTAACGCTGTTGTATTCATATATGTATTTTTTAAACTTGATTTGAACTATACCACATATTTAAAAAATATCAAAAAAAACAGCCCGAGGTAATAGACCTGGGCTGTTTTATACCAAACAAAATTCTAAATATCCAAATTTGCGTATTTAGCGTTAGTCTGGATGAATGATTTGCGTGGTGCAACTTCACTACCCATAAGCATATCAAATATCCTATCAGCTTCTTCGGCATCTTCTACATGGACTTGTTTTAGTATTCGAACGGCTGGATCCATTGTAGTTTCCCAAAGTTCTTCCGAGTTCATTTCTCCCAAACCTTTGTAACGTTGTATGTGGAATTTATTAGATTTTGGATTTGAAGATTTAGCTTCGGTATTTTCTTCTGCTGATATATTAGCGTCCTCACCTTCTGTGGATTCATCTTCTATCATCATGTCGCCGGACGATTCGCCAACTATGGCATTTCTTTCAGCGTCAGAATACGCGTACCAAACTTCTTTACCTTTTTTGATTTTAAATAGTGGTGGCTGTGCAATGTAAATAAACCCACCATCAATAAGAGGACGGAAATAACGATAGAACAATGTCAGAATCAATGTACGGATGTGAGCACCGTCCACGTCGGCATCGGTTGCAATTATGACTTTGTGGTAACGTAATTTTGATATATCAAAAGTGTCCCCGATAGCTGTACCCATAGCTACTACCAGATTTTTTATTTGCTCACTGGCTAGCATCTTATCAAGACGTGCACGTTCGATGTTAAGAATCTTACCACGCAGTGGCAGTATGGCCTGAGTTCGGCGATCACGCCCCATTTTAGCTGTACCTCCCGCTGAGTCTCCCTCTACGATGAATAGTTCGGATTCTTCGGCTGATTTTGTCTGACAGTCAGCAAGCTTACCTGGAAGAGTCATGCCTTCTAGTGCACCTTTACGGAGTACGGAGTCTTTCGCGGCCTTTGCAGCCTTGCGAGCACGCATAGCAAGAAGAGATTTGTTTATTATAGCTTTTGCTTCATCGGGATTCTCTTCAAAGAAAGCATTCAATGCATCACCAAATACAGTATTAACAGCACCTTGGGCTTCGGTTGAGCCTAGCTTGCCTTTGGTTTGACCTTCGAACTGAATTTCGGGCATCTTTACGGAAACCACAGCTACCAAGCCTTCTAATACATCATCCCCCGTAAAACCACCTTCGGCTTCTTTGCTTAACAAATTGGCTTTTTTGGCATAAGAATTAATAACGCGAGTTAAAGCCATTTTAAAACCAGTCACGTGCGTTCCATATTCGGGGTTTGAAATGTTGTTAGCAAAAGCTACTATTTTAGTTGAAACATCATCGACATAGCGGAAAACTACTTCAACTGCAACATTTTCATGTTCTTTTTCGACTTGAAAAATAGTTGAATGCAAAGGTTTTTGATATTCAGTATAGTGCTCAACAAGTGAACGTAGTCCGCCTTCGAAATAAAAAGTATGACTTGGTAATTCAAGACCTAAATCTTTAAACCAAAAAACATCATCGACATTGGTGTTCTTTTTTGTAAGAACAGCGTCACCCATGTCACGTGCATCTATGGTTGTAATACGCAAACCTTTTACCAAGTACGCTTGCTGACGGAAATGGTTTACAATTGTATTCCAATTAAACCCACGGTCTTTAAAAATTTCTTCATCTGGTTCAAAAGTTATAATAGTACCTCTTAGTTTAGATTTATCTATTTGTTTTACGTTTGCCTTTTTCTTACCTTGAGAATATTCTTGCAAGAATCGTCCTCCATCACGATGAACTTCGGCTCTTGTATAAATAGAAAGAGCATTAACAACAGAAGCTCCCACTCCGTGGAGTCCACCGGAAACTTTATAACCAGACTCGTCACCACCGAATTTACCTCCGGCGTGCAAGGTAGTCATAACTGTTTCAAGAGCTGAGACTTTAGTTTTAGAATGAACTCCAACTGGAATACCACGCCCATTATCCGCAACACGAATACGGTTACCAGGAAGAAGCACGACTTCAATATTGTTACACTCCCCAGCCATGGCTTCGTCACGTGAGTTATCAAAAATTTCCCAAATAAGATGATGTAGTCCATCTACTCCAGTAGAACCGATGTACATTCCTGGACGACGACGTACTGGTTCTAGTCCCTCGAGAACTGAAATTTCATCTGCGCCGTAAGCTTTTTTGGATGTTTTTTTGTCTGCCATATATTCATGTATTATAGCATATGCTAATACGAAATAAAACCCATTTTATGTGGGTTTTATTTGATTTTAAGCCTTATTTTAAAGGGTTTTTAGATTATTCAGTTATTGGTTCCGGCACCGGTTCCGGAGTTGGTTCTGGGGTTGGCTCTGGTGTTAATTCCGGCTCTGGTTCTGGAGTTGGCTCTGGGACTGGCTCAGCGTCTGGAGATGATTCTGGACTTGATTCAGGCTCAGGGGCTGGTTCTGGTGTTGGCTCTGGAGCTGGAGAGTCTCCTCCGGAAACAGCGCTAGCGCCTGATGCTTGTATTAGGTTATCAAGCTGGTTCTTTGTAATACAAGTCCTAGTACCATCATCCCCTGCAATACAAAGCTTTTTAGTTTCTAATTCTTTTGTGAATATTTTTTCTATACCATTTTCTGCACTAGCAAGTAAGTTCTTTACACGGAAACCGAAACTATTTGCCAATGTGGTATCGATTGATTCAAGGTCTGCAAATTTAGTATTTAGTTCATTCTTAATATCTTGAATTGATTTAATTATCAAAGGTGTCATTTTAGAATAATCCACCATCCATGTTCCTGTTATTTCGTCGACTGGTTTTGTTACAGCAGATGGATATATTTGATATAGCTCTTGTGCCAACACACCATGAGCTAACTTATGTTCTGGGTCAGCTATCCAAGTATAATCATGTATTTTAATTTGACTTAGTAAATCGAGAGACAAAGCAGTATCTACTATATTTTCCTTTAGACGCATATCAGACGTAGTGTTATATGCTGTAGCTGATGATCCAAATGTAACTGAACCAACAGTGGTACCATTACCATCACGGAATTCTATAAGAGTAGATGGCCCAGCAGCTGTATGATCGTCTAGCCCACCTTGAACCAACAAACCGCTTCTTGTAGTTGCGTTACCATCATTAAATATAGCAGCTGCAAAATCAGCAACATCAGTTTCTACATCAAGCTTGTAGTCCGGAGTAGTATCACCTATACCCACGAAACCTCCGTCAAATATTGCTGCGTAGTTATTTGTACCACCAGTAGCTGTTGCATAAAGACCTACGTTAGTTGAACTTGTACCTGTGTGAGTATTAGATAAATAAGCACCATATGTAGTTTGAGTTGAAGTAGAGTTAGCACCAGAGAGTGCAATATTTAACAATTTTTGAGTATTAGATGCTGCCGCTGTTGAAGTCGAAGTTAAAGACAGCAATGTTCCAGAAGAAAGTCCATTTGCTGTCATAACACCAACTGTTCCTGTTGTGGCAGAGTTAGCAACAACACTCCATAATCCTGTTCCAGTATAGGCACCGGTATTAGTAATTCCAAAGTTTATACCAGTAGTAATAGAAGAATCTATATCAAGAGTAGCATCCGGTGTAGTATCACCAATACCGACATCAGCTCCATTACCTAGGATAACTGAGTTAGATTGAGCAAGTGTTACACCTACACCAACAGCAGTAGAATTACTAATACCATCAACAGACCAAGATGTTCCAGCACCCAAGAATGTAAGACTAGAACCAGTCAAGGCAGATTGAACTGAAGTTGCAGACCCATTACCAGCACCAGCACCAATAGCAGTGTTATTTCCTCCTGTAGTTAAACGAGCCAAGGACAAAGCACCAACAGCAGTATTAAGACCGCTATTTACACGTGACATTGCCTGACGCCCAATAGCGACGTTTTTGTGTCCACCTGTTGAATTATAGGCAGCGCCAGCGGTACTATTAGCTAAAATATCTTGACCGATAAATATACCTTGGTTTTGTTGACCGGTTCCACCAATATTAGTACCAATAGCGACAACAACTGAACCATCAGATTGATTTGCTCCATTTAATATTGAACTACCTAATAGAACACTCTGAGTAAATGCAGTAGCTGTAGTAGTAGATGACAAAATATCTTGACCGATAGCTATACCTCCGTAATCACTAATACCAGACGATGGTGTTGATGTAGAGGTTTGAGCCGCAGACCCAGAACCAATAGACCGCCCGAAGAATACACTAAGATTGCTATTTGCTGTCTGATTAGCTGCTTTTAAGAATGAACTATTTTGATAAACAGTTGAATCTGTTTGCATATATTTTGCATACAAAAGATCGGTTGAATTATCAAATGTAAAGTTTGTAGTATCTTCAGTCAAGAAACCACTTGTTGTCGCAAAAGGAACAGAGTTAGCAGTAAATGCTGTTGCTGTTGAATTTTGAAGTAAAATATTCCTGTCTGAGTTTGCTGGTGAGAAATATAGCTGAGTACCGTCATA
>CAYYSG010000020.1:0-12518 GCA_964474375.1 uncultured Candidatus Saccharibacteria bacterium
TAGTCGACAAAGAACTAAACCGCGTCAGAGTTGCCAAAAAATGGCGTAAATAAAAGACCCTAACAAAACCCCGCATAAACGGGGTTTTTGTTATTATGGGACACTTTTAAAATTAGTCCATATTTGCTATAGTATTCCTATCTATGAATCAGGAATATACAATTTTACTTTATTACAAATACGTCCATATCAAGGACCCAGAATTGGCTAAAATCGAGCAGAAATCCATCTGTGAGGCCTTGGGACTAACTGGGCGCATTATTGTGGCTCATGAGGGCATAAACGGCACTCTAGAGGGTAAAAAAGAAGACTGCGAGAAGTATATTGCTTGGATGAACAAACAAAAATACTTTAAAGACATCGACTGGAAAAAGTCAGCAGGTGACGGAACTTCTTTCCCCAAACTTTCTGTAAAAGTCCGCAAGGAAATAGTTTCATTACATTTAGTAGACGACGGCTGGGATATAGATCCAACTAAAATGACCGGCAAAAGATTAAAAGCCGAAGAGCTAAATAAAATGTACGAAAAAGGCGAGGAGTTCTACATTGTTGATATGCGTAACGACTATGAACTAGAAGTTGGTAAATTCGAAGGCACTGTATTTCCAGGGCTTGAGAATTTTCGTGATTTAAAAGAACGCGTCAAAGAAATCGAACATTTGAAGGATAAAAAAGTCATCACAGTATGTACTGGTGGGGTTAGGTGTGAAAAGGCTAGCGGGTTCCTATTGTCACAAGGCTTTAAAGATGTAGCTCAATTGCACAATGGTATGGTAACTTACATGGAAAAATTCCCGAACAAAGCTTTCAAGGGTTCACTCTATGTTTTTGATAAAAGAAAGACAGTTACTTTTGATGACGCTGATAAACACGTTGTAATAGGCAAATGTCATTATTGTGCTGGTCCAACTGAAAATTATTTTGACTGTACTTATCCATTTTGTCACAAACAAAAATTGGGTTGTGTGGACTGTGTAGAAGGCAATGCTGGGTACTGCAAAGAAGAATGCAAAACATTACACGCAAAGAATAATGTAACAGCCTAAAATGGAACAATACGGCGCATTGTATGTAGTAGCTACTCCTATAGGCAACCTAGGGGACATGACTTACCGTGCGGTGGATATTCTAAACACTGTTGATATTGTTTTTGCTGAGGATACTCGGCAGTTTAAAAAACTAGCTGACAAATATAATATACAAACCAAAACCAGTTCGTATAACGCGCATGCAAGTATAAAGACTCACGAAAAAATAATAGACATGCTCTTATCGGGGCAAAATATCGCACTAGTATCCGATGCGGGGACACCAGGCATATCTGACCCAGGGTCATTAATTATTTCCATATTGCGTACGCAGTATCCTGATATAAAAATAATCCCAATTCCAGGAGCCAGTGCGTTAACTGCAGCCGTGTCGGTGTCAGGCATATTGGGTAATAGTTTTATTTTTTGTGGATTTGCTCCAAACAAAAAAGGCAGGGAGACTTTTTTTAACACAACGCTAACAAATGAAGCACCTTCTGTTTTTTATGAATCAACACACAGAATAACTAATTTGCTTAATTGGTATAACAAAAATTCACCAAACACAAAAATAATGCTTTTTCGTGAACTAACCAAAATGTTTGAAACCATAAATACTGGCACTGCCAGCGAGCAATTGGAAATAATTAAAAACAACCCCAAAGAGCTAAAAGGCGAGTTTACTGTTATAATATTTCCATAAACAAACATGGTTAAAAAACTCGTAATCATATTCGGTATCCTAGCAATCATATCATCCGGTATTTATGCAGTTTTGTCTTATTCTAAAACCAACCAAAGTTTTTCCCAGAATTACGAGTTTTCTAGATTTTCTAAAATAAAAAACGAGACTAATCTCGAGGACAATTTTATTGAAAGTCAAATTAATCAAGAAATAGAAAAAGACTTACATATTCCAAAACCAGAACATGTTCGAGGTATCTATATGTCATCATGGGTAGCTGGTACTAAAAATTTCAGGAATAATTTAACTAATTTAGTAATGGATACTGAATTAAATGCCATAGTTATTGATTTCAAGGACTCCGAAGGGGTGGTCTCTACTCCAGCTGGAATTGGTGCCAGTATGGACAGAATCAACGCCGGGTCCAAAAGAGCCCCTGATTTACAGAACTACATTGCCGAGCTCCACAGTAAAGGCATTTATACTGTAGCGCGTATTGCGGTGTTTGAAGATCCTATTTATTCTAAAAATAATTTTGCTGAAGCCGTTCAAACCAGTCAGGGCAGTTTATGGAAAGACCGTCATGGTTTATCATGGGTCGACCCATCTTCTCTTGATTTTCATCAATACATCTTAGAGCTGTGTTTAGAAGCTTATGATTTAGGATTTGATGAAATTAATTTAGACTACATACGGTTTCCAACCGATGGTTCTAAAGACAAAGTTTTCCCAATATCAGATTATTCTCAAAAGCAAAAAATCATTACTGATTTTGTGTCATATATTTATAAAGAACTAAACTCACGTAGTATACCAATGTCGATCGATGTTTTTGGTCAAATAGTCAGCACTGCAGACGACATGGGGATAGGGCAGTATTACGAAGATCTACTTGTTAATACCGATATAATTTCACCTATGGTCTACCCGTCACATTTTTACCCTGGGTACAAGAATTTATCTCGGCCAGAATCTATGCCTTATGAAACTATAAAATACTCAATACAGGACGCAATTCGCAGACGCGAAGCCATTGGTTCTACTACTGAAATTCGCGCTTGGGTTCAGGACTTTAGTTTAGCTATTCCGTACGGGCTTTATGAAGTCAAAGAACAAATAAGAGCCTTGGAGGAATTGGGTATTCAGTCTTATTTTGTTTGGGACCCTAAAAATAAGTATACAAAAGAAGCTTATTTGAAAAATCTTATTAACTAGAAACTATATACCTACTATGGTATAATCTAAATTATGAAATCACGTAGAACAATTTCTTATATTGGTCTTTGGGCTCTAATTATGCCATGGCTGGGATTCTCCTGGGAAACAAAAACTGTACTTTTTTCCCTCACAGGCTTAATTTTGCTTTTTATTGGTAACAAGCATTATCACTCTGAAAAAAGAAATAAGGAGTCAGGCGATATAAAAGATCAGCCTGCAGTAATTCAAGACGAACCTGTTATAATTGCTGAGTCAGTAAAGGTCTATAGCGATATACCAGAGTACATGGAACCAGTACCAAATCTTGACCCAGTGGTTAAAACAGAACCTGTCAGTGACTATAATACTCAGCCTGAAGCTATTTTAGAAGAAGATTATATAGAAGAGGTTGTAAAAACCGAACCAGTTATTTTTTCTAATGACGAAGTCAAAGAAGAGATCATTGTTGTTTCTCCGAAACCTAAACAGTCCCGAATTCGTAAAAGTATTGAAATATTACCAAGATTCAAAAGAAGTTCCAAGGCGATTCCTCTTGAATCACTAGACACTAATGATGAAAATGAACAAAACTAACTATAGTAAATTTATATCCATAGCCTCTATCGCTGCGGTGATGTTAGCATCGTTTGTTTTTGGTGTTTATGCTAACGAAAAGAAAATAGTAGAAATACCATTTGCAAATAGAAATGTAGCTGTTGCTGCTACTGGGGACAATAAAGATCTCGATTTATTTTTTACTGTATGGAATACTCTTCGGGAAAAATCAATTCATTTCGATGAAGTTAAAGATGACGACCGAATATACGGCGCTATCCAAGGCTTAGCTTCGTCACTGGGTGACCCATATACAGTATTTATGCCACCAAAGGAAGCTAAAGATTTTAACGAATCAATCAGTGGTTCATTTGACGGTATTGGTGCTGAGCTTGGAAAGAAAGATAAAATTCTAACTATTATTGCGCCTCTTAAGAATTCTCCAGCAGAGCGTGCTGGTATTCGCTCAGGAGACAAAATAGTCAAAATAAATGACACTCCTGCGACTGACATGGAAATAGAAGAAGCTGTTAGTTTGATCCGTGGTAAAAAGGGTACAATTGTGAATCTTGAAATATACCGCGATGGAGACAGAGACACAAAAAAAATAGAAATAATGCGTGACACTATTGTTATTCCAACTTTGCAAACCGAAGTCAAAGACGGAGTATTCGTAGTGCATGTTTATAATTTTGGGGAAAAGGTAGTAGCTGATTTTGATAAAGCCATCGATGAGTATAAAAATTCAGGGTTAGATAAAATGATCATTGATTTACGTGGTAACCCAGGGGGATATCTAGAAGCAGCTGTTGATATATCTAGTTATTTTGTACCCAAAGGTAAAACCATCGTTACCGAAGACTTTGTCAAAGGCGATAAAAAACAAGTCCATACTAGTTATGGTTATAGTGATTTAAAGAAACTACCCAAAGTTGTAATTTTGGTTGACGGTGGTTCAGCTTCAGCATCTGAAATTCTAGCTGGTGCACTGCGTGACCACAAAATAGCAACTATCGTAGGGACTAAGACTTTCGGCAAAGGCTCTGTTCAAGAATTAATCCCAATGAAAGAAAACACTTCATTAAAAGTAACCATAGCAAGATGGTTAACCCCAAGTTCTAAATTGATCGAAAAAAATGGTATCGAACCTGATGTTGAAATCAAGCGTGAAATCAAAGAAGGCGATGCTACTTATGATAATCAACTTATAAAAGCATTAGAAGTAATAAACAAAAAATAAACCCATATGAAAGTTATATTCCTAAAAGATGTACCCAAACTAGGTAAGAGAGATGATGTAAAGGAAATGAATGATGGGTATACTCGTAACTTTCTTTTACCACAAAAACTAGTTGAAATAGCAACGCCGGAAGCACTAGCCAAACTAAAGAAAAAGCTAGGCGACAGGCAGGCCGGACACGACGCGGAAGACATTCGTAATAAATTACTAATAGATTCTATATCGGGTTATGAAATAACCATCAAAGCCAAAGCTAATGAAAAAGATGCTTTGTTTAAAAGTATCACCGCGAAAGATGTAATTAATGCAATCAAGAATGAATTAAAAATTACAGCACCAGAGTCAATTCTAGAGAATAATTTACATATTAAATCTATTGGTTCGCATGATTTATCTATCAAGCTAGGTAACCACAAAGGTAGTATTAAACTAAATATAGTAAAAGAATAAAGAGGCTTCTAGGCCTCTTTATTTATTTCAGTTTCTTGTTTTTCTTTGTTCTTGAAAAAGTCCAATATTGCTTGGTTGTCGTGTTGCCATTTCGGAATTAATTCCATGTTGGATTCTATTGTGGACTGACTACGGTTCATGTTAGTGTAAACTACCGCATTTAGTACAATGTGCAATTTACCGATTTGGCGCAGTGCTTGGGATATGTAAAAATCCTCTGCCCAAAAATTAAGACCCAGTTTTTCTTTTAGCTCTATTATTGGTTCTATACCACCGACTTTTTTATAGTCTTCTAGTCTGCAAGCCCAATTACCACCAGATGCAAATTGTGACAGTGGTGATTTTAGAAATTTTCGTCTCATGAAGAATTGGTATATCATAGCGATTCTCCAAAACCAGTTACGGTCCATTATTAAACGCCCACCGACAATACTAATATCAGAATTTTTATATAGTGGGGTAATTAGGTTTTTGATCCAGTCTTTATGAGCATAAGCGTCGCCATCTATACAAGCTATATAGTCGCCGGATACTTCGTTAAATCCTTTGATTCGGGCATAAGGCTGACCATTTGGGCCATTATAGGGGATAATGCGTACAAAAGGATAACGCTGGGCTATTTCTATTGTACGGTCTTCAGTGTTATGTGCTACAAGCACTATTTCGTCAGCTTTTCTGGATTGACGAAGTACGCTTTCGATACATTTGGCAATGTATTTCTGTTCATTGTGAGCAATAATTAAAACTGAAATTTTCATATATCAGTTTTGATATTATAGCATAATAAAAAATAGCCAGCTTGCTGCTGGCTATCAATTAATATTTTTTTAATTTAGGTTATTCGGGTTGTTCGTCACTAATGAGACTTCTCTCGGGATGCATTTTGTCTTGTATGTCAATAACTAAGTCTCGAATACTTTTTGAAGTTTTTTCCGCTAAATTTATAATAGCTTCCTCGTTATCTTTTTTGAGATTTTTAGCTAGTGTGTATTTTGGGCTATCTTCTTGTGATTCTTTCATTTGTTCATGCTGATGAAAAAATGCTTTTTGATAGATCTCACTTTTGCTTTTGAATTCTGAAATTAGTTTTTTTGAATTTTCAACAAATTCATCAATAGTTTCCTTGCCGATTCTAGGGTTCCTAGGGTCATTAAGTTTTTTTTCATAATCATCTGCGATTAGCTGAAGCTCTTCTAGTTTAGACACGAATGTCTTCATTGGGTGATGTTGATTTATACTCATATTTTAAAGGGTTTATTAGATACAAACTATCATAAAATCAGTTTTTTTGCAAAAAAACACCCCCCTATGTAGGGGGATGAATTATAATGATACATTTAGTGTTTTAGCCAGTTTTTTTGTAAGTCCTGCAAACATGTTCCGGTGACATAAAAGCATCTTTCAGCTCCTTTATTACCGACAAGCATTTGTACTTATCTTCGAATTCGGTGTCAAATATTTGATATTCCAAAAAATCAATTTGGGATAACAAATTTTGCATCATAACTGGGTCTGCTTTTAAATTATTTAGAATAACTCCTAAAAAACTTAAAAAAGGTAGACAGCATTCATCTAGTGAGTAAATACTGTTAACTTCTCCACCACCTTCTTCTTTTTGAACATCTCCCATATTATGGAATATGCTCAATAATGAATGATACAGATTTACTGGATTAGATTCTTTTGTGAGGTTTTTGATTTTTTCGCTAATTTTCATGATTAATAGGGTTTAAAATTTTTTTATAGGTTTATACAATTGTAACACAAAATAACTTTTTGGCAATGGTTATTAACACTGTGGGGATTGTTAGATATAGCTAGTTTTAGAGCTTTTCTCGTGGTATAATTTGTTTTATATGAATGAATTATTTCACCGTGTTGCTCACAAAGTCAGTGAAGGTACTGGCAAACCAGTAGCTTTCGGTCTAGCTTTATTAGTAATAGTAGTTTGGGTTTTAACTGGCCCAATGTTCGGTTATTCGGATACTTGGCAACTAGTAATAAATACAGGCACAACCATAGTTACATTTCTTATGGTGTTCCTAATTCAAAATACTCAAAATAGGGATTCCAAAGCTATGCATTTAAAAATGGACGAAATCATCCGTTCACTGCATGCCGCACGAAATGATTTTATGGACCTAGAAGACGCCACCGAAGAAGAACTATCAAAACTGACCGCAGAATTCAAAGAACTCCGCAAAGTCCAAAAAGATCAATAAGTTATGCCGACTGCTGAAGTTAAAAAAGAAAACAATATAAAAAGAAGCACAGTTCTGAAATCATACTTGCCTTATATGAGTAAATATAAGGTAAGTATTTTTGCTATGTTTATCTTTGCAATCTCCTGGAGTGCTATTGATGTAATCGTTCCTCTATATTTTTTGAAAATAATCAACAAAGTTGAATCAATACAAGATTTTACTTTTGAAAATATTAAGCCGATGTTTTTTGTTTTCGTTGGTTTTATGGTTGCACGATTTTTAATAAGAAGAATAGAAGGTTTTATTAGTGATAATTTTTATTCAAAAATTGGTTACGATTTACGGGTGGATGTTTTTAATAAGATTATAAGAAAAAATTATAATTTTTTTGTAAATAATTTTGCTGGTAGTTTACTGAATAAAATCAATAGATATATTGGTACTTTTTATAATGTAACCACTACTTTTTTTGAAACAGTCATACCTCTTGTCGTTAGGGTTATTGGTATTATTATAGCCATTTCTGTTATCAGTGGTGTATATTCTAAAATACTCATTATATTTGCTATATTTTTTACAGTAACTAGTTACTGGGCTGTTCAGTCTAAACAAAAAATACAATTAGATGCCAATAAAGCAGAATCCGTTGTTTCTGGGGCTTTAGCTGATTCTATTTCTAACCAAAGTTCTGTTCAACTCTTTAATTCTTACGAATTTGAATTAGAAAACATTAAAAAAGATGTTGCTATTTTGCGTGACTTGAACAAAAAGAACTGGTTTTCTTGGGTAAGAGTTTCTGCTTACCAGTCGGGTGTGTCACTGGTGCTAAATGTTATAGTTTTATTTATGGCTTTTACTGACATTGAAAATGGTTTAATAACAATAGCCGCTCTTTTTATTATACGTAATTTTACTGATAGTGTTATTGATAAATTGTGGGATGTGGCTAAGATAGTAAAAACTTTTCAAGAAGGCTTTGGTCAAGCTCACGAATTAGTTGAAAATCTTAATTTGGAGGATAATGTTTTTGACTTACCTAAATCTGTTCAGATTAAACAATTTAAAAATAACATTGAGTTTGAAAATGTTGTATATAAATATGAAAACAACGATAAAAAGGTTTTAGAAGATTTTAATTTATTAATTCCGATAAACCAAAAAGTTGGTTTGATTGGGCTTTCGGGTGGTGGTAAAACCACAATTGTTAAACTATTACTTAGGCTATTCGATGTGACTTCGGGATCAATCAAACTAGACGGCATTGATTTACGTGACATAACCCAAGGCTCTCTTCGGGAATTAATTAGTTATGTTCCGCAAGACACATCGCTTTTTCATCGTTCAATAATGGACAATATAAAATATGGTAAACCAAACGCTACTAATGATGAAATATACGAAGCAGCTAAAAAAGCTCATATTCATGACTTTATTATGACATTAAAAGAAGGCTACGATACTATGGTGGGCGAGCGTGGCGTAAAGCTTTCCGGAGGGGAACGTCAGCGTATTGCTATTGCTCGTGCTATTTTAAAAAATTCACCAATACTTGTACTGGATGAAGCTACCAGTGCGCTGGACTCCGAAACTGAAAAAAATATTCAAGAAGCATTAGATGAACTAATGAAAGGTAAAACCGTCATAGCTATTGCACATCGTCTTTCTACTATCAAAAAAATGGATAGAATCCTGGTTGTTAGTACTGGTAATATTGTCGAGGATGGTACCCATGAAGGTCTTTTGTTGAACGAATCTGGTTTATATAAAAGCCTGTGGGATATGCAAGCCGGAGGCTTTATTAAAGAAGAAGCCGAGGTTGAAATAATCGATAATCCTAAAGACTTGGAAGAATAGCGTTTATTAAGCATAATTGCTAGTATATTTATATATGAGTACAGAAAAAGTAGTTACAAGATTTGCGCCGAGTCCAACCGGTAAATTACATGCTGGGGCATATCGCACGGCTATTTTTGCATACCTGTGGGCACGTAAAAATAATGGTAAATTTATCCTAAGAATCGAGGATACCGACAAGGAAAGATCCACTAAAGAAAATGAAGAAAATATTCTAGACTCACTAAATTGGCTAGGTCTTGAATATGATGAAAAATACATTCAATCAGAAAATGTAAACCGCCATTGTGAAGTATTACTAAAAATGATAGACGACGGTCATGCTTATATTTCACGTGAAGAGGCTAAAGATGGCAGTGGTGTTATAAAGGAAATTGTTCGTTTTAAAAACACAAACGAAGATGTAACTTTCGTTGATTTAATCAAGGGTTCTGTAACTATGCATACAGGGGATTTAGGTGACTTCGTTATCGCGAAAAATATCAATGAGCCACTATTCCATTTGGCAGTTGTGGTGGATGATTTCGACGAAGGCGTAACACATGTTGTGCGGGGCGAGGACCATGTATCCAATACTCCAAGACAAATCCTAATTCAACGTGCCATTGGCGCACCTACTCCAATATACGCCCATTTACCACTAGTATTAGGTACGGATAAACAAAAGCTTTCAAAAAGAAAAGGTGCATTAGCTGTAACTGAATATCGTGATTTGGGTTATTTGCCAAATGCAATCTTGAACATGGTTTCTATGGTCGGCTGGAATCCGGGTACTGAACAAGAATTGTTTAGTAAGGATGAGCTAGTAAAAGAATTCGATTTATCCAAAGTCCAAAAATCCCCAGCGGTATTCAATGAAGAAAAACTAAACTGGTACAACAAAGAATATATTAAAAAATTATCGGATACTGAATTTTTAAATTCTATAAATTCTTATTTACCAGATTATGTAAAAGAAAATTCAGAAACTTTAAATAAAATATTACCAATACTGCGTGACCATATATTTGCTTTTTCTAATGTCAAAGATTTATTCAACGGTGGCGAAATGGATTTCTTTTTCATTTCTCCAGCTGTAGAGATGGAATCTTTGGTTGCTCCAAAATCTAAAATAGAAGGCGATAAAATTACAGCTATAAATAAATTCATGGCAGACATCAGGTATATATTGTCAGGCAATGATGATTTTAGTCCTGAAAATCTTAAGAATATTATCATGCCGTATGCTGACGCTAATGGTCGCGGTGATGTACTGTGGGCGCTGCGAGTCAAACTAACCGGACAAGCTAAATCCCCAGACCCTTTTACAGTAGCATCCATTCTAGGCCGAGATGAAGTTTTAAGTAGATTAGAAAAATAAATCATATGTGTGGAATAGTTGGAACGCTAGGACAAAACAAAAACCAAAACGAAGAGCTGGTAAACAAAATGAACCAAGCCATATTCCATCGTGGACCTGACGGTGCTGGAGTTTATGCTGACGATCGTCTTGGTTTAGCAATGCGTCGTTTGGCTATTATAGATGTTAGTGGTGGTGACCAGCCTATATGGAACAAAGATAGGACAAAATGCATTTTCTTTAATGGTGAAATTTATAACTACCAAGAAATTCGTAGTGAATTATTGCCTAACTATCCATTCCAGACTAATTCTGATACCGAAACAATACTAGCACTATACGAAGAAGTCGGCCCGAATACTCCTAAATATTTGCGAGGTATGTTTGCTTTTACTATATACGACACAAAGAAGAACGAGTTATTCATTGCGCGGGACCATTTCGGTATCAAGCCATTTTATTATTTTGCAAAGAATCGTAAAATATTTTCCTTTGGTTCAGAAATAAAATCCATTCTAGAAGATTCCCGTTATGTTAGGAATATAAACCATGATGCTATTTATGCTTATTTGCAGTATCAGTATAACCCGCTAGAGGAAACTTTTTTTAAAGACATTTATAAATTAGAACCCGGTCATTATATGCGCGTAGATGCATCAACTGGTAGTTATGTAATCGACCAATACTACAAATTCAAATTCAGCATCGACGATCAAATGTCTATAAATGGTGCCAAGGAGGATATAAAAATTTTATTGAATGATTCTGTGGCGCATCATGCCATATCCGACGTTCCAGTGGGCTCATTTTTGTCTGGCGGAGTTGATAGTAGTATTAACGCTACTCTTCTAACTAACAATTTAAAAAAACCAGTTCATACTTTTACAATTGGATCCAATAAAATAAATGAATTTGCTGGTGCTAACGAAACAGTTAACAAAATACAAAGCTTACATCACGAGGTAGTAATAAATAGGGAAGAGTACATGAATTCGCTTGGTAAAGCCGTTTATCATTTTGATGAACCAGTTGCGGACCCTTCGGCTATATTACTTTATTTAATTGCAAAAGAAGCTCGCAAAAATGTAACTGTAGTTTTATCGGGGGAAGGTGCTGATGAATTTTTCGGTGGCTATACTATATATCACGAATACTATGACAGACGTAAATTAAACATAGTCCCAAAATTTATAAGGGAACATATTTTGCGACGCTTGGCATTTAACAAATTCCAATTCTACGGCAAGAATTATCTCAAGCGTTATTTTACACCATTAGCTAATCGCTATATTGGTAACGCACGGATTTATGAAAAATCAGATTTAGCTATAATCTGGAATGGACCAAAAGTTGATAATGAATATGATATAGCTAAATTATATAATCAAGCCAAATACTACACTGAGCCTACTCAAATGCAGTATGTTGATATCAATACTTGGCTTGTTGGTGATATTCTAGCCAAAGCCGACAAAATGACCATGGCACATTCATTGGAACTTCGGGTCCCATTCTTGGATGTACGTGTAGCTGAGTATGCCAAACATTTACCTGACAAGCTGAAGTTTGCATCGTCTACAACCAAATATGCGCTTAGAGAGGCTTTTAAAGGCTTGATACCTAGTGGGGCTAACAAGCGTCGCAAGCTAGGGTTTCCAACAGAGCTTCGGGATTGGCTAAAGTCAGACATAAGTATGTTTAAAGATGAACTAGAAAATAATAAATTAATTAACCAATACATTAAAAAAACTGAAATTCAAAAATTAATCAATAATCACACCAGCGGGAAGAATGATGAATCAAGAAAGCTATTCGCATTATACACATTAGCACTATGGCACAACACATTCTTTAAGTAATTATAAAAGCCTTTATTAAAAGGCTTTTATAATATAAAGGATGTCGCAAAATCTATGTTGTGCGACACTTATATCTAAATCTAATCTAGGTCTGGACATGCCGTACT
>CAYYSG010000021.1:0-11235 GCA_964474375.1 uncultured Candidatus Saccharibacteria bacterium
TGCATGCCTTATCCACGCCGCCAGCGTTCATCCTGAGCTAGGATCAAACTCTTTTTAAAAGTACTACTAAAAGTATGTACTTCATAAAGCGAAACAAAAGAAAATCAATTCTTCTGCTTCCATTTTGCTCTAGTTAACACCTTGTTAACTTATTGGAATTAAACTTAAATTTGCACTTGAATGTGTGATTATTAATGCCCACATGCGACTCCTCGCATTTGGGACTTAATGATCTTGTTTAGTATAAAAATGTCAAAGTTCATTTTTCCTCGATTTAACGAGGTCATTAGGGACTAAATTAAAATGCCCTTTAAAATAGGACACTAAATTAGTCACTAGAAGTAGTATACTCATGGCAAGAAAAAAGTCAAGCGTTTTTACACTGGTTATCAAGGACTCTTAATTCAGCCATACCTATGGTTTGGTCCCAGCTTGTAAAACGAAGAACCATATGCTAGTATATAAAGGTATGGAACTCGTTCGCGTTAGTTTGCCTTGGGCAATTCTCGGAATAGCTATTCTTATCGTCGCAGTGACGCTTCTTCAGCATTCCGATGCAAGTTTAGGTAGTGCATTTGGATCAGAAAGTGGCTCTCTCCACAGGACTCGCCGTGGTTTTGAAAAGTTTTTATTTATTCTAACAATAATCCTTGGAGTATTATTTGCTGGTTTAGTGGTGCTATCTCTTGTGCTTAAGACAATTTAAGATTCACTCCCCGAATAACACTGATACAGTGATTTGTTATCGCAATGATTCGTACAATATAATTGTATTGTAATTTATTCTATATTATTTATGAAAGAATCGCGTTTAAAACGCTTTAAAAGAAAATGGCAGGAACTCGAGTACGGTACACGTATTTTGTTCCAATCATTACCTAAAAGTAAGAAAAACATCATTATTGTGTTTATAACCGTTATGGTTATAGCTGGTTTTTTACTTGTGGGTAGTGCACGTAAGAATTTGTTAGTAGAAAAACCAATACCGGGTGGTGAATGGAAAGAAGGTATAGTTGGGTCTGTTCGTTTCATTAACCCAGTTTTAGCGGTTAGTAATATAGACAAAGACCTGACTAGTATTGTCCATGCTGGACTACTACGCAGACTACCTGACGGTAGCTATACTGGTGATCTAGCTGACTCATACGAAATTGATAAAAGCGGCCTTGTATACACATTTGTACTAAAAGACGACATTAAATTCCATGATGGTACTGAGGTAACATCAGACGATGTAATTTACACAATAGACCGAATAAAAGACCCTCTTGAAAAAAGTCCTAGGAATATTGAATGGCAAGGTGTTACCGCTAAAAGTCTTGATCCTAAAACAGTGGTTTTTACACTTAAACAACCCTTTGCTGACTTTCTAGATATAGCGACTGTTGGAATAATCCCGAAACATATTTATGGTAAATACGGAGCTGATGCTTTTACTCAAGCTGAGGAAAACATCAAAGCCATAGGTGCTGGCCCATACAAAATAACAAAGGTAAAAACAAAAAAGAACATGCCGACTGTTATTAACCTAGAAAAGGCCCGCCGTGGAGTAGAGTTTGGTTACATTAAAAAAATAACCTTTAAATTCTTCGAAAACGAAAGTTCAGCGATTAGCGCTCTTACTAATGGTGAAATTGAGCACCTAGGTAGTGTAACTGCTAAATCAGCCAAAGAACTAAAAGAAAAAGGCTACCCTGTTACACTGGCATCGTTCCCTAGACTATATGGTATATTTTTTAACCCCAAAAATAGTGACATTCTGAAGCAACCTAGAATAACAGAAGTTATTGCTAGTAGCATAGACAAAGAACAAGTCATTGAATCAGTACTAAATGGTTTTGCTGAAAAAGTTGATGCCCCATTACCAACAAAACTAGAAGAAAGGATAAACATGCTTTATACCCCAATAGATGTAGAAAAAACCTTGAAATCTCAAGGATGGTCTATAGGAGAAGATGGCATCTGGGAAAAGAAAATTAGCATTATAAAACCAGGTTCAAAAAAAGCTGAGGAAAGTGTAGAAAAATTTTCTTTTACAATAGCAACTAGTGACACACCTGAACTTCGAGCTGGCGCTGAAGAAATAGCTACCGAGCTAAAAAGCAAAGGTATCATGGTGAGCGTCGCATCGTACGACAGCACGACTCTTGAAGAGAAAATCCGTACCCGTAACTACGAAGCCCTGTATTATGGTGTTCAAATATCTCGCGAATCCCAAGTCTATGCTTTTTGGCATTCATCCCAAAGAGAACACCCTGGACTAAATATTTCCGGATATACCAACACAAGAGCCGACAGTGCACTGGAAAACTTACAAAAAGAAACCATCGAAGATTTAAGAATCTCTGAATGGAAAAAATTTGTAACTGCCTTCTACACGGATGTTCCAGCTGTATTTATATATTCCCCATCTTATATATATGTGCACAAAAATAAACTGCCTTTTGAAATGCTAACATCTATCCACACAGCGGCGGACAGATTTATAAATATTAGAGACTGGTACTTAGAAACCGAACGAGTTCTACCATTCTTATACAAAAACAAAAAAACCGTTCACACTGATAATCTTTAATAAAAAATAATTATGACAAATCCAAATACACAACCTTCCGGCCGAAATCCTGGAAAAAACAGTTCATCTAGTACACGTGTATATAGAAAAAACGATACAGAAAAAACTGCTAACACTGAAAATCCTGCTAATTCAAAACGTAGGGTTACTATAAATTCCCCAAAAAGGAACCCAAACAATGACAACAGAAAAACTCAAAAAGGAGGATTTTCTCAAAATCGTACAAACAACTCGAAGAAACCTCTTGGTGCTAGTTACCAATTCTCAAAATTTGGTCGCAGCAAAAACGCCAACGTACCCCGTAGTTTTTCACAGCCATCACTAATCGAAAAATTCACTTCTAAAAACAAGCTGGCAATCCTGCCACCGAAAGATGGAGACATCCGCATAATCCCACTGGGTGGCGTAGAGGAAATTGGTAAAAACATGACTGTCATTGAAATTGGCGAAGACATCATCGTTATTGATGCTGGTATGCAATTCAAAACTGAAGAAACCCCAGGAGTAGACTACATTATCCCGAATACAACGTATCTTGAAGAAAGAAAAGACCGTATTCGTGGTATCGTAATAACCCACGGTCACCTTGACCACATCGGTGGATTATCGCTAGTTGCATCACGTATTGGTAACCCACCAATATATTCAAGACACCTAACCAACCTATTGATCGAAAAAAGACACACAGACTTCCCGGCATTACCAAAGCTAAATTTAATTGATGTAGAAAAAAATGAAGTAATAACATTAGGTAAAATCCGTGTTAGGACTTTTGGAGTTACTCACACTATCCCCGACTCTATGGGAGTAATCATTGAGACTCCATATGGAGTTATAGTGAACCCAGGTGACTACAAATTAGGACAAGACGTTCACGGTATACCAGCAGAATCAGAAGAAGAAGAATACAGTATATTTGAAAAAGAAAAGGTACTGCTTCTTTTTGCTGACTCAACCAATATTGAAAAAGAAGGATTCTCTATCCCTGAAAAACATGCTCATGATGGATTAGAAAAAATAATCCGCTCTATTGGAGGACGTCTTATTATCTCTGCGTTCGGTTCACATATCACACGATTGATACACATTATCAAAGTAGCAGAAGAACTAAACAAAAAAGTAGCACTCGAGGGTAGATCTATTCGTACAAACCTAGAAGTCGCTATCCAGTCTGGAATATTAGATGTTAAAAAAGATACAATAATTTCAACTGAAAATGTACACGAATACCCAAAAGACCGTGTAATCATTCTATCCACTGGTGCTCAAGGCGAAGAATTCTCAGCCCTAATGCGTGCTAGTAACAAAACACACAAAAGCTTCAAACTAGAACCTGGTGACACTATTGTATTGTCAGCTTCAACTATTCCTGGAAATGAAATTTCTGTCCAAAGACTAAAGGACAACATTGCTCGTCAAGGTGTAAAAATAATAAACTACAACACAAATGAAGCTACTATTCATGCAACAGGTCATGGAAATAAAGAAGACATAAGATGGCTACATGAAAAATTAAAGGAAAAGTTCTTCATACCAGTTCATGGTTGGCATTCATTCTTGCGTCAGCACGCTGACCTAGCAATGGAAACAGGAATACCAAAAGAAAATATTGTGGTTCCTGACAATGGAAATATAATTGAAATTATTGAAGGTGGTAGTAAAATAGTTGTTCGTAAAGAAAAAGCTCCATCAGCAACTATGATAGTTGATGGTCATTCAGTTGGAGATTTACACGATGTTGTAATTCGTGACCGCCAAATGCTATCACAAGATGGTATGTTTGTACTGATTGCATCAGTTAATGCCAGAACTCGCAAACTAGTTAAATCCCCTGATATTATTTCCCGTGGATTTGTTTACCTGAAAGAAAACCAGGAGTTGCTTCGTGATGTAAGAATCCTGATAAAGAAAACTATTGAAAACGGATCAGGCAATTTGAACGAAAATTCTGTTGAAATAATAAAAGAATCACTAGGTGAACAAATTTCAAGAATACTTTTCCAAAAAACAGCAAAGCGACCTTTGGTAATTCCTGTTATAATAGCACTATAGCAGATATAATTTGAGTCAACATGCATTTTAAAGATATTTATAATAAATTACTATACGTAGCTTACTTCTTTTTTTCTTGGGCTATTGGGTTTACGGCTTATTCGAATTCAACAGTAATAGAAGCAGTTAACGGGCGGTCAAGTATTGGGTTTATTTATGGTATATCTTCAGCTTTGGCTTTGGTTCTGTCTACTTGGGCTATACCCTACATCATAGTAAAGCTTGGGAACAGAAAAACAGTAACCCTGGCTATTATAGTAAAAATATTGTCTGTTCTGGGTATAAAATATTTTGTATCCCCGGCTTGGTTTGGAATATCTTTTATTCTTTTCTTGGCTACACAGATACTAATATCTTTTAGCTTTGACATATTCTTTGAACACAACACAAACAAAGAAAGTTCCGCAAAGACTCGAGGCTCAATGGTAGCACTCCAGCACATCGGTAGAATGCTTGGCCCAATAATGGCAGCAGTTATAACCGTTCAAATGGGTATGCGTGCACCTTATACAGTATCAATGATATTAATGCTGATTTGTGGAGTACTACTCATATTGTCTACAAAAAACTTTAAGGACAAAATTCATATACCTGGATCCTTGATAAAATCATTTAATTCAATCAAGTCACGTCCTGCGGTTAGGAAATCATTGTTTTCATTATTATTACTGCATATATTCTATGCATTAATGGTTACTTTTGTACCTATATATTTAGCTGATGTAAAAGGCATAGATCCGGAATCACTCGGTCTTATATTTACTATCATGCTGGCTCCTTTTGTTATCCTAGGATACCCTATTGGTAAACATATTGACTCTGGCGCATCAGGACGTAGTATGGCAAGAACTGGTATTTTTATACTAGCAATTACAACATTCATGTTTCCTTTTATAGAAACAACTTCATTAGTTGTTTGGGGTGCTATACTTATACTGTCCCGTGTAGGAGCTGTCTTACTGGAAACTGCAGGAGATGGTATATTCTTTAAAAATATCGACGAGGAAGAAACAGAGCTATTAGGCATTATGCGTGATATGCAACCTATTGGATATTTCATTGCTTCCTTTATTGCTGTTGTCACACTGGCTATTGGAAATATAAGTCACATATTCTATGTGGTTGGCTTAATTTTAACAATCGGAATTATTACTACTAGAAAGAAAAAACATGCGTATAAATAAATACTTAAAAGAAAAAGGTTACTCCACACGTCGTGGGGCTGACGAACTGATCAATAAAGGTGCAGTTACCGTAAATGGCAAACTTGCTAAAATTGGTATGGAGGTACTACCCACCGACGAAATAGTAATAAAAGGTAAGAAAGGTGTCCGCGAGGAAAATCTATACTATATAGCTTACAACAAGCCAATCGGTATACTAACAAACAAAGATAGTGAAATAGGTAAAGATATAATTAGTTACACCAATTTTAAAAATGAAGAAGGTGATGAAATAAATGTATTCCCTGTTGGGAGACTAGACAAGGATTCCCATGGACTGATTATAATGACTAATGATGGCAGAATTACTGATAAATTATTATCACCGCGCTTCCTGCATGAAAAAGAATACATCGTAACAACAGATAGGCCTTTTACCGACTTTTTCCTAAGTAGTATGTCAAACGGAGTCCGTATGGATGGATCCGTAACAAGAAAAGCAAAGACAAGACGTGTTTCGGAAAATAGCTTTGCGATTATATTGACTGAAGGTAAAAAAAGACAAATTAGACGTATGTGTGAAGCTTTGCACCACGCTGTCGTTGATTTATGCAGAATAAGAATAATGAATATTGAACTAGGCAAACTAAAGCCTGGTGAATATAGACAGCTTTCAACAATAGAACGTAAAGAATTACTAAAATCACTCTATGTTCAAGATGTTGGAATAATGATGATGGCTCCTAAAAGTAGAAAGCCCAAACCCGCACCTGTTAAAAAAGTCTCCAGCAAAAAGCCTACTAATCGTGCAGGCAGTAAACCAAAAAAATCTAAACCCGCAAGAACAAATAAAAGAAAATACAAAAAATAAAAACATAAAACCCCTCGAAAGAGGGGTTTTATGTGTGCGCACGATAATTACATTTGTCCACCACCCATTGAACTTGGTGCTGCTTTCTTTCCTTTTGCAAAGATAAGATATACAGAACTTAGTCCAACAAGAATGTAAACAAGCATTGAAATTGTACCCATTCCAAAAATAGCATCAACTAGATTAAAATTGAAAGCTCCTACGAGTCCCCAATTTAAACCTCCGACGATAACTAGAATGTAAGCAATTTTACCTATTTTACTCATTGTTATTAATATAATCGTTTTTAAAATGCATATTAATCGACCTCTTTTATATACCTGTATTAATTATACCGCAAAAAAGCAAAACTCAATAGTTAAAAAAGATTATTTGTTGATAACTAAAAACCCTTTCAATGAAAGGGTTTTTAGTTATTTTTTCTTTGGTCTTCGTGGACTTTTAGGCTTTGGGCCTTTTTTAATCCTCTTAGCAGCTAACATTTCTGTTTTTACTGCTAAGCGCTTCTTAGTCTTTCTAGAATGAGAAGTCTTATTCTTGGTATTAACACTAATTCTTTTAGCCATTTGTCTATTATACACGAAATCTAATAAATATCTACTGCTTACCTTTCTGTAATTCTAAGGTTTGTAAGACCTATAGAATAAGTATTGTAATTCCCTCCGGTAGGATTTGATATCAAGGTAATTTTAATTGTTGTAGGCTTAGCCCAATTTGCACCTGATTCATGTACTGATGTCTTACTTGTGGAATATCCAGCATAACCGAAAGATATCCCTGAACTATCTGTGTCTACATAGAAGTCTTGAGAATTATCCCCTAGATACTTGAATTCACTTTGTTTAATATTCGGTGTTATTTTTGCAGTGTTACCTTTTAGCCAAGTATCAAAACCATAGTTTGTGTAGCTACCTCTCTCATTAACAATTCTACTGATGATTTTACCTTGGTCGTCTAGAACATCAAAGTAAACACCAGGATTGTCATTTGTAGCTTTTGGCCAACTATCATATAGATTTATCTTACCTGTCATCTTCCAGCCAGAAGGATTAGAACCTATACCACTTATGCCTTTTGTAACAGTACTAGTTTTATTATTAGCTCTAAATGTCATGTAAATGTCTCGATCTTCTTTTTTATATGTCATTAAGCCTGTTTTGACACTCCATGTATCATCAAAGTTATTATTGACTTCATTTGCAGGAGAGCGTGTCCAACCAGCTGTATTATTGGCTAGAATTGATCTTTGAGGTAGGCCCGCCATTAGATCGATACCGGTACTTGGCTTAGCTCCGACACTAGAAACGGTTACTGATTGTTCCGCAATAGTATTTAGACCTGTGATTTTCCATCGATGCAAACCAGCATGCATAGATTCATCGTTATGATATATGTAATAGTCAGATCCAACTTTTACGATACTCCCAGCAAATGCATTTCCAGCTGTTTCTGGCGGAGCCTCTGATCCGTGGATAGATTCTGCAATTGGTGTAGTTACACCGAACACAGCGACCAATAGACCATTATCATACACATGTTGCCATTTATTAGTCTGACTATTCTTCCAGAACTCACCTATGTAATTCCAGAAGATATTCCTATCTATTGCATGAACCTGCCCACCTAGGTATTCAGAATTATTACCTATATCGAAATCACCATTATCTGGATATGCTCCTTGGTATTCACGATATGTTGGTAAAGAAGTCTTCCAAGCATAAGTATTACCGCCGGAATTTACAGCACCTAGGTGATATCCAGTGTCATTCCATTTTTGTTCATTAAATACAATATATTTATTAGAACTTGTTTTTACAGGATTACCTGCTGTTTTATAAGTTGGGTCAGTTATTTCTATTTTAGGAGCAGTAGCTACTGTTGTAGCGGTACCCCAAACTGGATTGTTAGATCCATCAAATCCAGTCAAACTTCTTTGTGTCCAATAAGGAGTTCTACCTAAATCATAAGTATTTTTAAATTCTAGTAATGAACCATCAGGTTGTAATAAAGATCTTTCCCAAGTATCAGTACGTATTCCGGTAAATCTTAGTTTTCCATTTGAAACTAGCTCAACAAATTCTTGTTCGCCTGTATTTTTGGTGTCTATTGTTGCATATGTTCTACCATTACTAAGTGTCATTAAATTCTTAAACACCCATAGTGCATTATATGCTTGATAAGTTGTATCACTCACACCATGACCCCAGTTTCGTGCCAATTTCCATGAACCATTATTAGGTGCTAAAGGTTTTGAATAATCTACTTCAAATTCCAAGAATCCGGAGAATACTCGAGTTGGGTTATTTCTATCAGCAGCAGCAGAATAATTCATCGGTAAAGATCCTCGTACTTCAATGAAATTTCTATTTGAACTAAAATGCAACATTCTGGAATTACCTGAGTCTCCTACCCAGAAGCTTCCATCGCTTTGATAAGCAATAAACCCAGCTAGTTCACCCCCACTAAGATCCATAAACATAAACTTGTCATTAGCAACAGTTGAGCTACTTGCATAACCCCCAGACTGACCAAGAGTCCAAGAAAGATTACCTGAACTTGTATCATAAGATTTAATTTGATGAGAAGTTCCTCCATCAACAATTGAAACAATAGAGCCATTAGGTGACACATCCATATCGTGTGGGGCAACTAAACCAGATAGTGTAGCAGACGCAGATGCAAGAGTACCATCAGAATTTATAGAATGTTTTGTTACAGAATTAGTGCCAGAGATAACCCAAAGATTATTGCTACCGTCTATTGTCATACCCCGTGGTTTTGTAAATGAACTTATTGTTCTTACGCTTGCACCTGTAGTTTTATTAAATACACGTATTTCATTAATACCTGCATGGGAAATAAATAAATAATTTCCACTAGTCTGAACAGCAACACCTGTAGGATAAGCAGATGAATTACCTGATATAACATTAATTGCTTTTTGATAAGTTCTACCATAAGTCATACTAACAGCTGTACCACTTGAAAATAGTACTTCTGTGTCATCTGAAACTTTTGTAGCAAAAGCCATAGATTTACCGCTAGCCCAATCATCTGTTCCTGCCCAATACACATAAGTACCATCAGTATCCATTTTATGTACAGCAAGATCACTAGCACCACAGCCACAAAGAATATAATCTTTACTTTGAATATCATTCAGGCTAAATTTTTGAGTAGTCGGGTTACCTTCTGAGAATCTTGTTGTGTAATATGCAGTACTGCCAGCTATAGCCATATCATCTGCATTTCTGTGGCCTTTAATTACGTTCGGCCCGCTTAGATCATCGCTGGTATTACCTATTACTCCTTCCCACGTATAGCTAACATTGTTAGACAGAACTTTGATAGTGTATCCGGATCCTGTGGTTGTTAAGACATTACCAAAATCATCTTTACCATCCCAATATTCGGTATGAGTACCAGATGTATAAGTTACATTACCCCATAGAGTTCGAACCAATGTACCAGATGAATTATATACACCGGCTGAAGTTCGTGAACTTGTTGATAGCGTAAATTGGAAAGCCCCATTTGTGGAACTATCCGGTGGTGGAGTTGTTGTTGTAATAGTTATGGTCAGCGTCGCTGTAGCTGTGCCACCTTTGCCATCACTAACTGTATAAGTTATGACTGGAACTGTTCCCGTGTAGTTAGTAACAGGAGTAAATGAGTACACTCCATTTGAGTTGATAACAACGCTACCAACTCCACTGATTGATCTGGTTGTGCCAGCGTTAGTTGATGTACCGGATACATTAAATGATGTAACTGATAGTGTGTCACCATTTGGGTCTGTGTCGTTAGTTAATACATTGCCAGATAAAGATCCATTAGTCTGTACACTGCCTGTGTCGTTAGATGGTGTTGGGTTACTGTTACTTTGATTTATACTTGGTACTAAATTTTTAGAGGCCATTGCATCATACCAAATTGTGCCCATTTTATCATAACCAGTCTGGTTAGGATGCAAACCGTCTGCAAGATCTCCGGTCGTAATACCAACATTCATTTCCACAAAAGCAAGCTTATGGCCTTGAGAAATTCGAGAATTTACTAGATTTCTTAAGGATGTGTTAAATGAATTAACATTAGTTGTTGTTCCGCTACCAAACTGGTTTGATGCTATTGGTGTAATACTAGCAACAAAAACAGTAACAGTGGAACTGTCTGCTCGTATCCAATCCAACAAATATCCGACGTCAGTGATAGCAGAAGTTAGTGATTGATTTCTATTGACGTCATTTGTTCCGATCATAAGAAGCACTGCGTCTGGTTTATGGGTCAAAATAACATTACCATCCAAAACAACTCCGCCTAAGTCACTTGCGGTGTAACCACTATAGCCTTCATGATTTTTATCAGTTAGATTACTTGGGCCGTTAGAATTAGTACCTACAAAATCATAACTTACATTACTGGATTTTAGTAACTGTTCGAGTTTTATACGATAACCTCCTGGAATGTTATACCCATCAGTAATAGAATCACCTAATGGCATTATTTTTAAAGAAGAATTATTCGGCGCTGAACTAACACTAACTGCAAGTGTAGATGATGCAGTGCCGCCTTTG
>CAYYSG010000022.1:0-1336 GCA_964474375.1 uncultured Candidatus Saccharibacteria bacterium
TCAGCCCCGCCACCAAGCCCGAAATAGCCTGTGGCTGATCCCCGGCTGGCTCATACGGACTTTTTAATACAAAGGGGCTGGTATTTTTCATGTACCACCACTATAGCATTTGTATGTAAAAAATAAAAAAAACCGCAACACTTTTATGTGTTGCGGTTTCAGGAATTAATTAATCCCGTTTTTCATTTTTTCTCCTTTCTTTCCATACATCATAAGGAATAGAAGTTAAATGCCATCCACTACAATGTTCACATTCATAGAATCTTACTGGTTTTTTATCTGATGAAGTATCCTTAACTTTTTTTAATTCATCTCTTGCGTCTTTTTCTGAAACAAACACAAGTTTGTCAGTAACGCCACAAGTAAGCTGAATTGTAGCCATTCCTCTTCGTCGATGCCCAAAACCATTGTTTTCTTCAATGGGTTTACCTACACGATTTTTAATTGATTCAAGATTTCTCTCGATATAATCAATAAGTTGTCTGTCTGAGTGTTTACCTTTTTTGCGAATTTTAGATTTCTGGTCTTTGTTATAGATACCTAAAAGCCAAACAGCGGGAACATTTATCAAGCGTGTAAATTTATACGGTCCTGATGTTAACATTGAATTGTCGTTGTACTGAAATATGTCTGTCATTATTATATATTTTTATTACATATATTATAGCATACTTATATACCATTTGTCAAGCACAAATCCCCCAGCCAACACCCGTATAGCAATAAAAAAACCGCAACACTTTGCGTGCTGCGGTTTAGTAAATAAGATAAAGAACTTTACTTTTTAAATTCGTTTTTTCCTACGAATCCCTCTAAATAATTCCTGGAAGGTTTTACCGTAAATTTTTACGAAAGCTGAATCATTAGGTCCATTAAATAGGTCTCGGACTTCTCGGTACTGCTTTTGAGAAAAATCATCTGATTTAAAATAGTCTATTGTTCGTTTTTTTAATTCCTCTTCGGTTGGCCAAATTATTTTACTTTCTTTTTTCTTACCTCTAAACAATTCAGCAAAAGTTTTACCGTAATACTTTAAAAAATAATAAGTATCTGGCCCATTAACTAATCTTCTTTTTTCTTCATATTCTTTGCTTGAAAAATTAAGATGTCCGAAGTGTTCCAAACATTTTTGCTTTAATTCTTCTTCGGTAGAATATTTAATGTTACGTTCTTTCTTTCTACCCTTAAACAATTCTCCAAAGGTCTTATTGTAATGTTTTTTTAGGTGACTAAAATTAGGTCCATTAAATTTATATCTAACTTTTTCGTATTCAATAGTTGTAAAGTCAAGATTACCGAAGTGTTCCAAACATTTTTGCTTTAATTCTTCTTCGGT
>CAYYSG010000022.1:1436-10727 GCA_964474375.1 uncultured Candidatus Saccharibacteria bacterium
AGATTACCGAAGTGTTCCAAACATTTTTGCTTTAATTCTTCTTCGGTAGGCCAGGCTGACATATTAAAGAAAATCTCATTTCCTGGAAAATCTAAGTAAATCTGTCTCGGATGAGATGGTAACCTTGGGTCCTCTTTATATCTTCTACCTTTACGGCCGTTATACTCTGAAGAATTTTTAAGCCCCATTTTTATGGCAGCAGATGAAGCCTCCTGCCAAGTTTTATACTTACCTAACACAATTGCTTCAACCAATTTTAAAGCATCAGGGCTATAGCCATGCCATTCGAATTTAAAGTTGATATTAGTAAGATTAATCACAGAATCATCGAGTAATCTTTCTCTTTCAAAAGCATTCTCGATTTCATTTTGTAAACCTCTTACCATCGTCAACCTTTCGGCATTACCTACAAAATCTAAAACATACAACCTTGGTTTACCTTTACGCATACCCCGTCCTAACTGCTGGAAAAAGATCCTTTTAGAATCTGTATTCCTAAAAAATACAACGACTTCTATACCCACGATATCAATATCTTCGTTGTACTTATCCACAGAAACTAGGAACTGAACTTCATTATTACGAAACTTTTGTAAAGAATTCGTATTATGACTTGTTCCTATTTTAGAGTGTGCAACTTCAACAGAGTGTCCATCGGCTTTAATTCTGGCAAAAATCCTGTCAGCATGAACGATGTTTTCACAAAAGATTTTTGTTTGGCGTGGAGCCTCGTCTTCTGGAAAAGAAAATTCATAGACTTTTTTCAGCATCTCTTCATCAAGTTCATCAATAAATATAGATTCATTGATTTGCTTTATAGAGATTTTTTTACCATCACTAACATGCTCAGATGCAAGCTCTTTTAATTTTTTAGAAGAAAGATTATGTCCAAGTACATGATAATCAATAGGGCAAACCCATCCTTTGACAATGGCTTCGGTTAATGTAATTTCGTGAAGTACTTCATCGAATACCTCCAAAATATCTAATCCGTCAGCTCTTTCTGGTGTAGCAGTCATCCCAATCTTTGAACATTCAAAATGATCAATAACTGGTCTGTAAGTTACGGCCTGTCCGTGATGAGCTTCATTCACAATAATGAAATCAAAATGTTTGGAATCAAACATTTTATACCATTGTTCATGGTGGTTATTCATTGTTTGAAAAGAAGCAAAAACAAGGTCAGCTTCGGTTACGTCTTGGTCTTTATCGAGTCCGAAAAAATTTGCACACTTAATTTGGTTTTTGCCAAAAATATGTTCAAATCTTTCACGAGCCTGAGCAAGACCATCATTTTCATCATAAAGGTATAAACCTTTCATTTGATGCAGTAAGATGCACGAACGTGCAGTAAAGGCGGCTTCAACACTTTTGCCTGTAGCAGTAGGTTGAATAATCAGACCATTTCTAGAACCCTGAATAGCTTTAATCATTTTTTTAATGATTTCAACTTGGTAATCAGAATAAGGTAAAAATGGTGGCGGAAATAACTCTCCTGGAAGGAGTTTCTTTTTGTATATACTTTGATTTGTCATATTAAATTTTTAATGTATTTATTTGACAGTATTATAGCATATTTATATACCATTTGTCAAGCATAAAAAGCCCTATATTATAGGGCTTTTTGGGTTCATAGGTTTGATTTTAGTACATTTCTTCTGCGAGTTTTTTACACTTTTCTATTAGTTCAGGGTCAGTAATTAAAGTAAATCTGTCTACTTCTTTTTGACCATCACCACCGTATTCTATAGGTAAGATGATTCTTTCGGAAAACATCCCAAGTGGTCTCACATCCCAATGCTTCCCGTTCTCGTAAACAAAAGCAGATGAATATAATGGACGATAGACAACAAATAATGATTCTTCGCTGTCTTTAATCTCAGTATGATGCCCAATATTTAGGACTTCATAAAGGTAATTGTTCCATCCCCCATTTGGGTTATGCTTGTAATGGTAGTAGAAGCCGATTTGTGGTGCTTGTATTTTATTCATATATATAAATTATTTATTTAGAGTATTATAACATGAACTATGATTTATAATACCTAGCCAAAAAGTCTACTTTATAAGTCTCAAATTTATCATCTAGTATTGCTTGTCGCATGTTTTGGACAAGCTTGTTTATAAAATAAATATTATGAATGGACGCCAGTGTCGCAGCTAGCATTTCTTTGGCGCGGAATAAATGCGCAACGTAGGACTGTGTATAGTTCCGGCAGGTGTAGCACATACAGTCCGCGTCTATTTTACTAAAATTTGTTGTGCATTTTTCGTTCAGCAAATTCAATCGTCCATCATTTGTATACACAGTACCATGACGTGCCATACGTGTAGGCGCAACGCAGTCGAAAAAATCTATACCCTGCTCTACCCCCATGAACAAATCCATGGGTTCACCTATTCCTAATAAATGCCGAGGTTTTTCTTTTGGCAAGACTTCGGTTACCCATTTTACAGCAGTACTCATGTCGTCCTTGGAAAAACTACCACCAATACCGAAACCTTCGAATTCGCGGCCATTTGGTGCCTGCATTTCAGACAAAACTTTTGCGGACTCTTTACGCAAGTCTTCAAACTGCGCACCTTGGATGACACCAAATAACGCTTGGTCCCCGTCTGGGTCAAGCTCGGTATGAACATTGAGTGACTCTTTTGCCCAATTATGAGTACGGTCCAGTGATTCTTTTTGGTATTCATATGTTTCAGTAGGGCTAGTACATTCGTCAAATGCAAATATAATATCCGCACCGAGATTTTTTTGTATTTCCATACTGCGCGCTGGGGTTAAATAATGCAAAGACCCATCAATATGCGAACGAAACGAAACACCTTCGGTGCCGACTTTGGCTAATGGGGTTACATCGTCCCCTGACCGGCCATTTTCCAGCTGCAGAATTTCCTCGCCTGTAGCGACTTTGGAAACCGACTTGCCATAAGCTGCACCAAGAGAGAAAACTTGAAACCCACCACTGTCCGTCATAGTTGGTCCGTGCCAATTCATGTATTTAGCAAACCCGCCAGCTTGGGCTACTATTTTGTCGCCTGGCTGCAAGAACAAATGATAAGTGTTAGCCAATACAACTTGAACTCCAGCGTCGATTAGCATTTCTGGAGTCATGGATTTAACAGTAGATTTGGTGCCCACTGCCACAAAAGCTGGCGTCATTATGCGCCCATGAGGAGTATCATAATAACCAGCGCGCCCACCGCTGGCTAATTCTTTTTCAATATGAAAGTTAAATTTATTCATGATTGTATTTTATTGACCCACAGCAATGTAGCGCAGGTATTGGAAATTAACAACAGAGCGTAAATATACTACTTGGTCTTTTGTGTCATCGCGCGCGACGGTTTTTACTACTTCGGCAAATGGCTCACCAAAAAGTGAAGGCATTGTAGCCAAAGACCCAACCGGAATATCGATGTCTTTTGGAACAACGGCTTCGAATCCGCCTCCACCACGACCACGCATACTAACACTAACGCTACTCATGGCATCATTTAGCGTAATGTCGGCCAGTGTTTCTACACCAGGCGATGAATATAAAGTAACTGTACCTGCACCATTTTCGAAATAAGTGACATCACCAATAGGAATTCCGGACAATGTATAAGCTTTGAAACCGTACGATACAACGTCGCTGGATTTAACTACCAAAGTATCGTACGCGGCAAGACTAGGTTTACCGATAACACTAGCGACCACAGTATCGGACCGACTAACTACACTATTTTTAAAACCGCTATTTTCGTTTTCTATTAGATTGTAGTCAATCATTTTTGAACGAAGCTCCGCATTTTCAGATTCAAGATTGTTAACTCTGTTTAATAAACTTTGTTTACTATTAGTCAAAGAATAAAGACCACGTTCAATAGCTAAACTGGTATTAAGAGTTGGAACCATAATAGTATAAGAAAAACCTCTGAAAAAATTAGCAAACACGAAAACTACACCTGCACAAAAAACAAAAAGAAGTACATATTTAGCATAAGATGTACGTCTTTTTGGACTATGAAAATAATTAGTATCTTGGAGGTAAGCCATTTTGAGGTGCTACTAAAACTTCTTTATAAAAATCAATATCGTCCAGTACAATACCGGTACCACGCGCTACTGCTGTTAGTGGATCATCGGCAACATATACTGGTATTTTTACAGCACTGCTCAGTAGTTTATCAAATCCGCGTATCAATGCACCACCACCCGAGAGAACTATTCCACGATGAATAACGTCAGCCAATAATTCAGGAGGAGTAGTTTCAAGAACTTCTTTTGTGGAATCAACTATGGACAATAGTGAAGCCATCATTGCGCTCCTGATGTCTGCATCAGTTACGATGATTTCACGAGGCAAACCAGTAACCATATCGCGACCACGGATTGGACATTCCATTGAATCGCCAGGAACTGCAGTACCCAAAGCTATTTTTACGGCTTCGGCGGTTTTGACACCAACCAGTAATTTAAATTCATCACGCATAAAAGTAACAATGTCTTCATTTAGTTTGTCGCCCGCTACACGCAAATTCTTGGACCGCACAATACCGCCAAGTGCAATAACAGCAATGTCAGTAGTACCGCCACCAATATCCACGATGATTGAACCAATTGCATCTTTAACTGGTAAACGTACGCCAATAGCTGCTGCCATTGGTTCTTCTATTATGTAGACTTCGCGTGCACCACCGCTCATAGCAGCGTCGTAAACAGCGCGAGTTTCCACATTTGTAATAGCAGTTGGCACACCTACGACTACACGTGGGCGAAAAAACTTTTTGGAAATACGTTCGGTTTTTTGGATAAGATATGACAACATTTCTTCAGTTACTTCAAAGTCGGAAATAACACCGTCTACTACTGGCTGAACAGCACGAATGTGTGCTGGTGTACGGCCTAGCATTTGTTTAGCAGCGGCACCGACAGCAACTATTTGACCTGTTTTTGTATTTACTACAACAACAGATGGTTCGTTAATAACGATGCCCTGACCACGCAAATACACCAAGGTATTTGCAGTACCCAGGTCTATTCCGATATCGTTTGAAAATGTTTTATAAAGCTTGCTCCACATAATAATAGGTAAAAGGTTTAGGTTACAGGTTGGCTGTTAGTTCATCTAGTGCGACTATTTTAGAATCAGTTTCGGTGCGTTTTTTAACTTCTACGCCACCATTTTCCAAAGATCTTTTTGAAACAACGACACGGACTGGCATACCTAATAAATCAGCATCAGAGAATTTTTCCCCTGCGGATGGACCTACGCGATCATCGAACAAAACTTCTATATTTTTAGATATTAAATCTTTATAAATTTGTTCAGCTTTGGAACTAACTTCAGTATCATCACCCAGCATTACAAGGTGTACTTTAAATGGCGCGACGGATTCTGACCAAACAATACCACGTTCATCAGACAATACTTCGACAATGGTACCGATAAGCCGTGTTAGTCCTATACCATACGAGCCCATAAATACAGGAACATCAGCACCAAGTTCGTTTTTATAAGTTAAACCAAAAGGTTCTGAGAATTTAAAACCTAAAGAAAAAATATTCCCGACTTCTATAGATTTAGCTTCTACTAGGTCGTTCTTAGACAAACCTAGGTCCGACAAAACTTCATCGTTGTAAACTTCTTTATTTATAGCAATGTTTTTTTCTTTATTGATATAAATTATATCTTCACCTGCGTCTGATACTGTTTGGAATTCATGAGAATATTTAGAAAAAGTGCCGCCAGACGCAAAAGTTACGTATGTCTTATCACCTAGTCCTACACGGTTATAAACATTTGTATAAGCATTCTTTATTTTTTCATAAAACTCATTATGTTGCGCTTCGTCTTTAGAAAAAGAATATAGCGCCTTCCAGTAGAATTCACGCCCGCGCATCATACCAGATTTGCTACGAGTTTCGTTACGGAAGATTGTTTTAAAATCATAAGGGTACACCGGCAAATCGCGATATGAAGAAATAAAATCTTTCATTATGTTTGAATAAGCTTCTTCGTTAGTAAAAGAAAGTCCTACTTCGGTACCATTTTTTAGAGTAGTCTTGAACCAATTGTCGACTATTTCATCATCCCAACGATTTGTTTTTTCCCAAACATCTTTAGATTGCAAAACTGATGTTTTCATTTGTACTCCGCCCACAGCATCCATTTCTTCTTTTACAATATTTACTATTTTGTTTATTACGCGTTGACCCAGTGGCAAAATAGAATAAACACCTGCCATTTCTTTATGAACATAACCGGCTTTGATTAATAGCTGAGCATTTTTACTAACTTCGTCAGCTGGAGCGTCTTTTCGGGTTTTGGTGAATAATTGAGATTGCTTCATATATATACCTACTCTACCCTAAAAACGTATATAAATCAAAGTCGTCGCAACCCCACCTAAATCCTACCCCTTTACAAGGGAGGACCAAAATTGGGCAAACAAAAAAGCAGGTTTTAGCCTACTTTTAGTATAATGTTTAATAGATTTATTCTAATCCAGAAATTCGGTATATTACCCTTTTCCCGTCAATTAGATTTTTTTCTTCTTCTACAACCACCCTGTCATGATGTTTTACAACAATACCGTTTGTATGGACTCTTGTTGTTTCAAAACCAGTATTGTCTTCCCTAAAAGCAACTAGTCCGCCTGAGGGCTCGGCAATAATTACTCCATGTAGGACCCTGTACTTTCTCATGTTGTCTTTTTCGCAGCTAGTAAATACCATTACTAATACTGCCAGAATTGTTATGTATTTTTTCATTTTTTTAAATATTTTTTATTCTTATCATAATAACACAAATACCTAAAAAAGCAAGCGCAACTACCCTACCTAGTACTTGTAAAAACACCACTATTATGTTACTATTTTGTAGTCCGTGAATTTAGAGCTTTGCTCTATTTTTTGTTGCTTTTGTGACTAAAGAGTCACCGTTGCGAGCAGAAACGGACGAGATTAGTTAATTTCCGCCACAAGCGGACAAGTATATAAATATGGAAACAAAACCATTTGTTCAAGCTTTGCTTGAAGCTGGCGCGCATTACGGGTTTACAAAAACTCGCCGTCATCCAAGTACACAAAATTTTATAATCGGCACAAAAAACCGTGCTGACCTTATCAACCTGGAAGATACAGCCCAGCAAATAGACACTGCAAAAGAAGTTTTGCGTGGTATGGCTGCTGGTGGCAAAACTGTAGTTCTTGTTGGTACAAAAGCCGAAGCAGAAAATGCTATTAATTTAGCTGCTACAAAAATCCAAGCATTGTCTGTATCCTACAGATGGGTTGGTGGAATAATTACAAACTTTTCAGAAATTCGTAAGCGTATACAACGTCTTACTACTCTTCGTGATGAAAAATCACAAGGCCTACTAGAAAAATACACTAAGAAGGAACGCCTACTACTAGACCGCGAAATGGCAAAAATGGAAAGAAACTTTGGTGGACTAGTCGACATGAAGAGAATCCCAGATATAATGGTAGTTGTTGACCCTGACAAAGAAATAATAGCTGTTACCGAAGCTCGAAAAATGCAAATTCCTGTTATTGCTATTGCTAACACTGACTGTGACATAACAAAGGTAGACTACCCTATTGTTATGAATGATTCATCAAAAGCTTCTATTGATTTAGTTATCAACACACTAGCTGAAGCTTACGCTGGTGGACGCGCCTAATCGAACATAGTTCGTCGGCCGAACAAAATAAATTTTGTTTTAGGCTAAATTTATAAGGTTCTTTAATCTAAAAATAAATATGTCTACAATTTCAATTGATCAAATAAAAGCATTGCGCGATGAATCAGGTGTATCAATAATGCAATGTCGTAAAGCTCTAGAAGAAGCCGAAGGTGATATGGAAAAAGCTCGCGTTATACTTTCTAAAAAAAGTAGCGAAGCTGCAGCCAAAAAAGCTGACCGCGAAACTAGCGACGGAACTGTGGTAATAACGACTATTCCCGAAGGTCTTATGATGTTTACACTGCTTTGCGAAACTGATTTCGTCGCTAAAAACGAAGACTTTGTAAAACTAGCAAATGATTTAGCGGAACTAGTTAAAAACGAAGGCGAATCAGCACTAACCCAAAAGGCTGACGATATGATTGCTCCGGTTATTCAAAAAGTTGGTGAAAATATCCGTATAGGTAAAACCGAAGCTGTAAAAGGTGCAGTTGTTGGTTCATACGTTCATAGTGGTAAAAGCGGTGTTGTTGTGTCACTAGATGGTGGCGATGCTGACTTGGCTCGTGATATTGCAATGCATATATCAGCAATGAAGCCACTATACACAACTACAGCTGATATCGATGAAGTAGCGAATGTTGCAGCTAACAGTGTTTTTGCAGAAGAAATTGCAGCACTAGATAAACCGGAAGAAATGAAAGCAAAAATCCTGGCTGGTAAACTAGATGCTTATTTCAAAGAAATGACTTTGATGAATCAAAACTTTATCAAAAACCCAGAATTAACTATAGAAAAACTACTAGCAAGTAAAGGTGCAAAACTTACTGAATATAAAACAGCTTTTCTTGGTTAAAACTGTTATACTATAACGACATATGAGTATGGCAACTTTTATAATTTTATTTTTAGTATCGATAACAATCATTGTAGGTATTCTGTACTGGCAATGGAAGTTAGTTCAAAATGGCAAAATAGAAATAAAAGGATTACATTCCGGTAGCAGTAATACTGATTCCCCTATAACAATAAGAGACATCGGTATACTACTACTATACATAATCAAACATACAGTACAGTTCATAATAGTACAGCTATCCAAAATATATTTCCTAATAGCTCGCAAATTAAAAAATATTCCAAAAACAAAAAACCCTACAGTTAACAAAATTTTGAACAAAGTAAGAATTCCTAAGGTTTCCCCTGCTGCTAAAAGTTTTGTTAAAAAAACAATTGAAGAAACCAAACAAAAGGTAAACCGAGTTAAACAAGACTTGGCACACCTAGAAGAAAGTATAGAAAAAAGAGTCGATTAATCGACTCTTTTTTCTATGGATTTAGCACTTGAAAAATAACACTCAAGATGCTAATATATTCATAGTTCAATGGATTATCGTTTAATTTATTAAACATCAATTTATTGAACTATGCCGCTTTAGCTCAGTTGGTAGAGCAACGCTTTTGTAAAGCGAAGGTCCTCGGTTCGAGTCCGAGAAGCGGCTCCATAGAAAACATATAAGCAGTTGGCAGAGTTCTGTCAAAGCATAACTAAAACAAAGGTCCTCGGTTCGAGTCCGAGAAGCGGCTCAGCAAACTAAAACCTCCCTTATT
>CAYYSG010000023.1:0-10336 GCA_964474375.1 uncultured Candidatus Saccharibacteria bacterium
CTGCATTTGATTACTATATCATAAAAAACAATATAGGGTGTCGGCGGCGGGAATTTCGTCTTACAGACTCTGTACACCTTTTCGATGTATTCAAAATTAAAAATTTCTCATACATAACGAAAAGCTTTTCAATACCCGCACGAAAAGTATTAATACTTTTCTCGCGACTGTGTCGGCGGCGGGAATTGAACCTGCGACCTTAGCTTTATGAGTGCTACGCTCTAACCAACTGAGCTACGCCGACATGCTCGAACCATGATAGATTAAGAAACCTGTCACGAATCGATTGTTGCGGGGCCCGGAATCGAACCGGGGTCCCAAGGTTATGAGCCTTGTGAGATACCTCTTCTCTACCCCGCGATAGGTAGTAACAGGCTAAATAGTAGCAGAAAAAAGGCTTTTTAGCAAGATTTTTACAAATAGTCTAGCTAAAGTGCTATAATTAGCATATGTTACCACGATTTGTATTCTTAATATTTATCATGGTGTTTTTCGCGCTTTACCCACTGCGTATTCATAAAAATGATTTTTGGTCTATAAATACAGAAATTAACGCCAAGGGTAGTGTGGTTTTGGGCTGGAAGGATGGCCGTTATACTACTCTATATGCTAAGAATCCAAAGACTTTATATCCTGTAGCTAGCATTACAAAATTAGTTACAGCTATTATTGCAGCTCGGATGTATGATGATGACGAAGTTTTTTATGTTTCAAAAAATGCTGTAAATACATTGGGTGTTGCTGGGGGATTAAGCGCAGGTAAGGAATTATCACGAGATGAAATCCTGAAAGCTCTATTGATTGAATCCAGTAACGATGCGGGTGTGGCGATAGCTGAACATATGGGAACCAAAGAATTTATTAAAAGCATGAACGATTATTTGCGAATAAATAGTTATGAGCATACTGAATTTGTAAATGCCACAGGTCTTGACCCAAAAGACAAAAGCCAGACTCCAAATAGTCTAACGCCTTTATCTACAGCCTTGATTTTAAACAGAATATACGAAAAAAGACCAACAGTAAAAGAAATAATGTCCTATAGCGAAACACCTGTTTATGATAATTCGGGTAACCTTATAAAAAATTTAACCAGTACAAACCCGCTAATGTTCGACGAAAAACTTTCCAATAAAATTATTTTAAGCAAAACCGGTACAACAAAAATGGCTGGTGAAAACCTGGCTTTGATTACCGAAGGTGCCCGAGGGTTTGATTTTTTTACTATTGTTATATTGGGCTCAGACGACAGGGTACTAGACGCTAAAAAAATATTGAATGTAATATACGAAATAGAATAATATATCCATACGGCATTAGGCTTTTGAGTAAATAAAGACAAGATATATTGACTATAAATAGTTTCTATGCTATTATAGAATAGTCAATGAATTATCCTCTGACTATCATTCTGGTTCAAGTTATGAACAAGGCCCTTACAATGATACTCGTAGGCTAGCCTGACATAACAATTATATGAATAGATCAAATCAATCAGGTGCACGTAGTGCATCAGTGTCTTCTTTTTCGAGGGGACCAAAGAGAGGCTTTTCTGCTAGACCTGCTAATGGGGGTAGCAAAGGAGGATTCTCAAAATCATCATCCGGCAATTCCTTTGGTGGGGGACGTGCTCGTAGTTTTAATAGACCATCATTTAATAAGCCAAAATCAAGAGGTCGCGGGGCATCAAGTATAGACCATAACTTGTTCATCAACAAAGCTAAGATAGAACACGTTACAGAATATTTGCCACAAAACACATTTAAGACTTTTGGATTAGACGAAAAAATAGTTGCGAACTTGACCACAAAAGGTTACAAGGTTCCTTCTGCTATTCAAGACCAATCAATACCAGTCATAATGGCAGGGAATGATATCGTAGGTATAGCAAACACTGGTACTGGTAAAACAGCAGCGTTTCTATTACCTTTGATTCATAAGGTAAGTCAGTCACCTAGACAAAAAGTAATGGTACTGGCTCCAACTCGTGAACTTGCTCAGCAAATAGAAGTAGAATTCCGTGATTTTACTTTCGGTATGAAAATGTTTTCTGTTTCTGCTGTAGGAGGTTTACCAATTGGTCGCCAAATGAGCCAAATTGAACGCGGAGTTAGTTTTGTTATTGGTACACCAGGACGTGTTAAAGATTTAATCAACAGAGGTAAAATCAACATGAAAGACTTTGGTTATATTGTGCTAGACGAAGCTGACCGTATGCTAGACATGGGGTTCGTGGATGATATGCGTTTGATACTGAGTCAAATGAAATCTGACAAACAAGCGCTATTTTTCTCAGCGACTATGCCGTCTGTTATTAAAACATTATGTAATGAATTCTTGAAAAACCCAGTGAATGTGTCTGTAAAGACTCGTGATACTGCTGGATCTGTCGACCAGGACGTTGTGCGTATTCGCCACAAGTCTGAACGTATAGAAGTTTTGCACGAATTACTAGAAAAGCCTGGTTTTACAAAAGTTTTGATTTTCCGTGAAATGAAAAGACAAGTAGATGAACTTCAGAAAGAACTACGTGTTCGCGGTTTCAATGTTGTAGCTTTGCATGGTGACATGCAAGCGCGCCAACGTATGAATTCCGTCAAAGCCCTAACTAGTGGCGAAGCAACAATACTTATTGCAACTGATGTTGCTGCTCGCGGTATTGATATATCTGGTATAACTCATGTTATTAACTACGATGTACCAAGAGACTACGAAACATACATCCACCGTGTTGGACGTACTGGTCGTGGTAGCGCCAAAGGCCAAGCCCTGACTTTTATCTAAAGTACAAAAAAGTCCCCCTTAGTTGGGGGATTTTTTATATTAAATTAATTAGCGTAAGGTTTATTCTTGACCTCATCTTTGTCTTCTGCCTTTTCGATGCGTTCCATCATTGCAGAATATTCTTCCACTGTTTGACCATCTAATTCCCAATTATTACCTTTTTTGATCATTCGTTTTCGAGCATCGCCATAAATATTGTATTTAAGACCTATTTGATCTCTTTCTTCTTGCTCTATTTGATTTATTTTTTCTAACTCTTTTTCTTTAGAGGTTTTTTCAAAAAGGTGAATTTGATTAGGGTTTTGGTAATCCATTTTCCCGGGTTTTATATTCATAACCTAATTATATTGATTTGTAATTGATTATACAATAGAAGACTTTAATTTTTCAACATCTGGAGCCGTTAGTGAGAATCTCCGACCACGTCGGCAGGTGATTTTCGATTTCATTATATTCCATAACGAAAATCCTTCCGATTCTCACATAAAACAAAGCAGTTTGTTTTATAGAGCCGTTAGTGAGAATCGGACTCACGGTCTCTGTCTTACCAAGACAGTGCTTTACCACTAAGCTATAACGGCTGTAAACTCCATAGATTATACATAAAAAAACCGTTTTTTCAATTAATTTATGGAATTTTAGTTATATTCGTAATACATTTTATTATGATAGAATACCTGTATGAAAAAGACACTGTCCGATGTCCGTAGCAAAATACAAGAAATAGAGCTCAAAATGTCCGACGGCAGTTTTTGGGATAACAAAGACGAAGCCCAAAAGGTTTTGGCTGACTATCAAAACCTAAAAAAAGAAGAAGGCAATTTACTAAAATACGATGCCGGCAGTGCAAATATCAATATTTTTGCTGGTGCTGGCGGCGACGATGCCGAAGACTTTGTACGAATGCTTGCTAATATGTATTCCAAATACGCTAGTTCCAAAGGCTTTGAATATTTCATAACCGACGAAAACAAAACATCCACAGGTGGGTATCGTAGTATCAGTATTGAAATAAAAGGCAAATCAAATGGATTTGGAGCTTATGGACTATTAAAGAACGAGTCTGGGGTACATAGGCTGGTTCGGCTTTCGCCTTTTAATTCAGGTCATACTAGGGAAACTTCTTTTGCTATGGTTGAAGTCTTGCCAGTTTTGGAAAATAGTATATTTAACATACCAGCTAAAGACATAGAATTTGAATTTACAAAGTCCAGTGGTCCGGGTGGTCAAAATGTAAACAAAAGAGAGACAGCGGTCAGGGCTACACATATACCGACAGGGCTAACCGTGCATGTTTCCGAAGAAAGATCGCAAGAACAAAATAGACAAAAAGCCATAGTATTCCTGGAAGGTAAAATCTTTAAACAAATGGAAAAATTGCACGCCGAAAAAATAGACGATCTTTCCGTTTCTAAACAGCTAGACAATGAATGGGGTTCACAAATGCGCTCATATACCTTGCATCCTTATAAATTAATAAAAGACCACAGAACCGGAGTAGAGTCCACTAATCCCGAAGCTGTTTTGGTAAATGGGGAACTTGATAACTTTATTGAAGAGGAGCTCAAGCTGTGATAAAATGGTTCTATGCTCTATTTAACAAACGTCACAAAGATATACAAAAGTGATACGGAATCATTGCGCGATGTGTCTCTTACTGTCTCACCTGGTGAGTTTGTAGCGGTTACTGGTCATTCTGGATCAGGTAAAACCACCTTAATGAAATTAATCATAGCCGAAGAAGCCCCAACAGATGGGACTATTTTCTATGAGTCTCAGGATATACATACTTTGTCCCGCAAGGACTTGATAAATCTACGCCGCCGAATCGGAAGTATTTTTCAGGATTTTCGTCTTATAAAAAACAAGACAGTTTTTGAAAATGTGGCTTTTGCAATGGAAATAGGCGACCACAGTGATTCTGATATTTATGAATATGTTCCACATGTTCTGGAATTAGTTTCTTTGTCACACAAAGCCGATTCTTTCCCAGATGAGCTTTCCGGTGGGGAGAAGCAACGTTTAGCTATTGCTCGGGCAATTATTCACCAGCCAGAGCTTCTTTTGGCTGATGAACCAACGTCTAGTCTTGATCCAGATTCTGCCCATGGTGTTATGCAGGTACTTCGTAAACTTTCTGACTTGGGTACTACTATCATCATGACTACACATACTCCTGAATTAGCTGAAAAATACGCACGTAGACTAATTCATTTAGAAAATGGTCAGGTAGTTCGTGATGACAAACATCATCATAATGCGCATCACAAAATGCATGTATAATAAATAAATCAATCAATCAATATGAATAAAACATTATTTAAAAGAGTGCTAAAATCAGGTCTTAGTTTAATAAAACGTAGTGGAATGCTGGCGGCATCTTCTATTGCGGTTACAGTTGTTACATTGACTGTAATACTAGGGTTATTCTTTACTCAGGCACTACTAGATGCATCACTCCGCGCTATTGAATCCAGAGTCGATGTAACTATGTACATCGCTGAAAATACCGAAGACATAACCATCGAAATGCTTCAGAATGAGCTAGAATCAATGCCCGAAGTCGCTAGTGTAGAATATATTTCTAAAGAGGAAGCTTTGGTTATGTTCCGTGAACGTCATATTAACGATGAACTAACATTGCAGGCGTTAGACGAAGTCGGTGTTAATCCACTACCAGCATCATTTGTGATTCACGCAAAAGACACGGCTCAATATGAAAACATCATTAATTCGTTAGAGCAAAATTCAACTTTTCTAGAAGAAAATAAATCATTCATTACCAAAGTTAACTTTAGTCGCAACAAAGAAATAATCGACCGTATACTGGTACTGCGCGATGGAGTTCAAAAATTCGGTTATACTTTGACTTTGATATTCATTATTATTGCCATACTTGTTACATTTAATACAGTCAAGCTTTCTACTTTTACAATGAAAGATGAAATTGAAGTCATGCGACTAGTCGGAGCTAATAGTTCGTATGTCCGTGGTCCATTTATCATAGCTCAAATAGTTTATAGTTTAATCGCTGCTCTTATAACACTAGTGTTATTCCTGGGTATTACTTATTTACTTAAAGATTCTTTAACTGTATTTTTTGGTGTTGATTTGTTTGTTTATTATATAAATAACATACTGGAAATCACAGCACTGGTTGTATTCTCCGGGGTACTGCTGGGTAGTGTGTCCAGTTTTGCATCTGTGTCTAAATATTTAAAGAAATAAAAATGCTTAAAAAAATCCATTCCCAAAACACTGTTTATATATTTGTTGTCGGAGGTGTAATCTCTGGAGTGGGTAAAGGAGTCGCTGCTAGCTCAATAGCTAAAATACTGCAAGATCGTGGTCAGTCTGTGACTGCTATTAAAATCGACCCATATATCAACGTTGATGCTGGTACGATGAACCCAGTTGAGCATGGTGAAGTCTTTGTATTAAATGACGGTTACGAAACCGACCAGGACATGGGGAACTATGAAAGATTTTTAAACAAAGACATAAGTAGCGAAAACTACATGACTACTGGCCGAGTCTATAAATCTGTAATCGAAAAAGAAAGGTCAATGTACTACAAAGGCAAATGTGTAGAAGTTGTCCCGCATATACCGCTAGAAGTAATTGAACGCATCGAAAATGCTGGCAAGAAAGATAATGCGAATGTTGTAGTTGTTGAAATTGGTGGTACTGTAGGGGAATACCAAAACATGCTTTTCTTAGAAGCTGCCCGTATGATGAAAACAAAATATCCTAAAAACGTATTCTTTGTTATGGTTTCATATTTACCTACACCTGGTACTCTGGGTGAAATGAAAACCAAGCCTACTCAAAATGCGGTTCGGACTTTGAATGCTTCTGGTATTCAGCCGGATATTATAATTGCTCGTTCAAAAGAAAAAATGGATGACACTCGTAAAGAAAAGCTATCTATTTTTTGTAACATTCCAGCTAATAGGGTTATTTCCGCACCGGATGTCCGTAGTATATATGACATACCTCAGAATTTTGAAAAGGAAGGCTTGTCTGACACAATTTGCGAAACACTAAACCTGACTTGCCCAATTTCGCATAAGATAGGTAGCAAAGCTTGGAATAGTTTTGTTTTGAAAACTAAAAATTCTAAAAAAGAATTAAACATAGCATTGGTTGGTAAATATTTTAATAGTGGGGATTTTGTTTTAGCGGATGCTTATTTGTCAGTTATCGAGGCTATAAAATATTCGGCATACTCTTTAGGCATGAAGCCAGTTTTGACTTGGATAAATGCTACCAAATATGAAAATGACCCAAAGCAAGTTAAAGAATTATCTAAATACGATGGTGTTATTGTGCCAGGTGGTTTCGGTACTCGTGGTATAGAAGGTAAAATCAAAGCCATTGAATATGTTCGTAAAAACAAAATCCCATACTTGGGGCTTTGTTACGGTATGCAACTAGCAGTTATAGAATATTCTAGAAATGTTTTGGGTCTCAAGGATGCAAATACACTAGAGATAGATCCAAAATCTAAAAACCTGGTTGTAACTATAATGGAAGACCAAAAGCAAAAAATAAAAGATGGCAAAATGGGTGGAACAATGAGGCTAGGTGCCTATCCGGCATCTATAGCTAAATCAACACTAGCATGGAACGCTTATGTTTCGTCAGGTAAAATCAAAAAGAACGACAAATCTGCCGTAGTGCAAGAAAGACATCGTCATCGTTACGAAGTAAACAATGACTATGTTGAAAGATTAGAAAAATCTGGAATGATTTTTTCAGGTAAATCCCCAGACGGGAAGTTGTGTGAAATAGTTGAACTAAATAAATCAGTGCATCCATTCTTTATGGCTTGCCAATTCCATCCTGAATTTTTAGCACGACCACTGGACCCACATCCTTTGTTTACGGCTTTTTGTAAAACAGCCAAAAATAAAAAGCGTTAATTAAACGCTTTTTATTTTTTTATTGAATACTGTTTTCTATCGGGTTGGCAGCATTTTTTATATCTATTGCTGCAGCCATTTCTAACACTGTTTCGATATCGTCAGTTATGACGTATAGTTTTCTGTCTTCGTGGGATATTGTGCCGTATTTGTCAGCTAGGTTTTCCTTGATTACTTTGTCCAGTGGGTTCCAGAATTCGCTACCAAAAAGAACCACTGGGATTTTTTTCATTTTGTTTGTCTGCATTAGGGTTAGGACTTCGAACAATTCGTCGAATGTACCGAAACCTCCAGGACAATAAATAGCTATTTCTGTGGAATATCTTAAGGCTACTTTTCTAGTAAAGAAGTAATAAAAAGGAATGATGTTCGTTACGTATTTGTTAGTATGTTGTTCTTTTGGTATGCGAATAGTTGCGCCTATGGCTGTGCCACCTGCACGGTGGGCGCCACGGTTACCGGCTTCCATTATTCCGCCGCCGCCACCAGTTAGTACTGCGTAGCCTAAATCTTTAGCCAAAGCATAAGATAATTTTTCTACAGCTATGTAGTTTGGGTCGTCTTCACTGAGTCTGGCTGACCCGTAGATTGTAGCTATACGTGAGAATTTTTGCAGGGCATCGATTCCTTGGCGAAGCTCTTCGGATAATTGACAAAGCTCGATCATTTCGCCGTTTTTACCATAGCGTAGTTCGCAAGCGTTAAGAATGTCACCTAGTGTTAAAAGTCCACCACCCTGAATAATATGTTTATCTGAATCCATGTTGATATTATAACATATGGATTAAATACTGCTTTCCACAGGTATTTTTAAAATAGGGTAGTGAAGCACCTCTAGACTAAAAAGCTTGCTATTTTTAAGAAATAGTGATATAATGTACTTATAGTAATTAACTAAAGTAAAAATGAAAGATTTCAAAAGAGGCGGTTCGTTTGGTGGCGGTAAAAAGTTCGGTGGCGACAGAGGCGGTAATCGCGGTGGTTCAAGTTTCGGTGGTAATAGATCTCGTCCATCATTTGGCGAAGATAGACCTATGCACAAAGCAGTGTGTGATGATTGTGGTAAGACTTGTGAAGTCCCATTTCGTCCTACTGGTGACAAGCCAATATTCTGTAATGACTGTTTCTCTGGTAAAAGAGACGGGGACAGCAAACGTGATTTTGGTGGCGACAGAGGCGGCAACCGCGGAGGTAATCGTGAATTCAGTAAACCATCATTTAGTTCTGCTCCAAGATCAGATGCAGGCAAAGACCCACGTATCGATGAACTAAAAAGACAAATAGATTCAATGAACACAAAGCTAGATACTCTTATGGGTATGATGAAGTCAGCTCCTGCGAAGGAAGACAAATCTACACTAAAGTCAGTTGTAGCCAAAGCTACAAAAGAATCAGCTCCTAAAAAAGTAACTACAAAAACTGCTACAAAAAAAGCTTCAGCTAGTACAAAAAAAGCTCCAGCAAAAAAGAAAGCAGTAACTAAAAAGAAATAATTTATTTCTAATTACAAAAAAGTCACTACAATAGTAGTGACTTTTTTGTATGTATTTTTTATTTTGAAACCACTGGCATTTTGTGAATGAATCTTTGGTCGTCAATTAAATCAACCAAGACTCTTGCGACTTTTTTCCTGCTGGTTGGTAATTCGGCTGGGCCACTTTCACTCAGGTTGTAGTTTTTAAATGATTTGTCGGATTTGCTGAGTTTTAGTACTCGAACAATGGTCCAGTCTAGGTTAGAATTTTGTAAAATTTTTGCATGCTCTATGCCGTCCGTGACTCTTTTTGGGTCGACTATTTTTACAGCGATGTTTAGGATTTTGTCTATTATGGATGGGGTGTCGCCATTATTACGTACACCGGTGCCAGTTAGACTTAGGATTCTTTTTATACCGTATTCTTGCATTGATTTTACGATATTCGTTATGCCTTTTGTTTGCATGAGTGGGTCGGAATTTTTTATATGGCCAATAGTGCTGATGACAGCATTTGATCCGCTAATAGCGTTATGAACATCGTCATAATTAAGAACACTACCTTGGACAATTTTTATATTATCCGGAAGATGTTTTTTCGAGTTTTCATTATATACAAAAGCTGTAACACTGTAGCCTTTGTCTTTTAAATAACGCACTACTTCTATCCCGGTTCTACCATCTGCTCCAAATACACAAATATTCATAAATCATTGTTTAGCTTATATGAATACATTGTAGCATTTTGATAGGGGTACAGTGGTATTTTTTTGCTGCCTGACAGGGACTCGAACCCCAATTAACGGATTCAGAGTCCGCTGTCCTACCATTAGACGATCAGGCAATATTGTATTGTAGTTAAAATTTATTTAAGAAATTTTCGACCAGCCTCGTATGGCGCTATATTTTAGACAGGTCAGGCAATATACTTTACTACTGTAGTAATATAACACATTTTGGGTATTTTTCAATGCATACATTAGTAGGCGTTTTATAATATAATTAGGTCATATTATTATTTATTAATTCATATGAAATTTATTAGAAATATCTCCATAGCTCTAGCTCTTATCCTAACTGTCACGCTTGGCTTCAATACTGCCATCGCCGCAACCTGCGCTGACATAGGTCTAACTCGTACTCTAAGGCAGGG
>CAYYSG010000024.1:0-6340 GCA_964474375.1 uncultured Candidatus Saccharibacteria bacterium
TATGAGCCAGCCGGGGATCAGCCACAGGCTATTTCGGGCTTGGTGGCGGGGCTGAAGAAAGGTCTTAAAAAGCAAACACTCCTCGGTGCCACAGGTACCGGTAAGACTTTTACTATGGCTAACATTATCGCCGAAGTAGGTAAGCCAACTTTGGTTATAGCTCATAACAAAACTTTGGCTGCACAGCTAGCTCAAGAATTCCGTACTTTTTTTCCAGATGCTGCTGTTCATTATTTCGTATCATATTATGACTACTACCAGCCCGAAGCCTATGTTGTATCGACCGATACTTATATTGAAAAGGACGCGCAAATCAACGAAGAAATTGACCGTCTTCGTCATGCGTCCACTCAGTCACTATTAACAAGGAAAGACGTCATCATTGTTGCATCCGTATCATGTATTTATGGTTTGGGTTCACCAGTCCAGTATGAAAAAACTAACATGCGTTTCTCTGTTGGTGCCAAATTCCAGCGTGCAGAAGTTATGAAAAGACTAATCACTATGCAATACGAGCGTGTAGTGGGGGATTTGTCGTCAGGTACTTTTCGTATCATGGGTAACAAATTGGACATCATGCCGGTTTCGGAAACCACTATGTATACTATCAATTTTGCTAACAATGTTATATCTAGCATCGTCGCTATCGACCCAGTTAGTTACGAAATCAAAAATGAATTTTCTAGCGGGTCTAAAGACTTGTTTATTTTTCCAGCTAAACATTTCATGACCGAAAAGGAAGAAGTAGATCGTGCTGTCAAAGATATTAAAAAAGAATTAGAATCCCAGCTAAAATTTTTTACGAAAGAGGGCAAGCTACTGGAAGAAGAAAGACTACGTCGCCGTACAACATATGACTTAGCTATGATACGCGAAGTTGGCTACTGTAGTGGAATCGAAAACTATTCGCGTCATTTTGCTGGCAAAAAAGTTGGCGAAGCCCCGGACACTTTGCTGTCATATTTCCCGCGGGACAAAGATGGTAATCCGGACTATACATTGTTCATTGATGAATCCCACGTTACATTGCCACAATTACGCGCCATGTATAATGGTGACCAAGCTCGCAAGCAAAACCTGGTGGACTTTGGTTTTCGTTTACCTTCTGCTAAAGATAACAGGCCACTGCAATACACCGAGTTTGAAAAAATAACCCCACCCGTCATTTATGTTTCGGCTACACCAGGTATTTATGAAAAAGACGAAAGTCAAAACATTGTCGAACAAATCATCCGCCCGACTGGTCTTATTGATCCGGTTATTGAAATCCGACCGGTTATGCCTGGCGGCAGTAAACCTGTAGAACCAAAGAAAAAAAGAATCGAAAGAGAAGTAACCAAAGATACTGACATAATAAAAATAGAAGCAACTCATCCTGACTACCCAGGTCAAATTCAAGATTTTATTAACGAGGCCGAAAAGGAAATTTCCGCTGGTCGCCGAGTACTCGCAACTACGCTGACAAAAAAAATGGCTGAAGATCTTTCCAGCTATTTAAAAGACAAAGGATTTAAAACAGAATACGTGCATAGCGATGTGGAAACTCTCGACCGTATTCAAATCATTTCGCGCTTGCGTCGCGGAGAAATAGATTGTTTGGTCGGAGTTAACTTGCTTCGTGAAGGTCTTGATATGCCAGAAGTTTCTTTGATTGGAATATTGGACGCTGATAAAGAAGGCTTCTTGCGCTCCGAAGTATCGCTCATTCAAACCATCGGCCGTGCTGCTCGTAATGTACACGGACGCGTTATTCTGTACGCTGACCGTATGACCGGATCCATGGAACGTGCCATAGGCGAAACAGCTAGAAGACGTGATAAACAAATCGCTTATAACAAACAACACGGCATTACTCCAAAAACCATCGAAAAAGAAATCCTAGACATAACCCAAGGCATGGATAAAGACAAAGTAGAAGCCGCAACTATGGAGCTCGACACTGAAATATCCATCATGCTCAAGTCTTCAAATATCAAGACCGGTAAAAAGGGTAGTAATGGTAGTGGAATTAATTACACCATTCTTAAAAAGCTCATCAAACAAAAACAAAGCGCTATGAAAGAAGCCGTAAAGTCGCTGGACTTTGAAACCGCAGCAATACTGCGCGACGAAATCGTGATTTTAGAAGACAGAATGAGTAAATAAACTCATAATTAGCATATATGCTATAATAAAATTATGAATAATACAGTAAAGCAACACCAAATATTATCCATTATTATATTTATAATATTAGGTTTTGTTCTGTATAAATTGGGTACAACTTTTTTTGTTAACAGGTCTCAGGTTGTAAATAAATCTGAAACCAAAAAGGATTTCAAACTAGTCGACATGTCTTTAGTTAATGAAATATCCATAAATCCTAATACTAAATATGGTTCAGTTTCTGGTGTTTATCCATATTTTCGTAATGCAGTGCCTAGTTTTAATGACCATGTACGTAATTCTATAGTCATTGCTCAGGCTGAATTTGAAAATAACGCTAAAGAAAATTGGCAGGCTCGAATCGATACTGCATTGCCAGGGGAGAATATTCCAGAGTTCCCAGAAGAAGGAGATTTCAGTTTTATGACCAAAGTTAATTACACTCAAGTCAATGAAGATTTTATTAGCTTTACTATAATAGTTGCTGGTTATAGTGGTGGAGCTCATGGTTATGAATCTATAATTTCGTTCAACTATGATGTAAAAAACTCTAAAGAAATATCAATGTCGGATTTGTTCCCAAACAACCCGGACTACCTGACAACAGTAGCTAATTATTCCAGGAAAGATTTACGCGAACAATTCGTAAACAAAATCAAAAGAGCTGACTTTGAAAATGATGGTGACTATAAAATGACTTTGGAAAATATTGACGCCATGATAATCCCTGGTACCGAGCCAGTAAAGGAAAATTTTTCAGTCTTTACTATAGAGCCTGGATTTATAAATATATATTTTACTCAATACCAAGTCGCAGCTTATGTGTATGGGTCACAAATGGTCAAAATGCCTCTTAACTAAGAGGCATTTTTGCTGCTTTTTTGTGGTATGATATATACCAAACCCCATGTGTAATGAAAAACCTTAAAAAAGATGATATTAAAAAAAATGTAATTGAACTATTAACAAAGTACGATGTGCCTTATGACAAGTGGGGTACAGGGGATAGCGAAACAATGGACCATCTAGTTATGGAAATAAAAAATTCTGTAACTGAATTAATTGAAAACAATGGTCAATTATGGAGGCAAGTCACAGGATCAGCTATCCAAGTATTCTGTGCTACCAATAAAAAAACTTATCTATTGTATGAACAAAAGCAAGTTTTTAATGATGGTCGCGAGAAAATCCGCGAAATACCAATGAGTATTGGACGGAAAATGAAAAAAGGTGAAGATCCTTTAAAATGCGCCAAGCGCGTGTTAAAAGAAGAACTTGGTATCAATGAAAAAATTGAAATCAAGGACTTGAAAGAAATGTATGTTTTTGAAAAACAGTCGCAGTCCTACCCAGGGCTGATGAATATTTACAATACAAATTTCTTTGAAGTTACTTTGCCAGAATCTTTGTATAATCCTGACGGTTATATAGAAGAAACAAAAGAAAAGAAAACCTATTTTAAATGGAAGCTGACTTTATAGTTGGCTTCCTTTAATTTTGATTTAAGCTAAAAATGTTGTATAATTGCGCCACATGGCACAAAAGAAAAAGCAAGATCATAAAGACAACATAGTAGTTCGTGGGGCTAGGACACACAATCTAAAAAACATTGATGTGGTTGTTCCTCGTGGCAAAATGACTGTTATTACCGGAGTATCAGGCAGTGGTAAATCATCACTGGCTTTTGACACTATATTTGCCGAAGGACAGCGTCGTTATGTTGAATCGCTCTCAGCTTATGCTCGCCAATTCTTGGGTCAAATGCCCAAGCCTGATGTCGACGAAATTTCAGGACTTGCACCGGCTATTTCTATCGATCAGAAATCTCGTTCGAATAACCCACGTTCAACTGTGGCTACTATTACAGAAATATATGACTACTTGCGTGTACTTTATGCGCGTATTGGACACCCGCATTGTCCAGATTGTGGGCGCCAAATAAAAAAGTTAACAAATGACGAAATCTTAAATTTTGCATTTGATAGAATTAAAGACTTTGAAAAAAATACAAAAAATCAACCCGTAGGTAAATCCGGCAAAAAAGAAATAATGGGCGTGTCTTGGAACGAAACCGAATTAAAAATATTTGCACCAGTTGTGCGCGGCCGCAAAGGTGAATATTATCAACTACTGTATGACCTACTTGGTCGTGGTTTTGAGCAGGTTCGAATAGACGGTGAAATAAAAAAATTAAGAGAAAAAATAATTCTTTCTAAAAACAATGTCCATACTATAGAAGTACTAGTGGACACTATTGCTGTCCATGAATTCAAGGACCATCCAGGTGATGCTCGTTTGCGATTATACGAAGCCATTGAACGTTCGTTAATAGAAGCCGATGGACTTGTAACTTTGTCGTTTGAAAACGGGCAAGAGTTTTTGCTTTCTTCTAAATTCGCCTGTCCTGATGATGGGTATTCTTTCCCTGAAGTTGAACCCAGATTGTTTTCATTTAATTCACCCTATGGTGCATGTCCTGAATGTAATGGTCTTGGTACTACGGTATTTATGGGTGATGAACCGTGCAGTGTTTGTAATGGTAAAAGACTTCGAGTTGAAGCCCTGCATGTATACCTAGCTTCTACTAAAAAAGATTTAATCCCGGGTAGTCATGGCAAAATAAACATCGTTGATTATTCTGGTTTATCTATAAAACAGGCTTTGGAATTTATTCAGAATTTAGATTTAACTGAACAAGAATGGGATGTGGCTGATGTTGTCTTGCGTGAAATCGAATATCGTTTGCAGTTCTTACTAGACGTAGGGCTAGAATATCTTTCACTTTCACGTAAAGCCAACACTCTTTCTGGTGGTGAAGCTCAACGAATTCGTTTAGCATCACAGCTGGGTTCACGCCTGGTTGGGGCGCTGTATGTGCTGGATGAACCAACCATTGGGCTTCATCAGCGCGACAATGACAAACTCATTAAAACTCTAACCGACTTGCGTGATTTAGGTAACACTATATTAGTTGTTGAGCACGATGAAGACACTATATATGCATCAGACTATATCGTAGACATTGGCCCCAAAGCTGGTGTTCATGGTGGCGAAGTCGTAGCTCATGGGTATTTGGAAGAATTACTATCACAAAAAACTCCTCCGTTCAAAGGTGCTTCGCGTACGTTGGCATACCTTCGAGGTGAGGCAAACATTCCTGTGCCTGAACGTCGCACTAAAGACAAAGGCAGTTTAAAAATAATTGGCGGTAATATATTCAATATCGATAATTTAAATGTAGAAATACCATTAGGCAAAATGGTTTGTATTACTGGCGTATCCGGCAGTGGTAAATCATCATTTATGTACGAAATCGTGCACAAGAATTTGCAAGCACGTCTTGAACGCAGGATGCGCAGTGCTAATACTTATAACTGTGCTAGCTTCAAAGGTAGCGAGTTCCTGACTCGTGTTGTACTGATAGACCAGTCACCAATAGGTCGGACACCACGCAGTAATATTGCAACTTATACTGGCGCTTGGAGCTTTATTCGTGAACTATTTGCATCTTCTGAAGAAGCGCGTCTACGTGGCTGGAAACCAAACCGGTTTTCATTCAACGTCAAAGGTGGACGTTGCGAAGCTTGTGAAGGTAATGGTGAAATAGCCGTAGAAATGCATTTCTTGCCAACAGTCTATGTAACATGTGATGTATGTAATGGGCGTCGTTTCGACAAGGAAACCCTGTCTGTAAAATACAAAAAGAAAAGTATTTATGATGTCTTGGAAACAACAGTCGAAGAGGCCATCGTGTTTTTCGAGGAAATCCCAGCAGTTTATGATCGGTTAAAAACATTAATGGATGTGGGTCTTGGGTATTTGAAATTAGGCCAAAGTGCTACGACTTTGTCTGGTGGTGAAGCTCAGCGTGTAAAAATATCTAGTGAATTATTTAAACCAAGGCTGGAAAAAACAATGTACCTACTGGACGAGCCAACAGTTGGTTTGCATTATGATGATGTAGCTAAACTAATCGATGTATTAAACAAACTCGTGGAAAAATCTCACACTGTAATGCTTATTGAACACAGTATGGATATTATAAAATCATCTGACTATATTATAGACATTGGTCCCGAAGGTGGATCAGGTGGTGGTAAATTAGTAGCCAAAGGTACTCCGGAAGAGGTAGCCAATAACCCAAAAAGCCACACCGGCAAATATCTTAAAAAAGTCCTAAAGAAGAAATAAAAAA
>CAYYSG010000024.1:6440-8892 GCA_964474375.1 uncultured Candidatus Saccharibacteria bacterium
CATGATTGAAATTAATTTATATTAAATGTAGTATACCTAGTATGAAAAGTCAAAGCTTGAAGCAGTTTGGTCTACCCACAGATTCTGGGGTATATTTTTTCTGCTTGGGTGATGAAGTTCTATATATAGGCAAAGCCACGAATCTAATAAGTAGGGTTAAAAGCTATTTTTCGAAAGACCTAATGGAAACCCGCGGACCTTTGATAGTCAAAATGGTGGAGGATGCGGACAATATAAAGTTCGAAAAAACAGACAGTGTTTTGGAAGCTTTGATACTAGAATCAAACCTAATCAAGAAACACCAACCCAAATACAACACTAAAGAAAAAGACAACAAAAGTTATAACTATGTTTGTATTACACGTGATGCATTCCCAAGAGTCACAATTGAACGTGGTAGGTTAATTGATTTCAAGAAAAAACAGGTTAGGGGTCAAATAATGAAATCAATCTACGGTCCTTATACTAGTGGTGAATCATTAAGAACCGCTCTTCGAATAATCCGTAAGATATTTCCGTATCTAGATGCCAAGACTCTGAAGAAAGATAGATACGAATTTTATAAACAACTACATCTAGCTCCGGACATAGTCGAGGATAGTGCTCGAAAAAAATACTTAAAAAATATCAAAAACATAGAATTGTTTTTTAGTGGAAATAAAAAAAATATTTTAAAATCTTTGGAAAAAGATATGCTTTCTTTCGCTAAAAGTAAAAAATTTGAAGAAGCAAATTTAGTAAAAAAACAAATCTTTGCTTTGACTCATATTAACGACGTTGCTTTGATTAAAGACGAGATTTTTAACAAAGTTCCACCATATTCTGGCTTCGCTAAAAATTTTCGAATTGAGGCGTATGACATTGCGCATCTTTCGGGCTCTAGTATGGTTGGGGCATATAGTGTTGTTATAAACGGCGCTAAAGATATAGCTGAATACAGGACTTTTAACATACGTGGATTTACTAGTAGTAACGACGCTGGGGCATTAGCTGAACTAATAGAAAGGCGGCTAAACCATAAAGAATGGCAGTATCCGGATTTAATTGTCGCTGATGGTAATGACGTTCAAAAAAATGTCATTGAAAAAGAATTAAAAAAACGCGGTTTACAAATTTCTGTTGTGTCTCTGGTTAAAGACAAATCACACCGTGCTCGCGCCATAATAGGAGATGTGGATATAATCAACAAGCAAAAAAAATCCATCATATTAGCTAACGCCGAAGTCCATCGTTTTGTTTTGGCGAAGCATAAAATAAAACGATCTAAAAACTTTTTACCAAAACCAAAAAAATAAGCTATAATGTAACATATGAGCACAGTTCGTGTTGGAGTTGTTCGTGGTGGAACAAACATACCACACTATCGCAAATCTATTAGCGATGGTGCTATTTTGCTAAGAGCTTTACGTGAACATGATCAATACACACCCAGTGATATACTTATTGATAAAAATGAAGTTTGGCATTTGGATGGTGTACCTATATTGCCAGCACAGCTCATGCATAAAATAGATGTATGTGTTAGTACAGTTGAAAAGCCATTAAAAAAAGAAGGCCACGTCGAACACATAATTCGCGCACTGGGTATAAAATTATTGCACACTCCGAAAAGTGCACTACGTGGTTATATACCTGAATCTTTAAAAGATAAAATCCGTTCCATTGGCGTGCGTGTACCGCGTCATATGGAAATAGGTCAAGCATCAAATAGTACATTGAAAGAAATTCATCTTAAATTTTCACCACCTTATCCGATGCATTTTGTAAATGTCGACGGTGTCATGCAGCATATTTTTCATGCTACGACGCTGGAAGATGTTAATGATGTTTTTACAAACCATACCAAGCCCGAAATAGGGAATTACTTGATAGAAGAATTCGTCCCAGGCGAAAAATGGGCAATGACCGTTATTCCGAATTTCCGTGGAATTCGGCATTATACAACTCATCCTATTTATATGGGGTTTGTGAATCAGCCTTTTCGAAGCAACATACCAGTTAGTAATTCTGCTACACATGAATTTGCGGACCCAAATTTGAAAAACAATTTGGATTTATATTCCAGACTAGTTTCATCAGTTTTGGAAACATCACATCCTAAGACTTTTGTATTCCATGTAGAGTCAAACAAAAAGCCCGTCCTGATGCGCATCGTCGACAGGCATTTGGTGCATGATGACCCTACGCTACTAGATTCACTAGCAAATAGTGGAATCAAAGAATCCGACCTACTGCACCTGTTAATCCAAAGGCAATAAAACCCCTACGCAATATAGGGGTTTTATTGTATTTTGGTTGTGCGCGATGCAAGACTCGAACTTGCGACCTTCCCGGTGTAAACGGGTTGCTCTACCAACTGAGCTAATCGCGCATTATTGGACACTGTGGACCGTACAGGACTCGAACCTGCCACCCCCTCATTGCAAATGAGGTGCTCTACCAGATGAGCTAA
>CAYYSG010000025.1:0-7940 GCA_964474375.1 uncultured Candidatus Saccharibacteria bacterium
CATCAGTACCCAAAGCTACGAATGTAGTTGTGTCACCCGCTGCATCAGCGAAAGTCACAGTGGACGCTAGTGTTGCAAGATCAATAGTGATGTTGTTTGGAACTTGTGTGTCTATAACCGCACCCTGAAGGTCAGACAGATCGAGAACAGCTTCAAGTTCAGCCTCAACAGCTAGTTCATCAAGGTCAAAAACTCCTGTATTAGAAATATCAATATCACCTGATGGGTTAACAGAAGTTGCTACATTTGAACCATTACCGACTAATATATTTCCGTCAGTTAAAGCATTAGTTACGGCATCAGTAATACCATATCCAGAAATAGTTGTTGGAGTACTGGATAATTCGCCAAATGTAATTCCCCCATCTAGTAAATCAAGCTCGGTAGATGAAATTGTTGCTCCAGCTGTAAGAATATTGTTAGAACCAATGTTGATTGCGTTTACAATATCAGAATCCGAAACATCAATAGCATTTGTAATAACAGCACCCACCCCTGTTGTATTAACAACAAGACCAGCATCGATAGTGCCAGTTGTAGTGTTGTCTATGACTAATGCATAGTCATTTGTTGCATCATTTAAATTTAGCAATATATCAGCTGCATCCACGATAACAGTACTGCCGTTGTTGTACGCATCGTCCAATGTTCCACCTCCGCCACCTGATGAATCAGCAGCACAAGCCCAAACCGTTCCGTTCCATTTTAAAATTTCATTAGTACTACAGCCACCGAGTAGTCGTAGTCCGTCACTACCAACTTCAAGCCCTGAGTTTGATGATGTTGTGGCTGTTGTACCAGTAGTTGCAACATCCAGTGTTAATTCCCCTGCAGAAATAGCTAAACCGTTTCCAGTAAAATCAGTAAATGCATCACCATCAACTGTAATACCACCTGACGAAATAACTCCGGCCATTGTTAGGTCACCGCCTGTTAAGACTGGGATATTTGAACCAGTTGGAGTTTGTGAAGGAAGAAATCCGCCAACTGAATTTGAATTTAGTGCATATGGAGCAGAAGTTAGTCTTTGGCGAGGATTTAGGTTTTCAAAAGTTACAACACCCGCACAAGATCCAGCCACAGAATTTGCAACTTGAATATCTAAATATGTTTCGTCAGTAGAATTAAAATCAAAGTTAAGAGTATCACCTCCGGCAGACGTATCACCAACGCGAGCATTCAAAACTCCGTTCTTTACATTCACAGTCATTGTGGATGGAGCACCTGCTGGCCAAAGTTTTGTACCGTTTCCAACAGTTGCATTGTCGTAAAGTGAAAACTTAAAACAGTAGTTAGTTCCACTACTACCACCAAGTAAATTACCACTGGAATCTAGTAGTCGCCCTTGGTGTTGCAACAGTAGTGGTGAACCCGTTACAGCATTCGCTGTAAAAACGTTTACAAATAAGGATAGAATTAAAATAGAGACAACGAAAAACACGCTCTTCCTAGTAGCAAAAGTAGCATTTGCTCTTTTCAAATTAGAGGAAAAAAATGTTCTCATCTTGTTTTGTAATATCTCTATATATTACCTATATATTATAGCTTTCAGTACCCAAAATAGCAATGAAAAATAAGTGCAAAAAAGCAAAAAACACACAAGGATAGAGTTGTGTGTTTTTTGTACTGTGTTTTTTAAAAAATATTATCTATTTTTACCAATTCTGAAGAAGTTTTTAAATATACTTACTAGTGATTTGCGTTCTTTATGTTCTTCGCGATTGAATTCTTTTTCAAGTTTTTCTGTTGCTCTTTCTGGTATACCGGCATCACTTAGAACTTTCTTTGCTTCGTCGATTTTACCATCAGATTTTAGTTGTTTTGCTGTTTCAATAGCTGTTTTTAATTCTTCTTTTTTGATATTTTTATCGATAGCCATAATTGGTGGTTTTGGTAGTCCTGCGGACTCTATTAAAGCCTTGGCTTCGTCGATTTTGCCTTGTTTTATAAGCTCTTCTGCCTTTTTCAAGACTTCTTTTTGAGCATCAGTTAGCTGCATGTGTTGACCCATTATGAAACCATGCAACATTGGATTTAGGTTATTAGATTTTAAAAGTTCTTGTGCACCTTTTACATCACCGGATTTGGCTTTGGTATAAGCCTCTGCGATTATGTTAAATTGTGCTTCTGTTATAGTTTCTTTCACTTCAGCATCAGATAGAGCTTTGGTAAAGTCGGTGTAATTCTTTGATTCGATAGCTTTTTGGATAGATTCAAATTTAGCCATCATTGCCGCAGAATTTGTAGATTTATTTTTATAAAAATCATCGTCCCACTTACCTTTTAAGAAATCATCGTCCATTTTGAAACGCATTTCTTTAGATTCTTTGTGTCCGCGATTTTTATCATCATCATCATCGCCGTCTCTATTGTCAGCCAATACAGGTGAAGCAACAAGACCAGTTAACAAAACAGTACTTAATAAAAGAGCTGTTTTTGATTTTTTTAACATATACAAACATTTGCCTAATAATATGAGAACTGTGTCTCATATATTAATACGTAAAAATTTACATTTTATTACAAACTAGTATGCATCACCCAAAATCGCATAGCACATTTCGTCTACTAGTTTGGATTTATTTTTAAGACTAGTACCTATTTCAAACCCATCATTTTTATTTAAAATATTTCTTTCTATTTCCGGAAAAGCCATTACCTGGCAAGCTAAAAATGTGTTTTCGTCGATTTGTAAACCTATTATACGAACGTCCTCGGTTTTCTCTAGAACGGACCTGGAACCAGCTAGTATATTTGAAATATCCACTGCCCAAACTTTGGACCGCAAATCTTCTAGAATTATAGAATCAGTGCCAATAGTTACAACATGACCAGAAATCCGACCTGACTCGGGACTAGTCCAGTTACGGGCTTCTTTTTTAATAACGTCATTCACAAGAAAATTATTTGTTCCGGAAAAAGACCCAATAGTTAGAAAAATAACACCCAACACAATACTAGAAATTATACTAAACAATACAAGAATTATTTTTTTATATTTGTAGCCTTGTTTTGTTTTTTCTATTATAAAAGGTATCAGTGTAACAAACACAATCAAAAGAACCATCCAAATTATCGGCAATGATGAATATAAAAATGAGCTAACATTCCCGAAAACATAATCCCAGGAATCCCAAGGTATAACCAGAAGAGTCGCTACTGTTTTAGCAAACACATAAGCCCCCATTATGGTTACGAGTATTCCCAGACTAATTACCAAATACCTTTTAAATAAAAAGTATTTTTTAGATATGGGCTTGATTCCCGACGATTTTATTGTGCTGATTACTTTGTTTGGATCCATATTATTTTTTACTATTAGCTAATAATTTTTTCTTTATCATGGTTTTGGCGCGGCTCAGCCGAGCACCAACTAATGACACTGGTATTTGCATAATGTCGGATATTTCATCGTAGGACTTGTCTTCGAAGAATCGGAGCATTACTACTTCCCTGTAACTATCGTCCAGCCCGGACAATGCTTGGTTTATTTCCAAAGACAATTCTTCCAAATGCGAACCAGCTTCGGCACTGTCAGTCGACGCAATGAAATTTACTAGCCCATTCTCTTCCCCATCGAGTTCAAGAACATCGTGCTTTTTTTCTTTCCTATACCAGTCGATTATATGGTTGTGCGTAATACGATACACCCATGAAGAAAAAGTCAGCTTTTCGTCGTAGTCGTTCAAATTACGGTATATTTTTATAAATACATCTTGCAAAATATCATCCACATCGTGGCTGGTAGCGTGCGAACGCCGACGAATATACCGCGCTAGTTTTTCGTTATAACGTTCTATAACATAGCGAAAATAGTCAGGATTTTCCAGACTTTTTTTGACTAATTCGGCATCTGTTACAGAAGTAATGTCTTCCACCTTAGTATTATATACGAAAAATATCCGCAAAGCTTACAAAATGCGGGCGTAAAGGCTACGCCTTTACACCCTACCCTAATAAAAAAATACCCGACAAGGGTATTTTAAAAATATAAATTTTCTGAAATAAAGATTGGCGTATTGTTCAATTCTTGATTCTCACCAACAAACGAACACCTGTTTCAAGTCCCTTGTCTAAGTCATAAGGGTTTTTAATTCTTGCAACAACTTTTGCACCAAGTTTTTTGTGAAGATTCAATGTTGGAACCAATTCGGGATCCAAAAATGAAACAATGTTCGTACCTTTTACGGCTTGTAAAAGTTTCTTATATAATTTTTCACCTATTCCCATTCCTTGAGAATTAGGATGTACGACTAAGTCACAAACATATATTTCATTTTTATTTGTTTTATAACTTACAATAGCTCCAATAATCTTATTCCCAATTTTGGCTACATACACATATCCAAAATAAATAAACATTGGAATATCATATTTATTTACCACTTCTTCACCCCAAACAAGAGTTTCTAATTCCCTTATTATTTGAGCATCCGAGGTTTGTGCTTTTGTTATTTTCAATTTTTGATTAATTTTTTTCATATTGTTGATATAATACAACGATTTTTATCAAAACGCAATAGCACCAAAAGGCCCTTCGAATACACCACCCAATCAAAGAAATTTAATTGCTTTCCTCACAAAAATAAAAACCCTTCTCAGGGGTTTTTATTTTTGCGGGGAGCGTCGTACTAGAACTAATCCTCGACAAGACATGTAAGGTTGTTTAAAAGTAATTTTGAATTTAAATTCAACGCATCTCGAGCAGTTCTATTTATCTGGATTTGGATTAATTTCATTACCGACCTTCTCCCACATTTTCTTAGCATTATCTGAAGTAAATCCTCCAGTAGAAATATAAGTCGGGACAATTTTTGTATTTAAAGTGTTTGCGATTTCTTGTAGTATTTTTATACCTAACCCTTTTCCTTGTAATTCAGAAGGTAGATGAACATCACCAACATATGAAGTACCATCTTCCTTTGTAACCAGGTATAACTTATTACTTTGAGAGTTATCTGAGTCAATGATTAATTCGCCATTATAGAGAACATTTATATTTTGCACTTTTCCTAATTCATTATCCTTACTTCGTCCAAGTTCAATTATTATATTCTTTTCTCTTTCAAGATTTTCTATATTTGGAAGATGTTCTTTCATATAAATTATTAGATCAAAAAAAAATACTTATAATGGTGAGTATCGAGCTAGCTCTAAGATGTGGAGAAAGAAGGATTCTCTCCTTACAGGAGCAGTATACCTCTTGTATTTTCTCAAAACAAGTTTTTAAATATCCGCAAAGCTTACAAAATGCGGAAATATTGTATTCACATAGACACTCTTTATTTTTATAAAAACTTGTGCTATAGTCTTTAAACAATTGAATATAAGCCCAATAGGAAACTATTGAAAAAATGGAGGAATGGCTGAGTGGTTTAAGGCGCTTGTCTTGAAAACAAGAGACCGTGAAAGCGGTCCGGGAGTTCGAATCCCCCTTCCTCCGCCATAATAAAAATTCTGCTTAGGCAGAATTTTTATTTTATGGTATTTTAAATGTATGCAACCTGTAGAATTTTTTGTAGAAAATAAAACTTTTTTTACTGTTATCCATGTACTAGGCGCTGTTATTGGTATGGGTAGCGCTATTATATCCGACCTACTATTCAACTTTTATAGTAAAGACCGGAATTTGAACGACACCGAAAAATCTACCCTGCGGTTCCTGTCGAACGTGGTTTGGATAGGGCTGGTTTTCATCATCGCATCCGGCATAGCTCTATTTCTTTCAAATCCGGAACGATATATGGAGTCTCAAAAATTCATTTCTAAAATGATCATAATGGTGATACTGCTAGCCAACGGAATATTCCTACACAAAATAGTCTCCCCTCATTTTGATGACAAAGGACTACTCAAGTTCAAAAACCGTCGTGGTATCAGGCAAATCGCTTTTGCTTGTGGAGCAATATCTATCATATCTTGGTTTATAGTTTGTATACTGGGTGTCATTAGCAGTATCCCCTATACATTTGTGCAGTTTATATTGGCATATCTTATATTTACACTTTGTGGAATATTCGTATCCTTAGTTATAGAAAAATACACTTTTAGTAAAAAGAAATAAACAAAATCCCTCGTAACGAGGGATTTTGTTTGTAAGATATTACGCTTTTGTAGCGCGAGATAGCAATGACTTTTTGCGAGATGCAGTATTCTTTTTCAAGATACCTTTCTTTGTTGCTTTGTCGATCAATGCTTGAGCTTTTGGAACTAGCTTTTTAGCGTCAGCTTTACTTGTTTTAGCAAGCTTCATAACTGCTTTTGTAGCTTCTTTGTATTGCTTTGTAACACGGTCGTTTCCTGCTTTTTTAACAAGAGACTGGCGATGTGCTTTCTTAGCATTTTTTGTTATTGGCATATGTATTAAATTAATTTAAAAGTTTCTATACACACGATATATAGATGTCGATACTATAGCATAAAATCCAGAAAAAGCAAAATAAGTAACCCGACTAGCAAAGTGTCTATACAAAAATGTCTGGCCGAGTCTTTTATGTCCTGACGAGGAGACCCGAGGACTTTTTATAGAGATACTTTGCGTAGTGAAATACTTATACATGACTATGCTATAATCAGCCTATGATAGGCTACCTAAAAGGCAGAGTTATAGAAACTAGTGAAAAATCCATAATATTGGACGTGTCTGGTGTTGGGTATTTGATACATATGTCCCCTACGGAATTACCCTTGTTAGGTGAAGAATGCGGTATCCATATACACACAGTAGTCCGGGAAGATGCTATTGAACTATTTGGATTCAAAGACAAAAAGACAAAAGAATTTTTCGTAATGCTGATATCTATTTCCGGTATTGGGCCGCGTGGTGCACTGGGTATACTAGCCCTAGGCAGTGTGGATTCTTTAATGCAAGCCATTAGCAAAGGTGATGTTGCTTTCCTAACCAAAGTATCCGGTATCGGTAAAAAAACCGCAGAAAAAATAGTAATTGAATTAAAAGACAAAGTTGGTGACATTAGTGGTAACTACAACACCAACGTCAGTGGTGATGTATTTGACGCTCTTAGCGCGCTGGGTTACGCACCTAACGAAATCCGTGATGCACTGTCATCATTACCTGAAGACGTAGACCCAATGGACACCCAAGCCGTAATCCGCACAGTGCTCCGCATAGTCCGTAAGAACTAAGTGCATCCCTACCTATAACCTAACACCCAATATATGCCTGAACTACCCGAAGTTACAACCACCACTAAAGGAATAAATGAAGAATGCAGTGGCTATACAATAATAGACGTATGGACTGATTTAGCTGTTATGAAGCCTAGCCGGATAGATTTTTTTGAGACCATCAAATACCTACCCTACTTTAAAAACTTTGCAAAATCTATAAAAGGGACGAAAATAATCGACGCCAAAAGACGCGGAAAAAATATTCTGATAAACCTGTCGAATAAAAACACTGTTCTAATCCATATGAAAATGACTGGACACATGATGGCTGGACTATACGACTACGACAAAAAGAACAACAAATGGCACGTTCATGAAGATGAAAAAAATTCTGCCCTGCACGACCCATACAACAGATTCATTCATGTAGTTTTTACACTACAAAAAGGCAAAAATACTAAACACTTGGTGCTTTGTGATTCCCGCAAATTTGCCAAAGTTACCCTAATAGAAAACCAGACACACCACGACAAACATTTAGGTAGCCACGGCCCGGAACCTGTTGACCCTGACATAACCTATACTGAATTTGCCAAATCACTGGACACTGCGCCAGCAAATAATCGTGCTATTAAAAGTTTGTTGATGGACACCCGTACCATCGCCGGTATTGGTAACATATACAGTGACGAGCTTTTGTTCAACGCATCTATTCATCCTGAAAGTATTTGGAGCAAAATCCCCCAGACTGTACGTAAGCTAATGCACAAATCTATGTTAGCTGTATTAAAAAGAGGAATAGACTTTGG
>CAYYSG010000026.1:0-6967 GCA_964474375.1 uncultured Candidatus Saccharibacteria bacterium
CTATGTTGTGCGACACTTATATCTAAATCTAATCTAGGTCTGGACATGCCGTACTTGGGCTGAGTCCTGCTGCCCTGGCGTCACTGGACGAATTAAAATATTGTCTGTTTTCCTCTAGAATACGTTTGGCACCTGTGCACCATGTAAAGTAGTACACTCGCCCACTCTTGCTGGCAACATAGCGGGGAGGTATTTCGCCCGTATTTGAGCTAGGTGTATTACCCATGCCCACTTCCCCACTTTGGTCTATTTTCTGGCCAGATTGTATGGCTAGAGCCAAGCTACCAGGCTTTAAATCAGCGTCTTTTAGGCTGTAATCGGCCTTTGTTTCAAGACCCGAGTAATTTGTAGTTTCGGGGTAAATTAGGCTATTTTGACCGATTTTAAAGCTTAGTATATTGGATACTATAAGTAGTGTAATAAACAGGACATTTTGCCCATTCTTTGAACCCACCGAGCTCTTGATATTATCTTTAATTTCTGGTATATTCATATCGTTACCTTATTATACAACATACAAGTTTGAAATGCTGTCTGTCCCACATCGTTTCCATTACTTGGATAATAAGTTTGATTTAAATATTATATGGCACATCGTAAAGCCGGGGGTTCCGCGAAGAACCTGAATGACTCAAAACCAAAGTATCTAGGTACTAAAAAATACGCTGGTGAAAAAGTCATTGCTGGAAACATAATTATTCGTCAGCGTGGAACAAAAATCCTAGCTGGTACGAATATCGGTACTGGTAGAGATCACACATTGTTTGCTCTTAAAGACGGTGTTGTGAAATTCACAAACAAGCGTAAAACAAATTTCGACGGAACAACTTCTGTTCGTAAACAAGTTCACGTTATATAAAATAAAACCCACAATTCAAATGATTGTGGGTTTTATTTTATTCTAGTTCGTGAGCTTCACCTATTAGTACTGACCTATGAGCTATTTCCATAGCGGCGTCTACTTTTGCGATATCGCGAGTTGCATTGCTCATACTTATCCAATTTTCTTTGTTTAAAAGTATTTCATCGACTTTAGATTCAAAAAGATGTGGTAGTGCGTTGGCTTCTTCGAGCATAATGCCGGCACCTATTTCGGAAAAATGAATTGCATTTTTGATTTGATGGTTACCGTTAGAATGTGTTATCGGTATAATGATAGCTGGTAAATGCCAAGCTGCTATTTCGAATAATGTTGAACCAGCTCTGGCTACTACTAGTGACGCTGCTGCTGCAGCATGGCGCGCTTCTACAATATCCAAGAATGGTTTTATTATGTAATTTTTTTTATACAAATGGTCACTTAGGATTATTTTTGAACGAGTACTAACATCGCTCATATTGTTAGGACCACATTGGTGGATGACCTGATATTTTTTTAACAAATTAGGTAAAGATTCTAAAATAAGATTGTTTATTTTTTCTGCACCTTGTGACCCGGCATATACGAATATAGTTGGGGTGTGTTCATCTAGTCCAAAATATTCCGCACCTATTTTAGGTGATGGTAAGTTTATTAGTTCATTTCTAATAGGTAGTCCAACTGTTGTGACTTTTCCTTTTTTGAAAAACTTTTCACTTTCTTTAAATGAAACTAAAATATAGTCTGCAAATTTGCCTGACCATAGATTAACTCTTCCAGGAAAAGTATCTGACTCATGCACTATAACAGGGATTTTTAGTAGCTTTGCAGCCAGTAATGCTGGGAATGCACCATGACCACCTTTGGATATAACTACATCCGGGTATATGAAAAACATTTTAAATATAGCTTGCATCACGCCTATGGCTACTTTGAACATGTCTGTAAAATTTTTAATACTTGGATAGATTCTTAATTTACCACTAAGTACTTTTACGAATTTGATACCATTATTTTCTAATGATCTTTTGTCGTATTCTTCATTACTCATATAGTAAAGATCAATTTTCAAAATACGACGCTCTCTGGCTAGTTCGTTTATTCTTTCAGCTATTGCTATTAGTGGATAAAAATGTCCACCAGTTCCACCTCCGGTTAGTAGTATTTTCATATCTATTTTTTTGGTTTATCTGTTTCTTCTTCTGTAAAAATTTCACGCAAGACATCCTCGGGGACTTCTTTTGCGGGAGTTCTTTTTTGATAAGTAGCAGGATTTGGACTAGTCCCCTTGCCTGCCTCGGTGTTTTTGTTTATTGGATTATTTGTTTTGTTTTCGGGTGCAGGTGTTGCGGATTCACGAATTAAATCTTTTTTTGGAATGGGTGCAGTATTTGGTTTGAATTGAGACATTATTTGTTTTAATGAATTTTTGGATTCATTAGTTGCGGACTTGGTCGGCATGGGTACGATTACTTTGGGTATATTGCTGCGCTCGGGTGTTTTTGTTACTTTACTATGCAGGGTTATTTTACTAGGGTCAGGCTTGATGACTTCTACTTTTTTTGTTGGAGTAATTAAATTCGGACTTTTCGTGCTATCATTTTTGGACAAATTACTCAGCAAATCCCGCAGGTTAGTAAACCCATCGTTGTTTTTTTGGTCTGGTTTTTGTTTTAGAATCTGGTCTTTTGTTTCGTTGATTTCTTTTTTAATAACATCTTCCTCTTTCTTTTCAAAAGGCTTTTTGTAAACTGGAGCTGAGTTGCTTGCTGTTTTAATAACTGCAGGTTTCGGTGCGCTAAATTCCTTGGTCGGAATTACTTTATTAGACTCTTCTTTATTTTCCTTATTACTATTTCCTTCTTCGGTCTTTGTAAAAAATCCATTTAGTGGTTTTAGTTCACCTGATTTTATTTTCGCCAAACATTCTTTACAGTAAACAGGCTTACCATGAATAGGCTCAAAAGGCACTGTTATTATTTTGTTACAGTTAGAACAAACTGCATTATAAATACCATCTTTTTTAGCTACTGTTCCGAAATCCGAACTCCACGCCATAATTGTGGCTTCTATTTTGTCCTGAGGTCTACAGTATTTACGACGAGACGAATCAACTACTTTTTGGGTTGAATCAAACTCGCTGTCTACTTTTATAGGTGGCAGCGTAGTAGCTGAAAATGGCCTGGATGTAATACCATCAATCATTAGTTTCAAATATATTTGATAGTTTGGTAGTCCTACGAAATCCTCGGGTGTAAATTCCGGAGAGAATTCTTTTTCCAGTGCGGTTGCATCTTCTGCCCCTACTCGGAAAATTATCATTGACCCAACGTTACCGAACACAGCATCACGCAAATTGTTAGCTTCCCCGCTTTCAATTTGGGCGGTATATTGATGAGCCAAAGTCAAACATAGTCTATATTTGCGGGCTTCGGACAATATGTTTGAAAAAGAATCCGTAGCAAAGTTTTGGAATTCGTCTACGTATAAGTAAAAATCGCGTCTTTCGTCTTCAGGTATACGAACACGTTCCATTGCAGCAAGTTGCAATTTGGTAATTATCATTGCACCTAGTAGTGCGGAATTATCCTCGCCGATGCGTCCTTTGGATACATTCACTAGCAGGATTTTACCTTCGTTCATCAGCTGGAATATATCGATACTACTTTCTTGTTGTCCAACTATATTACGAATGATTGATGATGACAGGAACTGTCCAACTTTGTTTTGAATCGGAGCTATGGCTTCATTTCGAAATTGTTCTTTCCATTGTTCAAATTCATGAACCCAAAAACTTTTGACCATAGGGTCTTTGACATTGTCGACTATGATTTGGCGGTATTCTTTATCAACTAGCATTCTGGTAATACCCAGTAGTGTTGTACCAGGGGTATCCAGTAGTGCTAAAATGGTATTGTTCATTATGTGTTCCATTCGGGGTGACCATACGTTTGCCCAAATTTTTGTAAAAATACCCATTAGGCCTGATGCTACTAGGTGCTTGTATTTAGGGTCATGTAGTTCCAGCGGGTTGAACCCAATACAGAATTCCGTATCAGCTGGATTAAAATAAACCACATCTTCTACTCGATGGTCCGGAATCATAGCTAAAACTGATTCCACAACTTCACCGTGTGGGTCGACAAGACACAAGCCTTCACTGTTCCAAATGTTCTGAATTACCAGGTTCGACAATAGTGTAGTTTTACCAGTACCAGATTTACCCAGTACGTACATGTGCTGGCGACGGTCTTTTCTTTTGATACCGAAAATTTCATTACCACCTCGAAAATTAGTACGTGCAAAATACGTCACTTCGCGGTTCATTGGGATGTCTGGCATGTGAGGATTATGCATATGTTATTTAATATAATAACATAAAAGCCGTACTAAATGTACAGCTTTTGTGTTTAATTTCGAGATATTATTTTATCGCAGTGATTTTTACTTCAACAAAATGTTGACGGTGACCATTCTTTTTGTGGTAACGAGACTTTTGTAGGTATTTAACAACCATTATTTTGTCTGCACGTCCGATTTTTGTAACTTCAGCACTAACAGAAGCACCTGATATAAAAGGTGTTCCGATAGTAGTGTCTTTACCGTTATCAACTAGCAAAACTTCGTCAAAATTGATCTTCTGACCAACTTCTACTTCGTCCCCTAGCTTTTCAATACGAATAGAGTCTCCTTTTGAGACACGGTATTGTTTTCCTCCTGTTTTAATGACTGCGAATTCCATATACCGGATACTATAGCATAAAGGTCCCTTTTTTGCAAGGTTATTTTAGCTATGTATACCTTCACATATTAGCTAAATCTCTGGTATAATAAAACCATGATTTCAACATATAAATACAAGGATATTACTTGGATTGACCTAGAATCCCCTAGCCAAGACGAGCTTATTCATTTGATGTCCGAATATTCTATTCCAGAGCACCTATTAAATGATCTTGTAACCGAGACCATTTTGTCCAAAGTTGAAGAATATAAAGACATGGTTTATATGACATTACATTTTCCCCGTATTCACAACGAAAAGAAAATGCCAGACCTAGAGATTGATTTTATCTTGGGTAAGGATTTCATGATAACTATCCATTATGAATTTTCGAATGCAATTCATGACTTTGCAAAAGACCTAGAAGTTGACGTCATGTTGTCCAGAGACTCAGCTACTAGAAATGCCGGGCATTTGTTCCATGCGCTCATTGCTACTTGTTACAAACAAGCTGGACACAAACTAGATGATGTTTACCAAATGCTCGAGGAAATAAAAAATAGCATATTTGCTGGTGGCGAGGACAAACTAGTAACTGAAATTTCCAAACTCAATAGAAAAATGCTGGACTTCAAGCAAGCTTTGCGTTTCCATGATGGGATTTTTAAATCATTTGAAAAAATAGGAATCAAACTATACGGTGAAGACTACGTGAAGAATATTGAATCAATGCGTTCAGATTACCAAAGAGTGTCCGGTATATTAGAAGGCCACCGTGAAATGTTGCTCGATTTGCGGTCGACTAATGATTCGCTTCTTTCTGCTAAAACTAACAAAACAATGCGTATTTTGACCATAATGTCATTTACTACATTTCCATTGACTTTGTTTGCAACCATGTTAGCCATGATAACCCATGTGAATATCATTAATACATTCGAGCAATTTGCTTATATTGCGGTCTCGATTATACTGGTGGGTGTACTGATTATCCTTCATTTCAAGAAACGAAAATGGCTATTATAAAACTTTACAATTCATTAAATAAAAAAATAGAGGAATTTACTCCTATAAATCCAGGGGCTGTTTCCATGTATACTTGTGGGCCAACTGTATACAATACTCCACATATTGGTAACTACCGCGCATATGTTTTTGCGGATGTATTAAGACGTATGCTGGAATCCAGTGGTCTTGATGTTAAACATATTGTAAACCTAACTGATGTTGACGACAAAACTATAAAAAAATCCATCGAGTTAGGTGTAAAATTGAGTGAACTAACTTCTAAATACGAAGCCGAGTTTTATGCTGGGTGCATGGATTTATACTTACTGCCAGCTTACAAATACCCACGTGCTACAGATTCGATAGACGAAATGGTTTCCATAATCAAAGACCTTTTGGATAAAGGCTTTGCTTATAAATCAGGCGATGGGTCTATTTATTTTAGTGTTGAGAAAAATCCTAGTTATGGCAAGCTAGTAAAAATAGACAAAGACAAACTAAAACAAAACGCATCAGGCCGAATGGAATCGTCCGACGAGTACGAACTAGACAACCCACAAGACTTTGCATTATGGAAAGCTTGGGATGAAAATGATGGTGATGTATTTTGGGAAACTAGTTTAGGTAAAGGCCGCCCTGGTTGGCATATAGAATGTAGTGCCATGGCACGCGAATTCCTAGGTGACACCATAGACATTCATACAGGTGGAATCGACAACATGTTCCCCCATCATGAAAATGAAATAGCACAGTCCGAATGTGCTAGTGGTAAACTATTTTCCAAGTTCTTTATGCATTGTGAACATTTGCTAGTTGATGGTAAAAAGATGGCTAAAAGAGATGGCAATTTCATGATGCTAAATGATTTAAAAGAACGCGGTGTTTCCCCTTTGTCCTATAAATATTTCTTATATACTGCGCATTATCGTACGCCTGCGAATTTGTCATGGGATGCACTGTCCGCTGCTGAAACTAGCATGATTCGTATGTATGAAAAATTCATACCAATGATGAACATCAGTGTGGGTGTAGTTGACGATAGCTATGTTGATAAAATAAAATCTTCTCTACAAAATGATTTAAATACTGCCGAAGCATTAGCTCATTATATTGCCCTGTTCGATGATGCGAATATTACGCCTGCTAATAAACTAGCTACTATTTTAGCAGTCGACAAAATGCTAGGTCTTGGATTTACTGAATACTATAGTGCTGAAAGAATCCTGCCCGACGATATTCGTATGATTGCCCGCGAACGCGACAATGCCAGAGCTGAAAAAGACTATTCTAAGAGTGACGAACTCCGCGAAATCCTGAACACTCGTGGCTACATTGTCATTGACACCAAAGACGCATCCATCGTCGCCCTAAACCCA
>CAYYSG010000027.1:0-5959 GCA_964474375.1 uncultured Candidatus Saccharibacteria bacterium
TCACTGGAGAAGCAAAAATCCTCAAGGTGTTTAGTACGACTGGCTCCAAGCACGTTATGGGCGCACGCTTTGTATCAGGACAGCTCAACGTGAATGATCGCGTGCGCATTAATCGCCGCGGCGTCGATCTTGGCTACGGCAAACTCCTCAACCTCCAAGTAGCGCGTACGGACGTGCAGGAAATCCATGTCGAAGGAGAGTTCGGACTCCAGGTAGAAGCAAAAGCTGACATTGCCGCTGGCGACACGCTTGAATCAGTGACCATAACCGAGTCCTAGACTATGAGCATGCGCGACGAAAAAGCTTCCTCACTCTTGATCCACGTTGCGGGCGAGTTCATCGCGCGCGAGGCAGGGCGCGGTACGCTTATCACGCCGACGCGCGCGGAGGTGGCGCCGGACCGCAAGAATGCAACCGTATTCATCAGCGTCTTTCCCGACGATCAGATGGAGCACGCGCTTGAGTTCCTTGCACGAAAGTCAGATGAGTTCCGCGCCTTTATGAAGCAGAAAGCTCGCTTCTCTTTCTTGCCGCGCGTGCGCTTTGAGGCAGATCTTGGCGAGAAGCACCGCCAACACATCGACGAAATTTCTCGCAAGATCGATAGCGAAAGCGCGTAACTCGCGCTAGTATCTAGAGGTTCTGGCCCGATGGCGAAGTGGTAACGCAGGAGTCTGCAAAACTCCCATGCGCGGGTTCAATTCCCGCTCGGGCCTCCAAACTGTGGTATCGTCACCTCATTGCCGAGGTGATGGAATTGGTAGACATAGGGGTCTTAAACACCCTAGGCAGCAATGTCGTGTGGGTTCGAGTCCCACCCTCGGCACCTGTACCCGTGCACAGGTTGAAGAATATGGAGGTTGCGTATAGTATCCATAAGTACGCGCCCGTAGCTCAGTTGGTAGAGCAACTCCCTCTTAAGGAGATGGTCCCTGGTTCGAATCCAGGCGGGCGCACCAATTACGCAAAACCGCCACAGAGAGTGGCGGTTTTGCTATAAGCGGACAAAACCACGAACATCGTGTACCCTTAGGCCATTGCCGGGGTGGCGAAATTGGTAGACGCAACTGCCTTAGGAGCAGTCGCCTTCGGGTGTGGAGGTTCGAGTCCTCTCCCCGGCACTAGAGTCCGACCGTACGCGCAATAAGCGCGAGAATGGCGCGCGCGCCAAAGATAATTGCAAGGCCGATGATGCCCCAGAGCATGTGCTTCTTGCCTTCTTCTTTCATCGTCCCGCCTTCGGTTCCGGCGCGAATAAACATCGCAAGCCCCCACAAAAAGTACAAAAACGCCGCAAGCGCTATCAGCGTAATGAGCGGGTTAATAATCTGCTGCTGCACGTTGTAGATGAATCCGGAAGCGCTGTTCATATAGGCTCTAGTGTAACACCCTACATCCCCGGCACGCCGCGAATAAGTGCGTCCAGGAGCCACCACACAAGCCCCATAAGCACGAGCCATACGACGCCGTAGAGCATGAGGGTCTTACCAGTCTCTGCAAGCTCCTCGTCCGCGCTACCTGCAATAAACACGAGGAAGGTACCCCATACGAACGTGAGCATTGAAAGCAGGAACAGCAACGGCACAATAAGCTGAAAGAGAGCGTAGCTGAAAAGCGCGCCAAACGTCATGGCTTCATACTAACATTCCCTTATCCGTATAAACGCAAAGCGCCCGGGAAAAACCCCGGGCGCTCTACAAGAAAACCCTAGCGAGGACCAGGCGCGACCGGAAGGCTCGGTACGTTCTGGTTCAAGTTGAAGGTTCCAAGGAGGATGTTCACCAAGCCCCAGACAGCAACCATTACGAAGAAGCCGATGACGCTGTAGATGATGAACTTGCGCGCCTCATCCTTGCCCTCCGCTCCTTCAGAGATGAAGTACTTCACCACGTTCACGATGAAGATAAGGAAGGCGACGGCGAACACGAGCGGCACCAGTACGCCGTTGATGATCTGCGTTACGGTGTTCGCAAGATTGAAAATGTTGTTAGCCTGCGCGAACGCAAGCAATGGGAATGCCCACACCGCACCGATAACGACAGGGATAAGGTTTTTCATGACAGAGATTACAGTAGTACGCTAGTAAGGATAAAACGTGCAGGAGCTACGTCAATGGCCCCTCAGTGGATACTAGTCTGGACGGCACGCAAAGTACGTTGTGCTGACCATCTTACAAACAGTTGGCGGCTGACACTGAACGCCCGTGCGGCGGCAGTCGTCAGGACGGTAGTCGCTGCCAAACTGGTTGCCGCCGAGGCCCCAGCTACCAAAGCCCGATGACCCGCCTCCAAAGTACGGCAGATTCGGGCGGTTTGCCTGATTGAAACCAAAGGTGTTTACGACCACATTCACGATGCCCCAGATAGCGATCATCACGAAGAAGCCGATAACGGCCGAGAGCACGAACTTACGACCTTCCTCGCGCTTGCCGGAGTTCTCCGGAGAGATGAAGTACGTGTACGCGCCCCAGATGAATGCAAGGAATGCCACCGCAAAGATAAGGGGAATGACTACGCCATTGATGAGCATCAGGATGAACGAAGCGAGGTCTAAGAGTGCCATAGGTTATACGAGAAGTGTTAAAAGAAGGCGCACAAGTCCCCATACCGAGAACATAACCGCAAACGCGATCACGGACCAGAGTACGAAGTCCCTGCCCTGCTTGCGCTCAGTATCGTTTTGGGAGAAGAAAAACTTTACCGCCCCGATCAAAAAGAACACGAAGGTGATCGCGTAGATAAGCGGGATGATGACCGCATCCACTGCCGGTACGATTCTTCCTTCAACAAGCTGCGCGAAGTTCATAGGGATTCAACAGTCGAACGCAGGATAAGCGCGATGCCGCTTGCGCCAAGCAGAAGCAGGCCGCCGATAACCGTATTGAAGAGCGCCTTGCGCGCTGTCTCAAGCTCTCCTGGATTTCCCTGCGCTTTTACAAATAGGAAGCCAGACCACACAAGCATGAGCACGATTGCAATGGAGCCGAGCTCTACGACTGCCTGCAAGATAACGGCAACGAGCTCCGGCAAGCTGCCGGCACGAAGCGGGTTCACAAGACCCGTGCCCTGCGCAAGCGCGAGGCCCGGGATCATAAACGCAAGCGCGAGAGCGAAGAAGCGTTGCATATTAGCGTAAGACGGCATTGAGGGAATCCCCGGCTGCCTGCAGAGCTTGTGCGCTTTGCATGCGGCCGCTGGTTACGTTCCCTATCATAGCGGAGAAAATGGGGTCGGTCGCGGAGGGTGCCGGGGATAACCACCCCTTAGCCACGAGCGCATCAGCGTAGGTCAAGGTGTCGTAGCGGTCAGTCGTACCAGCAGCCACGATGGCGCGACGAGCCGGGACCATGGAGAGAATATCGGTCATGGCGTTCATGGGCGCATCTGCTCCAAGCGCATACGCCACCTGCATCGCACCTGCAGGATTTTTAGATGCCTTCGGAATTGAGAATACATACGCAAGCGCGTACGTGGTGCGAGACGCTGAGACGCCTGGCTGGGGAATCTGCGCCATATCGAAATCAAGATTCGGGTTTGCGGCAAGCAGATACGGAAGCTCGGACGAGAGTCCCGGGTAGAGCGCAAGATCGCCTGCCACAAACATTGCGCGTGAGTCCGGCAGTGAACGGTTCCAGGAATAGACCGTCTTTGCAGGGTCCGCAAACTGCGTGTAGAACGTGACCGCAGATTCAGCCGCACCCCTGCCGAACATCGACTCTGAGCTTGCGAGCACTGAGGTGACGCCGCGCTCATCTTCAATCGTGATCGGACTTCCTGCCTGCAGGAACAAAGTTGAGATGATGGCACGTGCGTTTCGTACGTTGCCGTACTCGCCAAACGGGATCAGGGCGCGAGTAATTGCGCTATCGCCGGTGCGACGCACCACGCCAGGAGCCAGACCCGCAATTGCCTCCCAGCTGACGGGAGCCTGCGCTACGCCTGCGCTCGCAAGCGTAGCGCGGTTGTAGTAGAGAACAACGGGGTCAACGGCAAGCGGAATGCCATACGCGCCTTCAGCGGAGAGAAAGAGCTCAAAGATAGAAAGATAGGAATCTATAAAAGTGCGCTCGGGGAGCGAAGAGAACGGAATCGGCGTGAGCTTGGCGCGCTCGCCCAGAAGATCTTCCTGCGAAATGATCACCATATCGGGACCGTTCCCAGACGCGATTGCATCCGCCACATCGCGGCTGAAGGTGCTTGCCGGGCGCTCAACGTAGGACACTTCGCCGTAGTTATCGTTGCCGGCTGATATTTCCTCAATACCCGCCGTGATTGCCTCAGCATCCAAGGTTCCCCAGATTACAACCGTGCCCACCTTCTCTTTCGTGCTGCCGCCGTTGAAGTTCGCAAACATAAAGACGCCCAAGAATCCGAGTGCGCCGAAGATCCCGATGAGGATGAGCTGGAAGGGACGAAGAGATTGCATGATGCTCTTAGTGTACTACGAGACAACGCCTACAAACGCGTAATGGTGCGCTCCTGCCTGCACATCTTTCTGCTTTACGAACCCTGCGCCTGCAAGCAGCGACTCTGCTTTCTCTTTTGAAAGTACGTGGTCCTTGTGCGGCCCAATACCGCCAAACCCGCCCGACCAGTCCACGACGAGAATCTTCCCACCTGGTTTCAGTACGCGCCTTGCTTCCTGCAGCACCCTTGCCTGGTCGCGCACCTGGAACAACACGTTTGAAAGCAAGACGGCGTCCATGGACGCATCCGCAAGCGGCGTGCCAGCGTGCTCGATATCCGCCCACAGCGTCTCAATCGGAAGGCTTCGCTGCTTCGCCTCAGCCTGTAGGCGCGTAAGCACATCCTGCTGCACGTCTACGGCGTACACGCGCCCTGTCGTTCCTACGATGTTTGCTGCGCAGATCGCGTAGTGCCCGGAGCCTGCGCCGAAGTCCGCAACGGTCATGCCCTCTTTGAGCCCCAACTGCAGCACTGTGGTCAAAGGATCGGTGAACGTCATTGCCTATACGATAGCATGTACTCTTACTTCTTTTTGTAGGTTGCAGCACCTTCTTTGAGCCGCACTTTGACGATCTTCGCGATGAGCCCGAGCGGAAGCTTGGTGCCGTACGGAAACTGCACGCCGCCGGTGGTCATCTTGTACTTGGAAAGCTCCGTACCGAGTGCCTTACGTACCGCAGCAGTCATCGGAAACATGCTCACATGCTTTTTGAACGCTCCGTAGTGGATCAGATTGCCGTTATAGACGAGTGTTGGAATGCCATATTTAACGGCTTCAGTCGCCTTAGGAGCAGCTTTGCGCACGGCAGCGCGCACTTGCTTCAAGACCTTCTGTACATCCGCAGGAAATTCTTTGATGTAGGAGTTGATCGTTTGAGCTTTCATACAGAAAGTATAGCAGCGTGCTAGCCACCTAACAGAATATTTGAGCGTCGATATTGACTTTATATAATAAAAATGCTACTATTATAGCAGGCATAACTAGAGGAGTTCCTTCAATGCCAAGAATCAGCATTGTCTTCCCACATACCCTTTTCGAGGGGCCTGTGAGCCAGGAAGACGAAAAAACGCTCTGCCAGTGGGTCATCAAATACGTGACGGGCGTCGGCAACGAGTTCAAGAAAGAACTCGACATCCGTGGCGCCGAAGACATCTGGATGAACATCCAGGTGGGCGGCTGGTCTAACAAAGGAAGCGTCTTCGGGGAAATCTTTATGATCCCGAAGGACTGCCGCACCGAAGAAGTGCGTTCGGCGTTCGGCGATGCCGTCGCCCGCGCGATCTTCGAGGCGCTGAAAGCTGCCCCCGTTAAGACCAAGTGCATCCCGGGCATCGACCTCCCCATTCGCGTCGTCCCGCGCCCCGACTACATCGAATGCGACGACCAACCGTTCGGCTAACGCCGGACCAGAGCAATGATTCGACCGCCGCAGCCATAAGCTGCGGCGGTTTTGTTTTTACCAATTGGCTGATACGCATTCGAATCTTTTTGA
>CAYYSG010000028.1:0-5499 GCA_964474375.1 uncultured Candidatus Saccharibacteria bacterium
GGGGGAGGAAGGTGGGGATGACGCCAAATCAGCATGTCCCTCTGATGCCCTGGGCTGCACACGTGATACAATGGTCGGTACAGAAGGACGCAATACCGTAAGGTGGAGCAAATCCCAAAAACCGACCCCAGTACGGATAGAGGTCTGCAACGACCTCTTGAAGCCGGAATTGCTAGTAATCGTGGGTCAGCCATACCACGGTGAATACGTTCTCGAGTCTTGTACTCACCGCCCGTCAACTCAAGGAAGTTGGAGGTACCCGATATCTTGCTTCATGCAGGACTACGGTAAATTCAATGACAGGGAGTAAGTCGTAACAAGGCACGGGTAGCGGAAGCTGCTCGTGGAACATATCCAATCGGAACCGATAGAGCCCGAAAGGCCTATCACTGTCGATTATCTCTTCGGAGATAGGGAGTTAGTGGATGTCCCTAAACACCACTCGGATGCCGGATAACGTATCCCGGTACAGTGCTTGAAGCGCTCAATTGACGCTTTAAGGATTGTGAATAGGCGGAACACAAGAGCGTTTGTTTTCTCCACCCTTTATTTTGGTACGAAGCAACAGGCCCTTCACGGGGCTTTTTGCTTTTTCATACTGCACTGTATATAGTATCTCTCGGAAGGGTTCCGAGGCGACCGCGTCACATAGTTAGCAGGTCGTCTAGGCCGTCAACCTGATTTGCTACTTGGCTTGTGACGCAAAAGTCGCGTTGCTCCCTCGGAATTCTTCCACTTCTGTCCCGGCTACTGGTCGGGATTTTCTATGCCACAACTTGCTGCAGAGCAAGTCGTTGCGTACATCTGCGCCAGATCCGCATTTTGTTGCGGTGTCGGCGATATTTGTCCTCAACGGTGGAGACCCGGACTTGCCGGTTTCGCTTCGATTCCCGTGGACGGGCGTGTCGTAGCATCGGTTGCCCTTAGTATAGCAACGAGGCCTGTGAGGAAATCGTGAGACTGGAAGAGAATGGGGATTTCTGCTAGTATCCCTCTATTGCGCGCATAGCTCAGTTGGTAGAGCATTCGACTGATACTCGAAAGGTCCTAGGTTCGACCCCTAGTGCGCGCACCAAACTTATAGACAACTGCCTGAGATAGCGTCCGAAAGGGCGCTATACTCATATTCATGAAAGACGCGCTTATTATCGGTGCTATTTGTATCGTTGCGATCGTGATTGGCGGCTGGCTCTTCTTGATAGAGCCTAAGGGAGATGAGGCGCGCTCAGCAGATATCTTCGTGCTCGCACAGGGCCAGCAGGCGTATGAAGTTGATGAACGTAAGAACTATCGCATCCGCTCTTTGGATGAATTGCAGGAGCTGTGGTCTATGACCTATCCGGCAGATGGCCCTGCTATTCCCGCAGTCGACTTTGCGCAGTATGAAGTGCTTGCGGTCTTTGACGGCACACACACGTCAGGCGGCTACGATGTCATGGTCACAGGCGTAGAAGATTCTGCGCTCTCGCGCACTGTGCGCATTACCCGCACAAGCCCAGGAGAGTCATGCATGACGCCCTCTGTAATTACGAGTCCGTTCGTGCTTGTGCGTATTCCTGCCAGTGATCTAACAATCGTGCGCGAAGAGGAGTCCGTTGTTGCCGAATGTAACTAGTCGGTGCGTTTGAAGATCAGTCCCGCATCGTGTTTGATGTGCGCGCGTAGTTCGGCGGCACCAGTGCGCCAGGTCTCGCCGTCCCAGTACTCGAGCGGAGCGATGTTGGTTTTGTAGCGACCCTTTTCGCCGTAGGAGGTGCCAAGATACACATACGCTTTCCCTTCAGCATGTGCTCTGCGAATGGAGTCGAGCATGAGCCACATGCCAAAGCATTTATCCTCTTTGCTCATCTCATACACGGGATACCAGTAATGCAGAAACGATTCGTTTGCGATTTCAAGCGCATAGGCAACCGGCGTGTCTGCTTCAAGGTAGCGGACTGCGCGCAGGGGAAGTACGGTATCCAAAATACCGTTCAGACGCTTCTCGTCCATGATTCCAATGCCGTGGCGCTCATCAAAGTAGGAGAGGAAGAGCGTGCGGAAATGTCCGTCGGTCTTCAACTGTTCGCGGGTGAGGTAGTCATACGTAAGAGTGCCGTCGAACTTGCGCAGCACTCTGCGGTTCTCGCTATCGGGAGTAAAGCGCGCAACTGGCACACGTACGCTGCGAGCTAAATAAAAGAGGTTAGTGCGTTCTGGCTGGTTAGAACGGGGAAGAAAGCCGTGCTCGTAGGGAAGGTGCGGGTCGTCTCCGCTCTCAAGCTCCGCGTGCACTTGATACCCGAAGGCGTACGTGGAATAGTCGTGCGCGAACTCAGTGTGATACGTACGCATGTTAGTGCTGAGAAAGAGCTTGGATCATCTGCGGCAAAGACCCTTCGAAGTCTCCCGACGAGAGAATAAGTACGACTTCGTCGCTCGTAAGGGAATCTGCGACAGAGCCAGGATTCGTGTGGTCGTAGGGAAGCGCTTGGATGCCGGCGGCGCTCACGCGCTCCATGATCTCTTCGTGCGTGAGCTGATCGTGCGTGCTGCTTCCTTGGGTTTCCGGGGGCGCCACAAACACCACATGAGCGCCGCCGAACACGTCGTCGTACCAGGAAAGGTTTGCACGGTTGCGCCAGCCGAAGGTGTGCGGCTCAAACACGATCACGAGCTTATGGTCGGGGAAGTGCAGGCGCATCGCTTCGATTGCAGAGCGCGCTTTCTCATATGAGGAGCCGAACCCTTCGTATGTAGGAACTGCGCTTGCGGGTGTAACGCGGTCTAAGCGCCGGCGTACGCCTTCGAATGAGGAGATGGCAGCCTGTAGCTGTTCGGGCGTGACGAGTGAGCGCTCGAGTACGTACGCGCTTGCGGCAACAATGTCTTCGACATTGTGGCGTCCGAGAAGTCCGGTCTCCAGGTTGGTGATCGGGCCGCCGTTTTTCATGAGCTTGAACGTGGTGCGCTCGCCATAGACGACGTTGGCCGCGTGATAGGTTCCATCGGTAACGCCATAGGTAACCACCTGCTTGCCGGACTCGGTTGCAAGCATGAGTGCGCCCTGTTCTTCTGCGCATACAACGACAAGGCCGTCTGCAGGGACTGTTGCAAGCAGATCGCGAAACGGTTTCTCATAGTCCGCGAATGTTGGATACACGTTTACGTGATCGTGTACGACGGAGGTAAGCACCACGTCAGTTGCGTGCAGATGCATGAATTTGGCGCGCGCATCATCATGCGCTGACGGGTATTCATCTCCCTCAGCAACAAAGTAGCCAGTGCCAAGCGTTGCGGGGGCAGGAAGAGAGAGCGGCTCGGCGCCGACGAAATAGCCGGCACCCGTGCCTGCATGGTGCAGGATGTGCGCGAGGATTGCGGTCGTGGTGGATTTGCCATAGGAGCCTGCAATGACTGCGACGGGGCGGTCCTTCGTCAGTTCGCCAATGACCTCGGGAAATGAACGAACCGGCTTGCCAAGTGCGAGCGCAGCCTGCACTTCTTCGTTTTCCGAGGGAGCAAGCTTGGCGTTTCTCCCGATCACAAACAGGTCCGTATTCTCTGGAATGTTTGCGGGAGTGTATCCGATCTTCGGAGTGATATCTGCGTTTGCGAGTGTCTTGCCTGGCGGGCCATAGCAGCCTGCGTCAGAGCCTGAAACCTCCCAACCGGCTTCTTTGAGGAGTACAGCCGTAGCGCTCATGCCCACCCCGCAGATACCGACCACGTGCGCCTTCATAATCTGCATGATAGCAGGAGAGGCGCCCTGCGTGCTAACCTAGGCTTCAACATGTACGGAACCCTCTCAATCGTCGCTACCCCGATTGGCAACCTCGGAGACGTGACCCTGCGCGCGCTCGAGACCCTCAAGCAGGCAGACGCTATTGCCTGCGAGGACACCCGCGTTTCTTCCAAGCTTCTTGCCAAGTACGGCATTGAGAAGCCACTCCTTATATTTCATGCGCAAAGTGGACGCTTGTCCGCAGACCGTATTTTGGGACTTCTTGCAGACGGAAAACGCGTCGCTCTGGTAACAGATGCCGGGACGCCAGGCATTTCTGACCCTGGAAGCGAGTTGGTGCGCCTTGCCAAAGACAAACTTGGAGACGGTGTGAAGGTCGAGTCAGTACCAGGGGCCAGTGCCTTAACTGCCGCGCTTTCGATTGCCGGCGTGCCGACTAATGAATTCGTGTTCTTGGGTTTTCTACCGCACAAGAAAGGGCGTCAGACCTTGTTCAAGGAGATTGCAGCGCAGGAGCGGACCGTCGTGTTCTACGAATCCCCGCACCGCATCGAGAAGGCGCTCGCATCGCTTGCTGAGGTGCTGCCTGAAGAGCGTAAGGTAGTGGTGGCCCGCGAGCTTACGAAGCTGCATGAATCAGTGGTGGAGGGAAGCGCCGAGGAAGTACAGGCATATTTTGCAGAACATCAAAGCGAAGTGCGGGGTGAGTTTGTGGTCATCGTGGCTGCTTGGTAGACTGACAGGGTATGTCCAAGCGCACCACGCTCATTCTCCTCGGCCTGCTCATCGTCATTGTGCCGTTTATCGGCCTCCCATACTCCTATTTAATGTGGGTACTCCCGATCTTGGGTCTGTTGGTCGCCTACCTTGGCTACTCTCGCCGTCCGGTACGAAACGTAGAAGAAGAACCTGTTTTGCATGACGCGCCGCTCGCATAAGCTTCATCCGGCTCTTGCACTCCTGTTGGCTGGAGCGTTTTTGCTGCTGGTAGGGCTGGTGGTTATTCCGCACGTTGCGGCAACCACCTATGTTCGCGGGGAGCCAACCGAAGAGAAGAAGGAAGAGAAAAAACAGAAGCCGGTGCTTGATACCAAAGCGTACGATGCAAAGATGCTGTTTCTAGCGCATGTCGATCCAACTGCAACAACCTCAGCAACGAGTACCAAGCGGCTGTGGCCAGTAACTGATACTCCATACCCGAAAGCAGGTGCAATTTTGCCGTTTAACCGCATCATTGCGTACTACGGCAACTTCTACTCGACGAAGATGGGTATCCTCGGCGAGTTTGATGAGGGAACGGTGCTTGCCAAATTGAAGCAAGAGAAAGCTGCGTGGGAGGCAGCAGATCCTGCAACGCCGGTTGTGATGGCCATTGATTATATCGCCATTACGGCACAAGGTACGCCGCAGGCGGACAACACCTATAAGCTTCGGATGCCCGAGGAGCACGTGCAGCGCGCGATAGACATGGCGCGCAAGGTAGACGGCATCACGATTCTTGAAATGCAGATCGGGTACTCAACACTTGAGCGCGAGTTGCCGCTTCTCGAGAAGTTTCTGATCGAGCCAGATGTGCATCTAGCGCTTGATCCGGAATTCTCCATGAAGTCGGGCGCACTTCCGCCGGGAGACGAGATCGGCACGTTTAACGCAGCCGATATCAACTACACGATCAACTATCTATCTGAAATCGTGAAGGCACATGACCTGCCGCCGAAGATTCTCGTGATACACCGCTTCACGCAGAACATGGTCACCGGCACAGCCAATATCGT
>CAYYSG010000029.1:0-2356 GCA_964474375.1 uncultured Candidatus Saccharibacteria bacterium
ATTTTTATTGTCCATCCTGTAGGAGTCGAACCTACGACCGGTCGTGTATAAGACGACTGCTCTACCAACTGAGCTAAGGATGGGTATGAACATACATTACTCTAAAATGCTTTGTTTTTCAAGTTTTGTAATGTATATTTACTATAGATGTATCCAAAGAAGCCACAAAACCACATACATCCAGCACATGCTTATACATTCATTGGGTTAGCATTGTTTTTTACCATGTGGCTTTTGATATCAGCTTCACCGTCTAGTGTTAATGCTGATAGTGATGTCGACCTATCTTTGATTGTTTCCGAAAAAGATTCTGCTGCACAAAATGAACTTCTAAACCCGGATGTCATTATGCCCATAGTTGAATCACAGCCTGATGAAACAGTTCCTGTCATATTAGCCAACGGGGAAGACTTGGATTTAACAATCCTGCCTAAAGGTAAACACCAAAGAACTAATACCGACATCACTATCATTGCTTCGTCTCCCATTGACTTAGCTTCATTAGAAAAATCTTTTACTATCGTTCCGAATGTTCCAGGTAAATTTAGTATAAATGGTCGCGTGGCTACATTTAAACCCAACACTAAATTAGCTCCTCAAACAAAATATACAGTAACAATTGATCAGTCTTTGTATTCAAAAAATGGAAGTCTTCTTAACGAGCCAGTAAAAACTTCTTTTGAAACTGAACCAAATCTATATGTTATGCAGGTGCCTTATCATCGACAGCAGTATTCACGTAGTTGCGAGTCAGCTAGTTTGCGTATGGCATTAGCATACAAAGGCATATACGTAGAAGACATGGATGTAGTACGGGCTGCCGGCTATAATCCGAAAAATCCAGATTGGCAAAATAGGATTTGGGACAATCCTTATGAAATGTTTGTAGGTTATATCGATGGCCCAAATGCAGGTTACGGTATGTACGCCGAAGCTTTAGCCAAAGCCGCAAACCATTTTGGGCGAACCACCAAAGTATTGCACAACCCATCCATGTCACAACTAGCAGGGGAAGTGCTCTCAGGTAATCCTGTTGTTATGTGGGGTTATATCAATAACACAGTTCCTAAACTCTCTTACTTTACTACTTGGGCGGGTGATCGTGTACCTATTTATTCTAACGAACATGCTCGTACTATTACTGGTGTTGTCGGTAGTGAAAACAGTCCAATTGGTTTTTATGTGCATGACCCACTATCAGGCCGTGCTAATGAATACTGGCCAATAGAAAAATTACAAAAACACATGTCTATATTTGGAGGTATATCGAACCAAGCATTGGTTGTAGAATAAAATGGCCAAGATAGGTATCTTTGATTCTGGTATTGGTGGTTTAACGGTTTTATCTGCTATAAAAAATAAATTACCTAATGAAACACTGGTGTATTTTGGTGATACTACTCATTTACCATACGGCGATAAACCCCAAGATTTAATTAAATCTTATTCAGAAAAAATAACAGATTATCTAATAAATGAAGAAAAATGTGATGCTATTGTTATAGCTTGTAATACTGCATCAGCTGCAGCGTATGAGTATTTGCGGGATAAATTTATGGACAGTATTCCAATAATAAACGTCATAGACCCAATAGTTGAATCAGTTGTAGAAAATGACAAAATTAAATCTGTTGGTGTAATTGGCACTATGGGGACTATTGGTAGTGGGGTGTATCAAGAAAAATTAAATAGACGTAAACCAGGTGTAGTTGTAAAAACTTTAGCTACACCATTTCTTGTACCTATAATAGAGAATGGCTTTATAAAAAATGAAATAAACAAAGACCTAATAAATAGTTATCTAACGAGTGAATCATTGAAAGACATTGATGCATTAATATTGGCTTGTACTCACTACCCGTTAATAAAAAATGAAATTAATGAATTCTACAATGGCGGTGTTAATTTGATAGATTCTGGAATTGTAACTGCAAACAAGTTATCTAACATATTACAAAAAGAAAATCTTTTGGCTACTAGCAGGGTAGCGAAAGACGTCTATTATGTTAGTAGTCTAACTGGCTCTTTTAAAAATACAGCTAAATCATTTTTCGGTTCAGACATCATATTATCTGAAAAAAATATTTTTTAGTTATTCAAAGTGGACTGTTTTTGTGCGGGATTTTATACGGTTTTCTATTTCAGGGTATTTTTTTAATTCTTTATCTTTCTTTAGTAATTCCTTTGCTTCTTTTTTTGCTAGTTCAACCAGCTTTATGTTTTTCAGCGCTTCCATAGCAATGTCAGATATTCCGGATTGTTTTACTCCAGCAAATTGTCCTGGTCCGCGAGTCATTAGGTCTGCTTCGGCTAGTTCAAATCCATTCTTGGTTTCAACTAGAGTCTTTAGTCTTTC
>CAYYSG010000029.1:2456-5094 GCA_964474375.1 uncultured Candidatus Saccharibacteria bacterium
AGTATGCCAATACGGTAGCCTTTTAGTTCTTCTTTTGCTAATCTTTTTGCTTCTTCTTTTACTGAACGTAGTCCGCCATTATTTTTTCTTGCGCTGCCACTTAGTTCAGGGGATAGTGACTGGGTTTCATCACGTTCATCTATTCTTGGGCATATTACGTAGCCTTGGCGTCCATTCTTTAATTCATTTTTAAAATGTTCATACATTTGTGCACGTTCTGATTTCATCACAAATTTTGTAATTATAGGTTTACGCCCAGCGGGCATTTCGTCTAGTACGGACAAATCCAAATCCCCAAATATAGTAAGTGCCAACGTGCGGGGTATCGGGGTTGCTGTCATGGATAATAGGTGCGGCGCGTAGCCGTCTTTTGATATCAATGACTTTCTTTGTTTGGAACCGAATCTGTGCTGTTCGTCAATTATTGCCAATGCAAAATGACGCATAACAACAGATTTGTTCATTAATGAATGCGTACCAATCAATATATCAATACTGCCGTCCTTGGCCCATTTTAGTAACTGAGTACGGGAAATCGATGTCCATTCTATGTCGCTACGTTTCATTGATACAGATTTAGCTGGAAACTTTTTACATGAATTACTAGTTAAAAGCCCAATGTTTATACCAAAATCCCCAAACATTTTTATAAAGCTTTCAAAATGTTGAGTTGCTAGTATTTCTGTGGGTGCCATATATAGTACTTGTAGGCTTTCGTTCTTTTTTTCTTTAGTACTAGTTTTTACTGCACTATACGCTATCGCTCCAGCAATAGCGGTTTTGCCTGACCCTACATCGCCCTCTAGTAGCCGAGTCATCGGTATTTCTTTGTTACAGTCATCGAATATGTCTTTAATTACTCTTTTTTGTCCAGCTGTTAATTCAAAAGGCAGGGAATCAATAAATTCATTGGATAGTTTATTTATTTTATATGCACCGTGGGACTGGTATTCGTCGCGTGCACGCAGTCGCTCTATTTCTATGTAGAATATTTCTTCAAAAGCAAATCTTTTTCTGGAGGCTTCGCTATCGCCCGATTTACGAGGCAAGTGTATCCACATCAAAGCTGTTTCTAGTTTGGGCAGGTGGTACGCATCAAGTATTCCTGCCGGCAAGGGGTCTATAATTTTTTTATGAACACCGCTACTAATAATTTTTTGAATAGTATAGTAAAACCATTTTGCATTTAGTCCGCGTGTTTCCGGGTATACTGGAATTTCGGTAATGTTCATTTCTTTACCTTCAAAAAGCGAATTGGTGCCTACACCTTCGGATTTTATTATGTCTGGGTTCATTATCCCTAGTTTGCTGCCACTATTAGTTATTGTTCCAGCAATTGTTAGCCCTTGTCCGTCTTTTAGCATTGTTGCCATGTATGGCTGATGGAGCCAAGTCAGGTTCATGCTACCAGTTGTGTCACTAAACACGGCGCGGGTCAGGGGGACTCTTGATTTGTAGGAAAACTCCTTTTTGATTTTTGAGATACTGCCGTTTATGACAGCCCGTTCATTCGGTACGCATTCAGCAATGCTTTTTGTTTTGCCTGTGTCCTCGTACCTACTAGGGAAGTAAAACAATAAATCCTGCAAAGTAAAAAGACCAAGTCTTTTTAATGCTTCAGCTTGAGTTTTGGTGATTCTGGTTATTTTTTTTATTTCGTCTTCAGGGTTCATCTATCTTACAGCTGGGGGTGGGCTTTGTGGACCGTCGATTTGCATTATGTTACGGATCTTGCGGACTGGTTCTTTGTTCCACATAACAACTAACACCACTATGCCCGTTAAACACAGTATAGGTATCAGCATTGTAAAAATTGATTTCTGGGGATGCATATATTTATTCTTTAATAAAAGGAGGTTTCTGTTTTTCTTTCGATTCTGCTTCTAATTGTTTTTCTAGTTCTGCTTTTAGTTTCTTAAGTTCATTTAGTTTTGCGGTGTCTTCGTCTGCAATTGATTTTGCAATATCTTTTACATCATTTGTTCCTATATTGCTACCCAAGCTGGATAGTTTTGTAGAAGCCTCGTACATGGTTATCATTGCATCCAGATATTGCATATCAAACACAACGCCAGATTCCTTCTTAGCTATATCGGTCATTTCTTGCCATGCATCTTTAGCTTGCTCGTTTAGCTTTTCTATTTTTACTGCGTCTTTGTTCAAAAAAGATAGCAGGTTGCTGGTACTACTAAAACTACCTAAAGAAAAGCCAATTACTAGAATCAATAAAACTGCTAAAAAAATCTTCATACATGTATTATAACAAAAAACCTCGCTTGTGCGAGGTTTTAGGCTAGGCTTTGCCTATTAGGTTTTCTACTTCGGTAACTACGTCCGATAGGGAAAAGTTAGCTTTGACTAAGAATTTAGTTGCTCCAGCAGCTGTTGCTTTACCAAATGCATCAGAGTCAGCCAAGTTTGAAAATACAACAATAGGCACAGCCTTGGTTTTTTCCATAGAACGTAGTTTAGCTATAACTTCAAATCCATCAATGTGTGGTATTACAAGGTCACAAATTACAAGATCTAAATTTATTTCGTCGGCTTTTTTGATAGCGTCTTGTCCATTTTGGACCATGTGCACAGTAAAACCAGCTTTCTCAAGCTTTTTAGCTGTTAGTTCTTGGATAAATGAATC
>CAYYSG010000030.1:0-4714 GCA_964474375.1 uncultured Candidatus Saccharibacteria bacterium
AATAAATTTTAGTTATCCACACTTCCCTAGTCATAAATACTTGCATGTGTACGCTCGTTCACATATAATATAAACATAGGTTTATTAGTAATTATTTATATAGGCATATGTCACACGAAGAATATTTAACCCAAATCGAACGCAAGATCGAAAAATTAAACAAGATCATTGATTACAAGATCCTAAGCGGTCAAAAGTACAAAGAGGAAGCTCGGAACCACAAAACTCTTGTCGAAACCATGTGGAAGCACCAGTTCTATACTCGCAGCAGTAGTATAAAACCTCGCTCTACATTTCTAGGTAGGATACTATCTGCTGTATAATATAGTCATGAATAGTTCACACAAAGAATCATTATTATCTTTCTACAATAAGGAAAGCCGCATGCCGACTTATACCGAAATGATGAAAATCTTCGGGTTCAAGTCTAAGAATGCGGTTTCTCGTGTTGTTGATAAAATGATTGAAGCCGGTATTGTAACCAAGGATCATTTAGGTCGACTGGTTCCAGAATCACTTCTTTCTGAAATACCGCTACTGGGTTCAGTCAAAGCTGGCTTTCCAGCTGATGTCGCGGAAGAGGCAACTGATACTATAAATCTGTCGGACTATCTTGTACCCCGCAAAGCCAATACTTATGTTCTAGAAGTCGACGGGGATTCCATGATCGAAGCCCACATCGCTGATGGCGACATGGTCATAGTTGAAAAAACAAATTATGCTAAAGACGGCGATATGGTCATAGCTAATGTCGATGGGGAATTCACTATGAAATATTTCCGTAAGGATGGTGCCAAAGTCTGGCTCGAACCTGCTAATAAAAACTATAAACCTATATATCCTGAGCAGTATTTACTAATCAATGCTGTTGTTCGTGCTGTAATTCGCAAATACTAATAATTATAAATATCAGGCAAACTAAAACCCCACAAGAATTATCTTCTGTGGGGTTTAATTTCTTTAGTGTGTAGTTGATTTTAGATAAAAAGAGCTATGCTCTCTTCTTTGTGTTTTCGGCTTCTTCTTTTTGTGTTTTTAGAAAGGGTTTTCAAATACGCTTTTTCTCTTCTGTTTTCTTTTCTGATTCTTCTAAATATTTTTATGGATTCTCTAAAAAAAATAAAAGAACCTAAAGATATAAGACCCAATACAACTGCCGGAATGATCCAGCCTAAATCAAGAGAGTTGTATGGAACTTCCTCTAAGATCGTACCATATCCATTGTAATGGGTTTGGTGTATCTTAAATCCTAAAAAAGAAAGATCCTGATAAAACAGGACACAAACAAGGCAAGTAGCCGCTAAAATTGAAGTTGTCGGTAGACCCAGGCTCATCCCGAGCCAAAAGATCAAATTTAATTTTGATTTTATAATTGTCATAAATTTAAAAATATTTTAAAAGTTCTATTATAATATAGCATATTTTGTGATTTTTAGCAAATATTAACATTGTTAATGCTTTTATATGTTAATTATTGACAGGTTATATGGATTAGATTTTTCTTGTATAAAATATGCTATGATATTTGAATGCATATTTTGTGGAATTATATGAAAAGGTACAAAGGCACACTAGCTTTGTCTCTTCTTTTGGCAGCTATTAACCAGATTTTCTCACTTTTGGACCCTTGGGTATTTCGCCGAGTTATTGACGAATATGCTACAAAGCCAGAATTATATACAAGATCCGAATTTATAAATGGCGTCGGAATGCTACTACTTTTAGCCGTTGGGTTCGCTTTTGTGTCACGTGTAGCGAAGAATTTCCAAGACTATTTCGTAAACCGTGCCGTACAAAAAATAGGTACCGAAATGTATACCGACGGAATAGAACATACTCTGGCAATGCCTTATGCGGAATTTGAAGACGAGCAATCAGGTAGCACATTGTCTAAAATCCAAAAAGTCCGCACTGATAGTGAAAAATTAATTGGAATACTAATAAATTCACTATTCGTTAACATGGTCGGGTTTATTTTTGTTATAGTGTACGCCACCAGTATTCATTGGCCGATAACGATTATTTTCCTTGCCGCTTTGCCTGTAATCGGAGGTGTTAGTTTTTTATTGTCTAAAAAAATCAAAACTATTCAAAAAAATATAACCGAGGAAAGCAACAGTCTAGCCGGTAATACAACCGAAACACTGCGTAATATCGAACTAGTCAAAGCCTTGGGTCTTGGGGACCGTGAAATAGAAAGACTAAAATCAAACTCACTTGGTATCTTGAAACTAGAATTAAAAAAAGTTAAATTCCTGCGTAGTTTATCTTTTGTGCAAGGTACAATAGTCAACGCTACGCGTACAGTTCTACTAGGTGCAATGCTTTATTTTATTTTTACGGGTAATTTAACTTTTGGTGAATTCTTCTCTCTTTGGATTTATTCATTTTATCTTTTTACACCACTTCAGGATTTGGGTAATGTCATTAGTACTTGGCGCGAAGCCAGCGTTTCTCTTGAGAATTTTTCCGATATCAAATCTAGACCTGTTGAAGTAGCTCCTAAAAATCCAGCTTTGTTTAGTAATATTGAATCTATTTCTGCAAAGTCTATAAACTTTTCACATAAGAATTCAAAACAGGATGCAGTAGTGGATATTAGTTTCGAAGCTAAAAAAGGTGAGACCATAGCTTTTGTTGGACCATCCGGTAGTGGTAAATCAACCATTATTAAAATGCTCTCCGGATTGTACGATCCATCCAAAGGCCATATAGCTTATAACAACATTGATCTCAAAGAATTTAACAAAGACGAAGTCCGTAAACATATTGGTATAGTTACTCAGGACACACAGCTATTTTCAGGGACACTTCTTGAGAATATAAAATTTGCGAATGATGAAGCTGATGAAGTATCCTGCATAAAAGCATTAGAAGAATCAGCCGGTCAAAGTATAATCGAACGTACTCAGGACGGAATTTATACCAAAATAGGTGAAAATGGTATCAAGTTATCCGGTGGCGAAAAACAGCGTATTGCTATAGCGCGGGCTTTGGTTCGTAATCCTGATATTCTGATATTCGACGAAGCGACTTCGGCACTGGATTCCATAACAGAAGAATCAATAACCGAAGCTATAAAATCATTAAATAAAAATAACCGTATTACTATATTAGTCGCACACAGGCTGTCTACCGTTATGCATGCTGACAGAATATACGTACTACAAAAAGGCAGTGTTGTAGAATCAGGTAGCCATAATGAATTAATTAAAAATCCTGGTTTATACAGCGCCCTTTGGAAAGAACAAGGCTACTAAAATTACAAAATAAACTATAAGTCTAATCAACCCGTAGTTTTATAATACCTATGTTATGATACTAAGGTATGAAAAATAAAATTGTAATTATTATAATAGTTGTTATCTTGGCATTTGTTTTCTTATTTAGTAATAAAAATACAAATACAAAAAATCAAGATGCTATAGCTAATATTGATTCTCGTAACGGTACTTATATTATTGATGGGCGCAGTATAACTCTGAAAGATGGCTCCGCTGAAGAGTCTATAGAAAATTCATCTACAAAAATAGTCACTCGTTATTTCGGTAATGAAGTTGTGGGGGATTTCAATAACGATGGTCTTGGTGACGCTGGTTTTTTATTAACTACTGACAATGGCGGTAGTGGCTTGTTCTATTATTTTGTTGTTAATTTGGGAATACCTGGTGGTTTCGCTAGTACTAATTCTGTATTCATAGGTGACCGGATATCACCTCAGTCAACATATCTTAACCCAAATGACCCATCACGTATTATGGTGACTTATGCTGATCGGGCACCTGGTCAGCCAATGACATCAAGCCCTACAGTTGGTAAATCTATAATGTTCGGTATCGTGAATGGTGAGCTAGGTCAAATAGCTGAAAATTTTGAAGGCGAAGCAGACCCTAACAGAATGAGTCTAACAATGACTAAATGGTCTTGGATGGAAACCAAATACACTAATGGTTCAATATTAAAGCCTAAAAAAGTAAACGAATTTTATTTGAGTTTCAATACTGACGGTAAAATAAATATAGAAACAGATTGTAATAATGGTTTCTCTAGTTACTCAGCGGATAATAGTAAAAAAACACTTAGTTTTGGTCCAATTGGTTCGACTAGGATGTTCTGTGAGGGTTCTCAGGAAGTTGAATTTATGTCTGACCTTCAAAACGTAGAAAAATATGAATTTACCAGCAAGGGTGAGTTAGTCCTAAGTCTTAAAAATGGTGCGGGTTCTATTATATTAAAATAATTTTATTTATATGAATACAAAAACAATTTTTATAATTATTCTAGTAGCATCTGCTATTTTCCTAGGATATAAGATGACTAATAAAAAGAATGATTTAGCAGAATCCCAAAATCTTGAATCAGCTGAAGCTCTGCAAAACCTAAACACTACTCAAGAATCTGCAGATACTGTTACTGATATCGATGAATCTGATTCATTAGTAACAAAAAGTATAGCAGTAAATGAAAGTTCTCTTAATTGGACCGCTAATAAAACAATCCTAACTGAATGGATCGATAAAGGTAGTGTTAAAATTTCATCTGGTTCCGCTAAGCTAAATGGCAATACTCTTGTGTCTGCCGAAGCTACTGTTGATATGAATAGTATCAGTGCCATTACTACTGGTGCAGGGGGTAATCAGGACAAACTCTCTACTCATTTAAAGTCAGCTGATTTCTTTGATGCAGTTAAATACCCAACATCTAAAATAGTCAT
>CAYYSG010000031.1:0-2282 GCA_964474375.1 uncultured Candidatus Saccharibacteria bacterium
TCTGGTGCAGATTCTGTAACATTAACTACTACTGCTGATACAAACGTAACATTGCCTACCACTGGTACACTTGCAACTTTGGCTGGAACTGAAGCATTATCTGGAAAAACTCTGACCGCTCCAAGATTTGTTGATTTAGGATTTATAGCTGATGCTAATGGAAACGAAATGGTTATATTTGATACCGTTGCTTCTGCAGTAAATGAAATCACAGTAGTTAATGCTGCAACGGGTGGAGTAGTATCTATTGCTGCAACAGGTGGTGATACTGATGTAGCCCTAGCAATAGATTCCAAAGGTTCTGATCCATTAAATTTAAACGGTACTTCTACTGGTAGTATAAACTTTGCCGGAGGATCAGGTTCATCTGGTTGTACAATAACTACATCCGGAGCATTTACTTGTGACGGTACTATTACTGCAAATGGTGGTATTTCCATGGGTACACAAACATTGTCAGGGTCTACCGGAAACATAGACTATACAAATTTTGATGTTGTAGGCTCAACAGGTAATGTGGATATTGGTGGCACAATCACAGCTGGTTCAAGTAATACTGTGCTTACTTTGTCTACGGGTATGATTGACGCTGATTCCATTACATTGTTTGCTGGTGGTGACGGAGTTGGTATTAGTACATCAGCAACAGGACTTGAAACAGAATCTGACGGACTATCCTTATTACAAGGTTGTACTGACGGGCAAATCTTAAAATGGGTTGAGTCTACTGATACTTGGGATTGTAGCGCTGATGCTACTGGCGGCGGCGGTTTGTCTGACGGAGACTATGGTGACATTGTAGTAGGCGGTAGTGGCACAACATTTACAATTGATGCAGATGTTATAGATTGGGCTGACATAAATGATACCACAACACTTGATGCTTCTACCTCAATTGCATTTGGTGCTTCAACTTATAATTTTACATTTACCAACAATGGCTCGGGTGATTTGATTGCAAACCTTTCATCAACGGGTGATTTCTTGATACAAGACAATGGCACAACATTTGCTAAATTTGATGACGGTGGTCAATTCATGTTGGGTACCACTACTGCAACAACTGATGCCAACATGCTAATAACAGGATCAACTTCTAGTAATGGTTCCACTACTGCTATCGCCGGCATATTTGGGGATTATACTGCAAACCCAAGTGCTGGAGGTGTTCAGGTAGGTAATCGTTTCGTGTTAACAAATGCTCCAACATCAACTTCTAATACTGCGGTTAACACTATAATCCGTGTTGTTGATAATACATCATTAGCTAACTTGGTACGTGCTATGGAAGTTACAGCTAGTGGTGGTTCAAATACAGCTGGAACAAACACAGGTATTCGTACTACTGGTGCAACATTCGGTATTCAGGCCATAACAACAGGTCTTGCTGGTGGAGTAGCATTACCAGCAGCAATATTCGGTGAAAATACAAACGATACACAAGGCGATGTATTGAGACTTTATTCAGCAAGCATGACATCTGCTCCATCATTCGCAACATTCTTCCACGAAACATCTACATTTACCGGCACAGGGCTATTAATGGATATGGCGTCAGGTAGTGGAACATTCTCAGGTAAATTTATAGATTTACAAAATAACAATACATCAGTGTTTACAGTTGAAGATGATGGAGCATTAGGAATAGGCGATGGTACTCCTGATTACAAGCTGGATGTAGAAGGTGATGTCGCGTCTTACATAGCTAGCTTCTTTAATGATGGTAACAATGCTAATCGAAGCGGTATATTAATACAAGGCGGGCTTGATGACCATACAGCCGCAGGACCATCAACATTGATAGCGTTTCAAGATGGTAACGGTGGAGCCGTAGGATCAATAACATTTGGTTCATCAGCTACAGCGTACAATACTACATCTGATATGCGTCTAAAAGAAAATGTTGTAGACACAGAACTTTCTATAGATTTATTAAATCAAATAAAAATCCATGACTATACTTGGATAGGAGATTCTGAACATAAATTGGCTCACGGTGTATTGGCTCAAGAATTGCACACAGTATACCCACAAGCAGTTACTGTCCCAATAGATGAATCCACTGGGTACTGGATGGTGGACTATTCTAAACTAACACCATTAGTCATAAAATCAGTTCAAGATATTGATACTAAAATTAATAATATTGTAACCAATGGAACATTGGCTGAAGGATTTAAAACAATGCTAACTGATTGGCTAGGGGATATAGGTAATGGAATAAATAAAATATACGCAAAGGTATTAAAGAGTGAAAAAATAGAAACCGAAAAATTGTGTGT
>CAYYSG010000031.1:2382-3494 GCA_964474375.1 uncultured Candidatus Saccharibacteria bacterium
ACCAGCACCGGAACCAGCGCCATCTGAATAATAAAAACTCTGATTTATTAAATCAGAGTTTTTATTTTATATAGATTTGATTTTTAAAAATCGCTCGCGTTCTTGGTTTATTTTTTGAATTCTTATTTCGATTAGTCCATGGTATTCAGTTGATTCAACATTATCAATATCAGCTAAATTTGGTAATTCTATTTTTCTATAAAATTGACCAAAAGATAGTTCATCATAAATTTTGTTTGTAGAACTTCCTGCCTCAATTTTGTTTACCAGGGTTCCTTTTATTGTTAAAAATTTTGCACTAATTGATATAAAAATTTCACTTGGGTTAATTCCAGGAGCTAAAAATTTTATAATGATTTTGTCTTTTTCTTCAAAAACATCCATTGGTATTTCTAGGGCTGTGGATATCTTTTCTTCATCAAAATTTATAGAGGGCTTTGGTGCCAGCGGTAGGGCAGTATTATTACTGGCGTCCGACTTATCTTTTGTTGAATTCAAGGCATCAATATGGTCAAACCAAGCATTAAAAGTGTCCACATTGTACGGGGAAACGATGTGTATGATTTTGGACATTGTATGCCTATTAGCTGAGTCTACCATATAGAATTTGCCATCAGCCGAAGGCATTTTCAGTTGGTTACAAGCCGTAACCAACTCTTTATTTGTATTTTTTAAACGATTTTTTAGAGCCTTCCAGTAGTTACGTGGATCTATTGTGTCAGTTAGTATGGATATAATATCAGCTATGGAATAGTTCCATTCTTGAGTTTGTGGATCCCAAGCACGTCTTATTTTTTCGGCTTGAGCACTGGTTATACTGATTTGTGGTTTGACTTTGGCCATAGGTTTAACTGTATTAATTATATAGGAAGACTATACTTTTAGCATCATAAAACAGCTCTTGCCAACAGTGTAAAATGATTGTTTTGGGTATATAAAATACGTTTACAATACATTTATATAAAAGATATAATTAATATACATACACGTATGGCAGATTTTAAAAATAAAAATCAAAATCCTTTTAACAAAAAACTTTTAGTTGTAAAAGTTTTACTTTTGGTTTTTATATTTTTAACAATCTTTTTCTTCGTTAAATACTCAGAACTAAA
>CAYYSG010000032.1:0-3370 GCA_964474375.1 uncultured Candidatus Saccharibacteria bacterium
CCGTTCCCTGTTAAATTAACAGTGGATGAGCCTGCGGTGAAGGTGCCGGAGTTAGTGAATAGAGTTCCGGATGTACCAGCAAGGTTAATGGTTGGAGTACCTGTAGCTGTAATAGTACCGGCGTTAGTTAGTAATTCTGTTGTAATAGATTCGCTAGAAGCACTAGCTACAGTTAGTGTATTCGATGCTAATACTGATAGTGTTTCTCCTGTGTATGAGTTACTACTACCCTGCACTGCTAGTGCTCCTGAGTTAGATGTATGCATTATGTCTTCGTCAGAACATCCAGTATCAAAATCACATAGTCCAAGATTAGTAGTACTAACGGATGTATTTTGATTACTACCAATAGTTAGAACATTAGTGTTGAGTACCATACCAGTAATGTTTCCTGTGCTGTATTTTGTTACCGCTGTTGATTCATTAGCATCAGATACATTGTCTACCCAGACAGTGACTATGTCGTTAGGTGCGGGCCTAGGAACTAATGTTATATTCCAGGCACCTCCTGAAATTGTACCTGTTTCAGATTTTACAGTTCCATTCACGGCAGCTTTAACCGTAGCACCATTGTTACCATTAGCTGTACCAGAGATATCAACTGTTCGAAAATCATACATTGTAGTTATAGCTACAGTCCCATTAAAAATGGTCGCCTGTGAGCTACTATAACACGGCGTATATGTATCCGAGTCACTTGTCGTAACAATTCCTGATATGGCTTTAAATAAAGTAACTTTTGTAATTTCTGTATCAGTCAAAGTAGTACTAGTATTACTAGCAGTACAAGCACTTGGACTAAGAGTCATATCAGCACCTACGGTTTGGCTCGCTGTTGAACTAGTATCTTTACCGTTCATCATCAAAGATGTTCCTAATATATAAGCGGTTCCAGTACCAGCATTTATATAAGGATCAACTTCACCACTAGCAGCAGAATAAGCAGTACTCGCAGACGAAGTACTCTGCCCTGCAAACAATCTTTGAGTGTTATTGAATCCATCTGTATCATCGGTGTATGTATAAGTAATAACGAGTTCACCTGATACAGCACCACGGGCCGTTGCCCAGTCAGCGGTCATTTGTACATCTACGCCATTATCAGCTGTCGCTGTTTCAAGATGTGTATAGTCAGCTGATGGAACCATATGTATAAAATACCCATCATCCGACACACCTTGAGAGGCTCCTGCAATAGAATAATTAGTACTTCCTGTTTCGGAATTACTTCCAACTTTTGTTGTCAACATTAAGTTTACAGCAGAGGTGTTTCCCCCAACACTTGTATGCACGCGAAACCAAGCCTTTTCGACATTTACTCCGGATTCTGGGAAATACACTGTGGGTCCGACAAGTCCTGATTTTGTAGTAGAACCTGCGGTTTGAACTTCACCTACAGGCAAAACTATGGTTTTAGTTTTAGTGGCAGCATTATTTGCATATGTATAAGTTACATAATTCTCACCACCTAAATAATAAGCATTACCGTTAACACGAGTTTCAAGCTGCTGAGATGAATTATTTGCATAACCAGCTAGCCCGTTTACTAGATAATTCATAGCACCACCATTAACGGAAAGAGCTTGTTCAAAATACATCGAGCCGCCCGACGCGCTACCATCTACTTGTGCCTGAAACTGATGGTCTGTAGTTGTAGCAACAGACCCTCCTGAAAATTGCATATGAAAAAATTGTGACACTTGTGAGGAGACTTCGGGAATGTTTGCATTATATGAAAATTTTGGACAGTTTGAATCCATAGTACAAGATGCTTGTACTGCAGTTTTTGAACCTACAGGTCCTGTGGTATTTGATTCTAGTGGATATATTACAGTGTTAGTTTGTGTGGCAGAAGTATCATCGTATGTATAAGAAACTACTAATTTTGCATTAGCACCTTGAATACTAGAAGCAGCGGTTCCGTTACAAGTACCAGCATCAGTACCAGAAGCTCCATCAATACAATAACCCACTTGAAAAGCAAAAGTTCCACCTGTAAATGCTGCAAGTGTTGCCTCAGAGGATACATCTGCTCTAAAACGTGCTGTTTGTGATTCACCTGAGTTTGTCCCAAGTCCTGCCGTATGCATCATAATTGCAGTTGAAGGAGTACAAGCAGTTGGAGCACAAGCATCAAAATATACTAGTGCCTCAGTAGAAGTAGTTGCTGCATTGGCACCATGCTGAAGAGATAACTCCACATAGGCATCGATAATATCAACACTTGATTCTGCAATCTGAACATTTTGTTGTGCAAAAGTACGAGCACTGGCAGAACTCTCAGTAGAAGAACTTACATATTGCCCTGCAAAAAATTCTACTGTCCTCACTCTTGTACCTGGCGCAGCCAAAGCAGTTTCTACATTAGACACAGGAGACGCTGGAAAATAAGAAAAAATAGATGTTGCAATAAATGTAACAATAAATGCGATATGACCTATTTTTTTAAATATTCTTTTCTTCATATATTACTGATTTTTCATATACACATAAATCATTTCAGATGTTTCACTCATAAATTGACTAACCCTATCCATATCTTTTTCTTCGTTTTGTGTTTCAAACATGATACCTAAGTAATACGGCCTGTTTTCAAGATAAACTATACCCGCATCTGAATATGAATTGAATTTATAGTTTTCCCCTATTTTGTGAGCAAATTTTACATCATTTGGTAAACCAGATTTAATGTAATTATTAAAATTAGACTGTGTCATCCATTCTAAAATCTTTTGAGAATTATCTCTTTTAAGATAGCTAGATGTATATAGAGACCTAAAGAATCTTGTATATTCTTTAGCGCTCATCTTACCATCATCTCGAAACAAATCCTCAAGCCCTAAAGCTGTAACCATTCCAACTAAATATTCAGATTCTACATTTCGAAGTAGTGCCCGATACGCTGTATTATCAGAATTTATTAATAATTCACGCAGTAATTCTTCAACTGTTATTTTAGTACCAGCACTTCGCTCATATAAATATCCAGAATTCTGATCAAGATCATTTTGTTCAAATACAATAATAGTATCCCAATTCCACACACCTTGTTCTATTTTTTTAACAGTAGCAATAGCAAGTGGTAGTTTAGTTAAGCTCGCTGGGAAAATCTTTTTCTGCTGATTAACTGAAATATTCGCCCCTGTATTTAAAACTTCAAAATATATTGATACTTTGTCCTGCAAATTTTCATCTTGAACTTTTTTATTTATTTGTTCACGTAATGACTGTATGTTAACAATAAAATCTTTCTGTTCTATGTAGTTACGAGCTGGATCAACCAAAGAATATTCTTCTAATCCAGAATGATGCTTGTTTAGTTCTGAGTATTTAACGAAGAAAAAGATTGTTAAAAATATAAAAACCAAAA
>CAYYSG010000033.1:0-3014 GCA_964474375.1 uncultured Candidatus Saccharibacteria bacterium
AATTTTATACAAATTCTATTCTTGCCATTAATGCTGCATCGCCGACTCTGCGAGGTAGTTTGTAGATACGAGTGTATCCGCCTTGTCTTTTTTCATAATTCTTAGCTAGTACATCCATTATTTTAGATGATACTGCTTCATTGTTATCTAGGCGAGATAACAAATCACGTCTTGCTGAAAGCGTACCCTTTTTACCTACTGTAATAAGTTTCTCAACGAAAGGACGTAGTTCACGTGCCTTGGCGTCAGTTGTAGTTATTGCGTCGTTAGTAACAAGAGCCACAGTCAGACTCTTAAGTAGAGCTCTGCGTTGTGATGCTGGACGTCCGAATTTTCTGTTAGCGTTGTGGTGTCTCATAAAATTATTCTTTTAGTGTTATGCCAAAATTACTTAGCACGTTCTTAATCTCTTCAATGCCTTTTTCGCCCATACCGTCGATATCAAGAAGGTCATCCTTCTTTTTACGTGCTACGCCACCGACTGTACGAATATTTGCATTTTGAAGAGCTGTCAAAATACGTGTAGAAAGCCCTAGAGTATCTATACGTGTTTTTAATATATCAGTAAATTCACCATCAGATGATGATTTTGCTGGCTTTTCGGATTCTTCTTCGTCAGATTTTTCTACTGGAGTTTCGTCATCCATAACAACATTACGGATTTCGTGGTCTAGCATAGCATCAAGCTGTTCAATCATGATACGAATAGAACGGTTCAGGGCTTCACGTGGAGTAATAGAACCATCAGTTTCTATATTTAAACGTAGTCTGTTGTGGTTAGTATTATCGCCTACACGCATGTTTTCTACTTCGTATGATACACGACGTATTGGTGTGAATATTGCATCTACTGCAATAGTACCGATTTCAACTTTTGCACGCTGATGTTCTTCCTTGGTTACGAAACCAAGACCACGTTCAATGCGCATAGTTATGTTTAGTGCTCCTGATTTATCAGTTATTTCAGCAATGTAAAGTTCTGGATTTAGAACTTCAACTTGTGAACTAGTTTTGATATCAGCTGCAGTTACTTTCTTAGAGCCTTTTACACTAAGAGTTATTTCTTGTGCTTCGTCAGAATGAATCTTGAAACGAAGTTGCTTCAGATGAAGAATTATTGTAATAACATCTTCTCTTACTCCGTCTAGAACAGAGAATTCGTGATCCGCACCTTCTATTTTAATAGAAGTAATAGCAGCTCCTGGAAGAGATGACAGTACAATACGGCGAAGAGAGTTACCTAAAGTATGACCATACCCTGGGTACAGATTATCGATCTCAAAGATACCACGTGTTGGTTCGTCTTTGACCGCTCGGGGCTTTGTCGGCAGAATTATTGAATATTCGTGCATATTTATGACTTAGAATACTAGCTAATAATTAACGACTATAGAACTCGATGACTTTGTTAAAATCAAAAGCGCTGTCCACCATACCTGGTTTACCTTTCAGTGTAGCTTTCAGTGAGTCGACAGACACTGCTAGCCATGACGGGAATGATGCATCTTTTGTTTTTACAGCGAGATCTTGGAACATTACTGATTTTTTACTTCCTTCGCGAACAGTAATTTCATCACCAACATGAATCGTACGTGACGGCACAGTAGTACGTGTACCATTAACACAGAAATGCCCGTGTGACACCATTTGGCGAGCCATACGGCGAGTAGGAGCAAATCCCATACGGTATACGATACTGTCTAGTCTTGATTCTAATTGTGAAATAAGAGAGTCAGCTGGTTTAACACCACGAGTTTTTGTAGCAACTTTAACATAGTTAGAAAATTGCTTTTCTGAGATACCATATGAAAAACGAATACGTTGTTTTTCGTAAAGCTGTTCAGCGTAGCCTGATAGAGGCTTTGGACGCTTGCCACCTTTTTTAGCACCACGACGGTTAACACTATCCGCAAATTTTGCAGTTTGTGTTTTTTCGAAGACATGTGCTCCGAGACGACGTGCTACTTTGTATTTCTTGATTGCTTTCATATTATACTCTTCGTGGTTTCTTAGGTTTAGGACCGTTGTGTGGAACTGGTGTAGCGTCCTTGATAGCTGTAATGTCTATATCGAATGCTGTAAGAGCACGAATAACTGGTTCGCGACCAGAACCAACACCAACGATTACAACGTCAACCTCTTTAATACCCATAATTTTTGCTTTTTCGCCCAAAACTTCACCAACTTTTGTAGCAGCAAATGGAGTGCCTTTTTTAGCACCCTTGAACCCAAGTGAGCCTGATGATGACCAGAAAAGAGTGTTCCCTTCTTTGTCAGAAATCAGAGCCTTGGTGTTATTAAATGTAGCTTCGATATGAAGTGTACCGCTCACAACTTTTTTCTTGGGCACGCGGACAGAACTCGAAGTGCGTGGTGCACCTTCGCCCTGTGATCCTTCATTTTTATTTTTTATCTTTAACTTTCCCATAGGAATATGTAAACTAATAAACTAAAGTAGAAATAATGACTCGCACAAAGTAAAACTAAGTTTTACTTTCTTTACGGCGACCACTTCCCATAGTAGCGCGGACGTTACCACGCAATGTACGAGAGTTAGTCTTGGTTCGTTGACCTCGAACTGGTAATTTTTTAGCATGACGAGTTCCGCGATATGATTTAACATCTTTAAGACGTTTTATATTTGCAGAGATTTCACGCTTGAGATTACCTTCGATCTTCATAGCCTCGATTTCGCGACGGATCGCGTTTTCTTGGTCCATGGTTAGATCAGCTGGTTTACTACCGTGGTCTATTTGAAGACCAGTAAGTACTTTTTTAGCTGTGGTGCGACCAATACCGAAAAGAACTGTGAGTCCGATTTCAAGACGCTTTTCAGCGGGAATTGTTATACCTAGAATACGCATAAATTAGCCTTGTTTTTGCTTGAACTTTGGGTTCTTCTTGTTAATAATGTAAAGACGGCCACGACGACGAACGAATTTGTCTTCGGGACTTCTTTTTTTAAGTGATGATTTGACTTTCATACTATATAATTACATTCTGCGAATGATTCT
>CAYYSG010000034.1:0-2895 GCA_964474375.1 uncultured Candidatus Saccharibacteria bacterium
CAAAGGCGGCACTGCATCATCTACACTTGCAGTTAGTGTTAGTTCAGCGCCGAATGGTAACCCAACACCATCTAACGACACTGGCAGTGTACAGACTAATGGATCTTTATCTGGCAATGTATTAACTAACGACACAGACCCAAATGGTGACACACTATCAGTTACATCATTTAATGTATCCGGTACATCAACTAACGCTGGCACAACCAGATCAATCAGTGGAGTTGGTAGCGTTGTTATCAACTCAAATGGAGTGTACTCATTTACTCCTGTTACTAACTATTCCGGTACTGTACCGACTATCACATACACAGTTAGTGACGGCAAAGGTGGCACAGCTACAGCGACGCTGACAGTTACAATTAGTGGTGGAAGTACAGGTACTGGTAGTTGGAATAACTCAACAAATACATTTACTTATACGCTTCCAAGTTCAGCTAAAACTTCAGCCGGTGTGTATGACTCATCTGGTGTTCTAATAAGAACTCTATGGAGTAATGTACAAAAATCTGCTGGTACAAATACTGGAACTTGGGATAGAAAAAATGACGCTGGATCTACAGTTAGTGGATCAGGCTATACTATCAAAGTCCTGTCTAACAATGTTAGCTATACTTGGGAAGGAGTAGTTGGTAATACTAGTGATAGTAAATCAGGTTCAACTGTAATTCGTGGACTACGTACTCCAATTTCAGGTGTTGCCTTAGGAAATAATTTATACCTATCAACAGGCTTTGTTGAGGGTGATTCATCAACCATTAAGATAAATCTTTCTGATATTGGGAAAATGTCATATATTATGCCTACACAAAATAGAGATATTAACCTAGAAGTACGTCATGTTGCTACAGACGGTACATATATGTACTGGGCAGGATTTGATGCATATGATACAAAAAAATCTTTTGTATATGCTACAAAAGTCTCAGACGATAGCGAAGTATTATTCTCTAGTGGTACATCAGCTTCAACTATCTATGGACGAACATATCCGAAAGTAATAGATCTTAATAGTACTAATTCAAGTGCTCAGCCAAGCGGTATCGCTGTTCAAAAGAATGGTAACTATCTTTATGTCGCTCATGCTGGATTAAATACAATACATGTGTTTAATAAAACTACAGGTGCAAGTGTAAGAACAATATCAATGACAGCTCCTCAAGCTATGATAATGGATAATAGTGATAATCTTTGGATTATAGCTGGTACAACTTCTAAAACTGCTAAAAAATATTCTATAAATAATGACGGGACACTATCTTCAGCAACGCTAACTATTTCTGGAATGTCTAATCCTATTTCAATGTCTATTTCACCGGATAATAGTACTTTGGCTGTAGTTGACGCTGGAACAGCCCAGCAGGTTAAAGCATTCAGTAACAGTACTGGTAATTCTTCTTGGACTCTTGGTCAGTCTGGTGGTTATGCAAGTACTGCTACTGTATCTAACGATAGATTCATGTTTGATGATTTTAATGAATCATTTATAAAAGGCTTTATAACATATCAAAGCGACGGTAGTTTCTGGCTTGCTGATTCAGGTAACGTTAGAATGTTGCATTTCAACACATCAAGGTCTGTAATAGAAAATATATCTTACCTGCCAATGAACTATAGTGCTAACGTAGACAGGAATAATCCTACTCGAGTATTCTCTCATTTGTTGGAATACAGTATAGATTATTCAAAATCATTAGCGGGTAATAATGGTTCATGGACTTTGGTTAAAAACTGGGGTGGCAATGTAACTGATGCAAATTATGAATTAGGTCAAACAAGTACACTTGATAATGTTATGACTCTTAGTAACGGCAGAACCTACGGTACATTACAAAAATATGTAAATGGTGGCGAAAGAGCTTATGAATTCTTCGAGCTTACCTCCACTGGAACATTACGAAGTACTGGAATTGTTTTGGATTCTTGGGATTTCCCTGCATTGCAACCTGATGGATCATTGATGCGATTTAATTCAAATTGGGGTGCTGGGCAAAATGGAACTGTTACCAAACAAGCTTTGACAGGATTCACAAATAATAATCCAGTATGGGGAACCGAAACAACAGTAGCTAATATCCCAACTATCACCACAAGTGATCCAGCTTACGGAGGTGTTAAGGCTCCAACTGTTACATCTACTGGTGTCGTTGCTTTGTTTAATGTAGGTCAAGCAGATAATATGTATCACTTGGGTGGTATAAAACTCAATGACAATAAATACACATTCAAAACAGCAAAATCTCTAGGTCGTACTTATTCAGGAGCATATCCAACAGATGGAAGCTACGATAATGGAAATAATTGTGAATATTGCGGTGCTAATGTTTATGCTACAGATTCATATATATTCTGGAATTACAACGGGGAATTCTGGAAAAATAGCCAAGTAAACAAATGGCAGATGGTTAGTGACAGTGGTCTACTTATTGGGGTGTTTGGAACTACTGGGCCAGAAGCTGAAGCTCAATATGGAATCGATGCTCCTCCTGAAGCTGCTGGAAATGCATACAGAGGAAATGTTGTAAAAGTCGGATCTGACTATTACATATATCACAATGATGAATCTTACCACATGGGAGTTCATCGCTGGAAAGTGTCTAATCTAAACAGTATTCAGGAAACATCAATATCAGCCTTTTAAAACACAAAAACCATAGTAAATACTATGGTTTTTGCGTTATATAGTTGACAATTAGATTTATTAATTTTTAAAGTTGTAAGTATAGTATGATTTTCAAATAATCGCTATACTATAGTTATCATGAATATTAAGTTGAATGTGCTTAAAGTCTCTATTTTAGTTCTTATTTTGACTTTCATTACAAGCATTACTACGAGCTCTGCCATCGCCGCAACCTGCGCTGACATAGGTCTAACTCGTACTCTAAGGCAGGG